>JAEYCB010000043.1 GCA_023404345.1 Bacillota bacterium
ACCAGCATATCTGTGCACAGCATTTCTATCGCCTGACGCTGCTCCGCTTCTTTCTTTAGCATCTTCATCACCTGTCCTTAGTATAACAAAAAAGGATGCATGATGCGACCTTTTTTGACAGGCTGGCCGCCCCGCAAGATGCGGAGCGGCTGCTTCAAATATGAAGAGGACTCAGGCCTCCTGTCCCAAAGGCCTTAGCATCTGGACATCCACCTTGCGGAACAGCACCAGGCACAGGGCCAGTGATACGGCTTCCGAAATGGGGAAGCACCACCATACGGCATTCAGTCCGCCGATTTGGCTCAAGATCCACGCCGCGGGCAGCAGCACAATCAGCTGGCGGCACATGCTCATCAGCAGGCTGAAGAAGCCCTTTCCGATGGCCTGAAACACGGTGCTCAGCGTAATGCCGATTGCTGCCAGAATGAAATGACTGCTGATAATACGCAGCGCCACCACACCTATGGCGGTCAGATCGCTTGTCCCCTCGGCCTCGAACAGGCCCAGCAGCGTTTCGGGTATGAGCAGGAATGCCACCGTACCAACCGCCATGATCGCTACCGCCAGCTTGACCGCCACACGGATGGCGTCATACACACGCTGGCGCAGGCGCGCACCGTAGTTGTAGCCCACGATGGCCACCAGCCCGTTGCTCAGGCCGAATACCGGCATGAATACGAAGGACTGGAGTTTGAAATACACGCCCAGCACGCTGACCGCAGTGTTGCCATAGGCAATGAGGATCAGGTTCATCAGAACGTTCATGAACGAGCTGATGGACTGCATGATAATGCTGGGAAAACCCACCGCCAGGATGCTTTTGAACACGGAAGCCTCAGGATGAAAGCCGCGCCAGACCACCTTGAGCTCGCGGTTTTTCAGCTGGTTAAGCACAAAGCCCAGCAGCATGCCGCCGATCTGGCCGATTACTGTGGCCGCCGCTGCACCCGCTACACCCATTTGCGGCGTGCCAAGCAGACCGAAGATCATGATGGGGTCAAGGATGATATTGATTACAGCGCCGGTAAGCTGGGTGGTCATGGATAGCATGGTGTTGCCTGTTGCCTGCATCATGCGCTCAAAGGAGATCGACAGGAACAGACCGAAGCTGAACATCGTTACAATGCTCAGATAGTCGCCCGCCATGCGCTGCAATTCCACATCTGGTGTAAATACGTGAAAGAAGCTGCGCGATCCAAACAAGCCAAACAGCAAAAACAGAACAAAACCGGCCAGCTCCAGCAGCATACCGCAGCGGGCCGCGTCACGTGCCTCATCAGGCCGCTTTTGTCCAAGCTTGCGGCTGATCAGACTGTTGATACCCACGCCCAGACCGGTAGCTACTGCAATCATGAGAAGCTGGATGGGAAAGGCAAGCGATACAGCCGTGAGGGCATCAGGACTGTACCGTGCCACAAAGATGCCATCTACCACATTGTAGAGGGCCTGCACCAGCATGCTTACCATGATAGGGACGGATACTTTGGTTACCAGCCGTCCCATGGGCATGGTTCCCAGCATTTTTGAACGTTCCTGCTGTTCCATAACGCTTCTCCTTAAGTGCTTTGGTCTCTTTTTTAAGGTAACGGACAACGAAAGACAGGCCTCTGTACAGAGGTCGGCAATCTAATATCATAGCGGGAAAATTCGTGTCCGTCAAGGTTTTTTTATGTTTTCCGGCGCTGCGAAAAGGCCAAAGGCAAGGTTGACAATGCGCCGCACCCCTTGCTAAAATCAGGGAAAAGACGGGAGGGGTTGCTGATGGCGCGCAGAGTGAAGTTTGATCGGGAAAGCATCATTTGCGCGGGGCTAGACATCGTGCGGGAGGGTGGACCAGGGGCGCTCAATGCGCGCGCTGTAGCGGCACGGCTGGGCAGTTCCACCCAGCCGCTTTATAGCGGGTTGGGCGGCATGGACCAGCTGCGGGCACAGGTATATGCCCGTGCGGCGGCGCTGTTTAATGAGCGTATGGCCGACTGTCACATTGCGGACACGCCTCCCTATAAGGCTTGCGGTCTGGCGCTGCTGCGCTTTGCCAACGAGGAGCGGGCGCTGTACCGATTGCTGTTTTTAAGCGGTGCCGCTCGCGTGGCCAATGCCAGAGAATGCCTGGAGGAAACGTCGGGCCGCGCACATGAGGCTGTTATGGCGGCTACGGGTTATTCCCTGGAAACAGCCCGCGCCTTCCACAGACATATGTTTATCTTCGTGCAGGGTATGGCTTCCATGATTGCCACAGGCTGTGTGGCATATGACGAGGCATATTGCGGGGCTATGCTCAATGACGAGTATGCGGCACTGAGAAAGCTCTACGATGCGCGTCAAGCGTAGACAGCTGCTTCTTTGATGTGCTATAATGACAGATGATAGATTTGCAAGGAGAACGGAAGGACGGGGAAATATGGGCACGGCGCACAAACGCAAAGCGGAGCGGCACGCCATCCAGAACCGCGAATTGAGTTGGCTTGCGTTTAACCGGAGAGTTCAGGAAGAAGCGGACAATCCCGATAATCCGCTTCTGGAGCGCGCCAAGTTTCTCGCCATCGTCACCTCCAATCTGGACGAGTTTGTCCAGGTGCGTTACCAGCGCATTTATCAGGCCGCGCAGGAGAGAAAGAAATACGGCGGCGTTGCCGGCCATGCGCTTTACCGGCATGTAAACCGTGAGGTCCTGCGGCAGAACAACACCCAGTACCTTCTTTATGAGGGAATCCGCAGCGAATTGTATTTGCAGGGCATCAAGCTCTATCCGACGTTCTCATTGGATGAGGAACATATCCGGCGCGAAAAGGCGCTGTTTGAAAAAGAAATACGTCCTTTTTTGAAGGTGGAGCCGCTTCGCGACAGCCGACCCCGGCAGAAGCAGCTGTATCTGCTGGTAAAGCTCACGCGTTCCCGGCATAAAGTCGGCCCATTTTATTTGGTAGGTCTGCCTGCGGCGCTGCCCAGACTTTTCGATTTGTCCAAAACAAAGGGAGAACAATACCTCATCCGTGTGGAGGATGTGGTGAAACACCATTTGCACCGGCTGTTTCCCAAGGACCAAGTGGAACATGCGGCGGTGTTTCGCATTCTGCGTAATCAGAATTTCCCTGTTGAGGAGCGCACGGGAGACGATATTGTTCCTGCCGTGCGTGAGATGCTCTCGCACCGTCTGGGTGGCGATGTGATGCGCCTGGAGGCCGAGGAGCGCATGAGTGAGGAAATGCTCACGCTTCTGATGCAGATGTTTGGTCTGGAGCGCGAGCGCCGCTATCGGGTCACGGGTCCGCTGGATTTGAATAGAATGCTGATGAGCCTCTATGCGCTGGTAAAACGGCCCGGGATGAAATTTCCGCCAGCCCAGCCTGTGGAGGTATGCGAGCTGATGGGCCGTGATGCGTTTGAGCAGATTGACCGGCACGACTGGCTGCTCTACCATCCCTACCACAGCTTTGCGCCGGTAGTGCATCTGATGAAGCTGGCTGCGCAGGACCCCACAGTGCGCGCTATCCGCCAGACGCTTTATCGTGTGAGCGGCAACAGCCCCATCGTGGCAGCGCTGGCCCAGGCCGCCGAAAACGGCAAGGAGGTGCAGGTGCTCTTTGAGGCGCATGCGCGCTTTGATGAAGAAAACAACCTGTACTGGGGCGAGCGCCTGGCACGTGCGGGCTGCCGCGTGATGTACGGCCTGCCGGGGATGAAGACCCACAGCAAGATTACCCTGTTTGAACGCGAGGTGGACGGCCAGACGCACCGCGAGGTGCATCTGGGTACCGGCAACTACCATGACGGTACCGCCCGGCTCTATACTGACTTTGGTCTGCTTACCGCCGATCCGGTTCTTACTGCCGATGCTGCCGCTTTCTTCAAGGGACTGGAGAGCGGCGGGACGAAGGCATTGGAGGAACTGGTTACGGCGCCGGATCTGCTTGCGCCCACACTGCTGGACCTGATCGAGCGCGAGCGTGAGCACGCTTTGGCTGGACGCGGCGCACGCATTGTGGCAAAGATGAACGGCCTTTCGGACAAGGCGGTCATCAAGGCGCTGCTTAGTGCCGGACGTGCGGGTGTGGAGATCGACCTGATCGTGCGCGGCATTTGCTGCGTGATTCCTGAGATCGAAGGCGTGAGTGACAACATCCATGTGCGCTCCATTGTGGGCCGGCATCTGGAGCACGCCAGGGCCTTTGTGTTTGAAAACGGCGGACAACGCGAAGTGTACTTGTCCTCGGCGGACTGGATGCCCCGCAACCTCTACCGCCGGGTGGAATTGATGTTCCCTGTCAAGGATGGCACGTTGGCCCGTGCGGTGGAAAATGTGCTCTACCTGCAGTGGAACGATACCGAAAAGGCCCGCAGGAGGCTGGCAGATGGCACTTATCTGCTTTCGCCCCGCCATACTGGTGGCCTGAACGCGCAGGAAACGCTGCTTAAGGACGTAGAAGGCGTGTTCGCAGGCCGGTATGTGGAACGGGCGCCAAGGGTGCAGGTGTGAGCAAATACGAGGACTGCGCGCGGCCTGTGCGCACAGCGGTAGTATTTGCGAGGAAGAGAGGAACGTGTCCTGCCGGAAAGGATCGGCTAAGGCGAGCTTTTTCGGCATGCTGAGGCGTAAGCATACGCCGGGAAGGACGGAACGGATGAGCAATTGGAAAACACTGGTGCGCGAGGACCGCGAGGCGGTTTTGGCCCGCGATCCTGCCGCCAAATCCATGGCGGAGGTGCGCCTGTGCTATCCCGGACTGGTGGCGCTGAAATCCCACCGGCGGGCGCACGCGCTCTATGAAAAGGGACATGTGCTGCTGGCCCGATGGATCAGCCAGCGCGCCCGGCACCGTACGGGCATCGAGATCCATCCCGGGGCTACCATCGGCCGCCGGGTGTTCATCGACCATGGCGACGGCGTGGTTATCGGTGAGACAACCATCATCGGCGACGATGTAACCATCTATCAGGGCGTCACGCTGGGCGGTACGGGCAAGGATACCGGCAAGCGTCACCCCACCATCCTCAACGGCGTAACCATCGGCGCGGGTGCCAAAGTGCTTGGCCCTATTACCATCGGCAACAACAGCAAGGTGGGCGCGGGCGCCATCGTTCTCAAGGACGTGCCGGACAACTGTACCGTGGTAGGCAACCCCGGACGTATCGTTAAAAAGCAGCATCCTCAGCCTGCCGGCGAGGTGGACCTGGACCAGGTGAACCTGCCCGACCCCATGCTGGACCGCATGGAAGCGCTGGTGAAGCGCCTGACTTTGCTGGAAAGCTGCTTAGCGCAGCACGCGCGGCGGCTGGGCTGCGAGGGATGCGATGCATCCCCTGAAGATGCGCCTTGCCACGGGCGATGTACCCACGGCGGCGAGACCTCTCCCGAAACAGCTGACACAGCGCAATAAAAGGAGCGAACAGCATGCAGATTTACAACAGCATGACCCGGAAAAAGGAAACCTTTGTGCCCCTGCATGAGGGGAAGGTGGGAATTTATGCCTGCGGACCTACCGTGTATAACTTTTTTCACATCGGCAACGCGCGCCCCTTCATCGTCTTTGACGTGCTCCGCCGGTATCTGGAATACCGGGGTTACGAAGTAACCTTCGTGCAGAACTTCACCGATATCGACGACAAGATGATCCGTCGTGCGAACGAGGAGGGCGTAACCGTAGCGGAGATTGCCGACCGCTACATCGCCGAGTATTTTACCGACGCCAAGGCCCTGGGCATTCGTCCTGCCACGGTGCATCCCCGCGCCACGGAGCATATCCCGCAGATCATCGCGCTTATTCAGCGCCTGATAGATAATGGCCTGGCCTATGAATCCCAGGGCGACGTGTATTATCGTGTGCGTGCCTTCTCCAGCTACGGTTGCCTGTGCGGCCAGAATCTGGAAGACCTGGAGAGCGGTGCACGCGTGAGCGTGGACGAGGTCAAGGAGGACCCGTTGGACTTTGCCCTCTGGAAGGCGCAAAAGCCCGGCGAGCCTGCCTGGGAAAGCCCCTGGGGCATGGGACGCCCCGGCTGGCACATCGAGTGCTCGGCCATGAGTACCACTTATCTGGGCGAAACCTTTGATATCCACGGCGGCGGCAAGGACCTGCTCTTCCCGCACCATGAAAACGAGATCGCCCAGACCAGCGGTGCGACCGGTAAGCCCTATGTGCGCTACTGGATGCACAACGGCTTTATCAACATTGATAACGAGAAGATGTCCAAATCCAAGGGCAACTTCTTTACCGTGCGCGATATCTCCAAGGAGTTTGACCTGGAGGCCGTGCGCCTGTTCATGCTCTCGGCGCACTACCGCAGCCCCATCAACTTCAGCCGCGACCTCATCGAAGCGGCGGCCAGCAGCCTGGAGAGGCTCTATACCGCGCGCGATCAGCTCCAGTTCCTTCTTAACAGCGCCCAAGACCGCACGCCCGACGATGGCGAGCGCGCCTTTATGGACGAATGCCTGCGCTCGGAGGAAAAGTTTATTGCCGCCATGGATGATGACCTCAACACCGCCGATGCGCTTGCTGCGCTGTTTGAACTGGTGCGCGCAGTCTACAAGCTGCCTCAGGGTGGTGTGAGCCGCGAGGCCGTGCAGCTTGGCTTGGACAAGATGAATGCCATTTGCGGCGTGCTGGGTCTTCTCATGAAGCAAAACGACGCCATTCCCGCTGAGGTACAGGCGCTGGTGGACCAGCGCGCCGAGGCCCGCAAGAACAAGGATTGGAAGCGGTCCGACGAACTGCGCGACCAGATCAAGGCCCTGGGCTACATTCTGGAGGATACCAAGGTAGGCCAGAAGGTGCGCAAGGGAGGGGCCTGAGGCCATGCGCCGCATGCTGGGCTGGTGCGCGGCGGGTACGCTGATTGCGCTGGCACTGGGGCTGGCGGCGGCGCATTTGGCGCCTGCACCCGGAAGCAGCGCATTTACGCTGACAGCCCCCAGCGGGAGGCATGCAGCCATACCGGCGCCGGGTCTGCCGGACGGACCGGTGGCGGTAAATACCGCAGATGCGGACGAGCTGGATACCCTGCCGGGCGTGGGCGAGGTCATTGCGCAGCGCATCATTGAGGAACGCGAGGAAAACGGCCCCTTTTACTACCCGGAAGATCTGATGAACGTAAACGGCATTGGCGAAAAGACGCTGGAAAAGCTTCTTCCGCATATCCGCCTGCCATAACGGAGGAAACGCATGCGCGATACGGTACTGTTTCTGGACACCACGCTCAGGGATGGCGAGCAGACTCCCGGCGTGAGCTTTCATCTTAACGACAAGGTGGAGTTTGCCCGCGCGCTGGAGTCGCTGGGTGTGGATATGATTGAGGCCGGCTTCGCCGGAGCCAGCCAGGGAGACTTTGAAGCCGTGCGTGCAGTGGCCCACACGGTCAAAACTGGCGTGTGTTCTCTGGCCCGCTGCGTGGAGGCGGACATCCGTGCCGCCGCCGATGCGCTCAAGGGGGCTGCCAAGCCCCGCATTCACGTGTTTATCGCAACCAGCCCCCTGCACCGCGCCGCCAAGCTGAACATGAACCGAGAACAGGTGTTGGAAGCGGCTGTGAAAGGTGTACGCCTGGCGCGCTCACTGTGCGCAGACGTGGAGTTCAGCTGTGAGGACGCCACCCGCACCGAACCGGATTTCCTCTATCAGGTCTGCAAGGCGGCGGTGGAGGCGGGTGCAGCCACTATCAACATTCCCGACACCGTAGGTTACGCCTCTGTGGGAGAATACGGCGATCTGATCGCTTCCATCTGCCGTGAGGTGGCGGGGGAGCGCGACATCGTGATTTCCACCCACTGCCATAACGATCTGGGCCTGGCCGCCGCCACTACGCTGGAGGCCATCCGCCGGGGTGCACGGCAGGTGGAATGCACCATCAACGGCCTGGGCGAGCGTGCGGGCAACGCGTCACTTGACGAAATCGTGATGGGCCTGCGTACCCGGAAGGACATCTACGGCCTTAAGGACAACCTCAACATCCGAGAGCTCTACCGCGTCAGCCGCCTGGCTGCGAATCTCAGCGGTATGGAGATTTCGCCCAACAAGGCTGTGGTGGGAGCCAATGCCTTTGTACACCAGAGCGGCATTCACCAGCATGGCGTGCTGCGCGAGCGCGCTACCTACGAGATTATGAAGCCGGAGGAGTTGGGCATTCCGCAGGGCGGGGTGGTGCTGGGCAAACTCAGCGGGCGCCATGCGCTGCGTGAACACGCACAGGAACTGGGCTTTGAGCTGACCGAGCATGAGCTGGACCGTGCCTTTGAAAAATTCAAGGAGCTGGCTGACCGCAAAAAGGACATCACCGAGCGCGACGTCATGGCCATCTGCCGCGAGCAGGTGCATGGTTCGCACGGCATGTACCGCATCCACTCCTTTCAGATTTTCAGCGGCAACCGTATGACAGCTACCGCCACGGTCAGCCTGCAGCGGGGCGCAGATGTGATCACCCGCGCGGACTGCGGCGATGGACCGGTCGAGGCCTGTTTCCATGCCGTGGACCAGATTACAGGATTCAAATGCAAGCTGGAAAGCTACCAGCTTCGCGCCGTCACAGAAGGCGAGGACGCGCTGGGCGAGGTCACTGTGCGCGTGAGCAGCGGGGATGTGACGATGCTTGGCAAGGGTGTGTCCACCGATATCATCGAGGCCAGCTGCCTGGCATACCTCAACGCCGCCAATCGAATCATCGAGGCGCGCCAGGAGCAGGAAAAGGCCCATCAGCAAGAGACGGGAGTTTGAACCGATGTACGAACGATATATCAAGCGCGCCCTGGACGTGGTTCTTTCGGCCGTCGGCCTGGTGGTTCTCAGCCCCCTGCTGGCGCTGATTGCTCTGGCGATCCGGCTGGATAGCCCCGGCCCTGTGGTGTTCAAGCAGAAGCGTTTTGGTAAGGATCGAAAACTGTTTGAAATCTACAAGTTCCGCACCATGCGCGTGGACGCGCCACGCGACGTGCCCACCAACGACCTGCGCGGCTCCAGAGGGTACATCACCCGTGTGGGGCGCATTTTGCGCATGACCAGTTTGGACGAGCTGCCCCAGCTTTGGAACATCCTAAAGGGCGATATGTCGCTCATCGGTCCCCGGCCCGCCCTGTGGAATCAGGAGGATCTAATGGCCTGGCGCGACCGCTTTGGGGCCAGCCACATCCGACCCGGCCTGAGCGGCTGGGCGCAGGTCAATGGCCGGGATTACCTCAGCCGTGACCTGGAGAAAAAAGCACGCCGGGACGCCGAATATGCGCATAACGTCAGCTTTGCCTTCGATCTCAAGTGTTTCTTGCTTACGCTGGTCAAGGTGGTCAACCGTCAGGGCATCGCCGAGGGGCGCGAGGGGCGCAGCTATCCCATCGGCGGCAGGGAGGACAAATTATGACGCGGGTGGTCATTACCGGGGCGGGCAGCTATATCGGCACGCACCTGCACGCCTGGCTCAGCCGCCAGCCGGAGCGGTTTGAGGTGGAGGAGATGAGCCTGCACGGCGCTTGGGATGCAAGCGCCTTTTTGGGTTGTAGCTGCGTCATCCATGTGGCGGGGCTAGCGCACAGAAGGGAGCAGCCCGGCGACGAGGCACTTTACGACCGGATCAACCATGAACTGGCTGTGGAGGTGGCCAAGGCGGCCAAGGCGCAGGGCGTGAGGCAGTTCATATTCTTCAGCAGCATGAGCGTCTACGGCCTGACTTGCGGGCGCATCACCGAACATACGCAGCCCGCGCCTAACACCCATTATGGTGTGAGCAAATGGAAGGCGGAACAGGCGCTTGGCGAGCTGGAGGACGCCTCCTTCCACGTGGCTGTGCTCCGTCCGCCCATGATCTACGGCCGCGGCTGCCGGGGCAACTACCCCCGGCTTTCAGCGCTGGCGCAGAGCCTGCCGCTCTTTCCCCGTGTCCAAAACGAGCGGAGCATGCTCTATATCGACACCCTCTGCGCCTTTGTGCAAAGGCTGGTAGAAAGCGGAGCGGGCGGACTGTACTTTCCGCAGAACCGCGAATACGTGTCCACCTGTGGGATGGTGTGTGAAATTGCTGCCTGCCATGGGCGGAGGGTGAGGCTGGTGCCCGGCATGAATAAACTGCTGGGAGCGCTGGCCCCGCGCATGGGGCTGGTGGGCAAGGTGTTTGGCACGCTGACTTACGACCAGCGCATGAGCGATGCTTTCCGGCCGGAGGAGGAACTCTCCTTTGCCCAGACCATTCGCCAGACTGAGGTGGGGACATGAGCAGAAAGGTGCTGTTTGTGGCCACGGTGCTGCGCATGCATGTACTGGTGTTTCACTTGCCCTATATGCGCTGGTTCCAGGAACAGGGCTACGAGGTTCATCTGTGCTGTGCAAATGATACGCCCGATCCCCATCCGCAGGTGCCCTGGTGCGACCGCTGGGTGGAACTGCCCTTTTCCCGTTCGCCCTTTTCCGCTGCCAACCGCGAGGTCTTTCGCCGCCTGAAACAGCTCATCGACGCGGAGGACTACGCCCTCATCCACTGCAACACGCCGGTGGGCGGGCTGCTGGGCCGTCTGGCGGCGCGCGCAGCCCGTAAACGCGGCACGCGCGTAGTCTATACGGCGCATGGATTTCATTTTTTCACCGGTGCACCGCTGAAAAACTGGCTCCTATTCTATCCCGCCGAGCGCCTGCTCAGCCGCTGGACCGATCTGCTTATTACCATCAATGGCGAAGATTACGCGCGTGCAAAGCACTTTGCCGCCGGCCAGGTGGCACTGGTGAGCGGCGTAGGGGTAGACATTGAGCGCTTCCGCGAGCCGGTAGACCGCACCGCGGTGCGCGCAGGGCTCGGAATCAGGCCGGAGGAGTCCGTGCTTATCACCATAGGTGAACACAGCGAGCGCAAGAACCACGAAACCGTGATTGCCGCCGCCGCGCCTCTCAAGGGCACGCATGTGCTGTTTTGCGGCGTGGGGGACAGGCAGCCCGCGCTGGAAAAGCAGGCACGGGAACTGGACATGGAGGACCGTGTGCATTTTCTGGGTTTCCGCAAGGATATTCCGGCGTTGCTTGAGGCTTCGGACGTATTTGTATTTCCTTCGTTGCAGGAGGGACTGCCCGTGGCCCAGATGGAGGCTATGGCCGCGGGACTTCCCTGCGTGGTCAGCGATGTGCGCGGAAACAATGACCTAATTGCTCCTGGCGAAGGCGGTTTTCTGCGCCCGCCGCGCGATGTGCGCGGATTTTCGGAGGATATCGAGCGCCTTTTGGAGGACCCGGCCCTGCGGGTTTGCATGGGCGAGCGAAACCGCCGCGAAATGCGAAAATACAGCCTGGAAGCGGTGCTTGCCCAGATGACTGCGCTCTATCGTGGCCTGCTGGGCGAACGGGAGCCTTGACGGAGGGAGGATGCGGCCATGGCATCGTTGCTTTTTTTGATGCGCTACCCGTTGGAAAAGGAAGATAACCTCAAGAGCAAGTTCGACGGGCAGATGGCGGCCGTCCGGGCCATGGGGCATGAGGCACGGCTGATCGGCTGGGACCATGAGGGCCTGTGGCTGGTGGGAGAGGGCGAGCGCACGCTGCTTCATCCCGCCCGGTTGACGAGCCTGCCGGGATATGAAAAGACGCTGCTCTATGTGGATCTGATGGCTGCGCTCAAAAAGGCGGCGGATCTCAGGCATTTTGACCTGGTGTATATGCGCTTTATGCCGGTATTTTCCAACGCACCGGGGGCGCTGGCCGCCATCAAGGCGCAGGGAGCACGGCTGGTGGTGGAGCATCCCACCTATCCGTTTGAAAACGGCAAGCGCTCCTCGCTTCTGCGCATGCCGGTATTTGCCTATAATGCCCATGTATTCCGCCGCCTGGAACCGATGATTGACCTCTATGCCCTTATCGGGGACCCTTGCGAGGGTACGCTCAATGGCCGCCCCGCCATGAACATCCTCAATGGTGTGGACGTGAGCCGCCTGCCTTTGCATACCCCGCGCAGGGGCGCGCGGGACATCGGCATGCTTGCGCTGGCCAGCATGTCCGTGTGGCAGGGCTATGACCGGCTGATCGAGGCGCTGGCGCGCTACGAGGGCATCGAGCCAGTCACTGTGCACATGGTGGGCGGAGAGGGAGACGGCTCGCTGGCGGCGTGGAAACGGCTGGCGCAGGAGCGGGGTGTAGCGGATCGCGTCGTCTTTCATGGCGAACTGCACGGCGAGGCATTGGACCGGGTAGTGGCGCAGTGCGATATTGGCGTGGGCGGGCTGGGCTTGTATCGCAAGGGCCAGTACCGCAGCATGACACTCAAACTGCGGGAATATATGGCGCGGGGCCTGCCCTTCGTCTATGCGGTGGACGATCCCTCCCTGCCGGAGAAACCCGCCTTCTGCCTGCGCCTTACCAACGATGAAAGCCCCATTGATCTGGCCAGATTGGTAGACTTTGCCCGGCGCGTACAGGACGATGAAGAGACGCCTGCGCGGATGCGCGCCTATGCGGAAAGCCGCATGTCCTGGCAGGGCGTGCTGGCCCAGGTGCTGGAAAGGGTGGGAATTGAATGCCCGAAACATTGATTTACCTGAGCAACTGTGCTATTTCGGCGGATGGCCGGCAGAATCCCTTCATGATGCAGGAATTGCCCTGGCTGATGGCCCACTTTGACCGGGTGATGATGGTCAGCTACCATGGTGTGCGTACTTTAGCGCCTGGCGACGAGCGGGGCGAGCGGCCTTTCACCGCCGTGCGTCCGGGCCTGGCGGGCCTTCGTGCCTGTTTGAAAACCCTCTTCACGATGGATGTGTGGCGCGAGCTGGCGCACATGCGAAGGGATGGCGTGCTGACGCCGGGCAATGCACTCCGGCTGCTGGCCTTTACACAGCGGGGCCTCAAGATGCACTACTGGACGGAGTGGCTTTTGCGCGGCGCGGTAGAGGCACACACCACCCTGTATTCCTGCTGGATGAGTTTTGATGGCTATGCCGCCGCCCTGTCCAAGCGAAGGCATCCCCGCATGCGCTGCGTCATCCGTGGCCATGCATATGACGTGGATACGGAGCGTTTCGCTAAAAATCCCTATATGATGAAGCGGCGCATCGCCGCCGAGGCGGATGGCCTGTACCTGATCAGCCGCACAGCCCGCGCCCAGTTTATGAGCTACATGCGCGGCCATGTGGACGAGCGCAAGGTGCACGTGTTGGCCATGGGCTCATCCGGCATGCCAGTGGACCGTCTGCGGGAACCTCCGCTGTATACGCAGGGTGTGCTGCGCGTGGTCAGCTGTGCCATGTTCAACCCCATCAAGCAGGTGGATGTGCTGGTGCGCGCGCTCTCGCGCTGGCAGGGGGGACCGCTGTGCTGGACGCATATCGGCGGAGGCGGAGAGGAAGCGGCTGTGCGCAAGCTGGCCTCCGAGCTGTTGGACCCCAAGGAGAACGTGATCTGCGAGCTGATGGGCGAGCTGGACGGCGCGCGTGTGCAGCGCCTTTATGATACGCGCCCCTTTGACGTGTTCATCAATACCAGCAAGAAAGAAGGCGTGCCGGTGTCCATGATGGAAGCCATGAGGCACGGCATACCGGTTATTGCGCCGCGTGTGGGCGGTATTCCTGAACTGGTTACGCCGGATGTAGGCTTTCTCTATGCCCCGGAAAAGGGGGAAGAAGGCGTTCTGGAGGCGCTGAGCCGCTTTGCGGCCCTGAAGCGTGAAGAAGCCGAGGCCATGCGCCGGGCGGCTAAACGCCGATGGGACGAGGGCTATTGCAGCGCCGCGCTGCTGCCCAAACTGTTTCCCAAGCAGGCATAAGGCGCATGGAAAGGAGGACCCGCTCGTGGGAAAGCGTATCCTGATTATCAGCTATTTCTTTGCCCCGCAAAACGCTATGGGGGCGGTTCGGCCAACCAAGCTGGCCAAATATCTGAGCCGGATGGGACATGAAGTCACGGTGCTCTGCGGCCCAGGAATGAACGCTCGCAAGGACCCCACACTCGCACGCGACCTGGAAGCCCTGCCAGATGTGCGGATCATTCAGGAATGGAATCCTCTGCGTGACCTGCGTGCCCATACCGAAGCCAAGCCTGCGGCGGCGCAGACGCCGGCCGCGCCGTCTGCGATGCAGGAAGGCGCGCTGCATGCTGCGAAGGATGTGGTCTACCGTTGGCTGCGCTGGCAGGCGGACCGCAGTTTTCTTCGCCGCGCAGTGGCTGCGTTGGGGGAACTGAACGGCGTATACGACGTGGTGTTTTCTACCTACGCGCCTTGGAGCGTTCATGAGATCGCCCGTGAGGCCAAGCGCCGCGGCATGGCCCGCCTCTGGATTGCGGATTTCCGCGATGAGGTGGGCACGGCCTTTGCTTGGCAGAAGGGAAAAAAGAGCCGTTATTTGCGTATGCTCCGGCGCGAGGCGGATGTGCTGTGTGCTGCGTCGCAGGGCTTTCTGGAAATGATGGGCTTTGAAGATGCCGGGCATGTGCTGTCCAATGGCTTCGACCGCGAGGACCTGCCCCCGGTGGCGGATGCGCCTGCGCATACAGGCAAGCTGCGGGTGGTCTACTGCGGCATGCTCAGCATGGGACGCAAGGGAGTGGGAGACCGCGATCTTACCCCGATGCTGCGCGCGCTGGCCGGATTGATTAAGCGCGGCCAGCTGGCGCGCAGCCAGGTGGCGCTGGTGTATGCGGGCGGCGAAAGCGCTCTGATGCACCGCCAGGCTGCCGCCTGCGGCATGGGAGATCTGGTGGAGGACCATGGGCTGGTTTCGCGAGAAGAATCCATCGCCCTGCAGCAGGGCGCGGACATTCTGCTTATGGCGTCGTGGCATATGGCGTCGCAGCGCGGGATTCTGACGGGCAAGCTGTTTGAATATATGATGATGGATAAACCGATCGTCTGTTGCATGTCAGGCGACCTGCCGGGCAGCGGCGTCAAGCAGGTGCTCGATGAGACAGGCATGGGCCTATGCGTGGAGCAGGCCGCCGGAGCTGCGGATGTGGCGGTGCTGGATGCCTATATGACGGATATGGCGTGTCGCTGGAAGCAGGGAATGCCCCTGCTGTCGTCGAAAAACGCAGACGAGGTGGAACGTTATGCCTATCCGGCGCTGGCGGAGCGGCTGTTGAGCTGGATGGAGGATTGAGCGCGGCTGCGCGAAAAGTGAGGAGGTTGTTCATGAAGAAGATCGTGATAGCCCTCGTGGTATTGGTCTGCCTGCTGGCCGGAGCCCTGCTGCCGGCGTTGGCGGAAACGGATGCGGCTCATCCTGCCGTTGCAGACAGGCCGCGTGCGGAGGAAAAGACCTCCGAAGAAGATGAGCTTCCTGCAGCTCCCAAGGCAACCCGGCAGCCGAAAGCGGCAGAGGAACCTGACGCTGCGCAAGCGAAGCCCGACGTAGCCGATGAGCCCGAAGCTCCCAGGGCGACCCGGAAGCCCCAAGCGGCGGAGAAACCTGACGTTACCCAAGAAGGTCCCGACGCTGACGGGGAACCCGTAGCACCCAAAGCAGGGGAGGAACCCGCTGGTCCCCAAGAAGATCCCGATGCCGGCGACAAGCCCGCAGCCCCCAAGGCGAACCGGCGGCCGAAAGCAGCAGAGAAACCGGATGGCCCGGAAACTCCCAAGCCCCCGAAGAGGCACGGCCACCCCGGCGCGGTGCATCCGCACAGGGAAAGGCATCATGGCGGGGAAGGAGCGCAAACCGGCCCGAATGAAAGGATGCCGCGTCGTTTTGGCGCGGATAGGTGCCCGTGGAATGCGGCCCCACATTGCCGCCGGTGCAAACCGGAGAGGATGCAGCCCCATTGTCCCGGCTGTCCGTTTGCATATGAAGATCCCGGTTGCTGCAGGGGCGAGACTGCCGAACCTCTGCCGGACCTGCTCTCTGAGCAGGAGCCCCGTCAGGCGGAGGAACCGGGAAAGAGAATGGAGCTTCTGCTGGGACCTCAAACGACCATCTGAATTTTGCCGGAGGGGAAAAGCCCCTCCGGTTTTTTGTATTTGGAAAACGCAGCGCAGGTGCGGGAAGCGCTAAGACTTAGAGGACAGCTCCCCGGCTTGGCCGGGAAAATCATTGTTGCAACGGATTGTGAACCTTCTGTAAACCTTCCCTGTACAGGCCCGCCAGCCCTTGACAAGCACATGGCGGAATGCTACCCTATGACCAAAAGAACGGTTTTGGTCCTAGTGTTTTGCATCATTTTCCAGATCGGCCGTTCGGAAAGGAAATGCCGTGAGTTACATCACCTTTGAAAATGTGACCAAGGAATACCACACCGGCGGCGAAACGGTGTTGGCCGCCAACAATGTTTGCTTTGAGATGGAAAAGGGCGAATTGAGCGTGGTTCTGGGCCCCAGCGGCGCAGGCAAGACCACCATCCTCAACCTCCTGGGCGGCATGGATCGAGTCACCTCCGGAAAGATCACCGTGGACGGCAAGGAGATCACCAGCCTCTCCGGGCGCGAGCTGACCGAATACCGCCGCCTGGACGTGGGCTTTGTATTCCAGTTTTACAACCTCATGCCCAACCTAACCGCCCTGGAAAACGTGGAATTGGCCCGGCAGGTATGCCCAAGGGCGCTGGACCCGGTGGAGGTGCTTAAGCAGGTGGGTCTGGGCGAGCGAATGAATAACTTCCCTGCCCAGCTTTCCGGTGGCGAGCAGCAGCGCGTGTCCATCGCCCGCGCACTGTGCAAGAATCCCGCGCTGCTTTTGTGCGACGAGCCTACCGGCGCGCTGGATTCCAAAACTGGATTGCAGGTGCTGGCGCTTTTGAAGGACGTAAGCGAAAAATACCAGACCACCGTGGCCATCATTACGCATAACGCAGCCATTGCGCCACTGGCCCGCAGGGTGATCCGGGTGCGCAACGGGCAAATTGAAAGCGTAGAAATGAACGCCCATCCGGCCTCGGTGGAGGAGATCGCATGGTAAAAAACGTGCTGCGCCGCAAGCTGCTGCGCGATATGTGGCAGAACCGGATGCAGTTTCTGGCAGTGATCCTTCTCTGTGCGCTGGGCACATGGGTGTTCAGCGGGCTGGATGCGGCCTGGCGCATGCTGGATTTGTCGGCTCAGACCTATTTTGACGACCAGAATGTGGCCGATGTATGGATCACCCTTTCCAGCGCCGACCGCGAGGCCGTGGAACGGGTGCGCAGCATTGCGGGGGTCGAAGATGTGCAGGCCCGCGCTACCGCCGAGCTGACTGTGGACCTGCCCCACGAGCCCAGCCTGGTGGTGGAGGCCTACGATGGAACAGCCCGCATCAATCGACCGTTGGTGCGCGAGGGAAACAGCCTGGAAAGCAGCGATCTGCGTGGCTGTCTGCTGGATGAGCTGTTCGCCCGTGAAAACGGGCTGGCCGTGGGCGACCGCATCGGCCTGAAGGTGGGCGGGCAGGTGTACGATTTCATCATCCGCGGAACCTGCCTGAGCCCGGAATTTGTATCCCTGACCAAAAACAGCGTGCGTGATCCCCTTAACTACGGCTTTATCCTTATCAACAACGGAGCCATTGGTGCACTACCGCTCAACAGTCTGGTTGTGACCCTTGAGGATGGAACGAGCGCTGAGGCGGTGGAAGCCGCCGTGAGTGACTTTTATCCCGATGCGCTGATGCTGGACAGCCGCACGCAGAGCAGTGTGCACGGCATTGCTTCGGACGCGGATATGTACCGAAGCCTGAGCTATGTGTTTCCTCTGCTGGCGTTTGCCGTGGCGGCGATGATTGTGCTTACCACCATTACCCGAATGCTGGAAAACCAGCGCACGCAGATGGGGTGTCTCAAGGCTCTGGGCTATCGTGACGGACAGATTGAGCGGCATTATCTGTGCTATGCGCTTTATCCATCCGTGGTCGGTTCGGCGCTGGGGCTTGTGGTGGGTCGTCAGACGCTTCCCTATATCCTGTGGAACATGGAAAGCGCGCGCTATACCTTTCCCCGCTGCCTGCAGGCCCCTGTTTCCTGGGAGCAATGGTTGGTATGTGGACTGGGTGTGCTTCTTAGCTGTTTGATTTGCCTGCACACCTATCGCCGCAGCGCCCGGGAGGTTACCGCGGCATTGCTTCGGCCTCGTCCGCCTCGCGCGGGGCAGAAGCTGTTCCTGGAGCGGGTGGGCAGCCTGTGGAGCCGGCTGGGGTTCAATGCCAAAATGGTGTGCCGCAATATGCTGCGCAACAAGGCGCGCACGCTGATGTCGCTTATTGGCGCTCTGTGCTGCACTATGCTTATCATCACATCGCTCAGCCTCAACGACAGCGTCAAGTATTTCGTGGGCAAGTACTACGAGGGGACGCTGCGCTACAGCGTGCGGGCCAAGCTTGATGCCGGCGCAGGAGATGTTGAGGGTTACCGAAAACGCGTGGATGCCCAGCTCGTGGAGGGCGTGATGGACAAAAGCGTGAGCATCCGCCTGGACGATGCATTCCGTGCTACCGCGCTGACCGTGTTGGAGGATGGACAGCGCCTGATGAATCTGGGCGCGGACGAAACGTGGATTCCCCTGCCCATGGACGGTGTGCTGCTGTCCCTTAAGCTGGCCGAAGCTCTTGACGCGCAGGCAGGCGACCAGGTACAGATCTGGTTGTCCGGCGATCCTGATCCCATTTCGGTCAAAGTCAGCGGTGTGGCTGAAATCACCATCGGGCAAAGCGTATTGATGAGCCGTACCGTGTGGGATGGGTGCAAAAAAGGTGACTTCGTGCCCACGGCGCTCAATGTACTTGCGCCTACGCAGGCCGGGCTGGACTATTTGAGCGGACTGGATGAATTTGAAGAATTCCAGTACCCCTCCAGCGAGATGGCCGACACCCTCAAGGTGCTGGAAAGCCTGCAGGGCGTGTTCAGGCTCATGGCAGGCGCGGCGCTGGGACTTGCCTTTGTGGTACTGTACAACATGGGCATCCTCAACTTTGTGGAGCGCTGCCGCGAATATGCCACGCTCAAAGTGCTGGGGTACCACCAACGGGAAATCCGCCGCCTGATTCTGACGGAAAGCGCACTGGTCAGCGGTTTGGGCGTGCTTTTGGGCATCCTGCCGGGCTGGTGGCTTACCGGCGTGGTATTTCGGTCCTGCGAGACGGATACGATGGTGTTTATTTCCACGGTCACCCCGACGTCTGTCCTGTTGGCCTGCTTTACAACCTTTGCATTCTCGTGCCTTATCACCGGCCTTTTGACGCGAAAGGTCAGGACCATCGACATGGTGGAGGCGCTCAAGAGCGTCGAATAATCTTCGGGAGGAAATCAATCATGAAAAAAACTGTCGCCCTGTTGCTGACCGTTATACTGCTGACACCCCTGTGCGCGTTGGCAGAGGATGTGCAAACTCCGGCTGTGAGCAATGTCACCGCCAATGCGGTTGCGGAAAGCGAGAACGTCTATAAGATTACCGCGCCCTATTCCGGCGTAATGCTGCCCTTCGACCTGGAAAGCGGCGACAGGGTATCTGCCGGCGATACGATGTTTTCAATGGATACGGTCAAGGTGTATGCTCCGGTGGATGGCACGGTGCAGGCGGTATTTGCCGATCCTGGCGACCTGTGTGAGGATGTGACTGCACTCTACGGGATGACCGCCTGCATCGAACGCACGCTTCCCCAGGTGGCCAATGCCAGCACCTCCAGCGCATACAACGATGAGGACAACCGTCTCATTCACGTAGGAGAAACGGTCTATTTCTATCAGACCAGCGACAAGGACAACGAGGGCGAGGGCCGCGTGACCGCCGTGAATGGCTCGGACTATACCGTGGAGCTGACCGCAGGCGACTTTGAAAATGGTGATACCATTAAAATCTACCGCGATGAAAAGATGGGCACCAAGAGCTGTATCGGCACCGGTACCATTGAACGGGCTGCGGATGTGGCTGTGAACGGGAGCGGAAGGGTGCTCAGCTGCGCGGTGCAGCCGGGGCAGACGGTGCGCAAGGGACAACTGCTTTTTGAACTGGCTGAACAGGATGCCCAGGCGGACGTGACGAGTGCGGCAGTCACGGCCTCTCATTCCGGAGTGGTAGAACTGGTGGGAGCCGCTTCGGGACAGCAGGTCTACAAAGGCCAGCTGCTGGCCAATATTCATGATTTGAGCGTTATGAACGTGGTGGCCGAGGTGGATGAAATCGACCTGGAGCGCGTGCATGTGGGCGATACGCTCACCGTGGTATTCGACTGCTATCCGCAGGAGGAGGTATCCGGTACGGTGCAGAGCGTTTCTTTGATCGGCAACGCCAAGCAAAACGCTACCTACTACGATGTGACCATTTCCATCAGCACAAGCTGGCAGGTGCTGCCCGGTATGAACGCCACGGTATGGCTGCCCGCCGGCCAGTGATGGAGGCACGGCGATGGCAACAGCTTTTTCCCCGCAGGAGCGCGAGCACATCCGCGACAGCCTGCTGGATGCAGCGCTGAAAAGCGCGGCTTCCCAGGGCATGCGCCATGCTACGGTTGATGGCCTGGCGCGTGAGGCGGGCATCAGCAAGGGTGCGTTTTACCGCTTTTATCCAAGCAAAGAGCACCTGTTTCTGAGCATGCTGGAGCGTACTCACGAGGAAATGTACGGCAGCGCGGAAAAGGTTCTGGCACAGAGGACTGATCTTCCCCTGCGCGAACGCACTATGCAGGCCATTTTGGAAGTGTTTCGTGTGGCCGAAACCTATAATCTGATTCCCTTTATCCGTGAGGAGGTGCCCCTGCTTTTGCGCCGCCTGCCTCAAGAGGTGGTAAATGCCCATTATGTTACGGATGATGAGCGCATCAAGCGGCTGATTCTCAAGGCGGGGGCGAAGCTTACCACCAGCATGGAAACCGCCTGTATCACCGTGCGCATGCTTATGCTGTCCATCTCTTTCCGGCAGGATGTAGGCGCGGGGTTTGAGGAGGCATTGCGCCTGATGGTGGAAGGTGCGTGTGACCGCGTACTGGCATGAAACAAGCCCGGACGGTTTTCCGTCCGGGCTTTGAAACACAGATCATCGAAAGCATGCAGCTTCACGGCAGCGTCTGCGCTTTAGGAGAAACCGCGCAATGTTCAACATCTTCTTCAATCCATTTCACATCTTCACCGTGATGCGCCCCGCACACGGCCGGCACTTTTCAATCAAAAGCGCCTGTTGCGCGTTTCCCGACCGTTTGCCTGGTCTGCGTTTCACCCATAGGTTGCCCTGGCGGAATAAAAATATTCCGCCTTTTTTGACTTTGCAAAGCTGCCAAAGGCAGGAAAAAAACAGACTGATCCAGAAATTTAACAGACTAGGCTTTGCATGGAGGGCGGCAGATGGTTTTTTGGGAGAATATGCGGGCAGACAGCGAAAGCTACCGGCAGGGGGAGGAATTCTTTCGCAGGGGAAGCGTGCATCCCGCCATGGACCGGGATGATGCGCTGTGCTACGACGTGGGCTCTACACCGCCACAAAGGGTATATCTGCTGGCCTCGGGCGCTGCGCAGTGTACATGCGGACAGGAGCAGGAGCCATGCTGCCATGTGATTGCGGCTGTGCTGGCCGCACAAGGGGATGGGCGGCTACGCCGCTTCCGGCAGGAAAGCGAACTGCGTCTGGGCGAAAAGATGCTGGGCGCACTGGGACGCGCTATGCCAGGGGGGGAAACCGTTCGTTTGGTCCCTGCTTTGCGGCTGTATGGAGACGGACGCGTGGCGCTGGGGCTGAACGTGGGGCAGGACCGGCTCTATGCGGTTCGCAGTGTGGCGGATCTGCTGACCTGCTTTGCCTTGGGCGCGCCGCTCAAGCTGTCGGCCAAATTCACCTACCGGCCTGATGGAATGCGCTTTTCCCGCGAGGATGAGCGCCTGCTTACCCTGCTGATGAATCATATTCCGCTTAAGGCGGAAACGCTGCGTCAGTGGGAGGAAGGAGGTGCTCCCGCCGATGGGCGGCCGCAGGGGCCTCAGGCAGACGGACGCTTTGTGCTGATGACCGGAGCATTGCTGCATGGCGTGCTCAGGTATTTTGAAAACCATCCCTTCGTGCTTCTGATGGATGAAGAGAAAATTACACACAGCGCCATACGCACGGTGGAGCTGCCGCTGTGCTTTGCCATCACACTAACGCCCACAGAGCTGATCGTGCGCGCCGAGGGTGTGGAAAGCCTGCGCCTTGTCAGTCAGGATGCACGCTATGTGCTTTGGGAAGGGCGCGTGGCGCATCTGCATAGTGCGCAGGCGCGGGTTTGCAGGCTGCTGTGTCTTGAGGGCAACCAATTCCGTTATCCCGCGCGCCAGGCGGAGGATACACTCTCTGCGCTGCTGCCTGCCCTGTCTGCCGTGGGTACGGTGGTTCCCTCACCGGAACTGGCTCAGAGGCTGGAAACTGCGCCTCTGAAGGCCGCTGCCTATCTGGATTTGATTGGAGGCAATGTGGAGGCCCGGGTGGAGTTTCACTATGGGAATGCGGTCATTGATCCCTTCGCCGCCTCCCGTGGGGAACAGGAGACGCTGCCGGAGGGCGGACGTATGCTTCTGCGGGATGGCCGTGCCGAAAGTGCGCTGCTGGACTTTTTTTCAGACGCGGGCTTTGTGGTGCGTGGCGGGCACATTGTGCTTAAGCGCTCCAAGGAGATTCTGCATTTCTGCACCCAGGGCGTAGCGGAGCTGAGCAAGTTGTGTGAGGTCTATGCCTCCACGGCGTTTGAAAAGGTCAAGCCCCGTCGCTTCTCCGCTCGTGCCTCGTTTCACATGCGCGGCGGACGGTTGGTGTTTGAGCTGCTGGAAGAGGGCAAATCCGTACCTGAACTGTTGCCGGTGATGCGCGCCATCGCCCAGCGGCAGCAATATGTGAGGCTGAAAACCGGAGAATTTCTGGATGTGCGTGACATGAGCGCCCTTGCCCCCGTAGTGCAGGAGCTGCTGGATGCCGCTGCTCTGGATGACCCCGGCGCAGGCGATGAGGCGCGCGAGCTGCGTTTTGGCGCGTACCGCTCGGCCTACATGGTGAGCATGCTGCGCATGGCCGGCGCCGACGTGGCAGCTGACGACGGTGTGGAGAATGTCATCGAGGCGCTGGGCGGTGATGCACAGGCGGATTTGAGCTATGTGCCCGGCCGTCTGCGGCGCAAGCTCACGCCTTATCAGCAGCGCGGCTGCGCGTGGGTGCTGTCGCTCTATGAAGCGCGCATGGGCGGCATTCTGGCCGATGAGATGGGCCTGGGCAAAACGGTGCAGATTATTGCAGCGTTGTCGGCCGCCAGACGCAGGGACGGCGTGATGAAGAGCATGATCGTTACCCCCACATCGTTGACATACCACTGGCTGGCTGAGTTCAAGCGCTTTGACGAAGCAATGGTAGTGCGTGTAGTGAGCGGACCGCGGGAGGAGCGTCACCGTGCGATTGAGGAAATCAAGCGGGATGCCTCGGTGGACGTGGTACTGACAAGCTATCCGCTGCTGAGGCGCGACATTGAGCATCTGCGGGACATCCCCCTGCGTTTTGCCATTCTGGACGAGGCACAGAGCGTGAAAAATGCCCAAAGCCAGGGAGCGGTAGCGGCTAAGGAGCTGGATGCGCAGGTACGCGTTGCTCTGACCGGCACCCCTATGGAAAATCATACCGGTGAATTGTGGAGCATCTTTGATTTCGTTCTGCCGGGCTATCTGGGCACACAGGCGGCATTTTTGCGCCGCTACGGTGGCGGCGAGCGTGCCGATGAGCTGCGGGAGCGCATCCGTCCCTTCCTGATGCGCCGCCTCAAGAGCGATGTGCTGGCCGACCTGCCCAAAAAGCGTGAGGAATATGTCTACGCTGCTATGACCCCTGAACAGGCGCGGGTCTATGACAGCTTGATGCTTACGCTGCGCGAGCATGTGGGGCAGGCGTTGGCGGAGGGCTCGCTTCCCCGCGCGCGCATGCAGGTGCTGAGCATTTTGCTCAAGCTCAGGCAGGTATGCTGCCACCCCAAGCTGTTTTTGCCTGATTACGAAGGTTCCAGCGGCAAGCTGGAGCTGCTGGTGCAGATTGTGCACAACGCCATCGCTTCCAAGCGTCGCATGTTGATTTTTTCTCAATTTGTGGGCATGCTGCAGATGATTCGCAAGCGCCTGGGGCGCGAGGGCATACAGACGCTTTACCTGGACGGCGAAACCCGCCCCGACAAACGGCAGGAGCTATGCGACCGCTTCAATGGAGGCGAGGGACGCGTGTTTCTGATTTCACTGAAAGCTGGTGGTACAGGGCTGAACCTGACTGGTGCCGATCTGGTGATTCATTACGATCCCTGGTGGAATCCCGCCGCCGAGGACCAGGCGACCGACCGCGCGCACCGCATCGGCCAGACGCATGATGTGGACGTGGTCAAGCTAATTGCCCAAGGTACGATCGAGGAAAAGGTGACCGATCTGAGCAAGCGCAAGCGCGCCGTGTTCGACCGCGTAGTCATGGCGGGCGAGACCGAACTGCGCAGCCTGACAGAGGAGGATATCCGAGCCCTGTTCTTCAGCTGAAAAAAACGTTGTGCCCGGCCAAAACTGGCCGGGCACAGATCATTAAAAAAACTTGTGAAATTTGAGGCCGGCATGTCATTTTTCACCCGAAAGCCCCCAGGGCACCAAGAAAACGGTTTGCCCAAATGCAGGTGTGGCGGGCTCTTTTGACAAGCAGGACCCTATGCCGTCAGGTTTCCGCTCGTGCTACGCGACGGCGCAACCGGAAGGTACGTCGGGGGTGTACCCCATGACTTTGAAGCCAGCGTACCGTATCCTGTACGGTCAGGCGCAGTTCACGCGGGTGATAGCCCAGCTCCCGACTTGCCTTGTCATGCGAAAAACGGTCGCAGCTGGCAAGCGCCTGGAGGGAATAGGCGGTGTAGAGCGGCCTGCGCCCGCGTATCCGGGCGAACGCAGCCAGAAGCGGTGCGGCGGTGCGTGCCATCCACAGGGGCAGCACCGGCAGCCTGCGTCCGCCATAGAAACGCCGCGCCATTTCCAGCAGATCGCTGATGTCGCACCGGCGGTTGCTCAGGATGTAGCATTCGCCCTTTTTGCCCCGAAGCGCCGCCGCTACGCAGCCCCATGCCACGTCGCGTACATCCACCATGTCGTATCCGCCGCGCACGCAGGCAGGCAACTTGCCTGTCATGGAATCCCGGATCACCTGCACCAGATGGTTGCCTGCGTTGTCATAGGGCCCCAGAATCCCTGAGGGATGCACCACCACCACGTCCAGTCCGGCCGCCGCAGCCTCCAGCACATCATGCGTGGCCTCGGCCTTGGTTTTAGCATAGCTGCCTATCACTACGTCCGGCGAAAAGGACAAAGTTTCCCGGATCACCCTGCCATCTGTGGCTTGGGCAATGGCATGCACGGAACTGACATAGACCAGCCGGCGCACGCCGTATTGCCGGCACAGGGCCAGCACGTTGCGCGTGCCCTCCACGTTCACACGCCGCAATTCCTCATAAGGGCGGTCGCCGATGTCGATCAGCCCGGCAGTATGGATGACCACGGCGTGCGCCGGGTCCGTTCCCTCAAAGAGAGGGACAAGCGTTTCTGGCTGGGTCACGTCGCCGGTAAAATAGCGGGTATGGCTCTGGTCGGCAGCGCTTTCGCCCGGCAGGATCAGTCCCCTAACCTCGGTTCCGCGCTCTTCAAGCAGGCGCACGATCGTGCTGCCCAAATGCCCCGCAGCGCCAGTCACAATCCAGGTGAACATATCATACACTCCCTTCCAAAATCATACAGGGCTGTTGATTATCTTTTCTGAGTGGATTATAATGCGGATGATTGACGATGGCAATCGTCAGAAAGGCGCTGTCTGACCGGTTTTTCAACACAGAGGGCCCAAAGTGTACGGAGGAGATGTAACAAATGCCGGGATCAAAGGACCATCGCGTGCGGGTAACTCAGCGGCTGATTCGGGAGGCTTTTACCGGTCTGCTCAAGGAAAAGCCAATCCAGAGCATTTCCATCAAGGAGTTGTGCGAGGTTGCTGGTATCAACCGGGGTACGTTTTACGCACATTACCGTGATATCTACGACCTGCGCGAGAAAATTGAAAACGATATGTACCAGGCCGTGCTGGATGAGCTCAGGCCTTTGCTTGACAGCGAAGCGAACGTCACCCATCGGGACATCACGGCGGCGGTGTTCCAGTGGATGCGCCAAAACCGTGATATGTGCGAGGTGGCCCTGGGCGAATACGGAGATCGGGCTTTTTTGTGGAAGATGCTGGACCTGGGGCGTATGGTATGCCAGGAAAGCTACCAGCGTATGTTTGACGGAGTGTCACCCAGAGAGATTTCCTGGTTCTACGCCTATGCCAGCTGGGGGTGCATCGGACTTTTGCGCCGCTGGCTATGGGAGGATATGGAAACGCCCGCGAGCGAAGTCGCGGGCATTGCCGAGCAGCTGATTGGCCAGGGCATGGCGTTTTTGGCGGAAAAGCAAAAGCACGGCCTTCATCCTTAACTATCGGGAAAACAGCCCTTTGGGCCGTGCCTCAATGGCGTGTGCGGGGCACATTTCCTGGCAGCAGAAGCAGGAGATGCAGCCTTTGGAGGTCATCACCGCCTTGCGGTTTTCGATGCGAATCAGGTGCATGGGGCAGGACTCAGCACAACGGCCACAGCCGATGCACTTGGCGGCATCCACGCGGGGCAGGGCGCGGCCCCGGCCGAAGAAGCGGTGAAACAGCCCCTTGCTTGAAAGAAAGCGCTCTTTGCCCAGAATCGCATCCGGCAGGCGGAAAGGCGGGTTGGCCGGAACAAGGGTATCGCCCGCAAGCACGGCAGGCTCCTGCATCAGCCCGCGCCTGCGGGCTGCCTGCACGGTGGGCGGCATGTCGCCCCGCAAGCCCATGAGACGGGCGGCCTGTTCGTCTAGCGCATAAGGCGAGCGGGAACACAGCGTCATGCCCATGTGGCGCACGTCGCCGCCGCCGGGACCGTTGCCCTCGATGCAGTCAATGGCATCCAGTAGCGTGATCTGTGGGGCTACAGCCTGACACAGGTCGATGAGCAAGTCGCTGAATGCGTCGATGGTGGGCTTGAGGCAGTGCCATTCCGGCTTTTTCAGGCCGGGAATGCAGCCAAAGAGGTTTTTCACCCCGGCGGTCATTACGGTCAGCCCGTGGGTTTTGAGCTTGGCGCAGTTAATGATGTAATCGGCCTGCAGCACGGGCGTGATCAGCGTAAAGCCGCCGCGGCGGCCGCTGGAAACATCCAGATTAAGCTCCATCAGCTCTTCAAGCGGAGAAAGACCGCACGCCGCATAAAGCTTTTTGAGCATGGCGGCGCTGTAAACGCCGCCGGGGCTATCTGCCAGGGTGATATGCGATATGCCGTGTGCACGCAGCCAGCGGGCTACGGCGGCCAGCACCTCCGGGTGCGTGGTTACGGCCAGCGCGGGGTCGCGCGCGGCCAGCAGGTTGGGCTTGATGAGCACGTGCATGCCGGGCCTTAGATCGCCAGCTACATCAAGAGCTTCAAAATGAGCGGCCACAGCACGATCAAGGACCTCCGGCTCATAGCGGCCGGCGGCCTGTACGGATACGATGGGCATAAAACGCCTCCTTTATTTGCAAGCGGTGGGGGAGCGGGTCAAAAGGTATCGCCGATCTTGGGCGTTACGCCAAAATGCCGCCAGAACGCGAGAAATGCGGCTTCATCGAGCAAACCGCCAAAGACCATCAGCTCGTAGCTTTCCCCTTGCCAGCGGTAGCCCACGCCTGAAGGGACGAAGCCCGCGCGCTGGTAAAACGTCCGGCGGCGCAACCGCTGCGCATGATTGGGCGCGTCGGGGAGGAGCGCTTCCAGGTCGGCGATCAGCCTTTGGCCGGGCTTGAGCCGCTTGATGGTGTCCAGAGCGACTGAGCCCAGCCCCTGATTGCGCAGAGGTTCCACGATCGCGAAGTAGAGGATATGGGTGATGTCGGCATAGGTGAGCAGGCTGATAAAGCCCGCAAAGCCGTTCTCATGATAGAGGGCGAGCAGCTCACCCTGCCCGTCAAAGCCGGACAGCAGCGCTTCAAAGGGGCGGCGCTCATTGGCAGGAAAGGCGCTTTCATAGAGTTGCTTTACGCGGGCAAGATCCGGATGCGCAGCGTCAAGAGATGCGGTGGTCAGCTGTCTATTCATGCATTGTCACCTCTCAGAATACCTTCTAGGTACAGCAGGGCGTTTTCAGCGCAACCCTCCTGCGGCACGCGGCCCTGCTTGAGCCGGTACTCATAGTCCAGCAGAAAATCATAAGCTGAGCACAGCCTTGCCTTGTCAAAGCGTCGCGCCTGTTGCTGCGTGCGCCCCACTGCAAAGGGCGGAATGCCCAGCAACTGTGCCTGGGACGCCTGTGGGGCGCGCTCGTCCATCAGGCAGCGCATATGATACAGGATGCGGTATTGCCTAAGCAGCATCGCCAAAATCCCCACGCGGTCCTCGCCAGAACGGAGCATGTCTCGAAGGAGGGCAAAGGCCGTGTCATTGTTGCCTTCCACCTGAGCGTCCACCATCTGAAACACTGTACACTCTGTGGAACGAGTACAGATCTTGTCAATATCCTCTGCGGTGATTTCATCGCGTTCGCCCAGATAGGAACACAATTTATCCATTTCCTGGCGCAGCAGCGCCGCATCGCGCCCCACGGTAAAGACCAGCCGCGCGGCATTTTCGCCGCTGAGCCGTTTGCCCATGCGCCGTAGGGCGCGCACGCACCAGTCGGCGCACTCGGCGTCGTTCATGGGGGAAAAGTCCACAATGGCGTTTTGCTTTTTCAGCAGGGTATAGAGCTTCTTGCGGCCATCGGCCTTGCCCTTGACGTAAAAAACCACGCACGCCGTGGGCGGGATGCGGGAGACATACGCCATCAGGGCGGCGGCCTTGTCCTCGTCCTCGGCCTTGCGGCCTTGGGTGAGCAGGGCGCATTCCCGTACCACCACCACGCGTTTTTCCGCCAAAAAGGGCAAGGTCTCGGCGGCGGCGATGAGTGCGTCAGGGGCAGGGTCGGTCAGGTCGGTCAGGTTCATCTGCTCCAGCCCTTCGGGCAGCAGATGCGCACACAGGTTTTTGAGTGCCTGCTGCTTGATATATTCCTCTGCGCCCTCAAACAGATAGCAGCCGGCGATGCGGCCGGCCTTGACGGCATCGAAAAAGGCGGTATGGTTCACGGGGCCCACCTCGCTTTGTAGGGTGTAATGCACAGCTGGTTGCCGCGCAGGGAGAGGGTGATATCGCCGCAGGCATCCGTACGAAGCAACTGCGCACCGCTTTGCACCAGGCGTTGCAGCGTTTCTTCCCCGGGCAGGTAGCGGCTGCCGGAAGAGCAGCTCACCAGAACTACGCGCGCGCCCACCTGCTCGAGAAACCGTTCACCCGTGCTGGATGCACTGCCGTGGTGCGCCACCTTGAGCACATCCGCAGGCGCGGCAGCATAGCGCTCATAGGCGCCGGAAAGATCGCTCGCATTGAGAATGGTATATGGGCCGAAGCCAATGGACAGGACCAGCGGCAACTCGTTGGCGTCCTGGCCGGAACGGATGTGCTCCCGCACGGGCCACAGCACAGATACACTGGTGGTATTGTAGCGCAGTTGGTCGCCTTGCGCAAGCTCCCTGACTGGCACACCGGCAGCATTCAGGCGATCCAGCAGGAGCAGCGCCTCGGGGTCTGCCTGCTGGCGGGCGGCATTGATGGGAAGATAGACCTGGCCGATGGATACTTCTGCGTCCAGCAGGTCGGCAACACCGCCGATATGGTCCAGGTGCAGATGGGTAATGAACAGCGCGTCCACGTTACGTCCTTCTGCAAGCAGATAATCCAGCACGGCCTCCCCGTCGCTGCCCGCATCGATGAGAATGGTCTGGTCGCCGTCCAGCAGCAGGGCGGAATCTGCCTGGCCTACGGCAAGCTGGATGTAGCGCAGCTCCGCCGGGCGCGAGGCATATGCGCCGCCTACGGCCACAGCCAGCACCAGCGCCGAGGCCAGCATGCGGCGGCGCAGGGAACCGGGCGCACGGCCCGACAGCATTACGCAGATCAACGCCAGTGCCGGGCCTGCCAACGTGGATGGAGAGGCTACGCGCACTGCAGCACCAGGGAGCGTGGATAGCAGCTCTACCAGCCACAGGAGCAGCCGTGCCAGCAGGGAAGCCATCCAGCCCAGCGCCTGCCCTGCGAGGGGAACATAGGAAAAAAGCAGCGTTATGGCGCACAGGGGCGTGAGGATTGTACCCGCCAGCGGAACAATAAGCAGGTTGATCAAAACGCCATAGAGGGGGAGCTGGTGAAAGTAGGCCGCCGTTGGCAGCAGTACGCCCGCTTGTGCAGCCAGCGAAACCGCAACCAGAGATAACGTACCGCGCTGAAACCGGCGCAGCGTATGCCGCCAGAAATAGCCGGATGAACCAGGACTACCTGCTTTTATGGGAGGAAACAGATGGACAAACAGGCGCATCAGCGGCGGCAGGAGCAACGTGATCCCCAGCATGGCGGAAAAGCTGAGCACAAATCCCGCTGACCATGCCTCCAATGGGTCCAGAACCAGCACGGTCAGCATGGCGGCGGAAAGCGTGGTCAGGCGGTCGGGTTTGCGCGCCGCCAGATGGGCCAGGAGGGTAAGCATCAACATCACCGCTGCACGAACCGATGCGGCGGAAAACCCTGTAAGGGTGCAATATCCCAGCAGGAACAGAGCCAGCACCGGCAGCCGCCGCGCGCGGCGCACATGCAGCCGGCGAAGCATATCCAGCAACAGGCCGCCCAACAGTCCCACATGCAGGCCGGAAACACTCATCACATGCGCTACGCCCAGCGTTTCAAATGCCTCGCGCTCCTGCTGGCTCAAACCGTCGCGTTCATCCAGCAGCAAAGCCACAGCTACCCGTGCCTCGTCGCCCATGACATGTTCCAACGCACGGGTGAATGCCTGGCGTACACGATAGGCCGCATCCTTGACAGGTGCGTTTGCCTCCGTGTTAAGCACGGTCATTTCCTGATAAGCTGCAACGCCAAAGGACTGGCCGTTTTGCCGCATCCATAGGGCAAAGTCCATATGCGGATCGCCTGATTTGCCATCCGGCAGGTAGACACGGCCTTCAAAGCGGACCTGCGCGCCATCGAACAACACGGGCGGAACATCGTCGTAATGCAATGTGCAGTATGCTTTGCCTGGCGTGGGCGTTCCGTCCAGCGTTACATCCCCGAGAATGAAGGCCACGCGCTGGTCTGAGCGCTCGCTCGCCCCGCCGTAGACATACCCGGAGATCTCATAGGTGTCGGGCAGGGGTTGGGGTGTGAAGTAGGCGGATTGGAAGCGCAGTGCGCCCAGTGCGAAAAAGCAGAGCGCGAGCGCAATGCCCGCGCTCGCACCCATTCTGCGCAGAATCCATCCTAGCAGGAGAGAAATTCCCACGACCAGCCACAGCCAGGAATCGTTTGTCAAGCGAAGAGCCGAAAGACAGCCTGCAAGAAACGAAAGAGATACTATAAGCAGTATGCCGTTGCGCTCCGGAACCGCTGCTGGCTGCAGGCGGCTTCGGGCACGGCACATCGGAGTTACCTCGATTCAGGGGAGAGCGTTTCCAGCAGGCATACCGCATGCGCGCTGATGCCCAGCCCCTCGCCCTCAAAACCCAACTGTTCGGTGGTGGTGGCCTTCACGCTGATGCGGTTCGTCTCCACACCCATGGCCTGTGCCAGACGAGCGCGCATATCGTCGATGTACGGGCGGAGCTTGGGACGCTGCGCCACGATGGTTACATCCGCGTTGCACAGGGCGTAGCCTTCGTGGGTGAGCAGCGCGCAAACCTCCCTCAGCAGCCCGATGGAATCCGCGCCACGGCAGCGCTCGTCCGTATCGGGAAAGAGCTTGCCAATGTCGCCCAGCGCGGCCGCACCCAAGAGTGCGTCCATCAGGGCATGGGTGGCCACGTCGGCGTCGCTGTGGCCCAGCAGGCCCAGCGTATGGGGAACTTCCACCCCGCAAAGGATGAGCTTTCGCCCCTCCACCAGGCGGTGCACGTCCATGCCGTGTCCGATGCGCATCATCCGATCAGCTCCTTTTCCGCACGCGCAGCCAGAATCAGCCCCGCAAGCATGAGGTCGGTAGGGGTGGTGAGCTTGAGGTTTTCGCGGCTGCCCTCGCACAGGTAGACCGGCATGCCCGCGTGCTCCAGTAAAGCGGCGTCATCCGTGCCAAGAAACCCGTCCCGGCGGGCGATGTCGTGGGCCTTACGGATCAGCTCCACCCGGAAGGCCTGGGGGGTCTGCATGGCGCGCAGCGCGGCGCGGTCCGGGGTGTCCAGCACCAGGCCGTCGGGCGCGGCGCGCTTGATGGTGTCAGTCACAGGCACTGATGCGATGCCTGAACCGCGCTTTTCCACCGATTCAATGGCACGGCGAATAACGTCCTCGGTGACCAGAGCGCGCGCGCCATCATGGATGAGCACGCATTCGGCGTCGTCCGGCAGGGCGTCCAGCCCGCAGCGCACCGAGTCCTGCCGCTCCGCGCCGCCGGGAACCACCCGCAGCACAAAACGGTCCAGCCCGCAGCGCGCAATGACCGCGCGCATCTCCTCCATTTCAGCGGCCGCTGCTACCACCACCGCACCTGCACACAACCCGGAAAACGGTGCAATGGCCCGCACGATGGCGGGAATGCCCCGAAGCGGCAGAAAGACCTTATTGCGGTCCGCCTCCATGCGGCGGCCGCTGCCTCCGCCCAAGATGATGGCGTAGCTTTTCACCTTACGCCTCCCCGCGCTCCAGGCGCGTTTGCTCGTCCTCTTCAAGCACCTGGTACATGTCCTGCGCGCCTTCCTTGCGCACGGTTTCCTTTATGCTCTGGATGCGGTAACGCCCCACGCGACTGCCGAAGCGGATCTCCAGTACATCGCCTTCACGCACCTCCGCACCGGGTTTGGCCACTTTTCCATTGAGCGATACGCGGCCGCCTGAGCAGGCCTCGTTGGCCACGGTGCGGCGCTTGATGATGCGCGATACCTTCAAAAATTTATCCAATCTCATGATGGGCCTGCTCCTTTCAGGCGGTTATGACCGCTTCGATCAGGCGAAGGGTGTTTTCCAAACCCTTGCGGTGGCTGCGCTCATATCCATGCGAGGCGTACACGCCTGCGCCGATAAGGGCAAAGCGCACGTCCTGCCCCGCGCGCAGTGCTGTCCCTGCGTCGCTGCCATAAGCTGGGTACACGTCCACGGCGTAGTCGATGCCGTTTGCCTTGGCCAGAGCGATGAGTTCGCCGGTCATTTCATAATCGTAAGGGCCCGAAGAATCCTTGGCACAGATGGATACCTGCTGCTCACGGCAGGAAAGGCCCTCGCCTAGGCAGCCCATATCTACTACCAGCAGATCTTCGGTATCCTCCGGCAGGCCACAGGACGCACCGTGGCCAACTTCCTCATAGACGGAGAAAAACAGCGTGACTTTGCGGGAAAGCCGGACGGTACCTTCCGCAACCCCCTTGGCCAGCGCCAGCAGCATGCCCGCGCTGAGCTTGTCATCCAGAAAGCGGCTGCGGATGAAGCCGCTTTCGGTTACGCGGGCGCGGGGGTCCAGGCAGACGATATCGCCCACGGAGATGCCCAGCCGCTCCACGTCCTCGCGGGAAGAGACCTCCTCGTCCAGAAGAATTTCCAGCGTGGTATCGTCGCGCTTTTCATTGTCAAGCTCGCGGTTGACATGCTTGGAGGCGTTTTTGAGCTCCACCACGCCGGTATAGTGCCGTCCGTCCCGGGTGATAATGGTCACATTTTCGGTCTCTACTGCCTGCAAGGAAGGTCCACCCAGGCAGGTGAAGGCCAGCCGTCCATCTGCCTTGATGGCGCGCACCATCAGCCCCAGCGTGTCCACGTGTGCAGCGAGCGCAATGGGGTTGCCTTCTCCACCCAGCGGACACACCACGCCGCCCTTGCGGAGCTGTCGGGGTGAAAAGCCCAGGTCCTTCAGCGTTTCCACAAGGGCGCCGCACACCTTAAGGGGATAGCCCGTGGGGCTGGGAATGGACAGGAGGCGAAGGGTCTGGTCAATGGAATAGCGGGCATCAAGCGACATGGAATATTTCCTCCAAAACATGTTTTTCTTTATGATACCGCATTTGGTTTCAAGCGGCAAGGGCTAAAAAAAGCGCCGCCTGACAGCCGCTGCAGACTGCCGGACGACGCGCGGACCGCCATCGGTGACGGCGGTTTCGCCAAAAAGAAATTACTTGTTGACGCTGTCCTTCAGAGCCTTGCCAGCCTTGAAGACAGGGGCCTTGGAGGCCTCGATGCTGATCTGCTCGCCGGTGCGGGGATTGCGGGCCACGCGCGCGTCGCGAGTGCGGACTTCGAAGCCGCCGAAGCCAACGATCTGGACCTTCTCGCCAGCGGCCAGGGTCTCGGTGATGACGTCGGTCACAGCAGCAATCGCCTTTTCAGCGTCCTTTTTGGTAAAACCGGTCTTCTTAACGATGGCGGCAGTCAATTCAGCTTTGTTCACAATGAATTACCTCCTTTGATTTTCCCATGCATAGCACGGAAGACGGGGTTTCGTTCATGGAAAGCGCAATCACACGGGGTTCTTGGCTCAAACCCTTTGCCCGCCTTGCTTTCCTGTGTTCCAGTATACATCCATTTCCGATAAAGTCAAGTCCTCTAAGCATTTTCCCGACTTTTTTATGGCGTTTTCCATGGCACGAAAACGGGAAATGAACTTATTTGTGGAAGCAAAAAGGGCAATATCGGGATTCTTTCCAGCCAGACGGCACACATTGACCACGGAAAACAGCAGATCGCCCAGTTCCATTTCGGGGTCTACGCCCTCGCCGAGGTTCTGGGCCACCTCGTCCGCTTCTTCATAGACCTTGGAAAGCGCCTCCGCTGCGCCTGCAAAGTCAAAGCCCACTTTGTGTGCCTTGTGCTGCACCTTGCTGGCGCGAAGCAGGGGCGAAAGCCCGGTGGACACATCCTCCATGGCCTGCGCATGCGTGGTGATGCCGCGCTGACGGCGCTTGAGGGCCTCCCAGTTGTCCAGCACCTGTCCGGCGGTATCGGCCTTCTCCGTGCCGAAGATGTGGGTATGCCGCTCGATCATTTTGTGGCAGATGGCGGTGGTGACGTCCTGAATGTCGAAGTCGCCATGCTGGCGCGCCACCTCCGCGTGGAACACCACCTGCAGCAACACGTCTCCCAGCTCGTCATACATGTGGTCGATGTCGCTGTCGCGCACGGCTTGGATGTATTCGTAGCTCTCCTCCAGGAGGCTGGGCAGCAGGCTTTCGTGGGTCTGCTCGCGGTCCCAGGGGCAGCCGTCGGGAGCGCGCAGACGCTCCATCACGTGTACCAGATCGTCCATGTCGTAGCGGGTGCGCTGCTCCATGGGTACGGCGGGCACATACGCCGCGGTCAGGTGGTCATAGGCGTTCTGGCGGTCCAGCTCGTAAAGCGGTATGGAGCGCACGGAGAGCTCGCCAGTGGTTTCATCGCCGGTGAAGAAGGATACGGGCAGGTCCTCAGGCAAGAGCTCCATCAGCCGAAGCTTCACGCTGCCCGCGCATTCACGGCTGTGCACTTCCGTCACCAGTAGCGGCTCCTGGGGAGATACGCGGGTTTGCAAAAAGGATTCCGCCGCGTAGAGCCTGACGCCAGCCGGCACGTCCTCCACCATGGCCAGACAACGGTCCGCATGGCTTACGCCGGGAAGGACCAGCACATCCGCCTCTCTGGGCTTGAGCCGCTGAATCTGGGCAACGGTCTCGTCGAAGACCGCGTCGCTCACAGCATAGCACACGGGGCTTTCATTCAGAAGGCTTAGTACCTTAACCGCCGCCGCGCGGTTGAAGATATCAAAATCCTCGCATTCGTCATAGAGCGCATCGAGCGTCTCGAAGGTGACGCCCTCCTGCGACAGGGCGTCTGCCATGGGGTGGCGCGCCGTGCGTAGCACCACGCGGGGCGACTGCTTGAGCACACGCTCTACGCCGCGGGTCAGAAAAGCCTCTCCGCCGGTTCCAAGGGTTACGATGGTCAGGCGGTTCATAAGTCAATCCTCCTTCTTTGGTGCCCTGCCACGTCCGAAGCGCCTGAGCAGGGGAGCCAGGTCATCACGGGTAAGCGCGCCGGTGAGGAGCGCAAAGGCAGCATAGGTACCGATGCCTACCACGACCAGCACCAGCGTCCACAGCCGTCCGGAGGGAAGCAGGCGGATCGCCAGCGCCAGCACAACGCCCATGAGCGCGGTGGCCAGCGCAGGCTTGAGCAGAATGCCTTTCAGGTCCAGTTTCATGCCGGTATACTTGCGCACATACCATAGATTGGGCAGCATGCTGATGGTGTAGCAGGTGAGTGAGGCAATGGGGGCACCGTAGATGTTGATCTGCGGCATGCCGATGAGCGTGTAGTTGAGCAGGACCTTGACTGCCACACCCGCCATGAGCGTATACATAGGGATGCGCTGCTTGCGCAGCCCCTGCAATATGCCGCTGGTGGACTGGACCACGGTAAATAGCACGATGGTCAGGCTGGAAAGGCTGAGCAGTTCGGCGGTCACGCGCAGGGATTCGGGCGTATCGAAATGATAGATCAGGCTGAGAATCTGCGAGGACAAAAGACTCATGCCGATGGAGCAGGGCAGCCCCACCACAAAGGAAAGCCTAAGCCCCAGCGCGCTTTGGCGGCGCATGGTTTTGCCGTCGCCCCTGGCCATGGCGCTGGAGATAGAGGGAACCAGACTCATGGAAATGGCTACGGCAAGGGCTGTGGGCACATTGATCAAAGTGAGCACATAGCCCGAATAGCGCCCGTAGAGTCCCAGGGCAGTGGAGCGCTCAATGCCCGCATCCACCAGGCGATTGAGCAGGAGGCCGCTGTCAATAAAGGAGGCGATAGGCACAATGCATGCACCCAGCGTGATGGGAATGCTCAAAGACAGCAGGCGCTTGAGCAGGGGGCGCACGGCCAAGGGCGGCTCGTCGGGATTCTGTGGAAGGGAATCAAAGGCCGCACGCTTACGCTGGTAGATTACCACCATGTACAGAAGCGCCACGCCCTCGGCGATGGAGGTGCCCAGCAGCACTCCCGCCGCTGCATAGGCTACGGAGATTCGCATGCCGAAATACGCAAGCGGCAAGGCTACAAACACCTTGCCCACCTGCTCGATCAGCTGGGAAATGGCGGTGGGGACCATGTTCTGCTGTCCCTGCATGAAGCCGCGCAGCGCGGACATGGTGCACACCAGCAAAAGGGCCGGCGCAATGGCTACAAAGCCCGGCTGGGTAGATGGGTCACCCGAACGCAGAGCGAGCGTGGGGCTCATGACCAGCATGAGTAGCATGGCGATCAGGCCCAAACTGGAGAGAAGGCACAGCGCCACGCGGAAGATGCGCCGGGCGTTGCGGGGGTCGTCACGAGCCAGCGTGAAGCTGACCATGCGGCTGATGGCCACCGGCAGGCCCGCCGAGGAGATAGTCAGCAGCATGTTATAGGTGGGAAAGACCAGCTGGTAGGTGCCCATGCCCTCGTCCCCGATGAGCCAGGCCAGGGGAATGCGGTACAGGGCACCTACAATTTTGCAGATGAGGCCCACCACGCTTAAAATGGTCATGCCGCTGAGAATGGATTTCTGCGTACTGCTCAAAAAAAGGCCTCCGAAAAAGAAAGTTGGCGGCGGAATATGACAAAACCGCGGCAAGCCTATTATAAGCGCATTGCCGCGGTTTCGCAAGGTAATGATGTGCGTTGGGGGAGGGCAGGCCCGCCGGCGAGCGCGCGGGCGTTACTGCTCCATCTGGCGGCCAACGATGCCCGCGGCGGTCTCCGCCACCTTGAGCTCTGCGTCGCCCATCTTGGCGCCCTGCTCCTTGGACAGGAGCAGCACCGCTCCGATGGCCTCGCCGTCCGCAATGATGGGGGAGACCACCTGCGCCGTATAGCCGGTGATGTCCTCCTCGTTGGTCACGGCCACGATCTTGCCGCCGCCTGCGCGGTTGATGGCCACGGTCTGGCGGTTGGCGATAGCCGTCTCCAGGTCATGGCTGATGGGCTTGTCAGCAAGCTCCTTCTTGCTCACGCCGCTGGCTGCCACCACCTGATCGCGGTCCACGATGCAGGCGATATGGCCCATGGAGCGAAAGATGGATTCCGTATAATCCTTGGCGAAAGCCGACATTTCACCGATTGGGGAGTATTTCTTCAGGATGACCTCGCCGTCCCGGTCGGTGTAGAT
>JAEYCB010000015.1 GCA_023404345.1 Bacillota bacterium
CTGCGATGAATCTCAAGAAACTCGCCCTCCACAAGTGGCGACCTTTTCTGCTTTTCTGCTTTTCTACCTTCACCTACTACAAGAAGCCACTTTGTGCCGAAGCAAAGTGGCTTCTTTGACTGGCTGACGCGCCGCCCTTGCGGGCAGCGCGCGCATGTTTCTGCTTTTATGCCTCAGTGTGGACAAACTGCATATCGCTGAGGAACTGAACGGCCATATCCAGTTCTTCCTGGGATACCTGCACATCGCCCGCGGGCTCCAGCAGCAGGCCGATGAAGTAGCCCTGATAGACCGTAAATACCTCGGCATACTCATCATGCTCAGAGTTCTCATCCACGATGATCAGCTTGGTGCCCTCGGCGGTTTCAGAAAGCGTGTAGGTGGGATTGGCGAAATCCGACATGGAAACGGTGATCAGCGAATCAAGTTCTTCGTCCGACAGATCGTTAATGGAGCGGTCCGCGTATTCTTCGGAGTAGCCCAGGGACAGCACCATCAACAACTTGCCCTCTTCTTCGGGGTTCAACTGTCCGTAGAACACGTCGCCATACCATGTCTGGTCAAAAGTATAGCCATCAGGCACAACCACCGACAGGCTCAGCGTATCGTTTACCTTTACCGTTACAGCCTGCGTCTCCTCTGCCAGAGCAAACACCGGCAACAAAAGCACGGTCAGCAATACAGCAAAAAACTTTTTCATATCCATTGCACCTCTTTTCATGGTTTAAGCCTCAGCAGCTCAGTTGTTGAGGACGGCGCCCACGCTGGTGCCATCGCCCACCGTCGTAAGGAAACTGCGGTTGATGAAGCCCACATAGCCAGTCTGGGGATCGCTTACCTGCGCCCAGCTGCCATCCTGAGCGATAACCGTGAGGGAATATCCGGCATAGCAGCGCATGATCACACGGCAGTCATAGGAGGGAGCCCAGCGGAAGTTGACGTAACCATTGGGCTTGGAAGGCCGCACAACGACCTCATAGGGATCAACGAGCTTAAAGTTTTTAAAATTGGGCATCTGCGGGGTATTGGACGTGTCGTTATCGCTGGACTTTTTTTCGCCGGACTTGTCGGCGGGCTTCTGCACCACCAGATAACGGGTCATCATATAGCCGTCCCAGGTGCGTCCGCCGCTGGTGTAGGCCACATGCGCCCAGTTGCGGTCGGATTCGTAGCCAAGCACATCCACCACGGCGCCGTAGGGTACCTCGGTCAGCACGTTGTTGGCCGGTGCAATGGGGTCCTTGCGCAGATGTACGCTGCCGCCATTGCTGGTTTTTACATACATGCTTCCCGTATTGGCCAGCGCCATCGCGGGCAACATCGTGCACAGCAGCGCAACAGCCATGAGCGCGGTGAGACTCTTTTGGTCATGGAAACGCAACCTCCTTAATAGAGAATGATTATCCATATTATAGCATAAATCCGGGTGGGTGAAAAGCGGCCCCCTCGAAGCGAAAAAGCCTCTTCTCAAAGACGAACCCGCGATTTTTCAAATAATACAAGCGTTTTGGATGGGTTGACAGCCTTCCCCGAGTAGAGTATAATGATTGTAAATTCATACACTCCAAACCGTTGAAGCGGAGATAAAGGCGGCCACGCCCTTCCAGAGAGCCCGCGGTGCTGAAAGGCGGGCAGGAAACGCACCGTCAAATGGACCGCTGAGGGCGCAGTCAAATGTGGATGTCCACAGAGTATGCTGCGACGCGCAGGCATGCGTCAGTTGCCGGAGATATGCAGGTATCTCGTCAAGCGCACGGGGCTTTCCCCGTGAAACAGGGTGGCACCGCGGACAGTCGAGTTCGTCCCTGGTAGAAGCAAACTTCTGCCAGGGGCTTTTTCATTTCCCCGGCAGAAAACAGGGAATCCTTTTGATTTCAGGAGGCAGATTATGCGGTTGACCAGGCGATGGCGTCCCGGCGGGGACGATGAATGCGTTTTGCTCAAGGGAATACTCTGACAAATATGATAAATGGGAGGTTCTTCTTATGAAATTTCATGATGTGGATTTTGACACCTATTTCCGCAACTATCCCGACGCGAACGGCTATTTCGGAAAGTATGGCGGCTCCTACATTCCGCCACAGCTGCAGGCGGCCATGGATGAAATCACCGACGCTTACATGACCATTTGCAAATCCAGCAAGTTCGTCAATGAACTCCGGCGCATCCGCCGGGAATTCCAGGGGCGTCCCACGCCGGTTTCGCACCTGGAGCGGCTGTCGTCCTCGCTGGGCAACGTGCAGCTCTACGCCAAGCGCGAGGATCTCAACCACACTGGTGCTCACAAGCTGAACCACTGCATGGGCGAAGCGCTCCTGGCCAAGTACATGGGTAAGAAAAAGGTCATAGCTGAAACCGGTGCGGGCCAGCATGGTGTGGCGCTGGCCACAGCGGCGGCGTATTTCGGGCTGGAATGCGATATTTACATGGGCGCGGTAGATGTGAAAAAGCAGGCTCCCAACGTAGCGCGCATGAAAATCCTGGGTGCACGCGTGATAGAGGTGACCGACGGCCTTCAAACCCTCAAGGAGGCGGTGGATGCGGCCTTCGCGGCCTACAGCCGGGAGTACAAGGAAGCCATCTACTGCATCGGTTCGGTGGTAGGACCGCATCCCTTCCCCATGATGGTACGCGATTTCCAGAGCGTGGTGGGCATCGAGGCCCGCGCGCAATTCCTGGAAATGACCGGAGAGCTTCCCGATGCTGTAGTGGCCTGTGTGGGCGGTGGGTCCAACGCCATGGGTATGTTTGCCGGATTCCTTAACGATCCGGTGGACATCTACGGCGTGGAGCCGCTAGGACGCGGTCCGGCCCTGGGCGATCACGCCGCAAGCCTGAGCTATGGCACCGAAGGCGTGATGCACGGCTTCAACAGCATCATGCTCAAGGACGAGCACGGCGGTCCCGCGCCGGTTTACTCCGTAGCCAGCGGTCTGGATTATCCCTCTTCCGGTCCGGAGCATGCCTTCCTGCACGACCTGGGCCGCGTGACCTACGACGTGGTCGGAGACGAGGACACCATTGACGCATTCTTCACCCTGTCGCGTCTGGAGGGCATCATCCCCGCCATCGAAAGCGCCCATGCCGTGGCCTACGCCATGCAGCTGGCCAAGCGCATGAAGCGCGGCTCCATCCTGATCAACCTGTCCGGTCGCGGGGACAAGGACATGGATTATGTGATTGAAAAATACGGCATCCGCTGAATGCGGCGCGCCGCCCGGTGCCTCGGAAGAGGGAGCTGGGCGGTGCTTTTTTCATATGGTCGAAGCACGGTACTATGACGCCTTTTTCCCACCCCCACCCGCTTCAATCTGTGTTATAATAGATCATCGTTCTATATCCCTGAACCGAAAGGAGCTGCACGTCGTGCTCACCTATACCTATGTCAGCCGAGGCCGCTTTGAACTTATGGAAAAACCCCGTCCCACCCTCCAAAACAGCCGGGACGCCATCGTGCGCGTCACGCTGGCCAGCATCTGCTCCAGCGACCTGCACATCCGCCATGGCAGCGTGCCAAGGGCGGTGCCCGGCATCACCGTGGGACATGAAATGGTAGGCGTGGTGGAGGAAACAGGCTCGGATGTCACCCGCGTAAAACGCGGCGACCGCGTAACGGTAAACGTGGAAACATTCTGCGGCGAATGCTATTTCTGCCGTCATGGCTGGGTCAACAACTGCACCGACCCCAACGGCGGATGGGCGCTGGGCTGCCGCATCGATGGCGGACAGGCTGAATATGTGCGTGTGCCCTATGCCGATCAGGGCCTGGACCTTATTCCCTCCGCCGTAACGGATGAGCAGGCCCTGCTGGTGGGCGATGTGCTGGCGACCGGCTATTGGGCCGCGCAGATCGGGAATATCGGACCGGAGGATACCGTGCTAATCATCGGTGCAGGTCCGACAGGACTTTGCACGATGCAATGCGTGCTGCTCAAGCATCCCCGCCGGGTCATCGTATGCGATGCGGACCCGTTGCGCCTGGCCTTCGTGCGCCGCCATCATCCGGATGTGCTCACTTCGCCGCCCGCGGGGCTGGAAGCCTTTGTCCGCGAGCATTCGGACCATGGCGGAGCGGACGCGGTGCTGGAGGTGGCAGGAACGCCCGACACCTTCCGCATGGCGTGGACCTGCGCACGCCCCAACGCCACCGTAACCATCGTAGCCCTCTACGACGGCCCTCAAACGCTTCCCTTGCCTGATATGTATGGCAAAAATCTGATTTTCAAAACCGGCGGAGTAGACGGCTGCCACTGCGCCGAAACCCTGCGTCTGATCGAGCAGGGCAAGATTGATACAACACCCCTGATCACCCACCGATGCACGCTTGCCAATATTGAAGAAGGCTACCGGATCTTTGAAAACCGGTTGGATGGGGTGATCAAGGTAGCGGTAACGCCCCGGTAAAGGCAGCCCGGCTCAGGCCTCCAGCTTGGCCTTGCCGATGCTTCGCTTGAGCCACCCGCCCTTTAGATAGTAAATCACAAACAGCACCGATGTGACCGTCCACGTGATGGGATAGCTGAGCAACACCACCATCAGGCTATGGTAGGCGGGGGCCACGCCCATCACCCATACCACGCGCAGAAGGCATACGCCCGTAAGCGTAAAGAGTGTGGGGATAAGCGAATCGCCCGTGCCGCGCACCGCGCCAGCCAGCACTTCAATGCAGATATAGGTCACATACGTAGGCGCCAGCAGACGCAAAATCTGCATGCCCAACGCTACCACCTGCGCGTCATCGGTAAACAGCCGGTAGAGCGGCTCGCCCAGCAGAAGGAAAAAGCCGCTCATCAGCACCGTCGCCCCGAAGGTCATCAGCAGGCATACGCGCACGCTCCGGCGCATGCGGTCGTACTTGCCCGCGCCGAAATTCTGTCCCACAAAGGTGGTGATGGATACGCCAAAGGCGTTGATCATCATCCAGTACAGGCCGTCGAGCTTGCCATAGGCCGTATAGGCGGCCACCACATTGGTGCCGAAGGCGTTGATGCTGGCCTGAATGATGATATTGGAGAGGGAGTACATGACCGATTGCAGCCCCGCAGGAAAGCCGATGCGCACGATACGGTCCAGCAGGTTGCCATAGAAACGGATTTTTCTGGGTTCCAGACGATAGACCTGACGCGAACGCAGCAAAGTGAGCACCACCAGCACGGCGCTGACGGCCTGCGAAAAGATGGTGGCCAGTGCGGCACCTGCCACCCCCATCTCCAGCCCCACCACCAGCAACACGTCCAGCACAATGTTGACCATGCAGGCGCTGATAAGGAAGTACAAAGGCCGGCGGGAATCGCCCACAGCGCGCAGGAGACCCGCGCCCACGTTATAGATGAGCGAAGGAATCATGCCGGCGAAATAGATGCGCACATACACCTCGGCATGGACCAGTACATCCGCCGGGGTGCCCATCCAGCGCAGAACCACGGGCGAAAACACGATGCCCAGCACCGTGAACAATGCGCCGCCCGCCAGTGCCAACGCCGCGGCGGTATGCACCGCCTCGCTGACCTCGCGGTCGCGCCGTCCGCCATAGAACTGCGAAAGGATGACCGTCGCGCCGGAGGAAAGGCCAACAAAAAAGCCCACCACCAGGTTAACCAGCGTACCCGTGGTGCCGCCCACGGCGGCCAGAGCCTCTTTGCCCACAAACTTTCCTACAATTACGGCATCTGCCGTGTTGTAGAGTTGCTGAAAAAACGTACCCAACAGAATCGGGAAGAAAAAAGCCAGCAGGTTTTTCCAGATTACGCCCTCGGTGATGCTGTTTTGGCTGAACTCATGCCGCTTGAAAAGCGCCATATGAATCCTCCTAATAAGGGATGCGTCGTCAGGGTATTCAGATTCTTCAGGCGGGAAAAGCGTTTTCACGCTGTTTTTTATGCCTCGCAGGAGCGGTACAGCTCCCATGCGTCATAGGGTCCGGCAAGACGATATCCCAGCCGCTGGGCCAGAGCAACGGACTCCAGATTGGCCGCATCCCAGCTGGGATAGAGGCCGCGGTCCAGACAGGTCAGAATCAGCCGGGCACAGCAAGCCAGAGCCACACCACGCCTGCGCATATCCTTGCGGGTTTCCACCTGAAGCTCAATGCCCCCGCTGAAACACACATAGGATGATGCGCCGCCTACCAACTCTCCCCCGCACAGTGCGGCCACCCCAAGCCCACGGGCCATAAAATCGTCTGCATCGCGGAATTGTTCACAAAAGGACCTCGACCAGGGCGCCTGCATGACCAGGCGGCAGGCCTCGCGGTCAAACGGACGCAGCTCCACCCCTACAGGCGCAGACGCGGCAAACCGCGCCAAACGCTCTCGGTCAAAGGCTTCGCCGCCCTTGTGAAAAGCGTAGCGCCGCGTAGGCACCGCCTCGTCCGCAAACACGGCGGGAACCAATACCGATAATGACGGATCGCGCGCCGCGAGTATGGCATACTGTCCTGCATGCTCGCGCTTCCATGCCGTCAGCAGGCTCCGGGCAGTTTGGATATTCTGCGCCGCAAGGAACAGGAAATCCGCGCATTCGGCCAGTGCGCCGCCGGGTGCTTCCTCCAGCGTCCACACACCGCCCATCGCTCCTTCCAGTGCGGAGGCGATCAGCATTTCCGGCCAGTCTGCAAAAAAGGGCGCGACGGCTGCTCTGGCCCGCGCCCCTTCGGCTCTTTTCAGGGCCTGTCCCATGCGGCGAGCGCCTGCTGGATATAGTCCAGCTCCAGCAGCTTTTCCTTCACCTCTTCCACACTTAAAAGGCGGGTGTTGCTGGAATTAAACTCGGTCAGCAGGTTGCGGTCCTGCTCGCCGGTAACCACATATTTATCATAGTTCAGATCGCGCGTATCGGAGGGGACGCGGTAAAAATCGCCCATATCTTCAGCGTGCGTGCACTCTTCATTGGTCAGCAGGGTCTCATACATTTTTTCGCCATGACGGATGCCGATGATGCGTACAGGATGATCTGGCGCATGAAACACCTCTTTGACAGCCTGCGCCAGCACGCCAATGGTGCAGGCAGGGGCCTTTTTGACCAGAATATCGCCGCTGTGAGCGTGCTCAAAGGCGAACAGCACCAGTTCCACAGCCTCTTCCAGACTCATGATGAAGCGAGTCATGTCCGGACTGGTCACGGTAAGAGGCTGGTTTGACCGGATCTGCTCGATAAACAGCGGGATCACCGACCCGCGCGAGCACATGACATTTCCATAGCGCGTTCCGCAGATGAGCGTACGTTCCGGGCTGACGGTGCGCGCCTTGGCCACGAATACCTTTTCCATCATGGCCTTGGAGGTACCCATGGCGTTGACAGGGTAGGCCGCCTTGTCGGTGGAGAGGCAGATGACCTTGCGCACACCCTCCTCGATGCAGGCGGTAAGCACGTTATCCGCGCCCAACACATTGGTTTTGACCGCTTCGACGGGAAAGAACTCGCAGGAGGGCACCTGCTTGAGCGCCGCCGCATGAAAGAGATAATCCACGCCGTGGATAGCATTTTTCACGCTGGAAAGCTCGCGCACGTCGCCGATATAGTATTTGATTTTATCATTCTGGTAATGGTGCCGCATATCGTCCTGCTTTTTTTCGTCGCGGCTGAAAATGCGGATTTCACCAATATCAGTATCCAAAAAGCGCTTGAGCACCGCCTCGCCAAAGGAGCCGGTGCCGCCGGTAATCATCAGCGTTTTGCCGCTGAAGGGAGTCATAGGTTCATTCCTCCTCGGTATTTTTAAGCACGTTGCCCGTCAGGCGGTGCAACACCTCGCGGTAGGCCTCCTCCACGTCGCCCAGGTCATGACGGAAGCGGTCGATATCCAGCGGTTCATGGGTGCGCGCATCCCAGAAGCGGCATGTATCGGGCGATACTTCGTCCGCCAGCAGAATTTCACCATGATAGCGGCCAAATTCCAGCTTAAAGTCGATCAGCTCAATACTGATTTCCCGCATGCATTCACTGAGGATGTCGTTAACCCGCAGGCTCATTTCCTCCATGCGGTGCATCTCCTCGGCCGTAGCAATCTCCATGGCGGTGATGTGCGTCAGGTTCACCAGCGGGTCTTCCAGCTCCGGGTCCTTGAGGCAATATTCCACCACGGTGTTTTTCAGCCTCGTGCCGTCGGGATATCCGATGCGTTTGGCCAGACTGCCCGCCACGATATTTCGCACCTTGATGGTTACCGGGATGATTTCCACCCGCTTGATCAGCGAGCAGCGATTGTCGATACGGCGGATAAAATGATTGGGAACACCCTTTTGGGTAAGCAAAGTAAACATGTATTCACAGATCAGATTGTTGATCTCGCCCTTGCCAATGATGCGCCCGCGCTTTAGTCCATGGAAGGCAAAGGTCTCATCCCGGTAGTAGACCACTGCCTCGTCAGGGTTTTCGGTGGCGTAGAGGCGCTTTCCCTTACCCTCGGCAATCATGTTGGTAATACTGTTCATGCTTCCTCCTGGCCATCCCGCGTGATATGGTTTCGACTTATTGTAGCACGCTTCGCCAGCCTGTGCAAGCCAGCAAAACAGGCCCACTCAGCAGAATATCATTCGATTTCCAACAGAAGCATTATACTTCTATTGGAATTTTTCTGATTGACATTTATCTGTATAAATGTTACAATTCAAGCAGATTAGAACAATATAAAACAATCTTGCAAGGAGAGGATTTCCCGTGAAATACGAGGACATTTTCGCCGCCATCAGCCGACGTTACGGCACCTTTACCCGTATGGAGCAAAGTATAGCGGATTATGTGCTCGAGCATGGAAAGGACGTCCTTAGCATGAGCATCAGCGCCCTGGCGCAGGAATGCAACGTAGTGGACAGCACCGTATTTCGCTTCTGCCGCACACTGGGAGTAAGCGGCTATCGCGACTTCCGCACAGCGCTGGCAGTAAGCATATGTGCCAGGGAACAAACCATTGAACCATCCATAGCGGATGATGACCCTGTTTCCATCCAGGTCAGGCGGATCTATAACGGCTGCTTGAATGCGCTGCGTGAAACCTATCAGCTGCTTGAGCCCGCTCAGCTGGACGAAGATGTGCGGCGGCTGATGCTGGCGGACCGTATTTTGGTCCTTGGCGCCGGCAAGTCGCTGGTATCGACGTTCAACGCCTATCGCCAGCTGATGCTTGCCATGCCCAAGGTTCATTGTGCGCTGAATGTCCATGAGCAAAACCGGCTGTGTGCGACGCTTACCGCCCGGGATGCCGTAATCCTATTCGTACAAAACGATTCTTCCGCCTCGCTGGCAGATTTGGCAAGGTTGGTGCGCAGCAAGGGATGCTACCTGATCCTCATTTCACCCCTGTCTAAGCTGTCGCTAAGCACGCTGGCAAACAGTACGCTTTTGTGCGGTGGGTTTGGCGGGGCAGGCACGGCTGTAAGTGCTCAGGCCTTTTTGATCGAATTGATTTACCGGTTGTACTTGCAGCGCCTGGAAAATGCGCGCCGTGCCCTCATGTGAAAATGAAATGTGGATTTCTGGCATTGGCCCCGAATCTATGATTTTGCGAAGGCATCCTCTGCGAGCGCGGGACAGATTTCTTAAAGTGCAACGGCGGCCGAACCGCCGTTTTTTCTTCCGTGCTGCTGCGCAAGAATTCTGTAAACAGCAAGCACTTTTTATGCTATGCTAAACGGAGAATGCAGGCGGGGAGGGAAAACGGCATGGAATGTGTGCCACTTGCAATGACTGGCGCAGCCCTTGATTTCATTGAAAATCATCTGGATGAAAACCTGACACTCGAAGCAGTCGCAGAAGCGGCGCATTATTCCAAATACCATTTGCACCGGGCATTTTCCGGCACTTTAGGCATATCCTTGCACCAATATGCCAGACGGCGCAGGCTGACCGAAGCGGCACGACGCCTTGTATATTCCCGGACGCCGTTAAGCGAACTGGCCCTGGCTGTGGGCTATCAAAGCCAACAGGCGTTTACCGATGCCTTTCGGGCATTGTACAAAGTCTCACCGGCCCAATACCGCCGCCTGCGCGTCTTCTATCCATTGCAGCTTCCCATCCATCTAAAGCCTAAAACAGCCTTGTCCGGCATCCGCCTGGCAAAAGCGGATGATATTCCGGCATGGATGGCGCTGCTCCGGCAGGTGGTGGACGGATATCCCCGGCTGAATGAAGAGGAGCACCTGACATGGCTCAAAACGCGTATGGCGCTGGGAGAATCTCTTGTTCTGTGCGACGGACACATGGCAATAGGTGCGGTGGGCTTTTGCTCGGCCACAGGCTGCATCGACTATCTGGGCGTTCATCCCCAGTATCATTCGTCAGGCATGTACACCGTATTGCTTAAGGCCGTGCAGCACAGGCTTTCCCCCCGGCAGGAGCTGAGCCTGACCACCTTCCGGGAAAGAGATCCAGCCGACCCCGGCTATCGCAGGAGGTGGAAGCGGCTGGGCTTTCAGGAAGATGCGCTGATGGTGGAATTTGGATATCCTACCCAGCGCATGGTCTGGCCCGTCCGGGGCTAGGAGGGCCAAATGAAAGCAAAAGAGAACTGGAAAGTGTGTGCAGCATTGTTTTTGATCAGCCAGGGCCTTACCCTTTTCGGCTCCACGCTTGTGCAGATGGCTATTGTTTGGTACGCCACGGTTTCGACGGGTTCGGGGGCATGGGTATCCGCTTTCAGCATCTGCTCCTATCTCCCTCAATTTGCAGTTTCCTTTCCCGCAGGGGTGTGGGCAGACCGTTTTTCCCGCAGGGCACTGATTGCGGGAGCCGATCTGAGTATTGCGGCCGTAACGCTGGTCATGATTCTGCTTATGCCCATGTTTTTCGAAGAATCCACTCTCTTGGCCGCCCTGCTGGTGCTGTCGGTGATCCGTTCCGTGGGCGCAGGCGTGCAGACGCCCGCAGTCAACGCTACGGTTCCTCTCCTGGTGCCCGCGGACAAGCGCATGCGTTTCAATGGCATCAATGCCGCCGTGCAATCGGCGGTACAATTTGCCGCACCTGCCGCAGCGGGTGCCGTGCTCGCTGCAGGTACACTGCGTTCTACCCTCTGGATTGATGTTGCCACGGCCGCTGTGGGTGTGGCAGTTCTTCTCCGCGTGCCACTTCCTCCCGTCACCAAAAAGCCAACGGCCGGTTCCCTGTGGTCATCCCTGCGCAGCGGCGTAGCCTATGCCGCGCGCGAAGCGGAGGTAGGCCGCCTGCTTGCCATCTATGGTATATTCGTGTTTTTCTGCGTGCCCGGCGGCTTTCTAGCAGGTCTGCATGTGAACCGGACCTTTGGCGATACCTATGGATACCTTACCGCAACCGAGCTGGCCGGTTTTGCCGGTATGACAGCCGGAGGTCTTTTGATGGGCCTCTGGGGCGGTTTTGCCAAAAAAGAACCCACGCTGTTTGCAGGCCTTGCCGCGTTCGGAGCGCTGTCCATTCTTCTGGGCTTTGCGGCTCGTTTCAGCGTCTATCTGGCGCTGATGGGGTTCTATGGGTTAGCGCTGACCACCGTGCAGACCGCGGTTTCCACCCTGATGCAGGAACGTCCGGCTCCTGACGTACAGGGACGGGTATTCGGGCTGATGAGCGCGGTGTATTCAGGCTGTATGCCGCTTGGAATGGCAGTGTTCGGGCCGCTTGCAGATCAAATGCCGCTGTCATGGATCATGGCCGCCTCAGGCGCTGTGCTTGTATTGGCAGCGGGACTGGGGGCTTGGGGGAAAACGCATAAAAGCAAGTAACCCGATGGCCACAAAGATTTCCGGCGTGGCCAGTGTACGGTTGATGCCGCGGCTCTGCGGTCCTGCAAGCCTCCTGAAATGGGTCTTTTAGCAGGCCTCCGACAGCAGCCGTTTTTTTGATGTTCTTCATGTTTTAAAATTTCCGGCAGCGGTTTACAGCAAATCTGGGCTGTGATATAATTAGGTAAAAGTTTCAAACACTTGCTCAAACGGAATCAGCAAGCAAAAAAAGGAGGATTTCCAGGTATGAAAAAGGCTTTTTCTGTCGTTCTTGCGCTGATAATGGTGCTGAGCGTATGCACCTTTGCCAGTGCGGAGGGAAAGGATTACAGCGGCTACACCATCCGCATCTACTCCAACTCCAACTCCACCGAGCGTGCCACCTGGCTGCAAAACGCCGCCAAGGCTGCTGGCTTCACCATTTCGCTGGATGACAACAGCGTTATCTCCGGCGACACCGCTGCCATCCAGGCCGCCAATGAGAACAAGGACGGCGACATCATCTTCGGTCTGAATGAAACCCGCTGGTCTCAGCTGGTCAATGGCACCTATGAGAACCTCAAGGTGATGGACTGGACCCCCACCTGGGCCGACGAAGTGGGCGAGTACAAATATGACGGCAAGGCCTATGGCCTGGTCATCCAGAACGTGCTGATGCTCTACCGCACCGACGAGCTGGGCACCAATGGCGAAAAGCTGAGCTTTGAGCACTGGGCCGACATCGTGGACTGCGGCTACACCTGGTACCGTCAGGGCAAAGTGGGCGGCACCACCAACTCCAACATCAACAGCGCCATGCTCTTCCCCTTCACCGATCCCGAGTCTCCTGCGGGCGGCATCTCCGTGGAAGGCTGGAAGACCCTGTGGAACTACTGTGCCAACGGCATCTACACCGGCGACAGCTACGGCTTTGATCCGCTCAACCGCGGCGAGGTGCAGGTTTCTACCTTCTACTCCAGCTCCCTCTATGGCAACGTGGACAGCGCCGCCGACAGCTCCGAGCATCCCCTGCTGGGCACCCTGGAGCCGGAAAACTGGGCGCTTGTAGATATCGCTGACGGCACCTACTACATCGCCGAGTACCTGGGCATTCTGGACCGTGAGGGCCGCACGCCCGAGGAAACCGAGGCTGTGATAGCCTTTGCCGAGTGGTTTGGCTCTGCCGATACGCAGGCCGAATGGGCTGACGAGTTTGACTCCTTCCCCTGCAACACCGCTGCCGTGGCCGAGATCTACGACGAGACCCCCGCGATCTACACGCTTAAGAACTTTGCGCTGGAGACCGTCGAGGGAACCGATATGACCTACGCTGAGTATGTGGGTGCGCATTCCAGCGAGTGGACCAACATCATGACCAACCTGGGCTTCTACTGGGCCGACAACAGCGCCGCCCCCACCGAGCCCGACTGGGATAATCTGGACTGGTCCGTGCTGACGCAGGCTGCCGGCGAATGACGCTATGAGCCGGCCGGTTGCCGGCGCAAAAAGAAAGCAGCTTTACTCAATAGCGATATGGCGGGCCTGAAGCCATCGGGCTCGCCATATCCATATTCTGAACGATCAAAAAGGGGGCTGTTGGCGGCATGATCGAACTGAAGGACATTGTGGTCAAGTTCGGTGATTTTGAGGCGCTGCACAACATCAACGTAGAGGTGCGTGAAGGCGAATTTTTTACCTTTTTAGGCCCATCCGGCTGTGGAAAGACGACCACGCTGCGCACCATCACCGGCTTTATCGAGCCGGTTTCCGGCACAGTAAACGTCAAGGGCGTGGATATTACCCATGTGCCCATTGAAAAGCGCAACATCGGCATCGTATTTCAGAGCTATGCGCTTTTCCCCTCCATGACGGTATACAACAACATCGCCTTCGGCCTGAAGGTGCAAAAGCTCAAAAAGCAGGAAATCGACGACAAGGTGCGCGCCATCGCCCGCAAGGTAGACCTTTCCGACGAGCAGCTGGAAAAGGCGGTCAGCCAACTTTCCGGCGGCCAGCAGCAGCGTGTGGCCATTGCCCGCGCGCTGGTGACAGGCCCTGCCATCATCTGCATGGATGAGCCGCTGAGCAACCTGGACGCAAAGCTGCGTGTGCAGCTGCGCAACGAGCTGAAAAAGATGCAGCGCGACTTTGGCATCACCACCATCTACGTGACCCACGACCAGGAGGAAGCGCTCACCCTGTCTGACCGCATCGCCGTGTTCAACAAGGGTTTTATCGAGCAGATCGGTACGCCCAACGAGGTATATAACCACTCCAAGACGGAGTTTGTGTGCAACTTCATCGGCGACATCAACCGCCTGGAGGGCGAAGTAGCGGCCGCCATGAAGCTGGACCCCGCGCAGCACCATTTTGTGCGACTGGAGCGCATCCGTGTCAACCGCCCCGCGGACGAAAACGAATTGCGGCTGGACGGTGTGATTGAAAGCCGCGAGTACTACGGCCTGTACATCAAGTACTATATTCACGTGGGCAGTCAGACCATCAAGGCCATCGAGAAAAACGACGGCATCAACATCTACGAACCGGGCGAGAAGGTAACTGTGGGCATTCATCCCGTTGATGTGATGAGCTACGACGCCGCGCCCGATGCACGCTAAGGGGGGCGGCCTCATGAACGCAAAGGCTTCCTCATGGTTTAAGCCCAACATGCTGGCCAAAACGTTTGGCATCGCGTTTTTCGTGTATCTGTTTTTTGGCTTCATGCTTCTGCCGTGCCTGAACACACTGACGCAGATCTTTACCGTGAAAAACGCCGACGGTGTGACCGACCCCTTGGCCGTGATCCGCTTTTTCTTCGCGGGCAACATGCCCAAGTATGTATGGAATTCGCTCAAGCTGGCGCTGTGCCTGGTGGTGACAGTGAACATCGTGGGCGTCAGCATCGTGCTTTTGACCGAATACTTTGACATCAAGGGCGCGAAGATCCTGCGGCTGGGCTACATGACCACGCTGATCTATTCCGGCGTCGCGCTGGTAACGGGTTATCTGTTCCTCTACGACAGCGACGGCATTCTGACCACCTGGCTTTACGAAATGTTCCCGGGGATGAACCGCAACTGGTTTTCGGGCTTTAACGCGGTCCTCTTCACGATGACGTTTGCCTGTACGTCCAACCATGCGCTGTTTCTTAGAAACGCCATCCGCGGCATCGACTACAACACCGTGGAGGCGGCGCGCAACATGGGCGCAAAGCCCTTCAAGGTGCTCACGCGCGTGGTGTTCCCCACACTGATTCCCACGATGTTTTCCCTCACGGTCATGACCTTCATCACGGGTCTTTGCGCCATGAGCGCTCCGACGCTGTTGGGTTATGACTCCATCAATCCGGAAATCGTGCGTCTGGCGGGCTCGTCCGTGGCGGACGAGGCGTTTCCGCAGGCGCGCGCGGCGTTGCTCTCCATTTTGCTGGCGATGTTCACCATCATTTTGCTCACAGTGCTGTCCAACTACGAGCGCAAGGGGCATTACCTAAGCGTGAGCAAAACCAAGGCCAAGCTGGTCAAGCAGAAGATCACCAACCCCGTGGCCAATGTATTTGCGCACATCTATGCCTACGTGCTGTTCATCATCTACATGACGCCTGTGGTAATGATCGTGCTCTTTGCCTTCCAAAACTATCCTGCCATCCGCTCCAAAACGCTCAGCTTTAGCGATTTTACCCTGATCAACTTCTTTGGGTCGCAGGATTATGAGTTCATGACCAACCGGGGCAAGCTCAAAACGCGGCCAGACGCCATCTCTGGTCTGTTTGCCAACGCGGACACCGTGGGCGGCATCCGACTGAGTTTTGTGCTCTCGGCCCTCGCGGCGGCGCTGGCGTGCGTGATCGTGGTGGTGGCGGTCAACTACATCTTCAAGAACCGCGGCAAAAAGCGGTCCACCGTGCTGGAATACAGCCTGCTGTTCCCCTGGCTTTTGCCCACCATTCTGATCTGCTATTCCTACCGCACGTTCTTCAACTCCGAGGATGTGTGGTATGTGTTCAACACCAACCTGTACATGCGCGAGAACGTGCGTTTCCTGATCATCATGGCCTATACGGTGGTCAAATTACCATTTGCCCTACGCATGATCAAGGCGGCGTTCTACGCCATAGATGAAGAATTGGAGGACGCAGCGCGCAACCTTGGCGCAAGCGGGCTATTCACCTTCCTCAAGGTGAAGCTGCCCATTGTGCTGCCAAGCGTGCTGGCCGTATTCGCCCTGAACTTCAACGCCCTCTTTACGGAATATGACATGTCCGCCACGTTCCATTCCAGTTATGGCAAGACCTACGCCATGGTGATTCAGAACATGTGCGCAGAGGAGGGCCGCGACGGCTACAACGTCAACGCCTCCGGCCGGAGGTGCGCCTCCACGGTGTTTATCATGCTGGTGAGCGGACTGATTCTGTACCTGGTATACGGCGTGGGCGCAAGGGACCTGGCCGACCGTCTGGCCCTGAAGGAGAAGCGGCGAAAACGGCGCGAAAAGATCGTGGCCCGCTTGCGCGGCGGCGGAGAAAAAGCCGCAGCCTAGTTCTTGGGCGGCATGGCGTTTGCCACGCCGCCCTTTTCTATGCACACAACGAAAAGGACCGTCGCGTTTTTTCCAACGCGACGGTCCTTCTGGATTGCGTATGAATCAGTACTTGCGCTTGCGTGCAGCCTCAGCCTTCTTTTTGCGTTTTACGCTGGGCTTTTCATAATGCTCACGCTTGCGAGCCTCTGCCAAAACACCTGTGCGAGCACATTGACGTTTGAACCGCTTCAGAGCGCTTTCCAGGGATTCATTCTCGCGGATGCGTACCTCGGACACTGCTATCCCTCCCCTCGCTCATCTCGCCTGACCCCTTGAACGTGTCAAGAGCATATGGCGACCATACGTCTATTATAACGCTTATCCGTCAAGCCGTCAACCATGAATTTTGAACGAAACGTAAACTTCATGAAAGCTTGTCTGCCAGTCTTTGCACCAGCACATACAGCCGGGCCATACCCGGCTGGCTCATCAGACGGAAGGGCGCCTTCAAGACCTGAGCCTCCAGATCAGACCCGGTCATCTGTTCCTGCGTGAGCATCCGCCTCCCTTCAAAGGTGAAGGGCCGGTCCAACTCACATGTTTCCCAGGTGAAACGGCCAAAGAGGCTCAGCTTCGCAATGCCATAGGCAAAATGATAAGAACCGTCCGTTTCACGCCGTACACTTAGCAGGCCATCCGACATATCTATCAGACTGTCCATCAGCGTTTCCGGGTCCCGGAGCATGCTGCGCACATCCTGCATATCCCCTTGGGAATTTTCCATCTGCATGAGTATGCATTCCTGTGCGCCTTCCAGCGACATTGCCAGCCCCTGATCGACGATCTCAAATTGAAAGTCAGCCAGCCGTTCTTCTTCGCTTTCAATAAGAATTTGCAGCCAGTTTTCTCCCACCAGCAGACTTGTCCAGGGCTCGAGCTCGACTGTCTCGCCATCCACAACCGCAGAAAGCTCATCCACCGTAATGCAATGTGTCGTCTCCGCGATGGCGTCCTGCGAAACTGCCAAGGACAAAATGACCGTCAGGCCCAGTGCAAGGGCCCGGCGCATCACGCCATGCGCTCCGACAGCTTTGCTCCGCCCAGCACGTGATAGTGCATGTGCTTCACGGTCTGGCAGGCATTTTCCCCGCAGTTGTTGACAATGCGGTAGCCGCCCTCTTCCAGGCCCAGTTCCCTTGCCACCTTGGCGCAGGTGCGCAGGCAGGCGGCCAGCTCGTGGTCGGTAAGGTCGGCATTGTGCGCCACGTCAGGCGTGTGCTTTTTGCTCGCCACCAGCACATGCGTGGGGGCCTGAGGGTTAATGTCATGAAAAGCGTAGGTATCCTCATCCTCATAAACCTTTTTGGACGGGATTTCCCCCGCGATGATCTTGCAGAACAGACAGTCGGTCATGTCAATCCTCTCCTTATTGCGTAATGCTTATGGCAGGTATTCTACAACCGTGCCCGCCATTCCTTCTTCGGTGAGTGTCTCAAGCCGGACCAGCGCCAGCGCGCCGGGGCGGCCATCCTGAGCACACACATGGATGTATTCCGGCGTGTAACCCTCCGCGCCGCCGTCCGGCAGCGCCTCTTCCAAAAGAACGGGTACCGTCTGGCCCAGGAATTGCTCGCGATAACGGTGTGACAGCTCGCCGCCCAGCGCAATCAGCCAGTGGACGCGCTGGGCCTTCACTGCCTCATCCACCTGACCCTCCATCGCGGCGGCCGGGGTGCCTTCGCGTGGGCTGTAGGGGAACACATGCAGGCGGCTGAAGCCCACCCGCTCGCAGAAATCCAGCGTTTGCTGGAATTCCTCCTCCGTTTCGCCGGGAAAGCCCACGATCACGTCCGTGGTGAAGGCGGCCTGGGGCCACATGCCCCGGATGCGCTCCACGGCTTCCAGAAACTGACGGGTGTTATAGCCGCGCTTCATGCGGATGAGCACCGCGTCGCTGCCGCTTTGCAGCGCCAGGTGAAACTGCGGGCACAGCTGCGGCAGGGCTCCAAGTGCCTCCACAAAGGCCTGTGTGGCCACGCGTGGTTCCAGCGAACCCAGGCGCACACGGCGCACATCCTGCGCCTCACATGCGGCCTCCACAGCCTGAGCCAGCGAGGGACGTCCCGGCAGGTCGCGACCATAACTGGTGAGGTGGATGCCGGTCAGTACCAGTTCCTGAAAGCCCGCCTGAGAAAGCGCCTCCGCCTCCCTGCGAATCTCCTCCAGCGGGCGGGAACGCACACCGCCGCGCACGCTGGGAATGATGCAGTAGGTGCAGCGGTTGTCGCAGCCCTCCTGAATCTTCATCACGGCGCGGGTGTGACCCTCGTGACTGTGAATGGTCAGCAGCTCGTAGGGCGCGTTGCTCACGCCCTCCACCGCCACCATCTGCACACCTTCACGTACGGCCTGCTCCAGCAGCTCCACCACCTGCGCGCGGTACTGTGTGCCCAGAATGAGCCTTGCGCCCGTTTCGCGCAGGGCTTCGCCCATGCGCTGCGCCAGGCAGCCGGTAACTACCAGCTCCGCGCCGGGGTTTCGCCGGCGGCACCGGCGGATGGCCTGCAGGCTCTTTTTATCCCCCGTGCCGGTCACTGTGCAGGTGTTGACCACATACACATCCGCCGGCGCGCCTGCGGGAGCCACGGCATATCCGTGCTGCTCGAACTGCTCCAGCATGGCCTGACTATCATATTGATTGACCTTGCAGCCCAGCGTGGTAAAGCATACAGTCTTTTGCATGCGTTTGCTTTCGCTCCTTTATCACATTTCGCCCAAAGCGGCCCACAATACGCTCAGGGCGCACAGGCCCGCCGTTTCCGTGCGCAGGATGCGCGGTCCCAACGTTACGCTGACCGCGCCTATTCCGTGCAGGGCTTCCCATTCTTCTGGCGCAATACCGCCCTCCGGCCCGATGACAATGGCCACCCGGCCCGGCAGACCTCGTTCCGCCACAAAACCAGCAACCGCCCGGCTCATGGGCAGGGCATGCTCCTCCTCCCAGGCGGTGAGCAGCAGGTCCGGCGGATCGCTTTTAAGCGCCTCCAGCGCCTGACGAAAGCTCCGCGCGGGCTCGATTTGCGGCACGTGCGCGCGGCCGCTCTGCTTGGCCGCCTCCAGCGCGATACGCGAGAGGCGCTCGCGGCGGCTTCCCTTGTCTCCGCGCGCCACGCAGCGTGCCATCTCCACGGGCCACAGCGTCCACGCGCCCAGCTCCGTAGCCTTCTGCACAATCCATTCCAGCTTGTCCGACTTGGGCAGGCCCTGAATCAGCGTGACCCTTGCGCACGGCTCCGGCGAGGGCAGCGCTTCCAGCACGCGCGCCTCGCAGGCGCGGTCATTCACAACTTCCAGCTTTGCGCTCCACAGCGCCTGACCATCCAGCAGCACAATCTCCTCGCCGGGGCGCAGGCGCAAAACGCGTGCGGCATGTGCGCTTTCCTCCGGGGAAAGCACGGCCGTCTCTCCTGCCGCCGCAGGGTTTTCTACATAAAAGCGATGCATCACGCCGCCTCGTTTCTCAGCGCCAGCGCAACCCACTCGCCCTTTTCCAGGCGGTCCGCCACGGTATAGCCCGCTGCCAGCGCAGCATCCAGCACATCCTGCTCCCGCTCGCGGATGATACCGGAGCAGATCAGCAGCCCGCCCTTTTCCAAATGGCGGGTGAGAGGCGCGGCCAGCATGCGGATGGCGTCGGCCACAATGTTGGCCACAGCCAGGTCACAGGGCATGGCCTCGCTCTTGCACAGATCGCCCTCCACGGCGTGCACGCGGTCCTCCACATGGTTCAGGGTGATATTCTCACGCGCAACCTTGACCGCCGCGGGGTCGATGTCGATGGCCAACACCTCTCTGGCGCCCAGACGCGCCGCCGCAATGGCCAGAATGCCGCTGCCCGTACCCACGTCCATGACGCGCATATCGCTCTTAAGATGCTTTTCGAGCAGCTGCATGCACATATTGGTCGTCTCGTGCGTGCCGGTGCCGAATGCCATGCCGGGGTCCAGCTCGATGATCAGGTCCTCAGGCATTGCCTGGTATGCCTCCCAGGTGGGCTTGACAACCAGATGCGTGCCGATGCGGAAGGGCTTGTAATACTTTTTCCAGTTTTCGGACCAGTCCTCGTCCTTGACGCCGTTCAGTTCCAGACGCAGGGTGCCAAGATCCGCGCCGCCCTGCACGCGCAGCTGTTCCAGCTGGGCGCGTACGGCCTCGATCGTTTCCCTTTCCTTTTCACCGCGCTCAAACCACGCCTTTACCAGCACGTCGTCGGGCATGGCGTCGATCATGGCGGGATCGTACAGTTCCCAATATACCCCCGGCTGACGGGGATCAGGCACATCCGCGCGGTCCACGATTTCGGTTCCCGCCGCACCCAGCGCCATCATTTCATCGCTGACCAGATCGCTTCCAAAGGTGGTGGTATGTACCACCGCTTCCAGCCATTCCACCGTAAAGCACCTCCGCATCTTCTTGGGTCCAAAAGCGCCCAGGGCGCCTGGCGCCTTGGGCTTTTGAATCAGTTGTTGAATATTTCCTTGATTTTATCGGCGAAGGTTTTGCGTCCTTCGTATTCCTTGCCGCCCAGGCTCTGTTCCAACTGGCGCAGCAGATCCTTCTGCTTTTCGTTCAGCTTGCGGGGAACCTCCACATGCACGGTGAGGATGAGGTCGCCCTTGAGGCCGTTTTTCAGCGAAGGAATGCCCTGCCCCTTGATGCGGAACTGCGTACCCGTCTGCGTGCCTTCGGGGATGCGCTGCTTCACGGTTTTTTCCAGCGTGGGCACGTCGATCTCCGCACCCAGAGCCGCCTGGGTGATGCTGATGGGCATATCCAGAAGGATGTTGTTGCCGTCGCGCTTGAACAGCCGGTGGGGCTTGACAGTTACGGTGATATACAGATCGCCCGCGGGACCGCCGCGCATTCCGGGCTCACCCTCGCCGCGCTTGACCAGGCTCACGCCGTCCTGAATGCCGGCGGGGATGCGCAGCTTCAGGCTGCGCTTGCGCCGTACATGACCGGTGCCGCTGCAGGTCTGGCAGCGGTCCTTGATGATCTTACCTTCGCCATGGCAGGTAGGACAGGTGCGGACCGTGACCATAAAGCCGCCGCCCGTGCGCACCTGCCCCGAACCCTTACAGGTAGGACAGGTCTGGGGTTGGGTGCCAGGCTTGGCGCCCGTGCCGCCGCAGGTATCACAGTTTTCATTGCGGAAGAAATCGACCGTCTTTTCGCAGCCGAAAGCCGCCTCCTCAAAGGTGATGGTAATGCGGTGCTGCAGGTCGTTGCCCTGAACAGGGCCGGCCCGGCGTGCGCCGCCGCCCATTCCGCCAAAGAAGGTATCAAATATGCTTTCAAAGCCGCCCATGCCGCCAAAGCCGCTGAAATCAAACCCGCCTGCGCCGCCGCCCATCTGGGGGCCGTCAAAGCCGAACTGATCGTAGCGTTTGCGCTTTTCGGGGTCGCTGAGGACCTCATTGGCCTCGTTGAGCTCCTTGAAGCGCTCCTCGGCGTTTTTGTCGTTGGGGTGCAGGTCGGGATGGCATTCCTTGGCCTTTTTGCGGTATGCGCTCTTGATTTCGGCCTCGGAGGCATCCTTGCTTACGCCCAGCACCTCATAATAATCGCGCTTTGCCAAAAGCTCACCTACTTACTTTCAAAACATGCTGTATATACAGACCGAATGCCCCGGCGCGCGTGCGGGAGGGGCTCCCTCCCCCGCGCCGGGGCTGAACGGGGCCATGGGGTCCCGAATTACTTCACTTCCGCGTCGGCGTCGATGGTGCCGTCGTCGTTGACCTGCGGGCCCTCGCCGGCGCCGGGCTGGCCGCCCTCCTGCTGGTAGAGCTTGCCGAAGATCTGGTAAACCTTCTGGGTCATGCTCTCCATGGCACTCTTGATGGCCTCTACATCGCCGCCCTCGCGCACCTTCTTGAACTCGTCGATCTCGTGCTGCACGGTTTCTTTATCGGCGCTGTCGAGCTTGTCGCCGTTTTCACGGAGCTGCTTCTCCATCTCATAGATGAGGGTATCGGCGCGGTTCTGGATTTCAACCTCTTCCTTGCGCTTCTTGTCCTGCTCGGCGTACTGCTCGGCTTCCTTCACGCGCTGGTTGATCTCCTCCTCGGTCATGTTGGTGGAGGCGGTAATGGTGATCTTCTGCTCGTTGCCGGTGCCCTTATCCTTGGCGCTGACGTTCACGATGCCGTTGCGGTCGATGTTGAAGGTAACCTCGATCTGCGGCACGCCACGCGGCGCGGCAGGGATGCCGGTAAGCTGGAAGCGGCCCAGCGTCTTGTTGTCGTAAGCCATGGGGCGCTCGCCCTGCAGCACGTGGATTTCCACGGCGGTCTGGCCGTCAGCCGCGGTGGAGAACACCTGCGACTTGCTGGTGGGGATGGTGGTGTTGCGCTCGATGAGCTTGGTGAAGATGTGGCCCTCGGTTTCAAGGCCCAGGCTCAGAGGCGTCACGTCCAGGAGCAGTACGTCCTTGACCTCGCCGCCCAGCACGCCGGCCTGGATGGCAGCGCCCACAGCCACGCACTCGTCGGGGTTGATACCCTTGAAGGGATCTTTGTTGGTGATCTTCTTAACAGCCGCCTGCACCGCGGGGATACGGGTGGAGCCGCCCACCAGGATGACCTTGTCGATCTGGTCCGGGGTGAGGTTAGCGTCCTTGAGCGCCTTGTTCACAGGCCCGATGGTCCTTTCCACCAGGTCGGCGGTCAGCTCGTCAAACTTGGCGCGGGTAAGCGTCATATCCAGGTGCTTGGGGCCGGTAGCGTCGCTGGTGATGAAGGGCAGGTTGATGTTGGTGGACATCACGCCGGACAGGTCGATCTTGGCCTTCTCGGCGGCCTCCTTCAGGCGCTGGTAAGCCATCTTGTCCTGACGCAGGTCAATGCCGTTTTCCTTCTTGAAGGTGTCGGCCACATAGTTGATGATGCGCTCGTCGAAGTCGTCGCCGCCGAGGCGGGTATCGCCGTTGGTGGCCAGCACTTCAAACACGCCGTCGCCGATCTCCAGCAGGCTTACGTCGAACGTGCCGCCGCCCAGGTCATACACCAGAATCTTCTGGCCGCCTTCCTTGTCCAGGCCATAGGCCAGAGACGCGGCGGTGGGCTCGTTGATGATACGCAGCACTTCCAGGCCCGCGATGCGGCCGGCGTCCTTGGTAGCCTGGCGCTGGCTGTCGCTGAAGTAGGCGGGCACGGTGATGACGGCCTGGGTCACGGTCTCGCCCAGATAGCTCTCGGCGTCGGCCTTGAGCTTTTGCAGAATCATGGCGCTGATTTCCTGCGGGGTGTAGTCCTTGCCGTCGATGGACACCTTATGCGCGGTGCCCATTTCGCGCTTGATGGAAATGACGGTGCGGTCGGGGTTGGTGATGGCCTGGCGCTTTGCGATCTGGCCCACCAGACGTTCGCCGTCCTTGGTGAAAGCGACTACGGAAGGCGTGGTGCGCCCGCCCTCGGCGTTGGGGATAACGGTAGGTTCGCCGCCCTCCATGACGGCCACACAGCTATTGGTAGTACCCAGGTCGATACCGATGATCTTAGACATATGTTTTATCCTCCTCAAAATGCTTGCGCGCTTGCGCAGTTTTGGTAATTGCCGTTTGGTTATGTAAAGCGGTTATGCCGCTTAAATAAGGAAAGGGGAACCATTATTCGGGAACGACCTTCACCATTGCATGGCGAAGCACCGCGCCCTCCATCTGGTAGCCCTTGAGCAGGACCTCGCAGACCGTACCGGGTTCGCCGTCCTCCGGCGCGCCCTGCATGACTGCGTTTTCCAGATTGGGATCAAACTTTTCACCCTTGCGGCTGATGGGGGTAATGCCGCGCTTTTCAAATGCCTCGCACATCTGGCGAAGCACCATTTCCACGCCGCTCTTGAGGGAGTCTCCCTCGCCGGCGCTTTCGCCCGCGGCGGCAATGGCGCGTTCCAGATTGTCGATAACCGGCAGAAGCGTGGTGGCAAACGCCCGCGCCCCATCGTCAAAGGCATCCTTGCGGACGTTCTGGTTGCGGCGGCGGAAGTTCTCAAAATCCGCCTGCACGCGCTGGGCCATGGCCAAGTATTCCTCCTGCTTGGCAATGGCGGCGGCCAGCGCTTCGGCTGCCTCGGCGGCAGCGGTGTCCTGCGCCATTTCCTCCTTGGCCTGCTCGTGCGCCTCATCGGCATCCATGGCGGTTTCCACGGCCGCTTCCATGGTTTCCACAGCCTCCTGCACCTCGCTGGTCAGCGGCTTTTGCGTAACGTCCTGCATGGTGTCCCCTCTTTGCTTTCTTTTCTTCTTTGCCATATGATTTACTCCTTGTCCTGCCCCAGCAGGTCGGTGAGCTGTTTGCCCATGGCGCTGAGAACGCTGAGTACCCGTCCGTACTGCATACGCGTGGGTCCGATAACGCCGATGGTACCATGGGTATTGTCGCTCAGGCGGTAAGTGGCTGTGACCAGCGAGCAGTCCTCAAGCTCCGGGATGCCGGTTTCAGGACCGATTCTCACGGTAAAGGCCATTTCCCCGTGGTCCTCCATCAGCTTGAGCAGCTTTTCCTTGGTTTCCAGCACGCTCAGGAAGCAGCGGGCCTTCTCAACGTCCGAATATTCGGGAAAGTTGAGGATGTTGCTGGCGCCGCCCAAAGTGAGCTTTGCCTTGCCGCCCTCGCTGTCCACCGCGTCCAGAAAATCCGCCACACCGCTGAGCACCTGACGCTCGGCGCGCATATCGCGCTCTGTTTCCTTAATCAGGGCCAGCGCCTCGCTCAGCGTATGGCCGCTGAGGCGCTCGGTCAGCGTGCGGCTGACGGCATAGAGCGCATCGGAATCCATATCGCTGCCCACGCGGATGATCGAATCGCGCATGATCCCGCCGTCGGTGACGATCACAAGCAGCGCGCTCTGGCTGCTGACCGGCACCAGCTGCAGCGTGCGGATGCGAAGTTCCGCTCCCTTGGGGCTCATCACCAACGAGGTGTAGTGCGTCAGTCCCGACAACACCTGCGCCGCCCGGCTGATCACATCCTCCATCTGCTGCGCGCGGTTGGTAAAGTAGGCGCGCACATCGGCGGCATCCCCTGTACGGATCGATCCGTTCTTAAGCAGCTGATCCACATACAGCCTGTATGCCTTGGCGCTGGGAATGCGCCCCGCACTCACGTGCGGCTGGTCCAGATAACCCAGTTCCTCCAGATCGCTCATCTCATTGCGGATGGTAGCCGAGCTCAGCCCCATTTCATACTTTTTGGAGATGGTACGGCTGCCCACCGGAATAGCGGTCAGGATATAGTCGTCGATGATCGCCTGCAGAATGCGAAACTTGCGCGCGTCCATCGTCATCCTTTCCACCTCCCTGACGGCACGTTTCACGTTTCTGGGTTGTTAGCACTCGTTAGGGTCGAGTGCTAACACATGCATATCATATGCCAGCGTACCCTGTTTGTCAAGTGCTTTTAAAATTTTCTCATTCAAATTCAACATTTGTTCATAATCGGTAAAAGCATGATACAATGGTGCCGGGAAGGAGGCGTGCAGCCTTGAAATCAAGCCGTTTGTTCCAAATTGTCTATGAGCTTCTGGGCCAGGATCAGGTTACTGCGCCTGAGCTGGCGAAACGGCTGGAAGTGTCGGTGCGCACCATCTACCGGGATGTGGATGCCCTGTGTCAGGCAGGCGTACCGATTGTAACCGGTCAAGGACAGGGCGGAGGCATCCGGTTGATGGAGGGCTTCGTTATGGACCGCGCCCTGATGAGCACGGCCGAGCAGGAACGGCTGCTGCTGGCTGTCAAGGCGCTGGCCCGCGCCACCGGCGACAGCGGCGAACTGTTGCAAAAGCTGGGCGCGTTGTTCCACGCGCCTCAAGCGGACTGGCTGTCGGTCGATCTGGACCGCTGGGGCCAGAGCGGAGAACAAGACACCCGCTTTGATCTGATCCGCAGGGCCATTTTGGAAAGGCAGATTCTTGCCTTTCAATATGCGGGTGCAAGCGGACTGACTGTCCGTCGCGTTAGGCCGGGGCGTCTTTGTTTCAAATCCTCGGCCTGGTATCTACAGGCAATCTGCATGGACCGGAAAGAGTGGCGTACCTTCAAGCTCACCCGCATGAGCAGTCTCCGCCTGACGGGAGAGCACTTTTCGCAAGCCCTTATTCCTCCGCCCATTGAACCGGCCTGCGGCGGTCCCACCGAATGTGCGGTAACGCTGCAATTTCCGGCAGGCGTTGCTTTTCGCGTATACGACGAATTTGCCAGCGAATCCATCCAAACCAACGAGGATGGCTCCCTTACCGTAACCGCTCGCATGCCGCTGGGGGACGGCTGGCTATATGGCTATCTGCTGTCCTTTGGCGGCGCTGCCGAGGTACTCGGTCCGCCGCAGGTGCGCACGGGGCTTGCCCGCTTTGCCCGGCAAGCCAGTTTGCGCTATCAGAAAGATTTGTCCGATGATGAAAACCTGACAGATGATGTCATGTTTGATGTGTTACCCTATTCCTGTCCCCCGGAGGAACAACACTACGGACAGGAGGCCTATACATTGGAACAGAAATTTTGCCAAAGTTGCGGCATGCCCCTAACCGGCGCCCCGCAGGAACTGGGCACGGAAAAAGACGGCACGCCCAGCGCCGACTACTGCACCTACTGCTATCAGAACGGAACCTTTACCCGCGATTGCACCATGCAGGAGATGATTGATTTCTGCACGCCCATCATGGCCCAGAATCACCCGGACATGACCGAGGCGGACGCAGCCGCGCGCATGCGGAGCTTCTTTCCGCAGCTGAAGCGCTGGAAATAGGAAAGCAATCCATGAACCAAAGGAAAGGGAGAGCGTCCGTCGGACGTTCTCCCTTTTCCGTCAATTTCCCCCATGCATCCGCCGGTTCAGGTGGCGGATTTTCCCGCGCCATAGCAGATATTGCGCCATCCAGGCTACCGCGAAGATCCCCGCAAAAACACCCATATAGATAGCAACCCCACTTGCGCTGTGCTCCATCCAGCCACACAGCCAGGCCACAGGCAGCATCACCAGAGCCGTTATGGCAAAATAGATGGCGGATTGTTTCAAAAGGCTCCAACGTTCCATTTCCCAGATCACCGAACACATGGCAAACGCGGCGCCCAGTACACCGCACAGCACAGCCTGTATGGCCACTGCCCCAGTCTCGCTGCCTGCCAGCGCGGTCAGTTCGGGCATGCAGGCCACATACCGACCTTGCCCCCAGCCCAACGAAATGACGATGGTAATCAGATAGCCCATGGCAATGCCCAGCGGAACGCCCAGCAGCCCGCGCAAAACGGCCTTTTTTTTCACGGTTTTTCCCTCCTTTGTCAAACGCCCAGCACCTGACGGATTCTGCCCACATACCTCCTGGATACCCAGGCTGTCGTGCCGTCCTCCAACGTTACGCGAATGGTCCCCGCCAGGCTCAGATCAAAGCCCTTTACCCTGTGCAAATGAATGATTTCCGAATGGGATATGCGCACAAAGCGCAGTCGGTCCAGTCTGTTTTCCAGCTCGTAGAGCCGCAGGCGCACCTGATATTCGCCCTCCGCCGTACTCACATACACCTTGCCGCCGGCGGCATAGGCGCGTAAAATACGCGCCGGGTCGATAACGGTGGCTTGGCCGTCCCGAAATCCCATGAGTATCCTGGGGGCCTCCAGCCTTTCCAGCACCGCGCTGATCTCTTCGGTCATTCGGTCAGTATGGATCACGATTCTGGGCTCGGTACAGGCGGCATCGATCTGAATGTCTATGCGCACCATTCTCCCCCCTTCCGCTTCCAGTATAGAGACTTAGGGAGCTACCATGCAACCTTTTTGGTACAATCGGTCGCTACAGCGGTTCAACCGGTAGACCTGGAAAAGCGCCCGGCAGAGTTTTAACTCCGCCGGGCGCTTTGCGCCTTTTGTTCTATATTATGTATGTAGCTGGAACCCCTTGTCACTGAAGCTCCTCGTCGCGCACGCCGTCCAGGGTAGGCTTATGCTTCCAGGCGGTCATCACGCCTGTGCCTAATCCCGTGCGCTGCCAGCTTACCTGCTCAAATGACAGGTCCGCCAACCGGGTTTGCAGTTCGCAGCGGTTCACGGGCGCACTCTCCGCACTCGCGTTCATCCAGCGGCGCAACGCATTCATCGCCGCGGGCCAGCACGCCGTGCCCAAAACCAGCTGTCCGCCAGGCTTGAGCACACGCAGCACCTCGCCCAGCATGCGGTCCAGCGAATCCGCATCTCCCTTCCACTGCATCAGCACAGTGTCAAAGGCATCCTCCCGCCAGGGAATATCCCCTACCGGAGCATAGACGATATCGCAGCTTTGCAGCTGTGCACGGGCGGCGCGCACATCCTCCATATCAGGCGATACGCCGCATACCTCGCACTGCATGTTGCGGCGCAGATATTCGGCCATCAGCCCACGCCCCACGCAGGCATCCAGCACCCGGTCCTCGGGGTCCACCACGGCCCATCTGAGCATGGCCTTTTCCAGCGAACTCAGCCGTGGACATGCTTTGACGGACAGCTCACCGGATACGTTTTTGGCTTGTACCTTGGTGATCATGCTCGTCCTCCTCAGCCATTCTGTTTCCTGTCACGGAGTTATTATATCACAGAAATGCTAAGAATGCACGTATTTTTGTAACAATTTGTTTATTATTTTGAATATTCTCGTAAACAATAAGTAACCGATGCTTTGCGGGACAGTACCAACCACAGCACTGCATCCAGCAGCACCAAAAGGATAATATCCACGCTCAGCGCCGCATAGATTGGCCATCCCCACAGGCTCAGCAGCACCGCCGCACCCACCAGCGCAGCAATGACGACCATGCCTCCAAACATGCTGATCATGGCGTTCATGCTCTGCTTTATGGCCTCGGTTTCAGTCTTCCATTTCAGCTTGGGGTTGTACACGTCCAAAAGCAGGCTGATCAGGCACCACATCAGTGAAAACACCTGCGACACGGCCAGCGCGCCCAGCGTTTCCAGCCACATGCCGGGCAGCAGCACCCACAGCGCCACTGCGCTCACCAGCGCCGAAGCCAGGTTGAAGGTCATGCCCATCAGTAGCTTGGCCCCAAGCTGCACCTTGCCCGAAACGGGGTAGATACGCCGCATGTCATGCCGCGCGCCTTCGCGCGAAACGGCGGTGGACACGGCCAGTCCCATGGTGCAGGTCAGCGCCAGGAAGCCCGCGGCGCAGGCCAGATAGATGCTTCCGGGCACAAACTGCGCCACGATTTCGGAAAGCGCCATTCCATCCTCTTCCCGGCCGATGCTGAAGGCCATTACCACTAGCAGCACAGGAAACATCACCGCTCCCGTAAGGCAGTTGGTAGCATAGGTAGGCACGGTGAGCACCTCGCGCACCTCCTGGCGGTACAGCGCCCACAGCGGACGGTGCACGCGCCAGCCCGAAGCGCGGCGGCGTGCGCCGCTGTTGACGCGCTGGATAATCTCCGCCTGCTTGAGCGCAAGGCGCATATATCCATCCCCGCACAATGCCACCACCAGCGCCAGCGCGGCAAGGGAAACGCCCACAAACAGTGCCGCCTGTCCCCATGCATACAGGCCGGCCCCGGTAGCCGCTGCCGTGAGCCACCGAAGCGGCGGGAACGCTTCCAGCACCATTTCGGTCAACGATCCGCTGCCCAGCAGCAGGCCGGCGGCAACCTGGGCGAACTCGCCCTCATCCATGTTCATGTTGATGCTCATTTCAGCACCTATGATCGCGGCCACCAGCACGAAGGACATCACCGTAGTCACACCCTCGCGCCGCTTCCACAGCGCACTGATGCGGATCAGGCCAAAGGCCAGCAGCGTGGTAATCGCCACCGGAATGCCCGGCACGAACGCCGCACCCAGCAGCGAGCGCACATAATAGTCCGCCGCGGCCCCTGTTTCCACACCATAGCGGATGAGCAGCGGCAGGCATACCAGCACCGTAAGTCCGATCTCTCCGGCCAGCACGGTAGCCAGTTTGGCCGTAAGCACGCCACGCGACGGAATAGGCAGCGCGCCGATGAAACCGCAGTCCCTGCCGAAAAACAGCAGGGTGATCACGTAAAAGAAGCTGTAGATCAGCGTCATCAGCGTACAGGCCAGAAACGCAAGGGCAATCACGGCCTGCGGTTCGCCCATGGCCTTGGCCTGATCGTACATCACCATTTCAAACAATACAGCCACACCGACCAGCAGCACGGCCAAAACAGCCATTCCTGCCCAGCCCAGCCTGGCTTTCCAGGCCGCCTGTCCCTCACGCCGGCGGCCGCTTGGCGCAAGCGCCATCAGGCGGTCGCGCATAAGCAGCTTCCAATAGGCCAGCATGCCTTATTCCCCCTTCTTTTCCACCAATTCCAGAAAGACTTCCTCAAGACTGGCATCCTCGCCATGGCGAAGTTCATCCAGCGTGCCACGGGCGATAAGCCTGCCGCGCTTGATGATGCCGATTTCGTCGCACAGGCGCTCGGCCACATCCAGCACATGTGTGGAGAAAAATACCGTGCGACCGCTGTCAGCATGGCGGCGCATCTCTTCCTTGAGCATGAACACGCTCTGCGGGTCCAGGCCCACCATGGGCTCGTCCAGCACCCAGATGCTGGGTTCGTGGATGAGCGCGCCGGTAATGGCCAGCTTCTGCTTCATGCCGCGGGAATAGCTGCGAATCTGCTGGCACGCCGCGTCCTCCAGTTCAAACAGCGCCAGGTATTTTTCGATATGGCGCTTGCGGCTTGCCGCGTCCACGCCATAGATATCCGCCATGAAATTGAGGTAATCCATGCCGGTCAGGCGCTCATACATATCGAAGGAATCCGGCACATAGCCAAAGCTGCGCTTGGCCGCGATGGGGTCGCGCGCCATATCGATGCCGTTGAGCATAACGCGCCCGCTGTCCGGGGAGAGAATGCCGGTGAGCAGCTTGATGGTGGTGGTTTTGCCGGCGCCGTTAGGGCCGATAAAACCGAACACCTTGCCTTCTTCTATCTGCATATCCAGGCCGTCCACGGCCTTCACCTTGCCCCCTGCATAGGTCTTGGTCACATTTTCAAACTGGATCATGGTTCTTCCATTCCTCCTGTAAGGGATTTTCCGGTTTGCAGGCACAGTATAACGCCACCCGCTGCGAAAGAAAAGTGGAAAATGCACATTTTCCGCTTCGCCGCCGCTCAATGCCGCGCCTTTTTGCCTGAACGTCTGTTTCTGCCTGCGTGCAGTGCATGCATATTGCGAAATTCTTAGCGTTTTCTTAGCAATCCGCCATTTCCCAAAGTCCCCCATTCTGATCCCGGCGTTTGCCAGAAAAGCAAGCCGCACGGCTTTCCAACGAAAAAACCGAATATTCTTCACACCTGCTTGACAAAACGTCCATTTTCGCTACAATACTATACAGGAAAGAAGGCGATGTCATGAAGGTACAGCCGGCGGTGCGTACAGAAACCGCCAGGATTGCAATGGGCACGGCGTTTTTTTCCCTTGTAATGCTGCTGGTGTTCGCGCTGCTGGGCCGACTGGATGTGACGGTCATACTGGGGACGCTTTGGGGCGCGGGCGCAGCGATCCTCAACTTTTTTTTGATGGCATTAAGCGTGCAGCAGGCCGCCGAGAGCATGAAAGGCGTTACACTTCCGCCGGAGCCGCTGGATGAAAACGGCGACCCCGATCCGGACGCTCCGCCTCAGCCTCCCGTGCCTGAGGTGCAGCGCGCCAAGCGCCGGATGCAGCTGTCCTACACAGGGCGGATGCTGCTGCTGGTGGGCGTGGCAATCGTGGCCCTGACCGCGCCGTGTTTCCATCCGGTGGCGGCGGCGCTTGCGCTGCTGTTTCCGCGCCTGGTGATCTTTTTGCGGGGATTTGTCAAACCAAAGAACAAGGAGGCCTGAATGCCAATGAAACGGGACGCGAAGGAGCGCGTAGTCGATTGGCTGCTAGTGGCGCTGATGGTATTGCCCTTTGTACTGAGCATGACCCTGAAGGTGCTGTTCAAACCTGCGTCGGAAGGGATTTCCATTACGGGTGCACAGGTGTATTTTACCATTCCCATGCCGGTGATGAATCTGCCCATCACCGAGTCGCAGGTGAACTCCCTGATGGTGGTGCTCTCCATCCTGGGGCTGTGCCTGTACCTGACCCATGGTATTTCCGTCGTGCCCCATTCCAAGCGCCAGATCGTGGCGGAGTGGATTGTGGAAAAGGTGCAGAACCTGGTGAACGGCAACATGGGCGCGTATTTTTCCGCCTTTGCGCCGTTTATAGCCGGCATCATGTTTATCTCGGCGTTTTCCAGCCTGTCCAGCCTTTTGGGCCTGTTCCCGCCCACGTCGGATATGAACATCGTAGCCGGATGGGCCATACTGGTGTTCGTCCTTATTACCTATTATAAACTCAAGGGCGGTCTGTTCCCCTATGTGAAGGGCTTCTTTGAGCCGGTGTTCATCTTCGCGCCTTTCAACATCATCGGCGAGGTGGCCACCCCGGTTTCGATGTCTTTCCGTCATTACGGCAACGTGCTGTCGGGCATGGTCATCTCCACGCTGGTGGCCTATGCCCTGCAAAATGTCACTCACATGCTGCTGGGCTGGCTGCCCGGCGTACTGGGACAATTCCCCTTCCTGCAGGTAGGCCTGCCGGCCATCCTGTCCCTGTACTTCGATATCTTCAGCGGGCTGATGCAGGCGTTCATCTTTGCGATGCTCACCATGCTCTACATTGCCACGGGCTTCCCGCAGGAGGAATACGAACGGCGTAAGGCAAAGCGCAAAAAAGCTTTGCATACCGCATAAACAAGCACTACATTCAAGGAGGACTCTGACATGCTCGAACTCGCTATTGGTATCATCCTCGCCGGCTGCGGCATTGGCGCCGGCCTTGCCCTGATTGCAGGTATCGGCCCTGGTATCGGCGAAGGCAACGCTGTGGCCAAGGCTTGCGAAGCCATCGGCCGCCAGCCCGAAAGCAAGGGCGACGTAACCTCTACCATGATCATGGGCTGCGCCATCGCGGAAACCACCGGTCTTTACGGCCTGGTCATCGGCATCCTGCTCATCTTCGTTGCGCCCAACTCGTTTGTGAACATTCTGCTCAATGCCATCAAATAATGCCCGAGCGCGGCGATAGAGAGAGGCCGAACCAATGAGTGTACAGTCTTTGGATATCATTTCCGTCAATCTATGGCAAATCCTCATCTCTCTTGCCAATCTGCTGATTATCACCTTTATTCTCAAGCGCTTCCTGTTCAAACGCGTTCAGGCGGTCCTCACCGCCCGTCAGGAACAGGTGAGCAAAATTTACGGCGAGGCGGAGGAAAGCCGCAACGCTGCAGTCAGCATGAAGCAGGAGTATGAGGCGCGCCTGGCCACTGCCCGCGAGGAAGCGGACGGGCTGGTGCGCACGGCTGTTGTGACGGCCCAGCGCAAGGGCGATCAGATTCTCGCCGAAGCGTCCGGTCAGGCCAGCCGACTCAAGCAGAAGGCCGAAGAGGAAATCGCCATGGAGCGCAGGCAGATGCTTACGGGCGTCCGGAAAGAAATTTCCGATCTGGCCGTGGGCATTGCCTCCAAAGTGGTCGAGCGTGAAATCCAGCCGAAGGATCACGAGGCCTTTGTGGACGAATTTATCAGGAACGTGGGTGACGAAGCATGACCGATCTGGCGGAGGAATACGGTAAAGGCCTGTATGATCTGACCGAGGAGGAGCATGTCTCCGAGGACGTGCTTTCGCAGCTTCGCGTGCTCAGGGGGCTTTTCCGCGACCAGCCGGATTTTATCCGCCTGCTTTGCAACATGTCGCTTGCAAAGGAAGAGCGCACCGCAATCCTGGATGGGGCGCTGCGCGGACAGGTGCATCCCTACGTGCTGAATTTTCTCAAAATCCTGTGCGAGCGCGGGGCGCTGCACGAATTTGAGGGCTGCGTAAGCGCCTTCACCGCGCTGTACAACCAGGCGCACGGCATCGTTGAGGCCAGTGTGACGACGGGCGTTCCCCTGGAGGCTGAGCAGCGCACCCGTTTGATCGACAAGCTGTCCGCCATGACGGGCAAGCGGATCGTGCTTTCCGAAAAGGTGGACCCCGGCGTGGTGGGCGGCGTGCTGCTGGAGATGAACGGCAAGCGCTACGACAACACGCTGCGCCACCGGCTGGAAGCCATCCACGCCGCCCTGACGGCGGAGGCGTGAGCCATGGCCTCATCTACTGAAAGCTGGTGATACAATGCAGTTGAAACCCGAAGAGATCTCCAAGCTCATCAAAGAGCAGATCAAGCATTATGAAAACCGCATCGCGCAGGATGATACCGGCACCACCATCATGATCGGCGACGGCATCGCCCGCGTGAGCGGTCTGGACAAGTGCATGGCCAACGAGCTGGTGCAGTTTCCCAACGGCGCCTACGGCATGGCCCTGAACCTGGAAGAAAACAGCGTCGCCGTGGTTATGCTGGGCGACGACGAGGACATCAAGGAAGGCGACGTGGTCAAGCGCACGGGCCAGGTGGTTTCCGTGCCCGTAGGCGAAGGCCTGATTGGTCGCGTGGTCAACGCCCTGGGCCAGCCCGTGGATGGGAAGGGCCCCGTGGACGCGAAGGAACACCGCCCCATAGAGCGCAACGCGCCCGGCATCATCGAGCGTAAGGGCGTAAGCGTGCCGCTTCAGACCGGCATCAAGGCCATCGATAGCATGATTCCGATTGGCCGCGGCCAGCGCGAGCTGATCATCGGCGACCGCCAAACCGGTAAAACGGTGATCGCTCTGGACACCATCATCAACCAGAAGGGCAAGGATGTCATCTGCATCTATGTGGCCATCGGACAGAAATGCTCCACCGTGGCCCAGCTGGTGGATACCCTGACTGCCGCGGGCGCGATGGATTACACCATCGTGGTCAGCGCCACGGCGTCCGAGCTTTCCCCGCTGCAGTACATTGCGCCCTATTCCGGCTGCGCCATGGCCGAATACTTCATGGATCATGGCAAGGACGTGCTGATCGTCTATGACGACCTTAGCAAGCACGCTGTCGCCTACCGCGCCCTGTCGCTGCTGATTCGCCGCCCGCCGGGACGCGAAGCCTACCCCGGCGACGTGTTCTATCTGCACAGCCGCCTGCTGGAACGTTCCGCACGACTGGACCCCGCTCATGGCGGCGGCTCCATCACGGCGCTGCCCATTATTGAAACGCAGGCTGGAGACGTATCCGCCTACATCCCCACCAACGTCATCTCCATCACCGACGGTCAGATCTTCCTGCTTACCGAGCTGTTCCACTCCGGCATCATGCCCGCCGTGGACCCCGGTATCTCCGTCAGCCGCGTGGGCGGCAATGCCCAGATCAAGGCCATGAAGAAGGTCGCCGGCAGCCTCAAGCTCCTCTACAGCCAGTACCGCGAATTGCAGGGCTTTGCGCAGTTCGGCTCTGACCTGGACGCCGATACCAAGGCCCGTCTGGCCCAGGGCGAGCGCATCGTGGAGGTGCTCAAGCAAAACCGCAGCCATCCCATCGCCGTGGAAGATCAGGTATGCATCTTCTACGCCGTGACCCGCGGCTTCCTCAAGGATGTGGAGGTAACGGACGTGGCCGAGTATGAGGATGGTCTTTACGAGCGCATGTCCGCCCAGCATGCGGACGTGCTGGAAGCCATCCGCACCACCGGCGATCTGAGCAAGGAGACCGAGGAGGCCCTTCGTGCCGCCCTGGAAGCCTACACGAAGGATTTTCTCAAAAGCAAAAAGTAAGTAAGGAGGTTTCGCCATGGCCGGAGCGTCCATGAAAGACATCAAGCTGCGCATCCGAAGTGTGGAAAGCACCATGCAGATTACCAAGGCGATGCAGCTTGTGGCGACCTCCAAACTGCGCCGCGCCAAGGAGCGCATGGAAAACAGCAAACCCTACACCCGCATCTCCACCGCCGCCATGGCGGCTGCTGTGGCCAGCTGCGACGATCCTTCCGTTCCCTACGTTACCCCTCGCGGAGGAAAGGGGCGCTGCTATGTGCTTATCGCGGGCGACCGCGGACTGGCAGGCGGCTACAATGCCAACCTGTTCAAAGCCTTCAGCGCCCATGCCGAGGGAGCGGATACCTGCGTGTTGCCCCTGGGGCGCAAGGCCATTGAGCGGTGCCACCGTCTGGGCCTTCCCACACTGACCGACGATTACCCCCGTGTAGAAGGCATGTCGGTAGGTACGTGCTACCATTTGGCCCGGCTCTTGCTGGACAGTTACGACGCGGAGCGGTATGACGAGCTTTGGCTGGTATACACCAACTTTGTCAGCATGATGACCCAGGAGGTTGTCATCGAGCAGCTATTGCCCGTGCAGCGGCCGCCCGAGGACACGCCCCGCACGCCGGTTTCCACCGTGTATGAGCTCTCCCCCGCCGAAACCCTGGCGCATGTGCTGCCCGACTTTTTGGCCGGCAGGCTTTACAGCGCCCTGTGCGACGCCTTTGCCAGCGAGGTGGCGGCACGCCGCAGCGCCATGGATTCCGCTACCAAGAACGCCGGAGAGATGATCTCCGACCTCAAGCTCAGGTACAACCGGGCCCGTCAGGGCGCCATCACCCAGGAGATCACGGAAATCGTGGCTGGCGCGGAGCACTGAGCGCGTCAGGAAAGGAGTTTTACCATCGTGAGCACGAAAAACATCGGCAAGGTGGTTCAGGTCATCGGCCCGGTGCTGGACATCCGTTTCCAGGACGGCCAGCTGCCCGAACTGCTTTCCGCCATTGAAATCCAAAACGGCGACCGCAAGATTGTGGCCGAGGTGGCGCAGCACATTGGCGACAACGTGGCCCGCTGCGTCTCCATGAACGCCACCGACGGCATGGTGCGCGGTCTGGATGCCGTGGACACCGGCGGCCCCATCACCGTGCCCGTGGGCGACAAGTGCCTGGGCCGCATCTTTAACCTGCTGGGCCAGCCCATCGACGAAAAGCCCGCGCCCGAAGATGTGGAGCGCTGGCCCATTCACCGTCAGCCCCCCAGCTTTGAGGAGCAGGAAACCTCCACTGAGATTCTGGAAACCGGCATCAAGGTGGTAGACCTGATCGCCCCCTACGCCAAGGGCGGCAAGATCGGCCTGTTCGGCGGCGCGGGCGTTGGCAAGACGGTTCTGATCATGGAGCTGATCAACAACGTCGCCAAGCAGCACGGCGGCCTGTCCGTGTTCGCCGGCGTGGGCGAACGTACCCGCGAGGGCAACGACCTGTACAACGAGATGCAGGAAAGCGGCGTTATCAACAAGACCGCGCTGGTCTATGGCCAGATGAACGAGCCGCCGGGAGCCCGTATGCGCGTGGCGCTGTCCGGACTTACGATGGCGGAATATTTCCGCGACCGTGAGAATCAGGACGTGCTGCTCTTCATCGATAACATCTTCCGCTTTACTCAGGCGGGCAGTGAGGTATCCGCGCTGCTGGGCCGTATGCCCAGCGCCGTGGGCTACCAGCCCACGCTGGCCACCGAGATGGGCGCCCTGCAGGAGCGCATCACCTCCACCAAGAAAGGGTCCATCACGTCCGTGCAGGCCGTCTACGTCCCTGCCGACGACCTGACCGACCCGGCTCCCGCCACCACCTTCGCTCACCTGGATGCAACGACGGTTCTCAGCCGTGCCATTTCCTCGCTGGGTATCTACCCCGCCGTGGACCCGCTGGAATCCACCAGCCGCATCCTCTCCCCCGAAATCGTGGGCACGGAGCACTACGAGGTGGCCCGTCAGGTGCAGAGCATTTTGCAGCGCTACAAGGAGCTGCAGGACATCATCGCCATCATGGGCATGGACGAGCTCAGCGACGAGGATAAGCTCATTGTGGCGCGCGCCCGCAAGGTGCAGCGCTTCCTGAGCCAGCCCTTCAGCGTGGCCGAGCAGTTCACCGGTATGGAAGGCAAGTATGTGCCCCTGAAGGAAACCATCCGCGGATTCAAGGAAATCATCGAAGGCAAGCATGACGACCTGCCTGAGAGCGCCTTCCTGTTCGTGGGCACCATCGAAGAGGCCGTGGAAAAAGCCAAAAAGGGTGAATGAGCATGGCGACGTTTCATTTGCAGATCGTCACCCCCGACCGCATGGTATATGATGGCCAGGCGGAGCGCGTAATTGTGCGCACGCTTGGCGGCGACGTGTGCATTCTGGCGCGCCATATTGACTACGCCGCCCCTCTGGGCATTGGCGAAGCCCGTGTAACCGACACCGACGGCGTCACGCGCGTGGCTGCATGTAGCGGCGGTATGCTCGGCGTGAACGATGGCGAGGTGCGCATTATGGCCACCACCTTCGAATGGGCCGACGACATCGACCTGGAGCGCGCCCAGCGCGCGCAGAAGGAAGCGCTGGAACGCCTGGAAGCCCTTAAGCGCGAGGACCGCGACTTCTCCATTGCAGAAGCCAAACTCAAGCGCGCCCTGGCCCGCATCCATGCCAAGGAATAAAACCAAAGTATAAAGAACCGCCGGAGGCATCTGAATGCCTTCGGCGGTTGCTTTTAATTTGTGCGGATTATTTGGTGCCAAACAGACGGTCACCCGCATCACCCAGACCGGGCACAATATAACCGTGCTCGTTGAGCTTCTCGTCGCACGCGGCAACATAGATGTTCACATCGGGATGATCCTTCTGCACGCGCTCGATGCCTTCCGGCGCAGCGATCAGGTTGACCAGACGGATGTGCTTGCAGTTGCGCTGCTTGAGGAACGTGATGGCCGCCGAGGCGCTGCCGCCCGTAGCGAGCATCGGGTCCAGCACAAGCAGTTCACGGCTTTCACTGTCAGCGGGCAGCTTGCAGTAATACTCGACCGGCTGGAGCGTCTCCGGATCGCGGTACAGGCCGATATGTCCGATACGAGCGGCGGGAATCAGCTTGGCCACGCCGTCTACCATGCCCAGGCCCGCACGCAGAATGGGCACAATGCCCACCTTCTTGCCGCTGAGGTACCTCGCCTTGGTCTTGCAAAGGGGAGTTTCAATCTCCACTTCCTTGGTGGGCAGGTCGCGCGTGACCTCATACACCATCAGCATGCTGATTTCTTCCAGTAGTTCCCGGAATTCCTTGGCGCCGGTGTGCACATCGCGCATCAGGCTCAGCTTGTGCTGGATCAGCGGATGATCGAAGATGTATACCTTCCCCATGGAAAAGCCTCCTTCGTTTAGGCGCGCGCATAGCCGCAGCACGCCAGTCTGCAACCATTATAGGGGAAAGCTGCGTTCTTTGCAAGGGAAAAGCGATATTTTTCGTCCTTATTTGCGGCGGGGCGCATGTAAATTCCGACGGTTTTCTTTACCTGGTCGCTTTTGATATGCTATAATAGTTTGTATCACGCCGCTTTTGCGGCGTTTTGGAGAGGAGCAGCGGACGTGTACATTGAGAAGCGATACATGAAAAAAATAGCCAAGGTATTTGATGCTTTGTCCATTTCTTTGCGGCTGGTGGATGCCTCCGGCGCATGCCTGGTGCCGGAAGATGGAGAACCGGCTGCCCTGCCTGCCAACGTGCTCACTCAGGGGCTGAATCATCATGCCGGGCGGTTCTTTTTCCGCGTTTTGGACGTGCACCCACCCCTGTACCTGGTGGCTCCCGAAGGCGCGCCCGGCGTGGAAGATGTGCTCTGCGTAGCAGATGCCATGATCATGAGCCTGCTTAAAAGCAGCCTTTCCATCGCCAGCCACACGGATGTGTACCGTCGTGCGCTTAAGCAGGAGCTTTCCGGCACCGACCTGATTACCCGCGCGAGCGAACATCAGATTCCGCTGGAGATGGAGCGCTGTGTGGTGCTGTTCCAGATCGAGCAGACGGAGCGTTCCAGCGCCTTTAGTCTCCTGGGCGAGCTGGTGCCGCTGAGCGATACCGATGTGCTGGTGGAGATGGACCGGCACGTGGTTGCCCTGATCAAGGACATGAATGGTATCGACGGCATGGACGACCTGTATCAGTTTGCTCAGGCCGTGCAGGAAACCCTGATGGAGGAGGCCGTGCAGACCGCCGTCGTGGGCATCGGTGAAGAAAAGCATACCCTTGCTCAGCTTGGGGAAAGCTATGTCGAGGCCAAGCGCGCCATGGAGGTGGGAAGCATCTTCCACCCCGGCGATTCCATTCATATGTTCCGGCGACTGATGCTGGAACGTTTCCTGATGAACGTGCCCCGCGAGGAAAGCATGCTCTATCACAGCCTGCTGTTTAACCGCAAAACCGCTAAGCTGTTCAATGAGGAGATGCTGCAAACCATCGAAATGTTCTTCCGCAAGGATCTGAACCTGTCCGATACGGCCCGGCAGCTCTTTATTCACCGAAACACGCTGGTCTACCGGCTGGACAAGGTGCAGCGGCAAACCGGACTGGACCTGCGCCATTTTGATGACGCGGTCACTTTCAAAATCCTCTATGAGCTGAAAAAATGCGGCCAGGAAAAGCCCCGGCAGATTTATTGACAGCTGATAGGAAATGAGGCGGTAAACCATTGAAAAACCCCAAACGCTTTAAGCTCATGTGTCTGACGCTGATGGTCTCGCTTCTGCTCACGGGCTGCGCCCTGCTGCCCACCACCATCAGCGACCTTGTCACCGGCACGGACGATACCGTGACCATCAGCCGCGCGGAGTACGAGCGCCTGCAGCGCTATGCCGAGCTGGACGAGATCTGGCAGATCGTGGAGCAATATTACTATCAGGAGCCGGATACGCAGGCCATGCTTGACGGTGCGGAGATGGGCCTGCTCTACGGCCTGGGCGATCCCTACACCTATTACTACACCCCTGAGCAGTACGCCCAGCTCTGGGCGGACGACGAGGGCGAGTACGCGGGAATCGGCATCCAGATCATGGGCGACTACACCACGGGGCTGTGCACCATCAGCCGCGTATTCCTGGATAGCCCCGCGCTGGACGCGGGACTGCGCAAAGGCGACGTCCTCACCCGTGTGGAGGATATCGACGTGGTTACCACCACTTTGCAGGATGCCGTCAACATCATGCGCGGCGAACCCGGTACCCCCGTCAACGTGCAGGTGCAGCGCGGGGACCAGCTGCTGGACTTCGTGGTGGACCGCGCCGTGGTGCATGTCAACTGGGTCAACAGCTGCATGCTCGATGGGGATGTGGGCTATATTTCGCTCTACGAGTTCAGTGGCGATTGCAGCCCGTCCTTCGCCGTGCATCTGGATAACCTGATGAACCAGGGTGCGAAGGCGCTGGTGATTGACCTGCGCGATAACCCCGGCGGCTGGGTGGACGATGCGCAGAAGGTAGCCGACATGTTCCTGGATGAAGGCAACGTGGCCTCGCTGGTCTACCGCGATGGTACCACGGAGCTGTACACCACCACCACCGACGGCAAGGAAAATCCCATTCCCCTGGTGGTGCTGGTCAACGAGTACTCTGCCTCGGCCAGCGAGATTCTGGCCGGCGCCCTGCAGGACCGTGGCCGCGCCACCATCGTGGGAACGCAGACCTTTGGCAAGGGCGTGGTGCAGTACGTGCTGCCCGTAGGCACCCGCGGCGCGGGCATGCAGCTGACCGTGGCGCAGTATTATACTCCCAATGGTAACGAGGTCCACAAGGTGGGTATCACGCCCGATATTGAGGCCACGCTCCCCGAAGGCGACACCACCATGTACGATATTGGCGACCTGGATGATGCCCAACTGAAAAAGGCTTATGAGGTCGCCCTGGATATGATTGAGCCATAAGCTTTTTCGGGAGCCGCCCTGCGCGGCTCCCGAAAAAGTCTTTTCATTTGCTGAAAAAGCGTGTATACTATGGCTGACCATCCGGCAAAACCAAGCGGCTTGCGTGCGGCGGAGGTGGATGGGCAGTGTTTGCTCCCGGTTGCGGGCGCGGGAATGGCGTTTCCTTCGCCCAAGATGAGGAAGGAGGCGTCGCATATGTATCATCTGTTTGTGCCGTAGTTTCCGTATTGGCGGGATCTGCGGTTTTTTTGATTGACGTGAAAAGGAGGAACCCGCAATGGCGGATGAGCGCCTGGGCTTTGTGGGTATCGTGGTGGAGGACCGCGCCTCCGTGCGCGCGGTCAACGAAATTCTCTCCAGCTTTTCCCCCATTATCCGGGGGCGTATGGGCGTGCCCGACCCTCAGGGCGGCGAGGCCGTCATCGGCCTCATCGTGCGGGGAACCAACGATCAGCTTGGCGCACTCACCGGTCGGCTGGGAAGCCTGCCGGGCGTGCGGGCCAAGAGCGCGCTCACCTCTGCCAAAGCCGCGCAGCCTCAACAGGAAAGAAAGGAATGATTCATTTATGAAAAAGCTCTTTATGGGCCTGACGGCCCTTGTCATGGCGCTGGTGCTGATGCTGGGCGCAGCCGTCGCTGAATCCGCTCCCCGCGTGGCCGCTCTCAAGGGTCCCACAGCCATGGGCATGGTCAAAATGATGAGCGATGCGCCGGACGCCTATGATTTCACCATTTCCGCCGCCATTGACGAGATCACCCCCAAGCTGGTCAAGGGTGAGGTGGACATCGCCGCCGTGCCGGCCAACATGGCCTCCGTGCTCTACAACAACACCGAGGGGGCGGTCAAGGTGCTGGCCATCAACACGCTGGGCGTGCTCTACATCGTGGAGAACGGCGACAGCGGCGTTTCCAGCATCGCCGACCTCAAGGGACGTACCCTCTATGCCAGCGGCAAAGGCGCTTCCCCTGAATATGCGCTGAACTACCTGCTTGCGCAAAACGGCCTGGACCCTGAAACCGACGTGACCGTGGAATACAAATCCGAGCATGCAGAGTGCCTGGCCTCGCTGCTGGCCAATGAAGGTTCCCTGGCGCTGCTGCCCCAGCCCTTTGTGACCACCGCGCAGATGAAGCAGCCCACCGTGCAGGTAGCGCTGGACCTTAATGATGAATGGGCCAAGGCGCAGGAGGGCAGCGCCGCTCCCAGCATGCTCATCACCGGCGTTGTGGTGGCACGCAGCGCCTTCATCGAGGAGAATCCGCAGGCCGTGAGCGATTTCCTGGACGCCTATGAGCAGTCCGTGGCCTATGCCAACGAGCATGTGGATGAAACCGCCGCGCTCATCGGCCAATACGACATCATCGCCGAGGAGGTGGCCAAGGCTGCTCTCCCCCACTGCGCTATCGTCTATATCGATGGAGAGGAAATGACCCAGGCCCTGTCGGGCTACCTGCAGGTGCTCTACGACCAGAATCCCGCCTCTGTGGGCGGCGCCTTGCCGGATGAAGCCTTCTACTACCAGCGCTAAGCCACGCATGCCCCTGTGGGCGGTGCTGGTGTGGCTGGCGGTATGGCAACTGGCTGCCTGGTGGGTGGATGCGCCCATTCTTCTGGTATCGCCTCTGACGGCCCTCAAACGCCTGCTGGAGCTGACGTTTGAGGGCGCCTTCTGGCGGGCGGTCGGCTTTTCGGTCGGTCGGATTCTGCTGGGCTTTCTGCTGAGCGCCCTACTGGGTGCGGCGCTGGCTGCCACCGCCTATCGCTTCCGCCGCGTGCGCGAGCTGCTGATGCCGCTGGTAGCCACGGTCAAGGCTGTTCCGGTAGCTTCCTTCGTGATCCTGGTACTTCTGTGGGTATCCAGCCGCAACCTGAGTGTGGTGATCAGCCTGCTGATCGGCTTTCCGGTGATCTATGCAAACGTCCTGGCCGGGCTGGACAGCACCGACCCCCGGCTGATTGAAATGGCGCGCGTATTTCGCGTGCCTTTTCGCCGTCAGCTGACCACGGTATATCTGTCCCAGGTCGCGCCGTTTCTGCGATCCGGCCTGGGTCTGGCCATCGGCCTGTGCTGGAAAAGCGGCGTGGCGGCCGAGGTGATCGGCATTCCCTCCGGCTCCATCGGAGAAAAGCTCTACAAGGCCAAAATCTATCTGGAAACGCCCGACCTGTTCTGCTGGACGGTTGTGGTGGTGGCGTTGAGCGTTGGCTGCGAAAGGCTGCTGGGCCTGCTGATGGATGCTCTGGAAAGGAGGGCCTTCGGATGCTGGAAGCGATAAATGTTTCTAAATCATTTGACGGCCATCCGGTCATCCGGGGTTTTTCGGCACAGTTTGCACCGGGCAGCCGCACTTGTCTGATGGGTCCCTCCGGCTGCGGCAAAACCACCCTGCTCCGTCTGCTAATGGGGCTGGAAGCGCCAGACAGCGGTCAGATCCGCATTCCCGAAGGCACGCGTTTCAGCGCCGTATTTCAAGAGGATCGCTTGCTAAGCCGCCTGACAGCCGCGGCCAATGTGCGGCTGGCCGCCCGCGTGCCCGTCGCACAGGCCGAAGAGCTGCTGCTTGAGCTGGGTATCCCTCCTGATAGCCTTTCCCAGCCTGTATCCACGTTCAGCGGCGGCATGAAGCGGCGCGTAGCCCTGTGCCGCGCCCTGCTGGCACAGTACGATGTGCTGGCCCTGGACGAGCCCTACAAGGGGCTGGATGAAGATACCCGTGCCAGGGTGATGCGCCTGGTAGATGCACACACAGCAGGCCATACCGTGATTCTGGTCACGCATGCGGCGGAGGAAGCCGCGGATTATGATATCATTCGTCTGCCTGTATAAATGAACCCCCGCCGGTCACATGACCGGCGGGGGTTCATTACAGACTGTCAAAAAACCTTCCGAGAGGTTCGGAGGGCCGCAGCCCTCCGAGCTTCCATCCGAATCCAGCGACATGTGCGGTGGATTCGGATGCTTTGCGTAGCAAAGCTTCCCTGCGCCGTTTCCCGCCCGGGAGTCCCGCAGGGGCGAGAGGGAAACGGTGCAAACCTGGCGGAAAAGATCGCCGCGGGCGAGCTTTTTCGACACGCTGAAAGGACCCCCCGCCGGTCACATGACCGGCGGGGGGTCCTTCTTTCTCCATCCATCAGTAACTTGCCCGCCTGAGCGTGGCCTCCCAGCCCAGATCAATGGCCTTCTGATGCGAGGTGGCATAGGGGCCAATCTTCTCCACCTGTGCCTGCGTACGCGGGAAGTGGATGCAAATATGGCCGTCAAAGTTGTTGTCCCTGATATGGTAGGTATCGTGCGGCGTGTTGTGCGTGGAAGCCATGTACACGGTTCCGTCGCTGAGCACAACCCATACCGCCTTGGGCGTCCATGTGGTCTTGCCGCCAAAGGCGCGGTTCATGTTGGCGGTATCCTGCGCCGTCAAAGGCTCGGCGTCGGCATGCGCACCCATGCTGAAAATGTTTACCTGCCAGCTGATGCCGGTAGTAAAGTCGTAAATGGCGGCGTTGGGGAACAGGCGGCAGCGGGCCTTAACCTCGCTGTACCAGTTGGCATAACGCACCTGCGAAGCGCTGACAGTGGTTACAATGGGCGCTGCGGCCGTGTTGTTGGAACCGCTCTCCGACGAGTTGGAGCCGCCAGTGCCGCCGGCAGTAACAGCCGATACGGAGTTGAGCTTTGCAAAGGTCTTAGCACCGGCCACGCCGTCCGCGGACAGGCCGTTGGCCTTCTGGAAGGCGATCAGCGCAAGGCTGGTCTTGACGCCAAACTTGCCGTCCGCCTCGCCATTTTCCAGATAACCCAAAGTAATCAGGCGGTTCTGCATGTCGCGCACCGCGTCGCTCACTGCGCCCACGCGCAGCGTCTGCGTGCTGCTGACGGTGTTGCTGACCACGTTGCTGGCATAGAGCTTGGCTGAGGTATCCGCGCCCACCACGCCGTCCGCGGACAGGCCGTTGGCCTTCTGGAAAGCGATGACGGCAGACTTGGTATCGCGTCCGAACTTGCCGTCCGCACTGCCTGCCAGATAGCCCAGGGCAATCAGACGGTTTTGCAGCGTGGTTACCTCGTTGCCCTCGCTGCCATAGCGCAGGGTATTGACCAGCGCGCCGGAGGGATCGGTAGTGCTGTTGGCGTTTCCGCGGATGGCGGAATCGCTGTAAAGGGCGGTCTGGGTTTCGTACCCCGCCTTGCCGTCCACCTTCAGGCCGTTGGCGCTCTGGAAGGCGCGCACAGCTTCAATGTCATCGGTCAGATACACGCCGTCCAGGCGGGAGGTATAGTAGCCCAGCTCCTGCAGGCGCGCCTGCAGCCTGCGCACCACCTCGCCCATGCTGCCCGCACGGATGACGATCACGTTCTCCGGCGTGATAGGCGTTGTGGTGGGCGTGGGCGTGGCGACAGGAATGGCCGTGGGCACCGCGTAGATGGCGTTCACGCCATAGAGCACCGTACGGGTGACGGGCCCCAGAATGCCGTCGGTATCCAGGCTGCTCTTTTTCTGGAACGCCTTGACGGCCTCGGTGGTGGCGTCGTTGTACACGCCGGTGATGTTTCCGGTATAGTAGCCCAGGTCCTTGAGGCGCTGCTGAAGCAGCTTTACCTCCTCGTCCTTATCGCCGGGGCGAAGCGTCTTGGTAGGCGGCTTCACGGTCGGCGTGGGCGAGGGCGTTACCACCACGGACGCCTCCATGGCGGTCGCGCCATAGAGCACCTGCTGGTCGGCGGCGCTCATTTCGCCGTCGGCCACAAGGCCATGCTTTCCTTCAAAAAGCTTGATGGCAGCCACGGTGTTTTCGTCGCATACGCCGGTGAGCTCGCCCTCATAATAGCCCAGTTCCTTAAGGCGGGTCTGCAGCTTCGTTACAGGCTCGCCCTTGGATTTTTCGCGAATGACCGCCCCTGCCACAGGCGCAACGGTGCGCACATACTGGCGGTAGCCACGGGTGTCCTTGGGAGTATCCTCATAGAGCTTGAGCTGAAGGTCCTGGCTGGCAATGCCATCCTGCTCAAATCCGTTGCGCTTCTGAAACAGCTTGAGCGCTTCTTCCGTCTTGGCGCCGAACTTGCCGTCCACGTCCTCTTCTTCCAGGTAGCCAAGTTCCTCCAGCGCAGACTGGAGGGCGGTCACAAGCGCGCCTTCACTGCCGTTTTTCAGCTCGGTATACTTTTCCGCGCCGGGCTGAGGCGTGGGCGCGGGAATGTTGGCCAGGTTGACATGCGTGTCCACGCAATAGCCGGTCTTGCCGTCGTACTTCACCTTGACAAAGCCGTTGCTGGTGCGGTCATACACCGTAACCACGCTGCCGGCAGGAATGGTCAGGATAACCTCTCCTTCCGGCTGGGCGACCTTGCGCAGCTTCACGAAGTCGATGACCGTGGTATCGTAGGGATATTCAGATATGGCCGGCGGCGCCTGCATGCTGAGCGCCGGGTTGGGCGAGGGATCGGGCGAAGGATCGGTGCCGTCGATGTATTTCTTCATGGCATAGCCGGTCTTGCCGTCAAATTCCACGCGGTAAAAGCTGCCCGTGACGCCCAGAATGGTCACGGTATCACCCTTCTGGACTTTTTTCAGAATGGTGGATGTGGTATTGGCGCGGCTGCGCATGTTCACATCGTCCATGCTCACGGTATCATAAGGATACTTCGCCGCCAGCGCCGGCGAAATCACCGACAAAAACAGCGCCATGGCGCACACGGCGGCCAACAGGCGCGCCCAACGGTTTCCGTGCCTCATCTGCATGCCCTCCACAGATTGAAATGGCTTGAGTGCCTTGTTTCCCAGCGTTTATTGTAGGTCAGATTGTTAAATCTGTCAAGCACATCCTTCATATTTGTGTAACATATTTGGCTAAATCCTGTATGCACGCGCGTTGACAAGCCCATGCCCTTCGGCTATGATATAGTACGTTTCAAAAAATGGTGTTTTATGCCCTTGAGGGCATGGATGGAGGTGCTTGGCTACATGAAAAACGTCGTTCGGGCCCTGATACTTTTGGTCCTTCTGGCGGCGCTGATGTTTGCCGTGCCGTCGGGCGCGCTGATGGATGGCGCGCTGGCGGAGGGCGCATACCCAGCCTTGAGCTTGGAGGCAGAAAAGGGCGGCCTTCCGCTGGAAAGCGGCTATGACGGCCTTAGCTATCAGGATGATACCATCACCGTGACGGTGGAGGAAACGCGCGCGTATGATACCACGATCCTCATTGCCCGCGTGACCATCTCCGATCCCTCGCAGATTCGCACGGCCATGGCAGGGCGCTACGGCAGCGATACGCAGGCGCCCGGCGCCCGGCTGGCCAAGCGAGCGCAGGCGGTGTTTGCCATCAATGGCGACTATTTCAACTTTTCCAGCAACGGCTATGTGGTCCGGCAGGGCACGCTCTACCGCGACAATCCCGCGCCCGGCAGCGACATTCTGCTCATCGACGATCAGGGCGATTTTCACATCGTCGAGGACGCCACCTCCGAAAAGCTGGCGGCGTTTGAGGGAACCGTGATCAACTCCTTCAGCTTCGGCCCTGCCCTGGTGGTGGACGGCAAGGTAGTGGAAGGCGGATTTTTGGACGATGTGGCCTACGACAAGCCCGCACAGCGCATGGTCGTGGCCCAGTCGGGCCCGCTGTCCTACGTGTGCGTGGCCACGGAGGGCCCGGAAAACCCCGGCTCCGTGGGGCTGACCATCCCGCAGATGGCGGAGTTCATGGGCACGCTGGATGTGCAAAACGCCTACAACCTGGACGGCGGCAGTTCCTCCACCATGGTGCTCAATAATGAAAAGATCAACGCCCTGAGCACGCACAAGGTGCGTTCTATCTGCGATATTCTCTACTTTGCCACACTTATGAATCAGGAGTAAGCCATGAGTGAATCCACACCCCTGTTTACCCTTTTGGGAATTCCCTGCTACCCCTATGGCGCAGCGCTGGCCCTTGGGCTGCTGCTGGCCGCGCTGATGGCGCTGGCCAGCTTCCGCAAGGCATCTGGCGCAGCGGAGGACGGCCTCCGCTTTTCGCTGTGGGCGTTGCCGCTGGGCTTTGTGGGCGCGCGCCTGGGCTACTGCGCGGTCAAAGCCAGCTTTATCGCGGTGGACTTCGGTCCTTCCTTTCTCTACCACTTCGGACTGGGCGGCTATTCCATGGCCGGCGCGTTTATGGGTGTGCTGGCCGCCGCTGCACTGTTTGGGCGTATCAGCCGCCGCGGATGGCTGTCCACATTGGGTGCCGCCATGCCCGCTCTGCTGCTGGCGGCGGCGCTGGGCCGCTTTGCCGAATGCCTGACCACCGAAGGTATCGGCGATTATATGGATAACCCCTTCTGGCAGTTCTTCCCCTTCGCCGTGCCTGATACCTACGGCGATTTTCGCTTTCCCGTCTTTGTGTGGGAGGGGCTGACGGCCCTTGTCATCTGCGCGGTCACATGGCGCTGCCTGCGCCGTCCGCAGGACGCGGCACTTCTGGGCATGCTGCTGTTTTCCCTCACGCAGGTTTTCTGGGAAAGCCTGCGTCGGGACGGATTTCTGCGCTTTGGCTTCGTGCGCGTCAACCAGCTTTGGTGCGCGGTGATGCTGGCGGCGGTGACGGCCGCGTGGCTCACGCGCGCCAGGCCTTCGCGTGCGGCCGCCGCATGGAGCGTGCTGGGCCTCGCCATGGGCATCGGGGCATTGGTGGCGCTGGAATTTGCCTTTGACAAATCCCCTATCGACAACCGCATCCTGTACGCCGTTATGGCCGCAGTGCTGGCCGCCATGGGTGCGGGCCTGCTCGCCCTGCGCCGGCGTGCGCTGAAAAAGGAGGCCGTGCATGCGTAAAGCACTCGCGGCGGCACTGTGCCTGGCTCTGCTTGTGATGACGGGCGCAGCGCTGGCCGAAAAAACCATTACCCTCACCTTCGTGGGCGACTGCACACTAGGTGGCGAGGAATGGCTGATAAATCGTGAGGGTTCCTTCCACGATTATGCCAGAAAAGAAGGTTACACCTACTTTTTTGAAAAGATGCGCGATTTCTTTTCTGAGGATGATCTGACCATCATCAACTTTGAAGGCGTGCTCAAGGACGACACCCGCGACGCCGTCAACAAGACCTACTGCTTCCGCGGCCCGACGGACTTTGCGCGCATCCTGCCGCTGTCCGGCATCGAAGCTGCCAACCTGGACAATAACCATGCGCTGGACTATGGCAAGCGGGGAAAAAACAGCACAGTCGAGGCGCTTACCGGTGCGGGCGTGCACGTCTTTGACGAGCTGACCCCCTACATCTTCGAAAAGGACGGCATCAAAATCGCCTTTTTCGGCATGCAGCGCGTACACTTTTTCTCCCTGCGGGAACAGTTGAAGGAGCAGATTCGTGTCCTGCGCGAGGAAGAAGGCGTAAACGCCATCATCTTTGCTCAGCATGCGGGCACGGAGTATTCCTCCCAGCACACCAACGCGCAAATTGATCTGGCGCACAGGCTCATTGACATGGGCGCAGACTTCATTGCCGGCAGCCATCCGCACGTGGTGCAGGGAATGGAGGTCTACAATGGCCGCTACATCTTCTACAGCATGGGCAACTTCTGCTTTGGCGGCAACGTGAAGGTGCGGGCGCTGGAAAGCTGCGCCCTGCGCCTGACCCTCACCTTTGACGACGACGGCACCTACCTGGGACAGCAGCTGCGTGTATACGCGGCGAACGCATCCGGCGACCCGGAGGTCAACGATTTCCAGCCCCGTCTGGTAACGGGCGAGGCTGCCGAGGCGGTCTGGGCGCGCATCGACGCGGCCAGCGAGGGCCAGAACGGCCCCGTGGCCCAGGGCGACGGCTGGCGCGACTATGCCTACCTGCCCGCTCCCACCCCGGAGGCTACCCAGACCCCGGAGCCTGGTCCGACCCCGACCCCGGGGGCGGCTCCGACCGGAAAATAAAAAAAAGACCGCGGCGGAAAGCCCGGCTGGCACTGCGCCAGCTCATGGTTTCCTGCCGCGGCCTCTTTTTCCCTCACGGCTTTATTTCTCCATCGTTATCCAGATCACTGGGCGAAGCGTACCGCTTGGGCGGTTCACATCCCGGCTGCCGTAGCCGCTGATCCGCCCGTCTGCACGCACACCGCACGCATCCACGGGCCGCACGCCCGACGAGCGCAGCCACCACCACGAATTGCCGTTTTTCTCATCTACATACGCGCCCTGCGCCTTGGCATATTCGGTCGCCTGGCAAGTGCGCTGCTCCTGCTCCGGGAAAAACTCCAGCAATTCCGCCTCGCTGAGCAGGAACACCCGGTCCATGGTATCCTCGCCGCCCCGCGTGCTGTAGTGCGGGTTGTCGTCGTTGACCACCAGCACCTCCTGGATGCGCGCCTGCTCCTCCTGGGAAAACGCCTCCTTCAGGAAGGTATCGTTGAGCCACTGGCGCAGTGTGCATTCGCTCCATGTCATCTCCACAAACGCCTTATGATAGGCGCGCGCATCAATCAGGTACCGCGTAATGAGCATCGCACGGTCGCCTTCTGTTTTGAGCACGAACCATTCCAGTGGCTCCTTGCCGTTGGCCAGATCATTGTCCTGCTCATAGCTGCCAAAGACAACCATATCGCCCGCAGCCCATACCTCCGCGCTTTCCTCCGCCATGGCGGCGCCCACCGCGCACAGGCACAGCGCCAGCACAGCCGCAAAAATCCGTTTCATTGATTTTCTACCCTTCTTTCTTCACCGCATCGCAGCGAATGATCGGCGGCACATGGATGCCGCTTTTCTGACATATATAACACAATGGAAAAAGAATGTAAAGCGTTTATTGCGGCGGTGTGGCCCGTTTGTAAAAGTGATCTTTTGCGAATCTGGCGCTACCAGCAGCGAAATCGGCTGTTCATCTGGGCTTTGGAGCATATTCTGCGCATATGCCGCATTGTTTGCCGCTTGCTCATTATTCATTTGTTGCATATAATCAGAGAGGGGTCTTTTTTTGCTCCCCTGAGGAGGTGGACGATCATGCTCAACGGCGTGATGCTGCAATATTTTGAATGGGAACTCCCCAACGACTGCGGACTATGGCGGCAGGTGGAACGGGATGCGCTGCGGCTCAGGCGCATGGGTTTCACGGCTCTTTGGCTGCCGCCTGCCTACAAGGGCAACGCAGGCGTGAACGACGTGGGTTATGGCGTATATGACACTTACGACCTGGGCGAATTTGACCAGAAGGGGACGGTGCGCACCAAATACGGCACGCGGGCCGAGTATCTTACGGCAATCCGTATGCTGCATCTGGCAGACCTGCAGGTCCTTCCCGACATTGTGTTCAACCACCGCATGGGCGCGGATGAATCCGAACGGGTGACCGTGCACTGCGACAACCCCGACGACCGCACCCAGACCGATACGCCTGAAATTCCTGCCGTTGTTTTTACGCGCTTCACCTTTCCCGGGCGCGCGGGTAAATACAGCGATTTCATCTGGACGCATGAATGCTTCAGCGGCGTAGATTGGAACGAGGCTACGCATCTCCCGGGCATATACCGCATAAGCGGGAAAAACTGGCAGCAGGATGTGGACGGGGAGCATGGCAACTATGACTATCTCATGGGCGCAGATGTGGATACCGACTGCCCCGCTGTGCGCGAGGAACTGAGCCGCTGGGGCCATTGGTATATTGACGTTACCGAGCTTGACGGATTCCGGCTGGACGCCGTCAAACATATCAGCGCCTCATTCTATAAGGACTGGCTGGCGGATATGCGCGCCTATACGGACCGTGAACTATTCGCCGTAGGTGAATACTGGCATCAGGACGTGAATGTGCTGCTAAGCTATCTTCAGAAGGTGGATTTCAGCATGAGCCTGTTCGATGTACCGCTTCATCAGCATTTTCATGAGATTTCCCGCGGAAACGGACAGTTTGACATGAGCCGGCTGTTTGAAGGGACGCTGGTGGGCGCCCGTCCCGACCTGGCGGTGACTTTTGTGGACAACCATGATACCCAGCCCGGTCAGTCGCTGGAAAGCTGGGTAGATGGCTGGTTCAAGGCCGCCGCCTATGGCCTGATTCTGCTGAGGGCTTACGGCTATCCCTGCGTGTTCTATGGCGATCTGTACGGCATTCCCAGCCGTCACATCGGCGCAGTAAGTGAGCTGGGGCTGCTTTTAAAGGTGCGGCGCTACAACGCTTTCGGGGAGGAACGTGACTATTTCGATCACCCCAATATCATCGGTTTCACGCGCGAAGGCCTGCGCAAATGTCCCGGAAGCGGGCTGGCTTTCCTCTGCTCAGACGGTCCGGGCGGACAAAAGCGCATGTATGTGGGCACGTTCTATGCTGGAACTATCTTCCGCTGCGTGCTGGGCGGACAGCGGAGCGTGGTGATCGACAGCGAGGGCTGCGGCGTATTTTCCGTGGGTGGAGGCGGCGCAAGCCTGTATGTACCCCGTCTGCGTCTGGGCGATTTCATCAACCGCAAGCTGGCCGAGCTGCGCAGCCGCCTGCGCGAGCTGCTGTGCAAACGCGGATAGCTTGCTTTTCCGTGCGCCTGTGTTATACTCATTGACAGAAGGACCCATTGGGAAAGGAGCGGCTTTATGGACTGCTGGGTGGGGTTTGACATTGGCGGCACCAAATGCGCCGTATGTACGGGCATAGAAGAAGCGGGTGCCCCCCGCGTGCTCAAACGGCACGAGATTGCCACGCCCTCTACGCAGGCGGAGGCCATGGAGCGCATGTGCGCCATGGCGCTGGATATGACGGAGGGTTGCCGCGTGCTGGGTGCTGGCGTAAGCACCGGCGGTCCACTGGACCGTGAACGCGGTGTGCTGCTTAATCCGCCCAACCTGCCCGGCTGGAGCGGTACATCCTGGACGGAACGAATCACCCGCGCTCTGGATGCACCCGCCTTTATGGAAAACGACGCCAATGCCTGTGCACTGGCTGAATGGCGTTGGGGTGCAGGCCAGGGGTGCCGGAGCATGGCCTTTCTCACCTTTGGCACAGGCCTTGGCGCGGGGCTGATTCTGGATGGACGGCTGTACCGTGGTGCCTGCGGCATGGCAGGCGAGCTGGGACACTGGCGGCTGAGCGATTACGGTCCCACGGGCTATGGCAAAGAGGGTTCGTTTGAAGGGTTCTGTTCGGGCGGAGGCATATGCCAGCTGGCCGAAACACTGGTCCTGCGCGAGCGGCAAAAAGGCGCGCCTGTTTCCATAGGGACAGTCCCGCTTACAGCTCGCTCTGTGGCGGAGGCCGCCGGGCGGGGTGACCCCTTGGCTCTGGAAGTGCTGGACCATGTGGCTCACCAGCTGGGGCGCGGGTTGGCCCTGTTGGTGGATTTGCTGAATCCGGAACGCATCGTGATCGGCTCCGTTTACGCACGCTGCGAGGAACTCCTGCGGGATGGTATGCTCCATGTGTTAGCGCAGGAGGCGCTTCCCGCATCTCTGGCTGCCTGTCGCATCCTTCCCGCTGCTCTGGGCGAGCATATCGGCGACTGCGCCGCGCTCGCCATCGCCATGGCCGGCGCAAGCCAGGCCTGAGTGCCGCTATTGCAAAAAACGAAGGAGGAAATCAACCATGGCTCACATCCGTTACGCCGGCCCTGAGGCTGTGCTGGACAGTCTAGTGCAACGCTACCCCATTTTGCTTCCTCAAAAAGAGGATATCCGTGCTCTTTATGAGCTGATACGGCAGTCATTTGCCTCCGGCGGAAAGCTGCTGGTATGCGGAAATGGCGGCAGTGCTGCCGATGCGCTGCACATCGTGGGCGAACTGATGAAGAGCTTCACCCTTCCCCGCCCCATTGACCCGGAGGCTGCCCGTATTCTTGGCGAATGTTTCGGCCAGGAGGGAGAGCAGCTCGCCGCCTCGTTGGAGGGCACGCTGCCTGCCGTGGCGCTGGTGGAAAATGCCGCGCTGTCCACGGCGCTTCAAAATGACGTGAGCGGCGGCATATCCTTTGCCCAGCAGGTATATGGACTTGGCCGTCCGGGAGATGTGCTGCTTTGTATCTCCACTTCCGGCAACGCCGCAAACGCCGTGGCGGCGGCCATGGTCGCACGCGCGCGCGGCATGCGCGTGGCGCTGCTTTCCGGCGGTACGGGTGGAAAGCTGCGTCCCCTGTGCGATGTAAGCGTAGTGGTGGGCGTTTCGGAAACCTTTATGGTGCAGGAATTGCACCTGCCCGTTTACCATGCCCTGTGCCTGATGCTGGAATACGCATTTTTTCCTCCCGCACAATGATATTCATTGTTCCAGCGGCTGTTTAAACCTCTTTGAAAGTTTTCAACAGCCTTAAAAGCAAGCGGCGGCGGACCGAAGATGGCCCGCCGCCTGTCAAGAAGACAGGTAAAAAAAGAAAAATTACGCCACGAGGGTCTGGTTCCTGTAAGCAAGGGGAGCCAGACCCTTAAACTTAGCTTGAAGCCGCCTTGTATTGTAAAAGTCTATGTA
>JAEYCB010000002.1 GCA_023404345.1 Bacillota bacterium
CAGAACAGTCCCGCAATGACAAAGCTGCGGGACAACGGGATATGGGACTATTCTGGTAATTCAACTCCGAGTTCCAACTCCTTATCAGCCGTCTGAGTTTGGTTGATAAGCAATTTGATTTGTTCGATTTTGCTATTGCGGGACTTGCACTTTTCGGCGTAAGCCCCGCTTTTCTGTATATAAAAATAAGTGCAGCGGATTCACCGCTGCACTTTTAAAAATCATTTTCTGTTCTGGGACCAATCAGCCGAAAAGAATTGCTAGATAATCTTGCCGCCCATCCAATACACGTAAAATAGAAAGCATGTTATCCTCGCTGATCTCATAAAAAACCAAATGCTTGGCGACTATAAAAAAACGTATAGAAGTTTTTATTTCAAATTTTGCTCCCATAGATACGCCCATCATTGGATTCTCTTCCAGCAAAGATATTGCCTTCAAAATAGATGCAACCAGCTTTTGAGCGGCCCTTTTATTGCCAAGGGTCTCTGCAATATATTCCTGCGTTTGACGAATATCCAATACCGCCTGATGCTTATATACTATTTTCATTTTTCAACTCCGAACATGGCATAAACTTCATCTTCAGAGTGAATTGTTGCATCCTCCTGCGCAGCTTTCAATTCTTTCATCAAACGGGCCATCGCCTTGGCTTTGATGATTTCAGCATTGTTTTCATTCACCTCGAAAGGAAAGCCTCCTGCATTCAGAGACTGCTGAAAAAAAACGTTGACCGCGTCTGTTAATGTGAGTCCATTTTTTCCATACACGTCTTCCAACTGTTTGCGCAGCACCGGATTGATTCGGATGCGAAACATATCCGTTTTCGCGGATGAAACGATATTTTCCATTTACTCCGCCTCCTGTCTAAAATCAGCATATCACAATCGTTTTAATTTGTCAATATTGTGGCCACAAACGTGCCACAACTCTGCAATTTCATAAAAAGGCAAGATGCAAAAAGAACTATTTCAAAGGTTCTTTTCGAAGTTCATTCTGATTCGTATGCTGCGTCTGAATATGATTTATCAATTCACTTGTTGCCATTTTTTCGAGTTTTCATGCATACCGCTCCATTTCACTGAGCGTAGATAACCAGACTTCATATCGATTACGTTCCATATCGGCCACATGTCGAATTTTAATAACATCCTTTGCCGGAGCATCTCCCGGCGCAATGCACCAAATGACGTTGCCTTCTATTGAAATATGTGCAACCATCTTGTAATCGCCATTTTCCTCAACCGCTTTATTGCAAACTGCAATTCTATTTCCGAGACAGCCCATAAAAAGTTCAAAGCGCGGCGTAGCCCGGCTGCTAATCTGCGCCTGCAGACGGGCATGGGCCTTTGTAAGTTCAGGCTCTCCGGAAGACATTCCATCTTCCAGAAGCGTAAGATACTTTTTCATATAAGGATAATCAAAGCCGTGGTTGTCACAGCCAGTCAATACGTTTCTCTGTTCACCGACGTATGTTTTATATGCTTATCTGTTATTGTAGCCTTTCGGTGCAGACCGCAGCTGCCGCAATAATATAAACACAAAGGCCAGTAGGTCCAGTCTCGACTTCTCACTCTCCTGCAGATTTGAGGTGAGAAAACGGCACGCGATTTTGATGAATATGGAGAGCGATATCGATTTGATGCTTTCTACAAAATGGGTTTCCTCCATAAAGCAATCAGCTCTTCCGGGAACTGACCCATCAGCGGAACAAAGAAGCCAAGTTCGCACTTTTAATTATGCGTTATGTGTTGATGCTGGCAGATGGATACATCGGCAGCTTTGTGAGAAAACCCCGCAACGCCGGATAACGGAACAGAATCAAGACACTAAAGCTTTGCAGGCTTGTATTCATGCAGAAGCATATCTATGATACTTGGGTTGTAAATCTATGATACTTGGGTTGTAAAATCCGACTTTCTAATTGCGTAGAAATAATGGTAAAATGAATGTTTAGCGTTTTCTAGAATTGGAACGTTGTTCGCCTCTATAGATTGTGATAAAATGAAAAGCAAAAGGAATATTGCTATTTTTTATTCAAGGGGGAATTCTAATGCGGAAGTTTGGGATTAATCTTCGCGGACGCATAAAAAATTTCAATTTACCGAAGAATCAGCCATTGATTCCTTTGTTTGAAGCCATCGTTAATTCTATTCATGCAATCGATGAGAGAAAAAAGTTAGGAGAAGACTTTAACTCCTATATAACGATAAAAATAATTCGCAGTAATCAGTTGTCTTTTGGCGCAAATGAGTTATCTCCTATAAGTTCGTTTGAAATAATAGATAATGGTGTGGGCTTTAATGAGGAAAACTTAAATTCCTTTATGGAATCAGATTCAACCTATAAAGCTGCCATAGGAGGAAAAGGTGTAGGTAGATTCTCGTGGCTTATTGCTTTTGAAAAGGCAGATATTGAAAGCATCTATTGGGACCATAACAGTTATGTGAAAAGAAAATTTGAGTTCTCTACGGCAAATTCAGCGATCAACGATACTCTGACAGAATGTCAAGACCAACAAGATAATCGGACGAGTATCCGATTGGAAAACTGTATGGAACCGTACGCAAAAGTGCTTCCAAAACGAGGGTTAACTGTAGCGTTAAGAATCATCCAGCACTGTTTAGTGTACTTTATCTCCAGTGACTGTCCCAAAATTATTTTGGTAGATGATGATGACAGTTATGATTTGAATCAGATTTTCCATGAGAAAATCCAGACCGAAGAAAATAGCGTTACCATTGAGATTGGAAATGAAATGTTTGAGTTGCTTCATGTAAAAGCAGAAGAGAATTCGGTAAATGGCAATAAGCTATACCTATGTGCACATAATCGTTTGGTTGAAACTAAAGAACTAGACAAGTACATTACTGATTTGGACCGTGAAATATACGAAAAAAGCGGTTTTTGGTATATTGGCGTTTTACGAGGTAGCTATTTAGACGATAACGTGGATATGAATCGTTTGTCCTTCAATATCCCTGACGGGGGTACTTTAGACAGCTTGGCAAACATTGTAACGATAGATCAGATTATGAAATCTGTAATTGTTGAAGTAAGCATTTTTTTAAGTGACTACCTCCAACCCATTACACAAAATAAGATGAAGCGGATTTCAGATTATGTGACCTATAAAGCTCCACAATTTCGGCACTTGTTGAAATATATGTCAGACGATATAGCACATATTAAGCCCAACTTGAGCGATGATAAGCTTGACGATGAACTGCATCGTATTAAAAGAGAGTTTGACCGTCATACTTCTCAGGAAAACACAAAACTGTTAAGTGATCTGAATAAAGGGGCCATTACGTCCGATGAATACATTGAAAGATTTGGGCAGCAAATCGAAAAAATTAATAGTGCAAATGGAGCTGCACTTGCTGAATATGTAGCACACAGAAAAGTGATTCTTGATCTTATGGAATTTGCTATTCGACGGCAAGACGATGGCCTCTTTCAGAAAGAAAGCTTTTTACACAACCTGATTTACCCAATGCGCACAACGGCTTCTGATATTCCTTACAGCAACCATAATCTTTGGCTGATTGATGAAAAACTTGCGTATTGTAGCTACGTTTCTTCAGATATATCCTTTGATAATAGTCCGAAAGAAAAGCGCACAGATATTATGGTTCTGGATAAGCCTGTTGCTGTGTCAGATGAAGAAAATCGTGGGCGTGAGTACGAAACTATTGTCTTATTTGAGTTGAAACGTCCCATGCGGAATGACTATAGTAGCAGCTCTAATCCTGTGAATCAGTTGTATGAATATGTCACAAAGCTCAAGGGGAACAATGTTAAGGACAAAGATGGAAGAATTATTAGAATTGGTAGCAACACACAGTTTTATTTGTATGCAGTATGTGATATCACAAGTACACTGGAACAAATTTTGACTTTTCACGATTTTACACAAACTCCTGACAAAATGGGATACTACAGATACCACGAAAAAATGAATGCATACATTGAGATTTTGTCTTATGATAAAATCATCAGCGACGCACAAAAGCGCAATAAAATCCTGTTTGATAAATTGGGTATTTGAAAAAGGAAAAAGAGATGGAGGCTCTAAGCTTCCATCCCTTTTTGTATCTGTTTGTCATCTGATAAGTTAATGTGTTTCTGCAGACCACCTTTTCGATTTTTATGATTGTAATAGCTCGGAAGCTTTCTTTTGAATGAAGCGTCCGAGCGCAGCAAGCCGTGTCTGCGTTAGATTATAGGAAAGGTGGCGCTTGAACTGAAAACGGATCAATTTGTGCAGTCGTTCTCTTTGGACAGGCCCCATCAGCAGGTGTGTCCCTTCGTCGAAATCCGCATGCAGTACCGACGTTAATGCCTTTGCCTGGGCCTCAAGGTTCTCCAGATCGTCGCCCATCACATAGCAGAATAACGACAAACCATGGTCAAACAAGGGCGCAGGCGCGATAACTTTGTTTATGAGGATATCGACCAGAAAGCCAAAATTTCCGAGATGGCGATCTGTGTTACGAATGACGGCATCGAACAGCAGCATATCTGCCAAAAAATCACTCTGCCCCTTTTCTTCATACGCGTCGATTACCAGTGTCAAACCGTTTTCGCGGATAAGCGCCCCAGCAGACAGATAGGAAACGCTTTTGCTCGTAAACAGCCGGCAGGCCGAACAAAGCTGTCCTTTCCATCGAGCCAGGTCGTAGGGAACTGCATCCAGCCCCATTATCTGTGCGATCTGGCAGCATAGTATTCGGAGTAGGGCTCTTTTCCGGTATTGACAAAGCCGCTGGTACCGCCTTTATAAAGCCGGCTTTCCCCCTTGATGCGACGTCATGCCCTGGGAAGCATCCCATTTGGCGTGAATTCTGGTGAAGATCGGAACGACCTTTTCGGCGTACTGCCGTATCCGGTAAAGACGATCCAGGAAAGCATCTTGCTGAAAGGGTTTTCGAACAGGTTGTATTCCGCAAAGGCACCTTCAAATTCAACCGCACAATCCAGTAGTGTCATTCAGAGAAAGGCCGCGGCCGATATCCAAAATACCCATAAAATCCTTCTCACTGTGGCCGAGCTTCAAAGGAAAGTTTTGTACATAGGCACGGTTGGCAGGAATCGTTCGGCGCCGCAGCCAATGACGCAGTGAATCGCTGGTACATTCTATGGACAGCGGAAGCAAGTGCGCCTTTTCCAAATTGTGCCATATAATATGGAGTTGCGGGCCACCAATTGTCCGATTTGCTGAAAAATTCAGCAAAGGCGTATCAAAAAGTTTTAAAATGTATTCTACGGCATCCTCCTTGTAATGCAAAACGAGCTGTAAACTAGGACTTTCCTTATATTATATACTGTGTTCAGACAAATGACAATTAACTGGGTAACGGTACAGATGCTCGACGTGATTAGATGCCCTCTCTACGGACGGTGAACTATATTTCAGTGGAATCCCCATTTTTCGTATTGTGTAAAGGCGAGTTCTACTTTCTCATTGATCTGAATTGATTCCATCGCCCCCAGATTCAATTCTTGTAAATTCATTATACGATGGTTTTAAGACAACGATAATTAACGATGAGACCGGCCCCCTTAGATGGATCTGTCTGAGATCTCCTTTACCGCACAGCGGATTAGGACAGCACGAGCTCTGACAGGATTTCGGACGGCGCCAGCTCACTGGTACGGTATACGGTTTTGCAAAAGCCCTTTAAAGAGAATTCAAAATTGTTTCCGGAATCCAGCAGAACTCCTGTGACTGACGCGTGATGCTCCGACAATTTGGAGCACAGCCAATCTTGAAACTCAGAAGAAATGCTGCATTGTCCGTCCGTGATAAAGACGATATCCGCTTTCGAAAGCACACCGCTGTCCATTGTCGATACGGCTTTACGCAGCGGCGCCTCATAATCCGTACCGCCGCAGTAGAAATGGCGGGCGGAATTCATGACGTCTTCCGGCGTGTACTGTCCCGGGATAAAAAGGTCTTCGCTGACTTCCGATGCACTGGAAAAGTGAATGACGGATGCGCAGCGTCCCTGGCCTCTGACCTTATCCACCAGAGCATAAGTGATGGCTTTGGCCCAGGCATCTTTATCATCGGACTCCGTTGAGCCGGATTCATCAACGCAGACGATGACATCGCCCGCTCCAAGAGAGATGCGTTCCCGGCGCTGGTACTGGCGTATCTGCCGGCGTGACATTTTATGGAGAAACAGCGGCGCGGTGACTGGATGGGCGAGATAAGCGAGTTCGGAAGAAAGAGCCCGTTGTATCTGCGCTCCCAGCGTGATACCGCACTTTTCACCGCGCCGATAGGTATACCCATTGTTTCGCTGCTCGTGCATCAGTTCGCGGCACGGGCCCAGATAACGCGCAATTCGTACCAAAAGGTCACTGGACTGTGCCTTGTCCAGAATTTCCATATCCATTTCACTGAACTGCTCACTCCCTGGCTCCGTACCCCATGCATCCAAGAGCGTTTTCAGGCCCTGTGTATGCTGTCCGGCGGCTTCAGCAGCCCGCTGCACTGTTTGCGCTCGGGAGTGGGCTACGGCAGAAATACTGTCGTTCAAAATACGGTGCAGATCCTCCAGCTGCTTTGCCTTATGCAGCACACGGTTCATCTGATTGGACAGGGAGCGGAAACGTTCATCCGTAGATTCCTGATCATAAAGCGTCTTTTTGTGGTCCAGTGTCTTCAGCATTTTCTGGAAAATCTGTTCCTGTTGTTCAAGCACCTGTGCCATATCCTTTTGGCCGCCATGCTTTGGGATGAGATCCTGCGGATGCTGTAAGAGCTTTTCAGCGAATTCTGCCGCACCTTCCGCCGCAAGGAAACTGCGTCCACGGCATCGCGCCTGCAGGCGGGTATAATCCGCATCCTTTTCGAACTGCGCAAACAATGGGGCGCTGATGCTGCGTGCAGCAATGCTGAGTTCATGTTCCGGGCGTCGGAGCGGTTTCAGCGAATAAAAGCATTGGAACAGATCCCTCACAATGTCCTGGAAAATAGGCAGACTCCGCGGTTTACATTTGAGTATTTCCTTTAGATGCGGTACTTTTTGGGCGGCAGCATCATAAATCTGATCCTCCAGCTTCAGTGATTGAAACAGGCGGTTTGAGACAGAAGATGATTTTCTTTGCCGCTGAAGCTCTTGATATGCTTTCATGAATGCCGGCATATTGATAAATACAATTGGTCTGTACATCGCAAACTTCTCCTTTTTCTAAAAAGGCGGGGGCCGTTTGGCCCCCGTCGGATCAATCAGGGAATTGCCTCAAAAAGGCAAATCCTCACCATCTTCATAATCAATATACCCCGCGTCATCAACAGGTGCCGGCGGAGAGGTGTAACCAGAGCGGACCGCCTGTCGGCCGCCGACTTGGGCTGCTGCCCCTTTTGATTCGGATTTTTCCTTGTCTCCGACGAAATCGACGCTGGACACGGCAATCTCCGTTGCAGTCCTCCGATTTCCTTCACGATCTTCCCAGTTCCGAGTTTGGAGTGAACCGACAAGTTCTATCCTCTTGCCCTTGGAAAAGTATTTGCAGATAAATTCCGCTGTACGGTTCCATGCTACCGCATTGAAGAAATCACTGTCTGCCCCCTCTTGAGGCTTAAATCGCTTTGGTACGGCGATGCGGAAATTGCACACAGTCTTATCCTCGCTGATGTTGCGCAGCTCAGGATCTGCTACCATACGGCCGCTTACGACAACTATATTTGCCATATTGTAATTCTCCTTTTCATTTATACGATTTGTAATTATCAAGGCATTTGTGATTGGAGCTGCTCCAGTTCGGGCAGCGTGATGTATGTAAGGTTTGTAGCGGAATGAGCCTGGCGGCTCTTGTCCTCCATTTCTTCAATCAATGCGTCTACAGCTGCCTGTGCCGATGCAGTCGGCAACGTGGTTCGGAATTCGAGGCAACTCTTATAAAGCTGTACAAGGCATTCCCGGAATTTCAAGAGAGCCCGCGTCTTATCTGTCTGACTGTCGGCAAGAAATGCGGAATATGCCTCATTCAACTGCACGCGGAAATCTTCAATTTTTTCAGCTACGCCATCCATGCAGGCATCCTTGAGAATTTGCTCAATTTTGGGGATGTCGCTTTGGACGCTCCAGAGATAAGGCGTGAGGGCTCGAACTTCGTCACTGGTCACGCAGTCCTTCCCGCTGAGCCATGCAAGGGCTTGTACAATCGGATAAAAACCAAAAAATTTACGGTCCGAGATGGGCAGTTTTTCCTTGCGCATTTCGCAGAGAATGTCGTCCATCATATCGCGGATCGCTTCTGGCACCTCCACTCCGGCAACTTCCTGCTGCATCTGCTGCAATTCATCCAGTGTGATGGGCTCCAATGCATGGTTGACGTCAGAACAACTGATTTTATCGCGAAGTATCTGCTGACGGGCAGACTTGTCCTTGATGTATTCCGTGACGATTTTCAAATCGAAACGGTCAAGCAAGGGAGCGTATACCTTATCCTCTGGATTGTGCAGGTTGGGCATTTCATTGGAGGCTGCGAAAAAACTGATGGTTGCGATGGGAATTTCTTCGCCCTCATTGGTATAGATGCGCTCGTTGAGTGCGGTGAGCAGAGAGTTCAGTGCATTATCATTCGCTTTAAAAATCTCATCGAGCAAAACAAGGTGCGCCTGCGGGATTTTGCCTGCCGTCAAAATAGACGGCCGGCCGCTGTGCAGCATGGACAGCGCTTCGCGCAGGGTGCTGACCGATCCTGAGGTTGCCTTGATACGGGCAAGCAGCACCGAACGCTTTGCATCATCCTGTTCGGCTTCGTACATATTATATAGCTGCTCGAGTTCTGCAACCGCCGACTGGTAAGAAGGCGTTTCTCTCAATACAGAATTGGATACGCCGCCGGGTACGATGCTTGCCAGATCCAGCCGTCCGAAGAGCTTTTCTTCGTCTGTCTCCCGGGTAAGCTGGTATCCAAAGAAATTCATGTCCTCAAAACAGCTGCGGAAACGACGGATGGCATCTGATTTTGCCTGACCAGGCAACCCCAGAATGAAAAGATTCCGGCGTGTCAACACTGCGACAGCCATGAAGCGCAGCAGCTCCTCACGTTCTGCGAGGCAGGTATTGAGGTATTGGAGGGCGTTGTTCATCTTATCCATTAAAACTGTTTTCATTGATTTTTCCTCATTTCATAAAAATGCCGATTTACGGTACTCTCTGTACATTTTTTCCGGATGTCAACCTCTGCCATTCTTCAAATGCAGGCTGTAAAAAGGCTCGGAGTTCTGCGTTGGTTGCCGTGCGGATACCGGGACCATTTTTGGTTTTTGCCGTCACCAGCTGCCCTTCCCGGATGAGCTGCTCTACCAATTCTTCCACAAAGCGATTTGCGAGATTCTTCCGGCCTTCTTTATCGCAGAGTCGGTGAACAGAAAATTTTTGAGCGATGCTCAAACCGAATGGACCTGTTATATACAGGTTTTTCCGTTTTGTCCTGCACCGTTCCAAGATTGTGCGTACGATCTCTTCGCGTTTCCTTTCCAGCTGCGTTCTGTATTCCTCGTCCGTGAGGTCCCAATATCTCTCATAGCAGTCGATGCCATAACAGCGAAATGAATCTGCCTTCTTTAGAAACTCCTGAATTCCAGAAATCTCATCCAGCTGTATGACGCCGCTGAAATTCATAGGATGAAGGCACAGCTCCTGCAGACCTTTCGTGACAGTATCGGATATGCTCGATCTACCGGGATGCAGCTGCCAGCCTGCATTTTGAAATAGATGGCGGCTTTCTTCTCGAAATCTGGCCGCATCGCTCTCGCATGTCCATCCGGAATCGAACTGGTAGCGGCTGCGGATTCGGAAATATACCTTTCTATATTCCATGGCATTACCTCTCATTTTCTCCGCTCAAGCGCCCATTCTCGTACCGTAGGGCGGAAAATAGAGCAGCTGCAAGGCAGGTACTTCTGCAACAATATGCTTGTGGCGCACTGGCTCCGGCAAACGGCGCAACGCATCCGCGGCTTCCTGCTTGGTAGAGAACCGCAATGCTCCCCGGAGATCCATGTAGCCGACGATCTCTCCCTGGACACTGCTTACATAGTTGCAATCGCATGGGGCGGTAAGTCCGTTATTCAGCCTCACAGTATAGATGGTTTTCATCATACGCAGTTCTCCCGAGCCGGAGCCCAGCCCATTAGGTCACAGATTTTCCGGCAATCATCCACCACGTAACCGGAAAGGCCTTCCGGCTTCCCGGCGGCCCACATACGGATCAGCCGTATCATGAGCGGATAGAAATCGCCACGCTCCTGTTCAGAATTCAGCGAATCTACGAACCGGTCCAGATCATAGCTGCTAAAATTGCCGTGCAAGCCGGCCAGCGAACAAAGTTCTTTTGCCAACTGCTGTGGAGCAGAGGCATGCTCCATAGCAGTGTTTCTTTGTGTGGAAATTCGGATCATTCGTGTATGCTTCATGATAAATATTCCTCCAGTTTTCAATGTATTTGGATGGATGTTTCCGCATTGGCACAGAGTCATCCATAGAAAGTAAAAAAATTAAGCTGCTTTTTTCTTTGCTCCTGTTCGTTTGGCCTGATCCGGCTTTTTTACATCTGCTGCGCTGGGAATGAACGCCCTGGTGCGCGGCATCTGTACATAGAACTGTTCTTTCGTCCGCAGCAACAAAGCTCCATCCTGGTCAATCCCAATGCGGATGACGCTTCCCTGCAGGGTTTGGACTGCTTTTTCGAGGATATCCTCACGATAATAGAAGACATGCGGCGTTGGCCGCGCCGCTGTGGCGGCGATATTTGTGCTTGTCCGGCTGAACAGGTCAGCACATTTTAGTGTCAAAGAATCATCGGTAAGCCCCAAATCAACCGTTGCACGTGGGTCCTTCGCCGAAACCGTCAACGAATGGAGCGCGTTGCAGAAAGCCTCCCGCTCAACAAGAGCACTGTAACAGGGCTTTAGCCGCCGCAGAATCATGGAGGGATCAAGAAATTCCGCCTTGCAGGCGGGACAGCTTACCAGCAGGCCATGCGCGGAAAAAATCAGTTCATGGTCTGTAATTCCAACGGTAAGAGCTTCTTTGGCATCCAGCACAGAAGAGACATATCTTGCCGCGTATGATGGAATGAGGAACATCGGCGCATCTTCCGCAGAAAAATTTTCCATCGTTACGGGTACCGCCACTTGTGTGAGTCCTTCCAGATCTGTTGTTGTAGCGATGGCACGGCTGTCGGCTACATTCAGACGAATGCAGCCGTAAGCAGGCTTCTCAGAGCTGTTCTGCATAAGCGCAAATGCGGTTCGCCTGACCAGCTGTGGAAAGTTTGTGATCGTGATTGCAGCGTACGGATCCTGGAATACAGGCTGCGGATAGCTGGCGGGTGGCAATGTGGCGAGCGTAAAAGTAGCGCGCCCGCTCCGCAGCACGGCATTTTCTGCCGGAGAAGTTTGAATGTCTACATCGTCTCCAGAGAATTTCTCCATCAACTGGCAGAGGATGGTGCCGTTGATTACGGCGCTCCCTGCTTCCTCCACTTCAGATGGAAAGCTGATGCGCGCAGCCAATGCCGTGCTGCGTGCTGTGGCAGTAACTTCCTTTCGTTCTGCATCCGCGTCAAGGTGAATACCGGAAAGCTGTGGGATCAAGTTGTCTCTGGGCAGCGCGGGCTGTAATTTCTTGAGTGCTGAGAGCGCTTGACTTCGAATAAAGTGAATATGCATACACAATACCTCCTATGCAGATTGGCCGAACAAGTCAAACAGCGAAAGCTGCGGAGATGATTCGGGCCGTTGATTGTTTCTACATTTTTTTCGGGATGTCTTGGGCGCAATGAACGAGTAACGGAGTACGCCTCTTTCATTTGATACAGGCAATGTGTGGCGGACGATGCCGGCAGACTGTACAGTGGATGGCAACGCGATTCCGGGCTGCGACGAACCGTCCAATATAGTTGGTTCGTCTGCCTGTTCATTTTCTTTGAGAAAGGCCATTTTATGAAACATGGCTGTGAGGTCTTCCACATGCTCGCTGATTCCCTGTGCCAATTCCCGGGCAAGCTGTGCCGCCAGGTCATCATTGCTGCCCAGTGCTGCAAGCCCTTCATCGGAAATATTTCCTTCAATCAGAGTTGCCGCGGAAAGCTTTGTGGCCATCAGTTCAATGGCCCGGTGCTGGATCGAGCCGATATAGTAAAAGAAATACACCTCAATGCGGGGGGCATACTGGTTGATGCGCCAGCTCCGGCGCGATGACTGACGTAAAGTAAACAGGTTGTAGCTGATATTGTAATAAATAAGTGTCGTGAAAGCATTCAAATCCAAGCCCGTCTCCAGCAAAGTCGGATTGACGATCAGCACACGGATACCTTCATCCAGCTGTGACTGTATCCACTCCTCACGTCGCTCTACTTGGACGTGTTGTGTCATGACCGCAGTAGGGATATTATTTTCACACAGAGCCTTGAACAGTTTTTCCTGTGTATCCAGCCGTACCCAACTCGTATAGATCAGGACATTTTCTCCGGCGTCCAGCTTTGTGAGGACCAGTTCCAACACCTTTCGGTCTTTTTCCAGCAGGCAACCAGATTGGACGGCATCTTCAGGTTCATAGACTACCTGGGGCGGCATCCCTTTTTTTGAAATGAAAATAGGTTCGTGCCCGTAAGGCTGGTCGGGATAAGCAGTAAGCAAGTTAATGAATGCGGATTGAAGTGCGGATGCCTGTTTGGGGTCAGAACGTGACAGGGCCTGGAAATACTTTTGGATGCGTTCATATTCCCGGGCAACGTCATCGCTCATGGCCAGGCCTATGGGGATTTCCTCATAATCCGGGAGAGCCTTTCCTATGTCATAGAGCGATATGAAAACTGCGTTTTCCAACAAAAATCGCGCGTAGACAAGAGGCGAAACGCCTGGTAACAGCCGGTCTTTCTTTTTGTGTACCACCGTGCGCCTTGTGGACTGGTATTCTTCTTCTGTGATTTCAAAGGTGGTTTCGATGACGCCGTAGTCGAAAGCAAATGCCTTCGTATCTCCATAAGCCTTCTGATCCAACTGCATATAGCGGGGGAAAAGGCGGTATAAAAGATAAAAAATCCTGGTCGCATATCCGTTGATGAGCGTAGCCGTCATACCGATAACCTTGCGCGCTGCATGGGCAATCTCCCCCATGGCGTCTCCCTGTCCGCTGTCATTGTTGTATTGATGCAGCTCATCCGCAATCAAAGCGTCTATCCTGCCGCGCATTTTTTTGCGGATATAGGTACTCAATGGATATCGCCGCGGAGAAGCAACTCGCTGGGGAGTGCCGTAAGCCGCAAGCTGCTCCAGCTTTTTGTGTACAGCTGAACTCTTTATGAACGGCGAATAAAGCGCCCGATGCGGAAGATAGACATAACCAAAGCCTCCGACTTTTACCCAATCTTTCGGGAGCATTCCCTCACAAAGCGGAGCCCATAAAGGGGACCGGCAGTGCCGGCAAATATGGTTTTTGGAATTTTCTCGTAGAAAGAACGTGCCGTCGGCATGAACAAAATAGGTGGAGCCCCCCTCATCCACAAGCGGCATCTCGATCACCTCACCGCAGTCCGGGCACACAAAGCCTTTTTTAGACTGCATCCAGCGTACCGCCGGATAGCGGTAGTATCCGTTTCGGGCATGCTCTTTTGAGAGTATGACATATACCGTTTTATCGCCGAGAAGATAATCTTGATAAACCGCGCTGAACTCTGAAATGTTGTGAATAATGGCCGCCCGGCTGTTGGGGATTGTTTCGCTGTTTTCACGCACCCATTTGCGGCACAAATGAGAAGGGCACATCACAACGTTAAAATGCTTTTTCTGTCGCTCCCGCATCTGACTGGCTGCAAGAGCCGCCATGCCGATTTTGGTTTTTCCCGCTCCGCAGTCGCCTACAACAATAGCCGGACGATACCGGTCGATTTTGCGGCTGGCCGCCTCGGCTGCCGCCAGCTGTGCGTCATACAGACGGTAACCAGTATTTTGAAAAATATAGTCGTTGATCTGATTTATTTCCCGGCTGAACGCATCTCTGGAAGGATCGAACAGCGGTTGATAGCGTTCCTTGATGCGTTCTGCGACCGTTACGCCAAATTTCGCTAGATACTGTGAGATCGTCCCGACCTTCTCAAAAGCGTCCGCTACATGAGGATCAGCGCCAGGTATCGTAATCTTTCTTTCGTGAAGTCCGGTTTCCAGAATCTCATGGAGGTTTTGTTCATCCTCGTTTAGCTTCAGCTGCCATGCATCAAAGGTTTCCGTACTGGATAAAACCGCAAGGGGAGTAAGTGCTCCGCAGCGGCGAAGCTCAGACAAAACATATTCTTGAAAATCCAAAAGCAGCGGTATGTGCGAATGCAGATCAAGCAGTTGGAAAAGGCGGGTATCATCGCCGACAGGAGTGTAAAAATAAAAACGCCGTTCTTTGATACGGGTGACGAAATAGCTTTCCCCCTGGGCATTTTTCTTCTCTTTCCGCTCGGTTTTTTCCTCCTGGCCCAAAGATAGAATTGCTTCCGCATATCCATTGGATCCAGTAATTGTTTTCTGATATTGCGCTTTTCGCGGGGTGAGTTCCACGCTGCCTTCTGGCGTTGTGACCTGAAGCGGCATACCGCTTGCAATCAGAGTACACAGCGCTTGAACGATTGATGGCTCACCCCCAAAGTGAATCGCAATTAGATTTCCTCTCGTATATGCCTCCTTATCGCCAGGCAACGGGGAGTATACGATCGTACTTGCATATGCGGATAGATAAATTCCGCTTCTGGTGCTGCTACAGGTGAATTTAAACAGCTGGGTTTGAGTCAATCACAGCCCCCCTCATTGTAATTTATAGGATTTGATATGCGTCCTCCTCTCTGTTGGAAATAGAAAAAGCTGCAGCAACGCACCCCAAAGGGGCAGGTTACTGCAGCTTATTGTACTTGAGAGTTATTTTAGACAGACTGGCACTGATAACGGCAAAGGATGAAGAAGCCGCTCCCACTCCGACCTAAGAACAATCACCTAAAGTACATCTTTATTATATTACGTCAAAATGTGTTTGTGCATTTACAAAATTTGTTTTCTCGTAAAAATTCAAAAATTTCCAGAGAGAATTTTAAACTGCGGAAGATGCGGTACAAACAAGACACATGCGATTATCGCCCGCAATGGACGGACACAAAGGGGATCCAAAATCACACAGGGAGTGAGGAAGAGTCGGTTGATGTTGTCGTTGCCTTTGGCTACCGTTGAAGTTTGAACAACAATGCATTGATAACCCCAACCCTGTTGTGTATAATAAGCAAGTAGGTGATTGAATTGAACTTGATATTGCATACGGTCAAGCAGGAAAAACAAAGGATCGAATACATGCTTGCAAAGTATCAAAGTGAGCTTTCTATCTTACCGAAAGGTGCAATCTCAGAAAAGAAGGTTGGCGAGAAAACATATTATTATCTGAAATACCGGGACGGTAAAAAGGTTATTTCGCAATATGTTAGTAAGAAGGAAATCGAAAATGTACGTGCACTTATAGAAAAGCGGCGGCACATGGAGGCAATGGTAAAATCCTTACAGGCGGAAAAAGCGATTGCAGATAAGGTATTGGAGAGTACGATATAATTTTATACCACGACAACAATGTGATTATTTCCGAACCGAAGTTAATTAAACAGAATCTATTTCTTGATTTTGGTTTTGGATTTTACACAACGAAAAATAAAATACAGGCGAGAGGCTTGCGGATAAGGTGACAAAACGCCGCAAAGACGGTGAAAAAGCTGTCAGTATCTATGAGTTTGACGAAACTCAAGCTTTTAAGGAATGCTCTGTTCTGCATTTCAACAGTGCAAATGAGCCTTGGTTAGATTTTGTATCAGAGAAGCGTTCTGGCATTATACAGGAGAACCTCACGACTTCATTTTCGCCCCGTTGCAAATGATGATGTTTATACGACATTCACGCTCTATTCGGCGGGCGTCCTTACAAAGGGACAGACTTTAGAGGCGCTGAAAATCAAAAAGCTGTATAATCAGCTGGTACTGTCATCTGAAAAGGCACTTTCCTATCTCAATTTTATCGGGATAGTTCCACAGGAGGAATTATAAATGAGGGCAGAAAAATTTGGCGCTAGTATGGGGGTTTTGGTCGAACAGATCGTTCACTTAATTACCGAAAACTACGAGTATGATGAAATGACCGCTTCAAACGAGTTTTACAGTTCAAAGGTCTATGCTCTTTTGGAGCAGGAAGAAACGAAGCTATGGCATCTCAGCCCTCTTACTCTATTCAACCTGTTTGACGAAGAAAAAAAGACTGGCAGTTTTGAACTGGCGGAGGAGGTTTGAGCATGAGCAGACAAGGAAAATTTATGATTTACTGTGCCGAGCAATATAAACTAGCAAAGCACCTGACAGGCAAACAACTTGCGGATCTTTTTAGCCGTTACCGAGTTTGGGAATATGTCTACTCTTGTTATGAGGCTTTGCACACGACAGGTACAAATTATATCATCGAGGATATTGACCTGTATATCGAAGCTCGTAAGCCAACCAGGACTTAAAGCAGCGGCAAACTAACTAATTGAAAATTATCAAAGATAAAATCATTTCTGCGAAAAAATTTTTTAGATAGTATCTACAAGAGCAAGATAGAACAGCAGTCCAAACAGCGATACAACGAACCTGTACCTCAGCGAGAAAAGCATCTGAAGTTTTTGCGTAATGAATGGCAGTGCCTCTTCACCATTTCAAGACTAGGAAACACTTCTAAACCAGATGGCGCAGTGTATAGAGATATTTGTCGTATTCGCGTTATTCTTTGCGGTTCTTTTTTGAGGAATGACAACTTCCATACCCACTGAAACTGCATAGGCCAGGATACCGTTCGTGTCATGGCCCCGGTCTGCCAACGGAGTTTGTGCGGAAACACCTTCGATTAGGTGGACAGCTTCTTTGCAATCCGCTTTGATACCTTCTGTAATGCAGATGAACCTTTGATGCGCACTGCCCTACTTCCCGTAGTCGGGATGCATGTCACGCTAGGGCGCTCTGGTTCGCAATCCTCAAAACACTGCATTGATAAAGCGGCGATTATCCTAGGCGATCCTCCCTATTGCGCCCGTTGCCTCGGTAAATATGGTTCCAGCAATACCCATACTTGATCGTTTATATCGCGCCGATAGTAGAACGCATCCATATCTCTTCTTCTACCTTTTATGTATGCTACATTTTACCACAATTTTACCATTCTAGTGTAGACGCCCTCTAAAAAACAAAAAAAGCGGAGAGAGGAGATACATCGTTAGTGAAAAAAATCCGCAACATATCTATTAAGCGGCGTATGATGGCTATTTTTGCCGCGCTGGCCCTGCCTGCGGTGCTGGTGTTAGGCATTTATACCGCCACCGCCATGGAGGAACTGCGCACAAAATTGGCCAAGGCAGGTGAATCTTCCCTCCGCTTGTTCGCGGCATCTCTACAAACACAGATGAACGCGGCCGAAACCTATATGGTGGATACGGTCCTGCACAGCGAGGCCCTGCGCCGCTTAGGCAGCGAAACCAGCCGTACCCAGGCTTATCTGGATGGATACGAAGTCAACCAGGGCTTTTCTGCCGTGGTGTCGGCCAACGAGGCGCTGGCGGGGCTGATGCTGTACAGTGTGCCCAATAACCTCTACATGGCTCAATACGGCACTGTGTCCGGCGGCGGGCCCGAACAAAAGACACGGGCCAAGCAGGGAATCCAGGCCGAAGTCACGGAATTGGTCAGTGCCGGCCCTCTGGATACAGAGCGTTGGTTCGCCAAAAAGATGGGTGGTCGCACGTATTGGATGCGGGTGGTGCGCTATCGCTCGGCCTATCTGGCCAGCGTCATCGACTTAGGGCTATTGCTGGACAAGGCGGCCGCCCAATATGACTTTGACGGTCCCTTGATCCTGCTGGACGAGGCGGGCATCCCCCTCCTTGCGGGCACCGCCGCGGTGGCGCCTGACCAGATGCAATGGAAGCCGGAGGGCTATGGCACCTTGACGTATGAGGGGGAGCCTTATTTGAGCGTGACGGCATCGGCCAGACAGCTGTATTTTTTGTATCTGATGCCCTTCCAAGGGGCCCAGGGGGCCATGCGCCCGCTGGAGCTGGTGCTGGCGGTGTGCACCGTATTGGTGCTGGTGGCCATTCCCGTAATGTGGGTCTATCTGCGCCGCACGGTGTTCCGGCCGCTGGACTCCCTGGTGGATACCATGGAGCGGATCGGGGAGGGCGAGCTGATGGCGCGGTCCAGCACCATGTATAAGAATAAGGAGTTCAAACAGGTAAACGATACCTTTAACAATATGATCGACCAGATCACAAAGCTAAAGATCGACAGTTACGAGCGGCAGCTCGCGGCCGAGCGCAGTGAGATGGCGGCGCTGAAAATGCAGATCCGGCCGCATTTTGTGCTCAACTGCCTGAAGAATGTGTATGCCTTGGCACAGACGGGCCGCACCGGAGAGATCCAGTCCCTGATTCTGCTGCTATCGCGCCATTTGCGCTATGTGCTCTCTTACAGCGAGGACACGGTGCCCCTGGAACGGGAAGTGGAGCTGTGCCAGAACTACATTGAGCTGAGCAGTGTGGGCCAAGAACACCCAGCCGCCTGCAGCGTGGAGGTGAACAGCTGCTTGGACACGCTGCCCGTGCCACCTGTCTCGCTACTGACGCTGGTGGAGAACAGCGTGAAGCACGGCGCTCGTGAGGGCAGTATCCTGAAAATTTCCATCACCGCCCGCCGGCTGGAAATGGAAGAGGGAGCCCTGGCCAATATCACGGTGAGCGACAATGGCCCGGGGTTTACCCCGCAGCAGCTGGAGGAACTGAACAAGGCCATGCCCCGGGAGGAAAACGGCCGCCACGTGGGCCTGGCCAACGCGCTGCGGCGGTTCCAACTGCTGTACGGCGACGGCTTGGCCGTGGCCTTTGCCAGCGGCCGCGAGGGCGGGGCAAAAATCGAGCTGTTCCTACCGTTGCAGGCAGTCACAAAGGGGGATGCGGAAGATGAAATTGCTGATTGTGGATGACCAGATGAGCGTGGTGGAAGGCCTAAAAAAGGGCGTCAATTGGAAGGCCATAGGCTTTTCCGAAGTGGATACGGCCTACAACGCCGTGGACGCCCGGGCCAGCCTGCGCCGCAGGCCGGCGGATGTGATGCTGTGCGATATCGAAATGCCCATGGAAAACGGCCTCGAGCTGCTGGCCTGGATGCGTGAGCAGGGCATGGAGACGCGCTGTATCTTCCTCACGGCTCACGCCAAGTTCAACTATGCACAGGAGGCGGTGCGCCTGGGCGGTTTTGATTATATCATCCAGCCGGCCCCTTACTCCGAGATCGGCCGGGCGGTGGCCAAAGCTGCCGAGGACGTCCTCAGCGGCAGGGAACAGGCGCAGCTGCAACAGATGGGCAAAGCCTTCCACCAGCAGGAACCGGCTATTGCGGCCAATGTGCTGCGGGGGTTCCTGAGGCGCCAGCCCAACGGGCGCGACGTGACCACCTTGGAAAAGTTGGGTATCCTGCCCATGCGCAGTAAAGCGGGCTATGTGGCGCTGCTGCACGTCATGCGCTGGGAAGAAGGGGAGGACCCGTGGGTCGGCCCGCTGCTGGGCGTAGCCATCGGCAATATCGCCAAGGAGATGTTTGAGCCTCACGGCGAGCTTTCGGCGCTCTCCTTTATGGAAGAATCCAGTTTTGCCTTGCTGCTGCAGAACACGGAAGGGGAGGAGATGCCCCTGGAAAGCGTGACACGGCAGCTGATGTTTTTGAAAAGCGCCTGCGAGCAGTACTTCCACTGTTCCCTTGCCTGTTATCTGGACGGCCCCATCCCCGTGGCGGACGCACCCGCACGGTGGGAGAAACTGAAGGTGATGCGGGATGACAATGTGTCCCTGCGGCCCGGCGTGTTCCAGCTGGAGGAAAAGCCGCGCGTGCCCCACACCTTCCGTGTGCTGCAGATTCGCGGCTGGTGTAGCCTTTTGAAAGAGGGCTATCCCGAGGCCATGGAAAATGAGGGCATGGCTTTGCTTGACAAATTGGTCGAGAACCACCAGTTGGACGCCGCCACCCTACGGGTATTTTATCAAGATTTTCTGCAGATGGTGTATTTCACGCTGGAGGGCAGCGAGGATAAGTTGCACGAGATGTTTCGCAGCCCCGAGGACTTGGAACTGTACCGCAACGGTATGAAGTCGGTGGATAATATGAAAAAGCTGCTGCACCATGTGGCGGAAAACTTCGCTGTGCCCGTTCCCGCCAGCGATCAGAAGGCTGTGGTGGACAAGGTGCGGCGCTATATCGGCGAACACCTGGAAAATGAGCTACGCCGGGACGAACTGGCCGAATATGTGCATCTGAACCCCGATTATCTTACCCGCATTTTCAAAAAAGAGACTGGCTGCACCATCAAGGAATATGTCATCCGCCAGAAGCTAGAGGAGGCGAAAATGCTGCTACGCACCACGTCCCTGCCCATCAGCTTCATCGCCGCCAAAGTAGGATACTGCAACTTTTCCCACTTTTCCTATGCCTATAAAAAGGTGCTGGGCATCACCCCTCAAGAGGAACGGCAGGGCACCGACAAAGGATAAAGAAGGTCTTGATTTCGATAGAATAAGCCCGGTTTTTTGGTAGTGAGTGCGCTGAGAGGAGCCGTATAATGAAAATACACTGCAAAAAGATACTGTGTGTGGTCTCCCTGTTCTTAGCCCTTCTGGGCGGCTGCGCCCGCCAGGCCCCCGCGCAGCTTCCGCATCAGGAGGCCGTCACCCTGCGCATCCTCACCGTGGGCTCCTCCGGCGAGGATGCCTGCCGCCGCATCAGCGCGGCCCTCAGTGAAATCACCCGGGAAAAATTGGGCTTTTCCGTGGAACTGCAGCAGGCCCCCATGTCCAATTACGACAGCGTCTTGTCCCGTCAAATGCTGTTGGGCGACGCGCCGGACCTGTTCTGCTACATGGACCCAGAGTATCTGCTCAATTGTGTGGAGGAAGGGTATCTTGCCGCGCTGGACGGCATGCTGAAGGATTCCGCCTGGCTCAAAAGCTATGTCCCGCAGGAACTGTGGGCCTGCGTGCGCGTGGGCGGGCAGATTTATGCAGTGCCAGCCAATAACAATGTGAATTACAGCCAGGGATTCCTGGCCCGGGCCGATATAGTGCGGGCGCTGGGCATCGACCCCGCCGCGGTCACCACCTGGGACCAATTGCACGACGTGCTGGTGCAGGTGAAGAACGCTTACCCGGAAATGGTGCCCGTGGTGCCCCATTTCAGTCAGATCCAGCAGACCTTGGGCCAGGACCCGCTGGGGGACAACCTGGGCGTACTGCTGGACAATCAGGGCACCACGGTGGAAAATCTTTACGCCAGTAAACAGTACGCCGAGGTGTGCCGGCGCATGCATCAGTGGTACGAGGAGGGGCTCATTCTCAAGGACGCGTCCCTCACGGACGATTCTGCGCCCCGTATGATGAAGCTGTACGACGGCTTCGGCTTTTTCCCCCGCGTCAGCGACAATAACATCATCAGCAGCACCCGCTCGTTCGGGGAGGAGCTGGTGCCTTTTGTGATGAGCGACCCCATCGCCAACACCTCCTCGGTGAACCTGGGCTGGTGCGTGGGGGCGAACAGCCAATATAAGCGCGAGGCGATGCAGATGATCGAGCTGCTGTATATCGACCAGGAAACCGCGGATCTGTGCATTTACGGCCAGGAGGATGTCGATTATGTGCGCCTGGACGAAGACACGGTCACCAACATCGCCGCGCCCCCCGCGGACGAGTGGAGCACCATCCACTGGGGCTGGCCCAACCGCCAGGCGGCCAGCACTTGGACACTGCCCGGCAAAACATTGCCCAAAGTGCCGCTGAAAGGCGCCCAGCGCTCGCCCGCCATGGGCTTTGTATTCGATTCCACACCGGTGCAGTCGGCGGTGAACCGCTGCAAAACGGTGACGGATAAATATCATAATGTGCTGATGAGCGGCTATCTGGACCCCGAGGACGCGCTGCCGCGCTTCCTGGCGGAGCTGGAAGAGGCCGGTATCGGCGCGGTCATTACAGAAAAGCAGGCACAGCTTGACACCTGGCTGGAGCAACGCACGCAAAGCGGGCTCTGAAGCGCCGGAAAGGGGACAGGGGAAGGCCGCGCCTTGCTTTGGAAGGAGAAGTTGGCTATGAAGCACACAGCGGTGAATCCTTACCTGCCCCTGTATGAGTATGTGCCCGACGGCGAGCCGCGCCTGTTTGACGGGCGGGTATACCTGTACGGCTCCCACGACACGGCGGGGGGCGATTTTTTCTGCCTCGAGGATTATGTAGCCTGGTCTGCGCCGGAGGACGATTTGGGCGATTGGCGTTATGAAGGGGTCATTTATCGCAAAGACCAGGATCCCTCCAACCCGGACGGCAAGCTGGAGCTGTTTGCCCCGGATGTGGTGCAGGGGCCGGACGGGCACTATTATCTGTACTACTGCCTGCGTATGCGGCGGGAGTTCGGGGTAGCCGTCAGTGATTCGCCCGCCGGGCCTTTTGCATTTTACAGCCATATTCAAAAAACGGACGGCTCGGTGCTGGAAGACGCCATGCCCTACGACCCATCTGTTCTGGTGGATGAGGACGGAAAGATTTATTTGTATTATGGCTTTGCCAGCGAAATGCTGGGAAAAAAATATGGCTTTGTAAAAAGCCCAGGGGCCATGATGGTGCAGCTGGACAGCGATATGCGCACGGCTGTTACCGAACCTGTGCTGTGTATTCCTGGAGAAGATGAGGCCCCGGGCACAAGTTTTGCGGGCCACGCCTATGTGGAAGCGCCCTCCATGCGCCGCTTCGGCGATCTGTACTATTTTGTCTATTCCAGCCAGCGCTGGCATGAGCTGTGTTACGCCGTCAGCAGCCGCCCCGACGGCGGCTTTATCTACGGCGGCGTCATCGTGGATAATGCCGATCTGGGCCTTAATGGCCGCACGCTACCGGTGTGTATGCCGGGCAATAATCACGGCGGCCTGATACAGGCCGGCGGGAAATGCTATATGTTCTATCACCGCCACACCAACTGCACGTCCTTCTCCCGCCAAGGCTGCGCCGAGCAGGTGCAGCTGCTGCCGGGCGGACGCATCCCCCAGGTGGAGGTCACCTCCTGCGGGCTGAACGGCGGCCCGCTACTCGCCGAAGGAAACTGGCCCGCGGCCATCGCCTGCCAGCTTTATGGTGCTGACCAAGCGTCGATGCTGGACTTCCGCAATGTGGCGCGGAACACGGTGCCCTTCATCACCGAGACGGGCACCAGCAGCCCTTCGCCTCAGCAGTTTATCTGCAACATCCAGGGCGGCACGGTGGCCGGCTACAAGTATTTTGTATTCTCCGCCGCGCTGGCCGTCGTCACCCTGTGGCTGCGGGGGACGATGGCGGGCGCGCTCCGCCTCTGCCTTGACGCACCGGACGCGCCCCCCGCCGCCCAAAGCCCGCTGGAGCTGGCGGCCGCGGATTGGCAGCCAGTAACGCTGACGCTACCGTCGCTTCCCACGGGCGCGCACAGCCTTTACTTCTGTTTTGATGGCGCGGGCAGATGCGATTTCCTGCGCTTTACATTCCACTGAAGGGGCGGCCGGGATTCTGAAAGGAGAATTTTTATGCGTATTCTATATGTGGACATCGACACCCTGCGCCCGGACCATCTGGGCTGCTACGGCTATTCCAGGAACACCAGCCCCAATATCGACGCCATTGCCCGCGAGGCGGTGCGCTTTACCGACTATTATTGCTCCGACGCGCCCTGCCTGCCCAGCCGCGCCGCCCTGATGACAGGTCGCTTTGGCATCCATACGGGTTGCGTGGGGCACGGCGGCATCAACGCCGAGATGCGCCCCGAGGGACGCGACCGCGGCATGGCCGACTTTAACGGCCGCTACAACCTGCCCGCGGTGCTGCGCCGGGCCGGCATGAAGACCGCCACCATCAGCAGTTTTCCGGACAGGCACGCTGCCTGGTGGTTCAACGGCGGCTTTGACGAATGCTACAACGTGGGTAAGCGCGGCCTGGAACCCGCCCACGAGGTGCTCCCCCTGGCGCTGGACTGGCTGGATCGCAAGCGGGAGACAAAGGACTGGTTTTTGCACCTGCATGTGTGGGACCCTCATATCCCTTACCGCACGCCGGAAAATTATGGCAAGCCCTTTGCCGATGACCCGCTGCCCGACCCCTGGATGACCCAGGAGCTACTGGATCATCACCGACGCACAAAGCCCGGCGGCCATTGTGCCTGCGAGGTGACGGGCTACGACAACGTGCCCAACCCGGCCACGCCGCGCCAGATTACCGAGATCAAGAACCTGGACGATTTCAAAACCATGGTGGACGAGTACGACACCGGCGTCTGGTACGCGGACCAGCAGTTGGGCAAGGTATTCGGGAAGCTGAAAGAGCAGGGCATCTACGAGGATACGGTCATCATCATCAGTTCCGACCACGGCGAGGACCTGGGTGAGCTGGGCAGCTATTGCGAGCACGGTGAGGCCGATTATATCACCACCCATATCCCCATGATCATCAAATGGCCGGGCTGCGCAAAAAACGCGGTGTCCCGGGGCTTCCACTACAATTTGGATCTGCTGCCCACCCTCATCGACCTGCTGGGCGGCGTGCCAGAGTTCACCTGCAACCGGGTGGTGGGCAAAAAGAATCCTGTCCGCTACGACGGCGAGAGCTACGCGGACTGTGTGCGCACCGGCGCAGACGGCGGCCGCGACCATCTGGTGGTCAGCCAGTGCGCCCATGTGTGTCAGCGCAGTGTGCGCTTCGGCGACTGGATGTATATCCGCACCTATCACGACGGCTATCACCTGATCGAAGACGAAGAGCTGTTCAATGTGAAGGACGACCCCCACGAGACGAAAAACCTGGCCGAAGAGCATCCGGAAGTGTGCTGGCACGCGGCTTGGTATCTGGAGCGCTGGGTGGCCGACAACATGCTCAATAATATCTACCACTCCCACGAAGACCCGCTATGGAACGTGATTGCCGAGGGCGGTCCCTTCCATTGCCGCGGCTATCTGTACGATTACTGCCAGCGGCTAGAGCAGACCGACCGCGCCGACTGCGCCGAAGAACTGCGCCGCCGCCATCCGCGGGAACTGGAAGAGCGCTATTGAGCCGGAAAGGAGCCGTTACCATGGCAAAACGCCCCCACATTATCATTTTCAACCCGGACGAGATGCGTTCGTCCGCGTTGGCGCACCTAGGCAATCCGGCGGCCGTCACCCCCAATCTGGATGCTTTCGCCGCTAGCGAGGCCGTGTCCTTCCGCAATGCTTACTGCCAAAACCCGGTGTGCGTGCCCAGCCGGTGCAGTTTTTTCACCGGTCTGTATCCGCATGTGCACGGCCACCGCACCATGAGCCATCTGCTGCGTCCCGGCGAGACCACGCTGCTGAAGGAGTTGAAGGATGCCGGTTATTACGTGTGGATGAACGACCGCAACGACCTCACCGCCGGCCAGGTCCCCGGCTGGACCGAGAGCCATGCGGATAAAATCTATTACGGCGGTCAGGAAAAGCAGGGCCCCGGCCCGGAAAATCCCGAGCCCCGCGGCGAGCCGGGCGGTAAAAATTATTATTCGCACTATGAGGGCAAATTGAAACTGGATGAGCGGGGCGTCAATTACAATGGCGACGACGAGGTGGTGGACGCGGCCATCGCGTGCATTCGGAATCTGCCGGAGGAACAGCCGCTGTGTATGTTCCTGGGCCTGACGTATCCTCATGCGCCCTACCGGGTGGAGGAGCCCTACTTCTCCGCTATCGACCGGGCCAAACTGCCCCCGCGTATTCGGGCGTCGGACTGCACCGGCAAGGCGAAGATTTTGTCGGAGATCCGCAAGTATGCAGGAATGGACGATTACACCGACGCCGACTGGGACGAGCTGCGGGCGGTGTATCAGGGTATGTGCATGAAGATCGACGCCCAGTTCGGTCGCCTGATGGCGGCACTGAAAGAGGCGGGCATCTATGACGACTGCGCCATTTTCTTTTTCAGCGACCACGGCGATTTCGCCGGGGACTACGACCTGCCGGAAAAATGCCAGAACAGCTTCGAGGACTGCCTCACGCGGGTGCCCTTCCTCATTAAGCCCCCCAAAGGCACGGTGGTGGATCCCGGCATCAGCGACAGTTTGACGGAGCTGGTGGATTTCTACGCCACGGCCATGGAATTTGCCGGCGTGGCACCCAGCCACACCCATTTTGGCCGCAGCCTGCGCCCCGTTTTGGCCGACCGCGGGGCCAAGGTGCGGAACTATGCCTTCTGCGAGGGCGGCCGCCAGCCGGGCGAGCCCCACTGCGACGAGTATCACTTAGAGGGCGGGGGTGTGGCGTCCACCGTCACACCTTACTGGCCAAAGCAGCGGGCCCAAAGTGACGACGAGGCCCACGCCAAGGGTATTATGATACGCGGCGCGCGCTACAAGTACATCAGCCGCACCTTGGGCGATGATGAACTGTATGATCTGAGGGAAGACCCGGGCGAGACCACCAACCGCATCCAAGACCCAGCCTTAGCCGATGTGCTAACCCAGATGCGGTTGGAAATGCTGAAATGGCTGCAAGCCACAGACGACGTGGTCCCCTTTGACCATGACGCGCGCTTCACACCGGAGATGTTGTGGGCCCGCGTGCGGGGAATGGTGCCGCCGGAAAAAACGGATGAAGTAAAGCAGATGATTGCCGACGGTATCAATTTTCCGATGTTGATGCATTATTGTCGCGAACTAGCCGGGCAAAAAAAGCCTTAAACGGCGCAAAAAGGGAAAAGAGAGCAAAAAAGAAAGCGGAAAAGATGCAAAAAAGCGTCTTTTTCGCTTTCTTTTGCTATAAAAAGGCTTTGTTTTACATTTAACATTTGTTAACAGGACGAATGGGCCTAGCGAGAGAAGTCGTAAAAATCATATAAAAAATCGTTTTTTCGACAACGGAATCAGAGACCTAAAGATCAAGTCGTAATTTTGACAGCAGGCTTTCGGAAAATCTACAGTCCCGCCAATGGCCGCCCGTTATAATGAAAACCAGAGACAGCCCGGGGCAGGCTCGGGTAGCAAAGATGGAGAAGGAGGCATGTTCCCAATGCCGGAAAAAGGAAAGGTGCTGGCCGAAGTAAAAGACTTGTGCAAAAACTTTGGCGTGACCATCGCGTTGTCCCATGTGGACTTCGCAGTAAAAACCGGCGAGATCCGCGGTTTGATTGGCGAGAACGGCTCGGGTAAATCCACCGTTTCGTCCATCATCGCGGGCTTGCAGCCCCCAAGCAGCGGCCAGATGTTCTATAAGGACAAGCCTTGGAGGCCCAAAGATGTGCTTGAGGCGCAGGAGGCCGGCATCGGCATGATCGTTCAGGAGGCGGGCACCATCGCGGGCATTTCTGTGGCGGAGAATATCTTCCTAGGCAATTACAAACGCTTTAAAAAAGGCCCGATTATTGACAGAAGGGCCATGGTGTTCGAGGCGCGCAAGGCGCTGGAAAAAATCGGCGTCACGGATATCAACCCAGCGCTGCCCACCCGTATGTACGACATGCAGGAGCGTAAGCTGATCGAGATTGCCAAATGCATGTATAACGACCCTGAACTGCTGATTGTGGACGAAACCACCACCGCGCTGAGCCAGACTGGCCGTGACATCATTTACAAAATTATGCACGATATGGCTGATGCGGGCAAGGCCGTGATGATCATCAGCCATGACCTCAACGAAATGATGGAACAGTGCGACACGCTAACCGTGCTACGCGACGGTGTCATCATCGACAACATCGCCAAGGCCGATTTTGACCCAGACGATATCAAGCAGAAGATGGTGGGTCGCGAGATCAAGGGCCACTACTACCGCGTGGACAATGACGGCTATAAAGAGGAAGTGGTGCTGAAAGCCGACTGCATCACCACCATGCACAGCTTGCTCTGTTTTGACTTGGAACTGCACAAACAGGAGATCCTAGGTATCGGTGGTTTGTCCGACTGCGGCATGCACACTGTGGGCCGCGCCCTCTACGGGCTGGATCAGGTGGTGGACGGCCAGGTGGTACTTACCAAGGACGGCACGGTGGTGAAAAACGCACAAGTGGCCTTTAAAAACGGGCTGGGCTATGTGTCCAAAAACCGCGACACCGAAAGCTTGGAGCTGAACGCCTCGATTTACAACAACATCGCCTCCACGGGCTATGACAAAAACAACATGGGCCCCTTCATCAGCCCCCGCAGGGAAAAGGCCTACGTGGACAAGCAGGTCAAGGCATTGATGATCAAATGCCAAAATGCTTATCAGCCAGTGCGTGCCCTCTCCGGCGGCAACAAGCAGAAAGTGGTGTTCGGCAAATGGTGTGCTGACGACGCGGACATCCTGATCCTAGACTGCCCCACCCGCGGCGTGGACATCGGCGTCAAGGCGGCCATGTACCAGCTGATTTACGACATGAAGAAGCAAGGCAAATCCATCATCATGATCAGTGAGGAGCTGCCGGAGCTAATGGGTATGTGTGACCGACTGCTGATTATGCGCGACGGCGAAGTGTCCGGTGAATTTTTCCGCAAAGATGGATACGACGACCGTACGCTCATCGAATACATGATTTGAGGAGGACAACCGACAATGAATGCAACCGCCTCCGTAAAAACAAATGACCGGGAGCTGCACTTGAGCTTGAAAGAACGTGTCGAGGTCATCCGCTCAAACCGCTATTTCCTGATGATTTTCCCCTTTGCGATGCTGGCGCTGATGATTGTTATCTTCGGCGTAACCACCCAAGGCCGCTTTTTCAAACCCAGCGTGCTCAAGGGCATCCTTAGCCAGGCCATCATTATCGGCACCTGCGCCACGGGCGTGGCTTTCATCTACTCCAATGGCAACCTAGACATTTCCATAGGCGCTGTGCTGGGCATGGCCTCCACCCTCGGCGTATTGGCCCACAACGCCACCGGGTCAGTGTCTGTGTTTGTGCTGGTCAGTGTAGGTACGGCCCTGGCGCTTATGGCCTTCAACTGCACTATGAGTGTGGTGTGCCATATCAAAACCATCACCGTGGCAATTGTGGTCACGCAGATCTATGGAGCCATCACCACGCTGCTGATCGGCGGTGCTGGCAAGATTGAGATTCCCTACGAAGTAAGTTCCGGTATGGAAGATGGGGGATTCCGTTATATTGCTTTTTTTGCTTACTTCCTCTTCTGTGTGGTCATCTATCACTACACCAAGGTGGGCCGTGAGTTGCGCTTTTTGGGCGGCAATGAGAGCTGCGCCCAGCAGACGGGCATGTCCAACGCCAAGGCTACTTACATCAGCTTCTTGATGACCGGCCTGGGTGTGGGCCTAGCAGCAGTGTTCAGCGTTATCGACGTTTCGGCCGTCAGCGTGGAGACTGGCAATGGCTTGGGAATGGACGTGATGCTGGCCACGGTGCTGGGCGGCATGTCTATCTTTGGAGGTGCCCGCTCAAATGCTTATGCGGGTTTGGTTGGCGCCCTGACGGTGGCCGCCCTGAACAAGGGCCTTTTGATGGTGGGTGTGTCCTCGGCCCTGATCCAGGGCATCCGCGGCGTCATCTTCCTAGCGCTGGTCTACCTGAACAGTGAGCGGCAGAAACTGCTGCCCTCACGTGTACAATTCTAAAGGTTTTAACGCACTTCGGTGCGGTGAGAAACGATTGATGAAAAGGAGATTTGAAATCATGAGAAAGAATATTCTGAAACGCGCGGCAGCTGTCGTGCTGACCGGCGCTATGCTTCTGGTCAGTCTGGCTGGCTGCGGCGGCACACCCTCTTCTGCCTCGGCATCCACCGCGGGTTCCAGCTCTGCAACCTCTGCCACCGATAGTGGCGCACCAGCGCCGACCAAGCAGTTCGTAATCGGTGTGGCCGAGGCGCAGGCCAACGACGAGGTAACCACCCGCCGCGCCTATTTTGAAAATTTTATCGCCCCCACTTATAACGTGAAGTTCATCTTCTCCGAAGTGCTGAAAGATGACGCAGCCGTCAAAACTTTTATCGAGAACTGCATCGACTCCGGTGTGGATGCCATCATCGACTTCAAATCCAACTCCGCTCAGATGGCGCGCCTGTGCGAGGAGAACGATGTAGTTTACACCGTACAGGGAATCCCTGATATGGCACCTGAACTCATGGAAGGCGACTTTCCCCTGTTTACAGGCTGGTCGGGTGCCGACAACGCACAAGTGGGCAACTTGTTCCGCGATTGGCTGGAGGCAAATGCCAGTGAAGATGGCAGCGAAGGATTCTTGGTATCCACCTCCCTGGCTGCCCAAGGCAATGTCCAGCATGTTGAAGTGTCCCGGGCCATCTTGGAAGGACTGCAGGAAAAATATGAGCTGACCTATGAAAAGACTATTGATGAGTTGGTTGCTTCCTCGGAGACCACCAATGTGGCCAACGATAAAAATATCCTGATCACCTTGTACCCAGGCTCTCCCAACAAAGAAACATGGCTGCCCGGTATCTCTTCCTTGCTGCAGAGCGGAAAATATGCCATGTTCCTTAGCTCTGGCCAGACGTACAACCAGTCTGCCACTGCTGTGAACGAAGTGGAGCAGGCCTTCGGCATCGACATCAAGGTCGCCAGCATTGCTGCTTTCAGCACGACCCTGACCACTGCCTTCAACACCCAAGACCCCAACGGAAATCCCAGCGTGGACATGGTGACGGTGAAGCCATCCAGCGCACTGAACGCCTGTCTGTTTGCAACTACTTACAATGCGCTGAATGGTGCCATTGACACTGCATGCCGGGATGCAGACGGGAATGCTGCCAACTATCGTTTCCAGATGATTTCGATCACCAGCCCCGAAGAATTGGCTATGACCGAAGGTTGGGATGACAGGGACACCGGGACCTGGATTGCAGGCAAAGAATTTGTGGATTCCATGCTGGTCACGAATAATCCCGACATAACACCTGAAGACATCAATAAGATCATGGCCAGCCTGAATGTGGAGAGCATCAGCGCGATGATGGAAAAAGCCTGAAACAACGTATAGATACGAGGGCGGACGTCCCAACCGATAAAGGAGAGAGAAACAAATGAGCAAATGGCAGGACTTTAAGAAAAAGCATATTCTGCTCATGCATGCGGCGTTCACTATTGCCGTGCCTATGGCGGTGTGGTTGGTCATGGAAGTGCTGAATTCCCTGATCTGCGGCGTCCACACCATGAACTCCATGGTGGACTGGACCACCCTCATGCGCAATTTGGTGTCCTCGTTCTGCTTCGCCTTGGGCCTGAACTGTAACCTGCCGGTGGGCCGTATGGATACTTCCACCGGTTCACAGATGTATTTGGCCTGCATCATTGGCGGCAATGTGGCACTGTCCCTGAACTTAGGCGGTGTGGGCGTGTTGGTGTTCAGTATGTTGCTGGGCATGGTGGCCGGTGGTTTCACCGGGTTCCTGTTTATCAACCTGCGTATCCTGCCCATGGTGCTGGGCCTGGGCATCAGTTTGGTGTACGAATGCATTTCCTTTAGCGTGTATGACCAACAGGGCCTGAGCCTCTTTGGTAAGCAGGGTGTAGGCATCCTGTCCAACAAGTTGTTCATCGTTTTGGTCACTCTGCTTATTATGGCGGTGATGACTTATCTGTTCCAATACAGCTCGTTCGGCTATAACCGCCGCGCCATTCAAGGCAACCAGAAGCTAGCCAACGACGCGGGAATCAATATCTACCGCAATGCCTTGCTATGCTATATGACTGCCGGCGCGCTGGTGGCCATTGCCGGCGTGTTCGACACCGCATATAAGAGCAACTTGGTGCCTGTGCTGGGTATGAACTCCAACAGCACGGTATTTGCCAACATGTTCCCCATGGCCGTGGGCGTGTGGCTGGCTAAAAAGTCGAACCCGGTCATCGGTATTCTGGCTGGTTCGCTGAGCGTACAGTTCTTGGTACTGGGTCTGGCCAAATTTACCAACGTGGGCATGAGCGACTATCTGCAGACCTGTATCAAATACAGCGTGTGGCTGGTGTTCATGATCTACCGCATGAATGAGGATAAATTCCAGTTCATGAAAGACAAACGTGCTCGCGTGGCATTGGCCAAGGCGACCCGTGCCAAACGCATGGCTGCCGCGGCCGCCTGAAAAGCAAAACAAATTTTACGGCGGCGGCAAAGTGATTTGCCGCCGCTTGTTGTAGAAAGGGGTCTCATCGATGACGGAAAAACGTCTTAATATCTTGATGATCATGGCTGACCAATTTCGCCTCACCACCTTGGACGGCATGGGGGACAAAATTCCCACACCCAATATCAAACGTATTATGGACAAGGGGCTTGTGTTCACCCAAAGCTGCTGTGCCTGCCCTTTGTGCACTCCCAGCCGGGCGGCCTTGGCCACGGGCAAATACCCCAGCCGCTGCGGAGTGCCCGTGCATGACGCCGTACTGCCGCCGGAGCAGGCTACCTATTATCAGGCTCTGCGCAGAGCGGGCTACCGGGTGGGCGTGGCAGGCAAGAGCGACCTGCACAAGGCCGACCAATACTGCGGTAAGGGCGATATGCCCAGCATGTACCACTATGGTTTCACCGACCCGTTCGAGACCGAGGGCAAGATGAACAGCGCCTGGTTCAAACGGGGTGAGGACGGCGCTATCCGGCCGAACGGGCCGTATCAGCACTATTTGGTCGAACGGGATCCCGCCCGTCTGGAGGCGCTGAACGCGGACTATAAATCGTACATGCGGGAAAAACGCCGGTTCTACGCTGAACCCAGCGTGCTGCCCGACGAGGATTTCCTGGACAGCTTCATTGGCCGCGCGGCCTGTGATTGGCTGGAGCGGGTGGAGGACGATGTGCCTTGGCACTACTTTGTCAGCTTTGCCGGCCCCCACAACCCCTGGGACCCGCCCCGCGAAAATTATGAGCATTTTAAAGACGCCCGGCTGCCCCCGCCCATTGCCGATGATTTCACGGGGAAACCCGCCTGGGTGAAGCAGCGCGCCGCGCAGGAAACGGGCGGCATGACGGCCCAGCAGGCGCTGAACGTGCGCCGGTGCTACGCGGCCAGCGTGGAAGTAGTGGACCAATGGGTGGGCCGGCTGCTGGATATCTTGGAGCGCCGGGGCCTTAAGGATAACACGGTGGTGATTTTCTGCGCCGACCACGGCGAGATGCTGGGGGATCACGGCCTGCTTGAAAAGAAAGTGATGTACGAGGCCAGTGTGCGCGTGCCCCTGGTGATCAGCGCCCCCTGGATGACCAGCCGCACCGATTCCGATGCGCTGGCACAGCTGATGGACCTGGCCCCCACCTGCCTGGACTTGGCCGGTGCATCCTGGGACGAGCGGGAGATGGACGCCCGCAGCCTGCTGCCCCTTTTGCGGGGCGAGAACGGGGAAGAGGCTCAGCCCCACAAGGTACAGATCAGTGAACTGCTGAACAGCCTGATGATTTACGACGGCCGCTACAAGTGGATCCGCAACTGGAACGACACCGACGAGCTGTACGATCTGCGCAGTGACCCCCAGGAACTGCACAATATCTTTGATGAGCGCCCGGAGATTATCCAGCGACTGCGGGCTTATACCTTCCGCCACTGAGCGGGTCTGGAAGAAAGGATTGAGCCAAATGAAAGCGATCATGGTGATGTATGACTCCTTGCGCCGAGACCTTCTGAGCGTAAACGGAGGCCCCATCCCCACTCCCAATTTTGAGCGGCTGGCCGCCCGCACGGTGCAGTTTGACTGTAGCTATGTGGGGAGTCTGCCCTGCATGCCCGCCCGGCGGGAACTGCACACGGGGCGCTATAATTTCCTGCACCGGGATTGGGGACCCATCGAGCCTTTTGACGATTCCATGCCGCAGCTTCTGAAAGAAAACGGTATTTATACTCACTTGGCCACGGATCATTACCACTATGTAGAAGACGGCGGGTGTACCTACCACAGCCGTTACTCCTCCTGGGAGTGCTACCGCGGCCAGGAGAGCGATACCTGGGTGGCCGATTTGACCCCGCCGCCCGCCGAATATTCGCCTCACTTGATTGGCACCAAAAACATGAACGGTACCCTTGCGGCCATGCGCCGCAAGGGCGGCTGGCAGAATGACCACAACCGTCAGCGTTGGCAGACGGATGGGGACTTCGCCATGCACCAGACCTTCGATAACGGCATCGACTTTTTGCAGCGCAACGGAAGATTTGACAATTGGTTTTTGCAAATCGAGACATTTGACCCCCACGAGCCTTTTACCGCGCCCCAGGACTTCGACGGCCGCTATTTCAGCCCGGACGACCCATTTGTGCCCGACTGGCCCCCTTACGCCAAAGTGGACGAGGACGAGAAGACCGTGGAGAATATGCGGAAAAAGTATTATGCCCTGACGGAGTTCTGCGACCAGCAGCTGGGCCGTGTGCTGGACAAGATGGACGAGCTGGATTTGTGGAAGGACACCATGCTGATCGTCAACACCGACCACGGCTTCTTTTTGGCCGAGCACGATTGGTGGGGCAAGGGCGCGGCGCCCAACTATGAGGAGCTGGTGCACACGCCTCTGTTTATCTGGGACCCCCGCTGCCCCGGTGCCGCCGGGCAGCGCCGTCGTGCCTTGGTGCAGACCATTGACTTGGCACCCACCTTGCTTGACTTTTTCGGCGTGGACATCCCGTCCGATATGATGGGCAAGCCCCTGGCCGACGTCATCGCCGGCGACGTGCCGGTGCGCCGGCACGCACTGTTTGGCTACCACGGCGCGCCCGTGGGCATCACGGACGGCCGCTGGGTGCTGCTGCGTGCGGTGGCTGACAGCACCGTGCAGATGTATGAATATACCCACATGCCTACCCACATGCGGGCGCCCTTCTCGGTGGAAGAGATGCGCTCCACCACTTTGCACCCGGGTTTCAGTTTTACCAAGGGCGCACCGGTGATGAAAATCGAATCCCGCGTGAATCCCCGCTTCGCCAAAGCCCAGGCCGAGGGGGAGGACCTGCTGTTCGACCTGCAGGCCGACCCCGCCCAGCAGCACCAACTGGAAAACGCAGATAAAAAGGCCGAGCTGCTGGACGCCATGGCCCGCCTGTGTGCCGAGAATGACGCCCCGGACGAGGTGTACGAGCGCTTTGGCTTGAAAAAGCCGGAAAGATGAAAATCTTCGTCGTCAAATCAATAGAGCGAAGGCGCGGGTTTCTGCTATCCTAAAGGGGATGGCACGGCCCGCGCCGGGAGGCAAAATTATGAGTATTGGTACAGCTTTGATGCCGCTGATGGCCCTGCTGGGCGGCGGCGCGGCGGTGGCCGCGCTGGTGCTGTGTGTATCGCGCCGGCGTAAAACGCGGGAACGGACAGGCGCACAGAGCCTGCCCACGGACCCGCTGGCGTATCTCTTCGTGGACAAACCCGAGGAATGACACGCCCCAAAACGACGAAATGAGGGAAAAGCGATGATCGATCTGAAGGCAAATCCATTTTATCTGGACAACGATGCCATTGCCTGGGTGGAAAACACCCTGGCGGGCATGACCACCGAGGAAAAGACCGGGCAGCTGTTCTGCGTGCTGTTCAAAGAGGCCAAACCCGAGGAGTTCGACTATGTGTACGGCATTCTGTCGCCCGGCGGCTGCATGTACCGCGTGGTGTCCACAGCCCGCGCCGTGGCGGCCACCCAGGCACTGCGCGTGCGCAGCAAAGTGCCCCTTCTGATCGCGGCAAACCTGGAAAAGGGAGGCAACGGTATTGTGGCGGAGGGCACGCTGGTGGGCTCGCCCATGGAGATCGCCGCCACGGACGACGTACAGATAGCCGCCAACATGGCTGAAGCCTGTGCCCGCGAGGCGGCGGCCGTGGGCGCCAACTGGGCATTCGCCCCCATCATCGACATCGACACGAACTTCCGTAACCCTATCACCAACACACGCACCTTCGGCAGTGACCCCGCGCGCGTGAGGCGCATGGGCGAAGCGTATGTAAAGCGGGTCCAGGAGCTGGGCCTGGCCGCGTCCATCAAGCATTTCCCCGGCGACGGCCAGGACGAGCGCGACCAGCACCTAGTCACCTCCATCAACGATATGGACTGCGACACGTGGATGGCTACCTATGGCGCGGCGTATAAGGCCGGCATCGAGGCCGGAACCCTGACGGTCATGGTGGGCCACATCATGCAACCCGCCTGGACGCGGCGCCTCACCCCGGGCATCAGAGATGAGGACATTATGCCCGGTACCCTCAGCCCTGAGCTGATGCAGGGCCTTCTGCGCGACAAGTTGGGTTTCAACGGCCTTATCTGCACCGACGCCACCACCATGGCCGGCTATACCTTGGCCATGAGCCGCCGCCACGCCGTGCCCGAGAGCATCGCCCGCGGCGCAGACATGTTCCTCTTTGCCCGCAATTTGGAGGAGGACTATGGCTTCATGCTGGACGGTATCCGGCAGGGCATCATCACGCCCCAGCGCTTAGACGAGGCGGTCACCCGCATCCTAGCCACCAAAGCCGCCCTGGGGCTGCACAAGGGCCTCCAGCCCATCAGCGCCGAAACAGCCGGCCAGGTGGTGGGCTGCGCCCGGCACCAATCTTGGGCAGAGGAGTGCGCTGACAAAGCCATCACCTTGGTGAAGGAACAGCCCGGCGTGTTGCCTATCACCCCGCAGCGCTATCCGCGCATCCTCTTCTACACAGTGGAACCGCCGGTAGGCGGCGAGGGCAACTACAAGGTGCAGCCCGCCTGTGCCAAGGTAAAAAGTCTGCTGGAAGCCGAGGGCTTCCAGGTGGAGGAGTTCGTGCCCCAGCCCTATGGGGAGGGGTTCACCACCAAATACGAGGAAGTCGTGAAAGGGTACGACCTCATCCTTTATGTAGCCAATCTTTCCACAAAAAGCAACCAGACCGTGGTGCGCATCGAGTGGAAGCAGCCCATGGGCGCCGACTGCGGCCACTATATCAACGACGTGCCTACGGTGTTCGTCAGCCTGGAGAATCCCTACCATCTGCTGGATTTTCCGCGGGTGAAAACGTACATCAACTGCTACAGCAACAACGACCACTGTATCCATCAGCTGGTGGAGAAGCTCACCGGCCGCAGCGCCTTCAAGGGAAAAAGCCCCGTGGACGCGTTCTGCGGCAAGTGGGACGCTCATCTGTAAGGGGAGGTGCGCGGCATGGAAACGGATATCCCGTCCCTGCGTTGGCGCCAGGACGGCGTGGACCATGTGCTGAAACTGCTACCCGGCGGCCGCATCGGCTTTTTGAGCGACGAGCTGCTGGCACAAATCGAGGCGGCCGGCGGCCGGCCCGATGAAAAAGTCGCGGCTATCCGCGCCGGGGATATCCCCCGCGTGCGCGCCCTGCAAAAGGCCCATGGCCCCGAGGGCAGAGAGATCGCCACGGCACCTCTGGAACAGTGGGAAGACCGGCTGCCCGCCCCGGAAAGCCCCGTCCCCGCGACACTGTGCCGCCCGTCCGCCCCGGCAGCCGGGCCGCGCCCCTGTATCGTCTATTTCCACGGCGGCGGCTGGCAGTACGGTAGCCGGGCCATTGTGCAGCCTTTCTGCCGCTTTCTGGCCCAGGAGGCGGACGCGCTGGTGGTGAACCCTGAGTACCGTCTGGCGCCCGAACACCCATGGCCCGCCGGGCCCGAGGACGCCTGGGCCGTGCTGACGCATGTATATGTCCATGCCGACGAGCTGGGGATCGATAAAGGGCGCATCACCGTGGCCGGCGACAGTGCCGGCGGTAACCTGGCCGCCCTGTGCGCCCATCGGGACAGGGATCTGGGAACCGGCATGGTGCGCCACCAGGTACTGTATTACCCAGCCCTGGCCGTGCGCGACATCGAGGGGCTGGAGGGCTTCCGCTTTTCCCTGGAGGATTACTGCTATGACGACAGCCAGAAACATCTGATTGAGCCGCGCGTTCTGGCCATTTACAACGCGGGCCGCCGCAGTGAGGTGAATTATGTGCCCGCGGGTGTTTCCACAAGGGACAAGGCGGTGTCGCCCCTATGGGACAGCGATTTTTCCCGGCTGCCCGAAACGCTGCTTATTGCCGCGCAGTACGACTACCTGACCCAGCAGTGCCGCGCCTACGCGGCCCGCTTGGCCGCGGCCGGCGTCCCGGTGACGCTGATGAACTACTGCGGCATGGCCCATGCTTTTGTGGATCAATGCGGCGTGTATCCCCAGGCAGATGACAGCCTGCGGGCTTTTGCCACCTTTGTGAAAAAGCGCTGAAATTTTTATGAAAAGAGTGGTTGTATGCGACCGGACATTTTATTGTTCATGAGCGACCAGCACGCGCCCCAATTTATGGCTGGGGCCGAGATGGAAGTGGATACGCCCAATCTGGATGCCTTGCGCCGGGAGGGGACCAGTTTCAGTGAAGCTTACACAGCCTGCCCGCTGTGCGTGCCCGCGCGTATGGCCATGCTGTCCGGCATGCGGGCAGCCCGCACGGGCATCTTTACCAACAACGACGCTTTACCCGACACGCTACCCACATTCCTGCACCATCTGGTGGCGGCCGGATACGAAACAGTGCTGGTGGGCCGTATGCACTTTATCGGCCCGGATCAGCGCCACGGCTTTACCAGGCGCACCGCGCCCGATTTTACAAACAGCGGCTGGGTACGCCCGCCCTGGCTTGTAGAGGATTTCGGTGTGCATACCCAGACCATGGGATATAAATGGTGCACCCATGTGGTGGGCGGGGGCCAATCGCCGGTGCTGTGCTATGATGAAATGGTCACACGGGCGGCCGAGGAATACCTGGCCCGGCCCCACGAGAAACCCCAGTTTATCCTAGTGGGCACCTACGGACCCCACTTCCCCTATGTGGCGCCGCCGGAACTATTCTATAAATACTTAAAAACCGCCCGCCTACCCGCTACCTTCGGCACCAGAGATGACTTTATGAATCCCGTGCTGTGCGCCCTGCAAGAGCCGGATATCCGCCCGGAAGTGGGCCTGGCCTGCCAAGCCGCCTACAAGGGCATGGTGGAGCACACGGACGGCCTGGTGGGGCGCGTTCGCCGGGCATTCGGCGCCTTTGTGGGCGGCAGGGGAACACCCCATCTATTCGGCTATCTGTCCGACCATGGGGACACCATCGGTGAGCACGGAGTGTTCGGCAAGAAAACATTTTTTGAAAAATCGGTCAAGATCCCCCTGCTGCTGGCCGGCACCGGCGTGGCGGCGGGCCGACGCTGGGATGAACCGGTGAGCATCCTGGATGTGGGTCCCACGGTATGCGCCTGGGCCGGCGCGGAAACACCCGAGCGGGCGGACGGCCAAAGCCTAGCGTCGATCCTGCGCGGAGAGGACGGGCCGCGGGGGCGCGCCGTGCTGAGCGAGAGCATGGACAAAGGCCCCGACGGCCGCTGGACCTACGGCTGCATGGCGCGTCGGGGAACTTATAAATTTATTACCTATCACGGCTATGAGAGTCAGAACATGCTGTTCGACGTGGCAGCCGACCCACTGGAACAGAATAATCTGGCCGCGGCGCGGCCCGGGATGTGCGAAGAATTCCGCTGGCTGCTGCGCCAAGCGACGGACCCGGCCGCGGCAGAGGCGCTACAGGCACAGCATACCAAACGGGCGCGGGTCTTGGCTGCTTTTGAGAAGCAGACGGGCTACGACGACCGTGAGCGCTACCGTGATTATCCCGAGGAGGCAAAGCGGCCGCCGGAGGTGTGCGTCACCTCCCTGGTCGGTGGACCGGGCAAGGAACAAAGCAGCGTTTACCATGGGCTGCCGCTGCGGCCGCAGGAGGGAAAAGCATGAACCATCCGGATATCCTCCTGTTCATGAGCGACCAGCACGCGCCTCAATTCATGGGCGGTGCCGAGATTCCTGTGGACACGCCCAACCTGGATGTCCTGCGCCGGGAGGGAACCAGTTTCAACGAGACCTATACAGCCTGTCCGTTGTGCGTGCCCGCGCGCATGGCTATGCTGTCCGGCATACGGCCGTCCCACACGGGCATCTTTACCAATGTGGACACCCTGCCCGACACCCAGCCGACTTTTCTGCATCATCTGGCGGCGGCTGGGTATGAGACGGTGCTGGTGGGGCGCATGCACTTTATTGGGCAGGATCAGCGCCACGGTTTTACCAAGCGAATCGCGCCGGATATCACCTTGGTCACTTGGACGCGTCCTGAACATATCAAAGCTGAGCGCGGCGTGTTTGCCCGCACCTTTGCCGGCAAGTGGGCGCCCCAGGTGGTGGGTGGGGGAGAGTCCCCCGTATTGCATTATGATGAACTGGTGATCCGGGCGGCTGAAGAATATCTGACACAGTCTCACGAAAAGCCCCAGTTCATCCTGGTGGGCACTTACGGACCCCACTTCCCCTATGTGGCGCCGCCGGAATTGTTCCAAAAATATTGGGACAGGGTAGAGCTTCCGGTCCTGCGCGGCCAGGCGCCGGAAGCGCTGAACGCCTATCTGCGGGCCCACCGCGTGGAAGCCACGGAAGAGGTGGCCCGGGGCGTGCGCGCCGCCTACTGCGGTATGGTGGAGTGCATGGACGGGCAGATCGGCCGGGTGCGCGCGGCCTTTGACGCCTTTTCGGCCGGACGGGACAGGGGGAAATTGTTCGGCTATCTGTCTGACCATGGCGATCAAGCCGGGGAGCGGGACTTCTACGGCAAGGAAACTTTTTTTGAAAAGTCCGTCAAGATCCCCCTGGTACTGGCCGGCGACGGCGTGGCCGCCGGCCATGTGGAAACAGCCCCGGCCAGCATTCTGGACCTGGGCCCCACACTGTGTGAATGGGCGGGTGCCGAGACACCCGCGGACGCGGACGGCATCAGCCTGGCCCCCGCGCTAGCTGGTGCGGCCATGGACAAAGCCCGCGCCGTGTACAGCGAGTACATGGAGAAGGGCACCGACGGTTACCGCTACTGCATGATGCTGCGCCGAGGAGCGTATAAATTCATTACCTACCGGGGCTGTGAAGCCCAGGATATGCTGTTTGACGTGAAGGCCGATCCGCTGGAACAACACAACCTAGCCGACGAAGAGCCTGCGCTGCTGGCGCAGTTCCGCACCCTGGCGGCCCGGGTGTCGCCGGTGCCGGAGGAATACGAAAAAAATCAGGCCCGCCAGGCCCGGGATGCCCAGCTGTTCATCGCTTATGAACAGGCGGTGGGCCTGGACGAGAGCGAGCGGTGGAGGGAAACCCCCACCACTGCCCGGGTGAATCCGGAGATCTGCATTGCCGGCCTGTGAGGAGAAGATTATGATGGATTATCAAGGACTGCTGTTCGATTTGGACGGCGTGATCGTGGACACGGCAAAATATCACTATCTGGCCTGGAAAGCCCTGTCGGATGAATTAGGCATTCCTTTTACCCGGCAGGACAATGAGCGGCTGAAAGGCGTCAGCCGGATGGCCAGCTTTGACATCATTCTGGAGCTGGACCGCCGCACCATGGATGAAGCGGAAAAGGAGGCTAACTGCCAAAAGAAAAATGATTTGTATGTCTCTTACATCAAAAGGTTGACTGAGGATGACCTGCTGCCCGGTGTGCGGGCTTTCCTCGCTGATGCCAGAGCGAAAGGGTATAAGATCGCCTTGGGGTCGGCCAGCAAGAATTCGCCCCTCATTCTGGACAGGTTGGGTATTGCCGGGCTGTTCGACGCCCTGGTGGACGGCACCAAAGTCAGCCGGGCCAAACCGGACCCAGAGGTGTTCCTGCGGGGTGCCGAGGAGCTGTGCCTCCCCGCCGGGGCCTGTGTGGTGTTTGAGGACGCCGTGGCCGGTGTTGAGGCAGCCCACAACGCCGGTATGAAGGCCGTGGGCATCGGCAGCCCGGAGATTTTGTCCCAGGCAGACATCGTGCTGCCCGGCTTTGCCGATGTGCGCGCCGACGATGTGCTGGCGCGCCTTGGCTGAGGTGACGCCCATGCCCATCGGATTGCTGACCGACTGTATCGGCGTGCTGCTGGGCGGCCTTGCCGGCGCGGCCCTGGGCCCCCGGCTGCCCCAGCGCATCAGCCGGAACATTACCGTGGTGCTGGGTTTTTCCTCCATGGCCATCGGTATCAATTCCATCGTGAAAGCAAGCGCCATGACACCTGTGGTCATGGCGGTCATCTTCGGCACGCTGCTGGGCGAGGTGCTGCAGATGGAAAAGCACATCACCCATTTGTTTGGCAAGGCGGTGTGTCGCCTGCCCCACGGCGAAGGGTTTGAGATGGACCACTTCATCACCGTGGTGGTGCTGTTCTGCGCCAGCGGCTTCGGCATTTACGGCGTGCTTGTGGAGGGCATGAGCGGCAACGCCGGTATCCTGTTGTCCAAGGCAGTGCTGGACTTCTGTACTGCCGCGGTGTTCGCCGTCACCCTAGGTGTGGCGGTAGCTGCGGTAGCGCTACCTATGGTCGCCGTGTTGGGAATTCTGTTTGGGGCCGCTGGCATGCTGGCACCCTTTGTCACCCCCGCCATGCTACAGGACTTCATGGCCTGTGGCGGTGTGCTCACTATGGCAGCAGGCCTGCGTGTCAGTGGTATCAAAAACGTACCCATTGCTAACATGATTCCTAGCTTACTGTTGATATTACCATTGTCTGCCGGATGGTTGCTATTATCTTAATACAAGGAATGAACATTAAAATGCAAGAGATTCACCTCATGTTGAAACCAGCGAGCGGTTTGTGCAATATGCGCTGTAAATATTGTTTTTATGCGGATGAAACAAAAAAGCGCGCCATAGCGAATTATGGCCTTATGTCCTTCGACACGCTCCATTCTGTGCTGG
>JAEYCB010000053.1 GCA_023404345.1 Bacillota bacterium
CATAAAAAAAGTGAACCATCTGCACGAAGCAAGACAGCCCACCCTGGCAGGGGCAGAAGGATTCGAACCCTCAACAAAGGTTTTGGAGACCCACGTGTTACCATTACACCATGCCCCTACGGAACGATTTGAAAGTATACACGACCTTTCCCGATTTGTCAACAGAAAAATCCAAACAACATTTTTTTGTGCCACAGCCGCGCGCCGCAATAGGACGCGCGGCCGGTTTATGGCTTATTCTTCGTTGTCGTGCAAGGGTTTTTGTTCGTGAATGGGATATAGGTCGGCGTAGCTTCGCGCCTGTCCAGGCGTATGCACGGCGGAGGGAATCAGGCCTGTGCATTCCGTTGCCGAAGCCAGCTCCTCCACCCTGGGCACAGGCGGATTGACCGGTGTTTGTCTGGCACGTGGTTTCATTTTTGTAATCGCCTCCCGTTATGCTCTCTGGGCCAGTGTGCGCCATCGAAAGGTCTACTATGCGCCCGGCTTCTATTTCCTTTTGACATTTCATGGAACCCGCCGTATAATGATGCTACCTTTTTTTCTTACGCAAAAGGAGCGATGCGCCTTGAAGCACAAGGAGCCAGCCGGCCGCTCCGGCTACTATCCCCATGGGCATTATACGGGCTCGCCCAACCGCCGTCAGAAAAAGCCCCTTCGCAAGCCTCTCTTTTTTTATGCGATGATTGCGCTATGTGCTTGCGTATTTGTAACCTCCGCCGTTCTACTCATCCGCTATTTCGCTGATATCGCTGTTTCGCGCGATGCTTCGTTACAGCTGAGCCAGATCTACCAATCCGCGCAGGAATCGTCCCCGTCCACACTTCCTTCAGTTTCCCCTTCTCCTGTACCTTCAGTCGCCCCTTCCCCCTCACCTTCGCCCGCGCCATCCGACGCCGTATCCACTCCAGCAGCCGCTTTGCTATCTGCTTCGGGCAGCGCTGACAGCCCAACCGCCCAGGAACTGTGGCCCACTGTCTACCCAGATAATCCACGGCTGACCGTTTCTTCCGTCTTTGACGAACTTCAGCAGCGTAACCGCGACATCGTGGCCTGGCTGAGCATCGAGGGCGAGCTCGATGAACCCGTGGTGCAGCGCGACAACGAATTCTATCTCACCCACAATGCCCTACAGCAGGAGAGCGTAACCGGCGCACTGTTCCTGGATGAAAACTGCGATCTGATCCATGTGCCCACCCAGATGGTCATTCACGGCCATAACATGAAGGAGGGCGCAATGTTTGGCATGCTCAAAAAGTACAAGGTCAAAGGAGCGGAGTTTTACCGCGAGCATGCCTTTATCGACTTTAATACTCTTTACGAAAACGGCCGCTACGTTATCTTTGCCGTGGCAGAAGTGGATATCAGAGCTGGGCGTCCACATTATCTGCCCTTCTGGCACTATTCGCGCTTTGACAGTGCGAAAGCCTTTACCAGCTATGTGGAAACAGCGCGCGCCTGCTCCCTGTACCACTGCACAGTAGACGTGCAGCCTGGAGACCGGCTGCTCACCCGGTCCACCTGCACAGGAACCGATGATAACCTGCGTCTTGTCGTCATGGCGCGTAAGGTGCGCGAAGGCGAAAATCTGCTGGATCTGAACATGGAAGTCATGAGTACCTACGACCGCTGATCGTCCGGTGCACGCCCCTTTACAAGGGGCAAAAACTGTGCTATCATAGCCCTTAGCGGCTATGATGAGGACGGGCGTTCCCCCACACCGCGGCCAAGCGAGTCCGGGCAGGATGCAAGCCGGACGCCGCGGCGGTGCGCCGGATCACCTCGGAGCTACCCGTGTGAAGGCGTTTTGCGCCGTAAGGCGGGTCGGGCGCTCCCGTGACAGGGCCTGCCGGTGTATGCCGGCGATGAGCGGACGGCGGCATGCCGTCAAAATGGGTGGTACCGCGGAAAAGCGTTTTTTCCGTCCCGTTGCACGGGGCGGTTTTTTCATGCCCCGAATGTTTCCCCCACACATCCCAAAGGAGGCACGGACCCAATGTACCGCAAAGTATCCACAGACATGAACTTCGTCGAGCGTGAAAAGGAAGTGCTGGACTTCTGGAAGCGCGAAGGCATCATGGAAAAAAGCTTCCACCACCGCGACGGTGCGGAGCGTTTCACCTTCTTCGACGGCCCGCCCACGGCCAACGGCCGCCCGCACATCGGCCACATCGAAACGCGCGCCATCAAGGACCTGATTCCGCGCTTCCAGAGCATGAAGGGCAAGGATGTTCTGCGCAAGGCCGGCTGGGATACCCACGGTCTGCCCGTGGAGCTTGAGGTAGAAAAGCTGCTGGGCCTTGACGGCAAGCCGCAGATCGAGGCCTACGGCATCGAGCCCTTCATCGCCGAGTGCAAAAAGAGCGTATGGAAGTATCAGCACGAGTGGGAAGAAATGTCCGACCGCGTGGGTTTCTGGGCGGATATGAAGAACCCCTACATCACCTACAAGGATGACTATATCGAGTCCGAGTGGTGGAGCCTGAAGGAAATCTGGAAAAAGGGCCTGCTCTACAAGGGCTTCAAGGTGGTGCCCTACTGCCCCCGCTGCGGCACCGCACTGTCCAGCCATGAGGTAGCGCAGGGCTATAAAGAGGTCAGTGACATTTCAGCCACGGTTCGCTTTAAAGTCGTAGGCCGTGAGGATACCTATATCCTCGCTTGGACCACCACGCCCTGGACGCTTCCCTCCAACGTGGCCCTGTGCGTCAATGCGCACGAGGACTACTGTGAGTTCCAGCTGGACGGGCAAATCTATATCATGGCCCATGCGCTTTTGCACGCTGTCTTTGGCGAAAAAGCGCATGAAGGCCAGGTGCTCAAAACCATGAAGGGTGCCGAGCTTTGCGGCACGGCCTACGAGCCGCTCTACCGCTTTGAGGGCGTCACCTATCCCCGCGAAAAGGGCTGGTACGTGGTCAGCGATGACTACGTCACTCTGACCGACGGTACCGGCATCGTGCACATCGCCCCGGCCTTCGGTGAGGACGACGCGCGCGTGGGCCGTGACAACCAGCTTCCCTTCGTGCAGCTGGTGGATACGCAGGGCAAGTTCGTGGAAGGCACGCCCTGGGCGGGCGAAGGCACCAAGCAGGTCAACGAAAAGATCATTGAGGACCTGCGCGAGCGCAAACTGCTACTGGCCGCTCTGCCCTTTACGCACAACTATCCTTTCTGCTGGCGCTGCGACACGCCGCTGCTCTATTACGCGCGCGCTACGTGGTTCATCCGTATGACCGCCGTGCGCGACGAGCTGGTGAAAAACAACCGCACCGTCAACTGGATGCCCGACAACATCAAGGAAGGCCGCATGGGCAACTTCCTTGAAAACGTGGTAGACTGGGGCCTGTCCCGCGAGCGTTACTGGGGCACGCCGCTGCCCATCTGGGTCTGCGAGGAGGGGCACATCCATGTGATCGGCTCCCGTCAGGAGCTGCGCGAGATGGCCACCACGCCCGTGGGCGACATCGAGCTGCACCGCCCCTATGTGGATCAGGTCGAAATCACCTGTCCCGAATGCGGCAAGCGCATGCACCGCGTCAAAGAGGTCATCGACTGCTGGTACGACAGCGGCTCCATGCCCTTTGCCCAGTGGCACTATCCCTTTGAAAACAAGGAGATTTTTGAAAAGCGCTTCCCGGCCAACTTCATCTCCGAGGCCATCGACCAGACCCGCGGTTGGTTCTATACCCTCATGGCCATCTCGACCCTGATGTTTAATCGCGCGCCTTTTGAAAACTGCATCGTGCTGGGTCACGTGCAGGACAAGGACGGCCAGAAGATGTCCAAGCACAAGGGCAATGTGGTCGATCCCTGGAGCGTTCTGGACAAGCAGGGCGCCGACGCCGTGCGCTGGTATTTCTACACCGCAGGCGCGCCGTGGCTGCCCAGCCGCTTCAGCCCCGAGGCCGTGGCCGAGGGCCAGCGCAAGTTCATGGGCACACTGCAAAACACCTACGCCTTCTTTGTGCTCTACGCGAACATCGACAATTTCGATCCCAAGGACCATCCCATCGAAAACGTGAAGCTCACCCTGATGGACAAGTGGGTGCTGTCGCGCCTCAATCAGCTGGTCAAGCGCGTGGATGATGACCTGTGCAACTTCCGCATCCCCGAGCCCGCCCGCGCCATCACCGAGTTTGTGGATGATCTGAGCAACTGGTACGTGCGCCGCTGCCGCGAGCGCTTCTGGGGCAAGGGCATGGACGATACCAAGGAAGCCGCGTTCGTCACCCTCTACACGGTGCTGGTAACGCTGTCCAAGGTGATCGCGCCCTTCGTTCCCTTCATGGCCGAGGAGATGTACCAGAACCTTGTGCGCAGCGTGGACCCCACCGCGCCCGAAAGCGTGCATCTGTGCGATTTCCCCACCGCGGATGAAAGCCTGATTGACGAAAGCCTCAACACCCAGATGAGCGCGCTACTAAGCGTCGTCGGCCTGGGCCGCGCCTGCCGCGCCGCCGCAAACCTCAAGGTGCGCCAGCCGCTGAGCACCCTGTATGTGAAGGGCACGTCCTTTGACGAGGCGTTCAGCGCCCTGGCCGAAGACGAGCTCAACGTCAAGAAAGTCGTCTTTACCGACGATGCGCGCGCCTTCACCACCTATAATCTCAAGCCCCAGATGCGCACCCTCGGCCCAAAATACGGCAAGCTCCTGGGCCGCATCGGCCAGCACCTCAAGGAGATGGACGGCAACGACGTGGTCGATGCCTTCAATCGCGGCGAGAACGTGACCTTCACGCTGGACGGCACCGAGGTGGTGCTCTCCAAGGACGACGTACTCACCGAGGCCACGCAGAAGCCCGGCTTCTCCGCCCAGATGGAGGGCGAGGTGACGGTGGTTGTAGACTGCAACCTCACCCCGGAGCTGATCGCCGAGGGTTACCAGCGCGAGATGATCAGCAAGCTGCAAAACATGCGCAAGGACGCGGGCTTTGAGGTCAGCGACCGCATCGAAGTGACCTATGAGGCCGAAGACGAGCTGGCTGCCGCCATTGAGGCCGGACGCGATTTCATTATGCAAAGCGTACTGGCCACCTCCTTCGCGCGTGCCGCCGCCCCCGAGGGCGCCGCTTCACAGGAATGGGACCTCAACGGCAAGAAGGCCGTTTTGAGCGTGCGCAAGGCATAAGCACTCGATAGGGGCGGGTAAATCCCGCCCCTTTCTCCCCCACCGACGATGAGGAGCAAATCACATGTTTCTTTGCGATCAATGGCGCGATTATGAGGTGCTGGACACCGGCGACGGCGAAAAGCTGGAGCGATGGGGCGACATCGTGCTGCGCCGCCCCGACCCGCAGGTAATCTGGCCTAAGGCCGACCCCGCCCTGTGGGATGCGGCACAGGCCACCTACGTGCGCAGCGACACCGGCGGCGGGCACTGGGAGTTCCGCGAAAAGCTGCCGGAACGCTGGGTCATCGGCCTGAACAATCTGGAATTCTACGTAAAGCCCACGGGATTCAAGCACACGGGACTGTTCCCGGAGCAGGCGGCCAACTGGGCTTTCATGCAGGAGCGCATCCGCGCCGCGGGCGCTTGGGGCTACCCGCCGCGTGTACTCAACCTCTTCGCCTACACGGGCGGGGCCACGCTGGCCTGCGCGGCTGCCGGTGCGCACGTCACCCATGTGGACGCAGCCAAGGGCATGGTGCTCTGGGCCCGTGAAAACCGTGACTTGAGCGGCATTCCGGAAGAGCGCACACGGCTGATCATCGAGGATGCGAAGGCGTTTGTGCGGCGTGAGCTTCGCCGCGGCAACCGCTACGATGGCATCCTCATGGACCCGCCCAGCTACGGCCGCGGCCCCGGCGGCGAGGTGTGGAAGCTGGAAAACGAGCTCTACCCGCTGGTGGACCTGTGCGCGCAGGCGCTATCGGACACACCGCTGTTTTTCCTGATCAACGGCTACACCACGGGCTTTTCCGCCTCGGTGCTGGGCAACATTGCCCGGCGCTGCCTGGTGGGCCGCTACGGTGGCAAGGTGGAAGCAGACGAATTGTGCCTGACCGTGACGACGGGAGGCGTGCTGCCCTGCGGCACGACCGCGCGGTGGCTGCCCGATGCCTGAAATCGTCTACGAGGATAATCACCTGATTGTAGCAGTCAAGCCGCCTAACCTGCTCACCCAGGGCGACGCTACAGGAGACGATTGCCTGCTCGATCAGCTAAAGCTCTATATCAAGGAGCGCTACCACAAGCCGGGGGACGTGTACCTGGGCCTTGTGCACCGGCTAGACCGTCCCGTAGGCGGGCTGGTCGCGTTTGCGCGTACCAGCAAAGCCGCCTCGCGCCTGAGCGACCAGGTACGCACTCATGCCATGGCGCGTGAGTATTTGGCTGTGGTGGAAAGCGGCACCTCCATGCCAGACACGGGCGATCTGTGCGATTGGCTCATGCAGGATGAGGCATCGGGCCTGGTACACCCTGTGGCATTCGGCACACCGGGCGCGAAAGAAGCGCGTCTTTCCTTTCAAGTGCTGGGCCGCGACGCGGCGCGGGATACGGCGCTTGTCCACGTCCGGCTTCAAACCGGGCGCAAGCACCAGATCCGCGTGCAGCTGGCCCATAGTGGACACCCGCTGCTATGCGATATGCGCTATGGTAGGGGTGTACGCGGACAATCCGTGGCGCTTTGGGGCGCAGTGCTCAAACTCACCCACCCCACCCGCCGCGGGGAGATGACCTTTGTCAGCGTGCCGCGCGGTGACTCGTTTTTACCTTATGCCGCCACCATCGACGGCTTTATCAACGACCAACGGAAGGGAGCCGACCTGTGAGCCAATTTTCCTTTGAGGTGCTGAAAACCTGCAAGCAGTCCGGCGCGCGGCTGGGCCTGCTTCATACGCCGCACGGCGACATCCACACCCCTGTCTACATGCCCGTGGGGACCGCCGCCACCGTTAAGGCCATGACCCCGCGCGAGATGTTGGAAATCGGTACGGAAATCATGCTGTCCAACACTTACCACCTCCACCTGCGCCCCGGCGAGGACCTGATTCGCGAAGCGGGCGGCCTACATCGTTTCATGAGCTGGCCAAAGCCCATCTTGACCGACAGCGGCGGGTTTCAAGTGTTTTCCCTCGCCGGCATCCGCAAAATCCGCGAGGAGGGCGTGGCCTTCCAAAGCCATCTGGATGGAAGCCGCCGCTTCATTTCGCCCGAGGTGAGCATGGACATCCAGCACGCACTGGGTTCGGATATCATGATGGCCTTTGACGTATGCACCGCTTATCCCTGCGACCATGCCACCGCCGAGGACGCCATGCACCGTACGCACCGCTGGGCCAAGCGCTGCCAGCAGCACCATACCGACGATTCGCAGGTGCTTTTCGGCATTGTACAGGGTGCGTTCTTTGAGGATCTGCGCATTGAAAGCGCTAAGACGCTGGCGGACATGGACTTCTTCGGCTATGGCATCGGCGGACTGTCTGTCGGCGAGCCAAAGCCAATCATGTATGATTTGCTGGAGGCCATCATGCCTCATATGCCCTCAGCCAAGCCGCGCTATCTGATGGGCGTCGGATCGCCCGACTGCCTGATCGAAGGTGTGCTTCGCGGAGTAGACATGTTCGACTGTGTTCTGGCTACACGCATTGCCCGCAACGGAACCTGCTTTACCACGGACGGACGGCTGGTTATCAAAAACGCGCAGTATGCGCATGATTTCCGCCCCATCGACGAGGAATGCGACTGCTACGCCTGCCAGAACTTCAGCCGCGCCTATATCCGCCACCTGTTCAAAGCGGGCGAAATCACCGGCGCGCGCCTGACCAGCATCCACAACTTGCGCTTTTTGATCCGGTTGATGGAAAAGGTGCGCAAGGCCATTGAAGAGGACCGCCTGCTGGATTTGCGCAAACAATTCTACGAGCGCTACGACATGAGCCGCAACTTCTAGGAGGCTGCCATGGAAATCATCGAGGTCGCTGCCGGGGTGGTGCGCCGTGCAGATGGGCGCGTCCTTATCTGCCGCCGCACGGGACGGCTTGAAGGACTATGGGAATTTCCCGGCGGCAAGCTCGAGGCGGGCGAAACACCCGCCCAATGCCTGCAGCGCGAGCTGATGGAAGAACTGGACCTGCGCGTTCATGCCGGGGAGACGCTTGGCGAGGTCGAACGTGAGGAGGATGGGCGCATCATCCGTCTTGTGTTTGTCAGCGCTACGCTTTCCGGTACGGACATGCTTTCGCTGCATGTGCACGGCAAGGCCGTATGGGCGCTGCCGTCGGAGTTGAACCAATATGCGTTTTGTCCGGCAGATGCAGCATTTTTAAGCCGGGGGCTTTTGTAGAAGCCTCCGGTTTTTGCATTGACATAGCGGCTGTCCAGTGTTATACTTTTATTAAGATGTATTTCGCAAAAAACGTTATGCATCAATCACTTTACAATATACATATTATCATTGTCAGAGGAGGCCGCATCATGCAGATTCATTTTTACGACTCCGCCGCCCAGGTTGGTCAGGCTGCCGCAACGCTGATTGCCGCGCAGATCATTGCCAAGCCTGATTCCGTGCTTGGCCTTGCTACCGGCTCCACTCCCATCCCCACCTATCAGGAGCTGATTCGCCTGTGCAAGGGCGGCGTGTTGGACTTCTCCCGCGTGCGTTCCTTCAACCTGGACGAATACTGCAATCTGCCCGTGGATCATGAGCAGAGCTACCACAGCTTCATGCGTCAGCAACTTTTTGACCACATCAACATCGACCCCGCCAACACTCGTGTGCCCGACGGCAATGCTCGCGACCAGGCCGCTGAATGTGCCAGCTACGATACCGCTATCAATCAGGCCGGCGGCATCGACATCCAGGTACTGGGCATCGGCCGCAATGGACACATCGGTTTCAATGAGCCTGCTGATACCTTTGTCTACGGCTGCCATATCGTCAATCTGACCCAGAGCACCATTGAGGCTAACCGCCGCTTTTTTGAAAGTGAAGCCGATGTGCCCCGTCAGGCGATCAGTCTTGGTATCGGCAGTATCATGAACGCGCGGCGTATTCTGCTGCTGGCCACCGGCTCCGATAAGGCTGAAGCCATCCGCAATGCTGTTTACGGCGACATCAATCCCAAAACGCAAGCCAGCATCTTGCGCACCCATCCCAATGTGATCTTCCTTTTGGACAAGGCAGCCGCCGGGCTGCTGTAAAGCGGGCTATTTCACGCCGGAAAGCAGTCAGTTGCTTTCCGGCCTTTTTCTTGCACACAGTTTGTCATTCCCTGCCACATATGCTATACTAAAGTTCCAAATGCTGCATGTTTGAAAAGGAGGATACGCCGTGCTCAAGGTTGTGATTGCTGACGATGAAGCGCGCATTTTGAGCCTGATCCGCCTGCTTCCAGACTGGGACGCGCTGGACATGGAAGTGGTTGGTACGGCGGGAAATGGTCTGGAGGCGCTGGCGCTGATCCAGCGTGAGCAGCCGGATATCCTTATCACCGACATCCGCATGCCGGGCTGCCAGGGGCTTGAATTGATCGAGCGGGCACGTCGGGCTGTCCCTGATATCGAAATCATCATCATCAGCGGCTACGCGCATTTTGAATATGCGCAAACCGCCATCAAGCTGGGCGTGGGTGACTATCTGCTCAAGCCCATCAAAAAGGACGAGCTTACCTCCACCCTTTCCAAGCTGGCCCAGCGCTGCCGCACAAAACACCCCAGTGCTCCCGGTACGGAGCCGGACGGTCAGGGGCGGGCAAAGGCAGCCCTTCGGGAAAAGCTGGTGCGCGAGGCTGTATCGGGTCATCCCTTTCCCCCTTCGGAGACAGCTCTGGAACAGACATATGGATTTGGCATGACGGGTGGAACGTACCGTGCCTTTGTGCTAAAATTGGATTATTGCGGTCTTGGTTCCGAGCCGCTGGAGATCATTCACGAAAAGGCCCACGAGCTGATTGCCCCCCTCATGCTTCTGCCGCAGATGCAGCTTGCCTGCGCGCACGATGCGGACCGTCTTACCGGCGTGGTGTGTGCACTTCCCGGCGCTCAGCCGGATATCCGGCGTTCACTGCGTCAGATACTTAACCAGCTGGAAGCCCAAAAGGGATTGCTGGGTCCCGTATCGTTTTCGCTGTCGCTAAGCGATGTAGATACCTCGCCTTCCGAAATTCCCGCGCTGGTGCATCAGGCGGATCAGCTGATCGACGAGCGGCTGCTGGAGGGAACCGGACGGCTATTGGAGGGAGCGACAACTCCATCCGGGCTTCGGGATGCCCGTCTTTTGGAGCGCTATGGCCACGAAATCGAAAAAGCCCTTTCCACATTGGATACGGGACTTGCAGTAGATTGTACCAACGCTCTGGCGCGGGAGGCCATGGGCTTTCCTGGCGTGCGCGGGTATGAGCTGACGGAACTGGTGCGCTCAGCGGGCAGCCTGTTCGCGCTGCGCCTTGGGCTGGACGGCGGGGAAGAAGCGGCTTTTGCGCGCGAGGCAGGCCTTTCCAGCCGTCCAGATGAACTGTTTGATTGTCTGATCCGCTTTGAAAAAAAGCACATGGAAGCTGAGGATATCCGCCGCCGCAGTGAGGCGCTCCGGCCCATCCGCATCGCCAAGCAGTACGTGCAGGAGCATTACAGCCAGTCCATCACCCTGGAGGACGTATGCGCCGCCACGGGCTTCAGCGTCAGCTATTTCAGCGCACTGTTCAAAAAGGAGAGTGGAGAGGGTTTCTCCAAATATCTGACGGGCGTTCGCATGGAGCATGCCAAGGAGCTTTTGCAGGAAAGCAACCTGCCCGTATCGGAGATATGTGCGCGCGTGGGTTATAACGATCTAAAGCACTTTACGCAGACCTTCAAAAAATACACCAATCTCAGCCCTGCGCAGTATCGCAAGCTCTACGGTTAAGGAGGGGCAAGCATGAAACAACGCTGGCGGATGCTTTCCTTCCGCGTAGGCGCTTTGGGTATGGCGGCGCTGGTGGCGCTAGTGGTAGCGGCCGCCCTGCTGATGCAGCGCAACCCGCTTGCCGCTACGGCGCTTCTGTGCGCCGCAGTTGTACTGAGCATAGCGGGCTGGCTGTGCATCATCAGACCCTACCGGGAGCAGGAACGGGCAATGCTGATGTTTCTGGAGGGATACACTCCCCCGCGTCAGGATGCCGCCTGTGCTCTGTCTCCTGCACAGGCTCGGCTGCAGGAACAGGTGGCTGTTATCCTCAACCCGGAGCAGCTTTTTAACCTCAACAAGCGGCAGGCACAGTACCAGGCTCTACAAAATCAGATTAACCCGCATTTCCTTTACAACACATTGGAAAGCATTCGTGGTGAAGCATTGCTTTCCGGCATGGATACCATTGCCGACATGACCGAAGCGCTGGCCACCTTTTTCCGCTATACCATCAGCAAGGTGGAAAACCTGGTCTCTGTAGAGGAAGAGTTGCAAAACTGCGAAACCTACTTTCATATCCAGCGCTACCGCTTTGCCGACCGGTTGGAACTGCATATCACCTGCGATCCTGCCGACCGCGAGGCCATCTACCGCTGCCGCCTGCCCAAGCTGACCATTCAGCCCATTGTGGAAAACAGTATCATTCATGGCACGGAGCTAAAACTGGGAACCGGTCACATCTGCATTCAGCTGGAGCGCACGCAGAAGCGCCTGCTCATCCGCATTTCAGACGATGGCGTGGGCATGGACACCGAAACTCTGTTTCGCCTGAATGAGCGGCTGGGCAAAAGCGCCATCGCTCAGCCGCCGCAAAGCCGGGGCGGCCTGGCACTGGCCAATGTAGACAGCCGCATCCGCCTGCTCTTTGGCGATAAGTATGGCCTGCATGCCTTTTCCACGCCGGGCGTGGGCACGGATGTAGAAATCACTTTGCCCATGATTGCCAGCGATCGTGATATTCCCAACCGGGAGGCGCTTGTGTGAGAAACGAAGTGCTTCGCCTGGAAAAGGTCACCCTTCGGGAGCGAGGCGTGACTCAGCTGGACAACCTGAACTTGCATATCTTCGAGGGTGAAATCATGGGCTTGGTGCCCATAGATACCCACGGACTAACCGCTTTGTGCGACCTTCTGCGTGAAAACCTGCCCCTGCATTATGGCTACGTGTTCTACCGGGAAAAGCTAATCAACACCTGGCGTTCCCCTCAGCCGCATTACAACCGTATCAGCGTGATTCAGGCAAAAAGCTGCCTGGTGGACGGCTTGAGTGTTGCAGATAACATTTTTGTGCTCCGGCCCGGGTTTCGCGGGCGGCTGATGCGGCCAGCTGCCTTCCGGCGGCAGCTGATGCCGTTTATTCACAGCATTGGCATCCCCATCGACGCAGACGCACGTGTGGAGGATCTTTCCGTATTTGAACGTTTCGTGGTGGAACTGCTCAAGGCGGTGGTAGCCGGCAGCCGCCTCATCGTACTCAATGAAATCAGCACCCTGATCAATCAAACCGAGCTGGGCAAACTGCACGCCATCCTCAGGCACTATGCGGCGGAGGGCATTTCATTTCTGTATATATGCTTTCATTTTGAGGAACTGCTGCAAATCTGTAACCGTACCGCTCTGATGATGCAGGGCCGCGTGATAAAGCTGCTGGAAGGCGGGGAGATGATCCCCCAGTCGCTACTGCCCTATTCCGCCGCCTACGAGCAGATGGTAGCCAGCCAGCTGGCACGCGATACGCACCAGATTGGGCCAGAGGTATTCAGCGCCTGCCTTCCGGATGCCGCGGTGGGCGGCCTGCACTTTTCAGTGCGTGCGGGCGAATGCCTGGTGCTGCAGGATCTGGACAACCACTTTATCGACGGCTTTCTGGGGGTATTGTCGGGTGTGCGGCCTCCGCAGGGAACCCGCCTGCTGCTGCGTGGACGGCCACTGCGACCAAAGCCGGGTAGGGACCGCCGCCTGGCGGTCATCCAGGATCAGCCGGGCCGCACAATGATCTTTCCAGGGCTAAACTACCTGGAAAACCTGTGCTTTACCATGGACCATCGTATGAAGGCCCTATGGCTAAGCGGCCGCGTGAAGCGGGGCTTGCGCCGCGCCTACGCCGAATGGCTGGGGCCGGACCTGCTGGACCGCCGTGTAGACGAACTGACCGAAACCGAGCGGTGTGAACTGGTATACCGCCGCATCCTTCTGCAGCGCCCGGACGTGGTATTCTGCGTGCAGCCCTTCCGCATGGCGGACGTAGCTATGCGCATGAGCATCTGGCGGCTGCTGGAGGAGCTGCTGGGCCGGGGTGTGGCGGTAGTGATTCTAGCGGTGAATCTGGCGGATTCACTCTCCCTGGCCGATCGCCTGATTCGCGTCAGACGCGGACAACCTCAGGAGGCGTTCGACCGCATACATTTCAATGAACTGCCCGCCGATGCACCGTGGCGCAGTCTTTACCGGGGCATTCCCGGCGATCAATAAGGAGGAATTGCCATGACGTTTCTAAAGATGCTGGAATCCATCCGCACGCCGTTTTGGGATCAGGTGGCCGCCGCCGTAACGCTGCTGGGCGAAGAAACCTTTTTTATGCTGGTGGGGCTTGCATTGGTATGGTGCTTCGACAAGCGCTGGGGATTTCGCCTGCTGTTTGCGGGGCTTACGGGCACAGTGCTCAATCAGCTGCTGAAAGCGGTGTTTCTCATCCCCCGCCCATGGGTGCTTGATCCGAATTTCACCATCGTGGAGGCAGCCCGTGCAGGTGCAACTGGTTATTCTTTTCCCAGCGGGCACACGCAATCGGCTGCCACCGTGCTGGGCATGCTGGCTGTATGGGTGCGAAATCGCTACTTTACAGTTGTCTGTATGTTGGGCATTATCGCAGTGGCGCTTTCACGCATGTATCTGGGCGTGCATACGCCACTGGACGTTGGTGTCTCGCTCATCACGGGTCTGGCAACAGTAGCCGTGATGCCACGCCTGTTTGACCGTGCAGAAAGGTCTGTGCGCGGGCAGCGGGTGCTGGCCTGGGGCATGCTGGGGTTTGCGCTGCTATTGCTTCTTTATGTGCTTTTCTGGCCCAAACGGGAGGGCAATGTGGCCGAGTTTGATGCGCATGGCGTGGAAAGTGCATGGACGCTGTTTGGCACCATGTGCAGCTTGTTAATTGCCTGGCAGGCCGACCGCCGTTGGCTGCATTTTGATACCCATGCTGTATGGTGGGCACAGGCGCTCAAACTGGTGCTGGGCCTCGTGCTGGTAATAGCCGTACGTATAGGCCTCAAGGCCGCGCTGGCTGCGATTTTTGGCAATGCACCATTTACCGATGGCGTACGATACCTGTGTATCGCGCTTGCAGGCGGCGTGCTGTGGCCCATGACCTTTGGCTTCTGGGGCCGGCTGGGTCGCAAGCAGTACAGCCAGCAACACGAATAGGCCCGTTTTTCAGGGCTTGCCCTTTACAATCCTGGCTTCAGGCTATATAATGCAGGCGGGGCGCGCCGCCATCCGTGCAGGAGGCGGACGCATCCCCGGTTTCCCATGGTTTCCCATCCCCTGGTATCGTCGGGTATCCCAACAGAACTCGAACGGAGGAAAACAGCATGAAAAACGTCGTCCCGTCCGCCAGGCAGCAAAGTGAAGCTATCCGAAGGATGGTCATAGCCGCCATGCTCAGCGCCATTACCGCCGTACTTACCTTTACGCCCATCGGCATGATTCCCCTGCCGCCCCCGTTGCTAAGCGCCACCACAGTGCATCTGCCGGTCATTCTGGCTGCCTTGGTAGAAGGGCCTTGGGTGGGGCTGGTGGTGGGCCTGGTATTTGGCCTGTGCAGCTTCATCCGCGCGTGGGAAAGCGGCGCGGTGGGGTTGACGCTGTTCTTTCGTAACCCGCTGGTAAGCGTCTTGCCCCGCCTTCTGGTGCCGCTGGCAGCGCTGGGTGTATATGTGCTGTGGAAGCGTTTTGCGCCCAAAGGCGCGGTGTCCGACAAGGTGGGCGCAGCCGTGGCTTCCGCCGCCGGCTCGGTGGCCAATACCGTTTTATGTCTGGGATCGCTTTTGCTGATATACGGTGCCGATCTGACCCAGCTGATCAACAACATGATTTCCGCCGGAAGCGCGGATGCTACCTATCTCAACGACGCGGGCGCGTGGCTGGTAGCCGCTGTGGGGTTGCCTAACGGTATTAGCGAAGCCATCGTGGCCGCGGTGATTGTACCGATGATCAAAATTGCGGTGGAGGCGGTCATGCGCCGCTCGCGCCGCGCCCCTGCCGGGCGCGCCCACCCGGACAAGTAAGGAGTAGAGCGCAATGATTTTTACCATGGACGTTGGCAATACCAACATCAAAACCGCGCTGTTTGAGGGGCGTGAAATGCGCAACTACTGGCGCATTTCCACCAACACCTCCTATACATCGGACGAATACGGGCTGATTCTGGAAGGGCTTTTTGCACGTGCGGGGCTTTCGCTGGACGCTGTGGAAGGCATTGTAATGTCCAGTGTGGTGCCAACCATCAACTTTACCCTTGAGCACATGTGCAAAAACTACTTCGGAAAGATGCCCATGACTGTGGCCCCAGGCATCAAAACGGGCATTAACCTCAAGTATGAAAACCCTCGCGAGCTGGGCAGCGACCGCATCGCCAACGCCGTAGCCGCACAAGCAGAATACGGCGGGCCGTGCATCTTCATCGACTTTGGCACGGCTACCACATTTGGCGCCATCGACTGGCAGGGAGCCTTTGCGGGCGGGTGTATCTGTCCGGGCCTGAAGCTGACCAGTGAGGCACTTGTCACTGGCACGGCCAAGCTGCCCCGCTTTGAACTGGTCAAGCCCGAACGCGTCATTGGCCGTACCACTGTCAGCAATTTGCAGGCAGGCGTGATTTACGGTTACATCGGCCAGGTGGATTACCTGGTGCAGCGCTTCCGCAAGGAGCTTGGCGCACCGGATGCGCTGGTGGTAGCTACGGGCGGCATGGCCCGCCTGGTGGCCGAGGAGGACGGCACCATCGACAAGCTGGACGGAATCCTCACCCTCAAGGGGCTGCGCCTGATCTATGAACGCAACCGCTGACGCGGGAAAGGATGATTGAACCATGGACAAGACCATTACCATCGGCTTTCTGGGCTGCGGCAATGTTGGCGGAGGCGTGTGGAAACTGCTCAGCGGCTTTGCCGACGACATCGCACACCGCACGGGCCTTCGCTTTTCAGTCAAACGGGTGCTGGTGCGCTCGCTCGCGAAAAAACGCGATATCGACTTCCCTGACGGCGTTCTGACCGACCGTGTAGAGGATGTGCTGGATGACCCCGATATCTCCATCGTATTGGAGTTCCTGGGGGGTGAAGAACCTGCCCACCGGTGGATTACTATGGCGCTGGAACGCGGAAAAACCGTAGTTACGGCCAACAAGGTAGCCTTTGCACTGCACTGGCATGAATTGCAAAAAGCCGCCAAACAAAGCGGCGCTGGGCTGTATTACGAGGCAGCTGTATGCGGAGCCATCCCCATCATCCACACGCTGGAAGAAAGCCTGCAGGCCAACCGTATCAGCTATATCTATGGCATTGTCAACGGCACCACCAATTACATCCTTACCCGCATGAGCAAAGAGGGTGCGGAGTATGCCGACGTGCTGGCCGACGCACAGCGCCTGGGCCTGGCCGAACCGGACCCTGCCAGCGATGTGGAGGGGCTGGATGCCGCCTACAAGCTCAGCATTCTGGCCAGCCTGGCCTTCCATGGACGCGTACCGTTTGAAAACGTATATGTGGAGGGCATCACGCAGGTGCAGGCCGAGGATATTCGCTGCGGGCAGGAATTGGGCTATACGCTTAAGCTCCTTGCTATTGCCAAGCGCGACGGCCTGAAGGTGGAGACTCGCGTGCATCCCACCTTTATCCGCAACGATCATCCCCTGGCCAATATCTCCGGCGCGTTCAATGCGGTATTTCTCCACGGTCATGCCTGCGGGGAAATGATGTTCATGGGCCGCGGGGCAGGCGATCTGCCTACCGCCAGCGCCATCGTGAGCGATCTGGTGCGCGCAGCCTCGGCACAAAAGCATCTCTACCCCACCTTTGACAACGAATTGCACCCTGCTGTATCTCTGCAAAACAACACCGACTGGCGCTGCGCTTTTTATACCCGTATGCTTGCCAAGGACGAACCCGGCGTTTTGAGCCGCATCGCGCAGACCTTTGCCGACCACGGTGTGAGCATCGCAGCCATGCAGCAAAAGGGTGAGCAGCGCGACGGACGGGTTACAGTGGTGTTTATCACCCACCAGGCCAGCGAGCGTGATATGCAGAAAGCCATTCTTGAAATCGGGCCGGAGACAGCTACAGTAGAGAGCCTGCTGCGCGTGGAATGACGCGAAAAGCGGCAAAGAGGGAAGGCACGCATGTGCCTTCCCTCTTGTGTTTCAAACCCCCACACGCGCTCTCAGGCGCGGGCTTTCCGCCTTTCGCGCCGGTCAGTACCCCAGCGCCTCCTCCACAAATATCACCGTCATATGGCGGTTGCGCGGCACGCGATCTACCGCCAGCGTCAAGCGGCAGATACTATTTTCACACTCATCGCCCCCGCAGTTTCCGGTGCGCGCACAAGGTGTATCAATACCCAGACGGCGCGTATTCTGAGGGCAGGCTGTCTTTTTGATACGGGCCACAGCTGTGTTGATGCCGCCATCCACAACTTTGGAATGACTGATCACAAAATAAACCTGTTCGGGGCCGTCGCACACGGCGCCCACGCGGTTACCGTTACCATCCACCAGCACCAGCTTGCCCGTGCGCGTAACGGCGTTGGCCGAGGACAAATACACGTCCGCCTTGCGGCTATTTTCGCGGATCATGGGCACATCCTCAGGTTTTGCGCCCCAGCTGGTATATACCTTGCAGCCCTTCTCCGCCAGCGCTGAAAGCACGCCGGTATCTCGCACACTGACCGATCCTCCCACGCCCACCGACTGCCCCGCTTCAATATGGGCCAGCAGATAGTCGCGTGCCTCCGCAGCGGTGCGCACCTCAACCACTTCAAAGCCGTTTTTCTTCATTCCCTGAACCGCCTGCTCAAGCAATGCGTCCATCGCCGATCCTCTCCCTCCGTATCAAGAATATGATGATGGCTTCAGTATATCACAGCGGGAGGCGGCGCGCAAACGCTATCTTTGTTTCAAGCAGTACGGTCCAGGCGCAGCTTGTCAGCCAGCATGGCAATAAACTCACCGTTGGTAGGCTTGTCCTCCGGGGTGCAGACACGGCAGCCCAAAACGCGATTGAGCGTATCCACCCTGCCCCGGTTCCAGGCGACTTCAATCGCATGGCGGATGGCGCGCTCGACCTTGCTGGCGGTGGTGTCAAACCGCGCCGCGATACCGGGATAGAGTTCCTTGGTTATACGGTTGACCACAGCGGGGTTTTCCACCGCTATCTTTACTCCCGTCCGCAGGTATTGATACCCCTTGATATGTGCAGGAATGCCGAGCGTAAGGAACAGACTACCCAGGCGCTCATCCAGGCTGGGCTCATGCGGCGACACCTCCACCGCAGCGGCCGGCTGCAGCTCCTGTCCTCTGGCCACCCGCCGGATGTGCCCCAGCAAAATATCGGGTTGGAATGGCTTGACCAGATAAAACTTCGCACCCAGTTCTATTGCCCGCATCACAAAATCGTCCCTTGACAACGCAGTAGCAACAATCACCTTCGGCGCCGGAGCCGGCATGAGCCGCCGCATCTCCTGCATTAGCGTGTAGCCATCCATCACAGGCATCACGATATCGGTCACCATCACGTCATAACTTCGTTGACAAAGCAATTTGAGCGCATCTGCGCCGTTGGCGGCCCCGTCCACCAGTGCGACGTCCTCCTGCCGCGCCAGCGCGTCGATCATGCTTTTTCTCAGCGCGTCATGATCGTCCACGACCAAAATCCTCATCCCTTGCACACGATTCCCTCCCGCTTGCGCTTTTCTGCGTCATTATAGCACTGACGGGCCATTTTGACCGTTTTTTCCAATAAAACTGACACTTTGTTACGCCTTGACACAAGCTGCCATCCCACTTCATCATCTTTTGACGTCACATCGGCGCATTCCAGCGCGTACTTCCGGCCTTGGTCCTGTCCTGAAAAAAACTTTTTTGTTATGTCAGACAAAGCAAAAACCTTTTCAAAAAACGCACAAACGCTTGTATATTCCTTCTTTTCTCTCCAAAGAGGCATTGTGAATTTATTACGCCTGTATTGCGCTTCCAAGGCATTCCATTGGCAGACGATGTTTCAGCCTTTCTTTTGGACAGATCCTCATACCCAGATATGGGGGCGGCTTGCCTTTCCTGCCCCTATCCCTATCGGATGATGGCATTTTGAGCACTTCAGCAGAAAAAATGTTACGTAAATCCTACAGGATGCACCATTTCCAAATCGGGACAGAAAAATTTCAGATTTTTGGTTTTTTCGTATTGACAAAACAGCGATCAAGCGTTATGATATTACACGTCGCCGCGGTCGCCGAGCGGTTGCGGCAAAGGTTGGGGAGCATAGCTCAGCTGGGAGAGCATCTGCCTTACAAGCAGAGGGTCACAGGTTCGAGCCCTGTTGTTCCCACCATTATGTGGCCCGGTAGTTCAGTTGGTTAGAATGCCAGCCTGTCACGCTGGAGGTCGAGGGTTCGAGCCCCTTCCGGGTCGCCAGCATGCCTTGGTAGCTCAGTCGGTAGAGCAGCAGACTGAAAATCTGCGTGTCGGTGGTTCGATTCCGCCCCAAGGCACCACGTGTGCGGTAGTAGCTCAGTGGTAGAGTGCCACCTTGCCAAGGTGGATGTCGCGAGTTCGAATCTCGTCTACCGCTCCACACTCGGTGCCATAGCCAAGTGGTAAGGCGAAGGTCTGCAAAACCTTTATTCTCCGGTTCAAATCCGGATGGCACCTCCACCTCATCACCCTATGGTCGATGAAAAAAAGCCGTTGCAATTGCAAACGGCTTTTTTGTTTTATGCCTTTTCATCCTCCGTCTCCACACGCAGCATACGGTAACCCACGCCAATATGTGTCTGGATATACTGTGTGCCGCCTCCCTTTTCCAGTTTCTTACGCAGTGTAGCCATGAACACACGCAGAGAGGCGATATCGCTTTCCATACTGTTGCCCCAAATCTTACGGGTGATATAGGTATGGGTAAGCACCTTGCCCACGTTTTGCGCCAGCAGACATAACAGCTTATACTCAATGGGCGTAAGATGTAATTCCGTACCACGCAGGTACACACATCCCGCTGCATAGTCGATACGCAGGCCGCCATTCACAAATACTGAGGCTGCGGGCGCCGCCGCCTCAGCCATAGCGGCTAGCCGCCGCTGGGTGGCACGTAGGCGAGCCAGCAGCTCCTCAACTGAAAAGGGTTTGGTCAGATAATCATCCGCCCCGGCATCCAGGGCACTGATTTTGTCCGCATCCTCGCTGCGGGCACTGATTACGATGATGGGTGCATTGGACCACAATCGGATGCGCGTAATCACCTCCACGCCGTCCAAATCAGGCAGGCCCAGGTCCAAAAGAATGATATCGGGGTTGTGGGTAGAGGCCTCCATCAGCGCCGCCTCGCCTGTGGCGGCCTCCAGATGGCGGTAGCCATGCGCCTTGAGCGTAGTAGCGATCAAGGTGCGCACAGGCCGGTCGTCCTCCACGGCCAGAATGAGCGGCTTATTCATGCCATTGCACCTCCTCGGCAGGCAAAGTAAAGCGGAATACCGCACCGTGCGGCTTGTTTGCTGAAAGGGTGATTGTGCCTCCGTGGGCAGTGATGATGGAACGGCACAACGCCAATCCTAATCCCAGACTACGACGGCTGTCGGCAGCACGGTTGGAACCGCTGAAGAACATATCAAACACCCGCTCCCCTACCTCCGGGGGCACACCGGTTCCATCGTCAGCAATGGAAATGACAACCCATTCATCTTCCCGGGCCGCTGTGATATCAATATGAGATCCTGGCGGGGTATATTTGAGCGCATTATCCACGATATTGACTACCACCTGAACGATCAGCCGCGCGTCGGCACGCGCCATGAGCCACTCGTCAGCGCTATTGAAAGTGATTATGTGGTCCGTGCGTCCGCGCCCCACATGGTTAAGCGCTTCGGTCACAATTTCTTCCACCAGTTCGGCAGACGGACGAAGCGCCATGCGCCCATCCTCGATTCGGGTGACAGAAAGCAGGTTTTCCACTACGTTGATCAGCCAGAGTGAATCGTCATAAATATCGGAATAAAGCTGTCGGCGCGTTTCCTCATCAAAATCCGCGCCATTGGAAAGCAGGTTGCTGGCATTGCCGGATATGGCAGTAAGAGGTGTGCGCAGGTCATGGGAGATAGCGCGCAGCATGTTGGCGCGCAGCTGCTCATTTTTGGCAAGCACAGCGGCGCGCTCCTTCTCAGCAGCGTTTTGCAGGTTTTCCAATGCCAGAGCACATTCGCCCAATATGGACAAAAGAATGCTATGCTCAAATGGGTCCAGCGGCGCTCCCTGCGCTGCTACGCCCACCGCGCCATACACCCGATCGCCTACACGGATGGCCAGATACAGGCATTGGGCCTCAGAGAGCGTATCGGTGGTGGCGCCGGCGTGCTCATTATTTTTCATGGCCCATACAGCCACGGCGCGTTCGTCCTCCGTCACCAGATCGGCGGTGGGTTTCTGTCCGGCGGGAAATACCTGCGGCTCAGCATCCGGCGCGGGGTAGATGACCACATCGCGCCCCAGCAATTTAACCAGCTGGCCCGCCGTGGCCGCTACTACGGCCTGCCGGTCTCCCGCTCGGGCCAGCAGTTGATCAGTATCAAAAAGCACCTTGGTGCGATAAGCAGTCTGCGCCGACTCACGAGCATGGCTTTTGAGTCTTGCCGCCAGGTTGCCTGAAAGACAGGCCGTAAGGAACATGATCAAAAATGTAACCGGGTATTCCTTTCCATAGGCTGTCAGGGTAAAGCGTGGCGCGATAAAGAGCAGGTTAAACGCCACCACGCTGACCGCTGCGGCGACCATGCTGTATGCCATGTGCGAGGTAACGACCGAGGTAACCAACACAGCCAGCAGATAGGCCATGATAATGGTTGCCTCACCAAATCCCAACCGGTCAAAAATAAACCCCAGCGCCGTGGCTCCGAGCAGCGTCAAAAGGCATTTAAGCACATCGGCCACGGTAAGAGAAAAGCGCTTCTCCGTCGCGCCGTGAGGCGTATAGCGCGCCTGCGCTGCCCCATCAGGAATGATATGAATATCCAGTGAAGGCGCATAACCGATAAGCCGGTCAGTAAGCGAAAGGCGGCCTGGCAGCCGCCGGTGCCCCGCCGCACTGCGGCCCAGCACAATGCGCGACACGCCCGACAGCCTCGCAAATTCCGCGATCTGATAGGCCACATCGCCACCATAGACGGTTTCCAGGTTTGCACCCAAATGGCGGGCCAGGCGCATATTGCGCCTCAGACGCTCCTGATCCTGGGTGGAGAGCTTTTCAGCATGCGGCGTGCGTACATACAGTGCCGTGAAATCGCCATGGAATGCCCCAGCCATGCGCGCCGCCGTACGAATGATGCGCGCATTGGAAGGCGCGGGCGACAGACACGCCAGAATATGCTCCTCCGCCAGGCCAGCACCCGGTCCCACAGGCCGTGGTTCGGCCCTGTCCAGCCGGTCGGCACAGCGGCGCAGCGCCATTTCGCGCAGGGCGGTAAGCTGCCCGACGGAAAGGCCTCCCGGCGCGTTTCCCAGCCGTCGGATCAGCTCGGCTGGCTCCACATCCAAAAATACCACTTCTTCCGCTCCGTCGAACACCGAATCGGGAATCCGCTCCCGCACGGCCTCTCCGGTCACGGCAGCCACCGCGTCACTAAGGCTTTCGATGTGCTGCACATCTATCGTAGCATAAACATCCATGCCTGCTTTAAGCAGCTCTGCTACATCCTGGCTGCGGCGGCTGTGACGGCTTCCCGCCGCGTTTCGATGCGCCAGATCGTCCACCAGAACCAGCCTTGGCGCGCGCGCCAGAGCTGCGTCCAGGTCCATTTCTCCATTCTTTGCCAACGCGGGACCGGCCAGACGCTCCAGTGCGGCCAGAAGACGCGCCGTACAGGCGTGCCCGTGTGGTTCCACCACGCCGGCTGCCACGTCCATACCTCGCCCTTTCTGCCGCAGCGCATCCCGCAGCATAGCGCAGGTTTTTCCCGCGCCGGGTGCGTAACTCACAAACAGCTTGAGCCTGCCTCGCCTTTCTGCGGCGTTCTGACCCACGTCCGTCATGTGCCTTCACCTCCCGACGCTCCATTATACCATTATCCGTCCATGCCGCGCCAGACTCGCAGGTCACATGATGCGCCAGAAACGCATCCACCCGGCCCATTAGCCAATAACCCAGCCCCAATAGCAGCACAAGACAGCCAATCAGCAACAGCACCATACTCAGCTCTCCCTTCAGGGATGCATGGCTCCTTAAATGTGGAAGCAGCGCTGGATGGCCTGATTGCTGCCCAGCACCAGTACCGTTTCATCATGCAGGAGCATTGTATCCGAGGTTACATTTGCGTTCATCTTTCCCTGTCTTTTTACGGCCAGTATGTTCAGCCCGAATTTGCGCCTGACGTCCAGCTCACCCACGGTACGGCCGATCCAGACATCCGGCACGTCCACCTCCACGATGGCGTGGTCGGCGTTGAGCTCGATATAGTCAAAGATATGATCCGAACTGTAGCGGATGGCCGTCCAGGCTGCCAGCTGCTTTTCGGGATAAACAATTTCGTCAGCGCCATTTCGCAGAAGGAACTTGGCATGTACGTCGCGCGCCGCGCGCGCCACTACGAAGCGCGCCCCCAGGTCCTTGAGGAGCGACGTGGTTTCCAGCGAGCTTTGAAAATCATCCCCGATGGCCACAATGCATACGTCAAAGTTGCGCACACCCAGCGAGGACATGAACTCCTCATTCTTGCTATCGCCAATCTGCGCGCTGGTCACGTACGGAAGGACCGCCTCCACGCATTCCTCGCGCCAGTCTACGGCCATAACCTGGTGCCGAAGTTCATGCAGCTTAATGGCAATATGGCGGCCAAAACGGCCCAAACCGATCAGCAAAATAGATTTCATGTTTATCCTCTCCCTGTGTACTATTATCCCACGGTAATTTTTTCGCGAGGCAGTTTGGAGGCGCAGGGGCGTTTGCCTGCCAGCGCCGCAAAAATCAGCGTCAGTCCCCCTACCCGTCCAAAAAACATCAATCCAATCAAAATGGCGCGCGAGGCGACGCCCAGTCCCGGCGTAATCCCCAGCGTGAGTCCCACCGTGCCAATGGCTGATGCCGCCTCAAACAGGCAATCCACCACCGGAAGGTCCTCCATGGCGCTGATGGCCAGGCCCCCCAGCAGAAATAGCGACAGATACAGCAGCAGAATCGCTGCCGCACTTCGCAAGGCCTCGCCCTCAATGCGCCGGCCAAAGCAGCGCGGCTCCTCACGCCGGGAAAACACCGCCGCCGCGGAAAGCAAAAGCACCGCCAGCGTGGTGGTCTTCATGCCTCCTGCCGTGGACCCCGGAGACCCACCGATAAGCATGAGCATGACCAGCACCATCTGCCCCACTTCGCTCAGGCCATTCAGATCGATGGTGTTAAAGCCCGCTGTACGCGGCGTGATGGACTGAAACAGTGCGCTGAGCGCCCGTTCGCCAACGGGCAGCGTATCGGAGAGTTCAAAAGCGTAAAAGTAAGCCGCAGGCAGGATGATCAGCCCAAAGGTGACGCAAAGAATCACCTTGCTTTGCAGCCGGTAGGCATGCAGATGCAGGCCATTGGTATGCACATCCTCCCAGGTGAGAAAGCCGATGCCGCCTACCACGATCAACCCGGCGATGGTCAGACTGACCACCGGATCGCCCGCGTAAGCCACGAGAGATGAATACGGTTCCTTTACGCCCATCAGATCAAATCCGGCGTTGCAAAATGCCGAAATGGAATGGAACACCGAGTACCAAACACCCCGTCCCACGCCGAACTCCGGCACGAATACAATAGCCAGCAGTGCAGCGCCTACCAGCTCAATCAACAGACTGCCCCGCACAATGAAGCCGGTCAGCCGCACCACACCGCCCACATGATGGGCCGAGATGGCCTCCTGCATGGTGCTGCGCTGCATCAGACTGATCTTTTTACCGGAAATCATGGCAATGGCTACGGCCACCGTAACCACACCCATACCGCCGATTTGAATCAGAATCAAAATAACCGCCTGCCCGAATTCCGACCAATATAGCGCAGTATCGTGTACCACCAGGCCGGTAACGCACACAGCGGAGGTGGCGGTGAACAGTGCGTCGCCGAAATTGGCGCTGCCCGGGACGCGGCTGGCAAAGGGCAAAGTCAGCAGCAGGGCACCAAGCAAAATCACCGTGGCAAAGCCGGCGATGATGATCTGGGCGGAGGAAAAATGGATGCGTTCCAAAGCCTTCGTCATAAAAATCCTCAACCTCTTTGACAGGAGAGTACAGCTTAATTATGTCATGCCTCGTATAAAGACAGCATGAAGACTGCGAGACCAGTATAAAGATCAGATTAAGGTTTCGACAAAAAATGCCCCTTGGGGAACGACTTTCTCCCAAGGGGCGTTTCCTTTTCTTTATGCCCGTGCTTCATCCTCCTGCGCGTGCAGATAGCGCAGATATTGCGACAGATAAATTTTATGCGCCACTGCAAATCCGGCAGAGCGCACCAGATGCGTCTCCCGCGCGTGCGTGCGGCTGGAATCGGGCCGAAGCGGCGCGCCGTTAAACACATGGGCAAGAATGCTTTCTAACTCCGTGCAAAAATAATCATAGGCCACAGCTACATCGAACACCGTGCGCTGCTGCACGGTAATCAGTCTCTGGATATCCCCGATGGCGATCACCTGTTTGGTCAGGCATACAAAAATCAGATAGGCTGCATGGTCCCGGCCGTACCGTTTGCCTTCGGGCCGGGGAATAACACCCTGACGCGCATAGTTGCCAACCATGGTGGCGGTAATCCACTTTTCCCCATCCGTACCCATCAACGGGGCCAGCGTCTTTTCCACTAGCGCGATCAGCTGGTCGATATAGAGGCGAAAGTCCGGCAGATCCGCATAGCGCGGCAGGCGAAAAGCCTCGATCTCTCTGCAAAAGGCAGATTCCTCAAACCGTTCCACGCGCTTCCCTCCTCATCCGTGCGATAACTTCATCATAGCATAAAAAAATATCCTTGACAAGTATTGCAAACGATGATATAAAGTTTTTAAAACTGTATTTATCAGTTTTTTATACTGTTTTAGATGCTGGAGGAGATCCGTTATGGAATGGATCATTGTGACCGATTCAGGCTGTGACTTGCTTCCGGGTAACCTTGCCCCCAATGTGCGCCTTCGCCGCGTGCCGCTGAGTATTCTGCTGGGCGATCAGGAATGGGTGGATGGTCCGGACATGGACCGCGACCGCTTTCTAGCCGCCATGGAGGCTCACAAGGGCAAGAGCAGCTCATCCTGTCCGTCACCCGAGACATGGGCGCAGGCCTTTTCCGAAGGAGACAACGTGATTGCAATCACCATCACGGGTGGGCTGTCAGGCAGCTACAATTCTGCCGTGCTGGGACGCGACCTGGTGTGGGAAAAGCAACCCCACAAGCCCATTTACGTGCTGGATTCCCGGTCTGCCGGAGCGGAGATTGCGCTGCTGGTTTCCCGAGCGTGCGAGTTGATCGCCCAGGGGCTTCCTTTTGAACAGGTAACGCAGCAGCTGTGGTTATACCATCAGCATACGCATTTGTTGTTTTTATTGGAGCATGTGGACAACTTCGTCAAAAACGGAAGAATCAACAAGCTGGTGGCTGCGACCATCGGCATGCTGGGTGTGCGCATCCTGGGCTGTGCCAGCGAGCATGGCACCCTTCAGCCGCTGATGAAACCCCGCGGCGCCGCCAAGGGCCTTGAACTCCTGGTGCGCGAGCTTGAACGCGCAGGCTATGCGGGCGGGCCGCTGGCTATTACTCACGTGCAAAACGAGGAAGGTGCAGCACGGCTGACAAGTCTGATCCGCAAGGTATGGCCAGATGCGCCCTGCCGGCTGTTGCCTGCCAGCGGCCTGTGCTCTTACTATGGCGAAAAACATGGCCTGATTGTGGGGTTTGAAGACGATCAGGCGCGAGACTCGTGATTGTCGACAAAAAAGTTTCTTTTCATGGGCAGTAAAAATATGGTATACTAAATACAGTATATCATACTGTTCATTACATATCAAAAGGGGATATCTGCCTATGAAAAAACATCTCTTACCCGCAGTGCTTGGGATTCTGCTCGTTCTGGCCTGCGCCATGCCCGCAGCCCTGGCTTCCGGCGTCAACAACTACTATATCATTCCCGACAGCGACACGCGCCTGCTCACTGAAGAAGAGCTGTGGGGCTGGCAATACGAGGCCGTAGGTTACATTTATAATGAAATTTTCGCGCGGCATGGCCGGTCCTTCCGCTCCGGCGAAAAATACGATGTGTACTTCCGCAGTCAGGCTTGGTACCAGGTTAACCCTCAGTACCGCTATAGCCTGCTAAGCAGTACGGAACAGGCCAACGAACGTTTGGCGCATCAGGTGCTGGAGGACATGCGCGCCCAGAGCACCCTTAACCCTCAGGGCCGTCCCCTGCCCCGCAACAACGCACAGGCTAATCCCCAGAGCGTGCTGAACTTCCGTGCCTACGACCTCAAACCCAACCAGAAGCTGGACGTGTACAGCGGTCCGGGCACGGGATATTACCGGTCCGCAAATGGCAAGGCCAGCGTGTCCACCAACGGTTCTGTGTGGATTGCCGGGCGGGAAAACGGCTGGCTGGCGGTCGCCTACGAAACCAACGGTGGAAGCCGCCGGATCGGCTATATCGACATGGGCCGCCTCAAGGACAATCTCAACCCGCAAAACCTGAGCCTGTCCTATACCAGCGCATCCCTTACCCGCGCCTGTAGCATGACCGATGAGCCGGACGGCAGTTGTGTGGAAATGGCCTGGCTTGCGCAGGGTATGCAGGTCACGCTGCTGGGGCCCTACACTTCGCTAAACGGTGAAAGCTGGGCCTATATCGAGGTTTCAGGAGGCCAGCCCATGCGGGGCTTCGTCCCGGCAAGCTGCGTGTCATCCACTGCATTCCAAAGCGATTACGACTGGTACGACGAGGCTGCTTACTGGGAAGAAAACGGCTGAAAGTGCAACAAGGAAGCGCCGGGCGGAAATTCTGCCCGGCGCTCCTTATTTCATTATGCTGTTTCAATGCTGGCCGCAGCGTGCAGGCCCAAAAGATCAACACCCATTTCGCGAAGCTTGAATTTCTGAATCTTGCCGCTGGCGGTCATGGGAAAAGTATCCATCAGCAATACATAGCGGGGAGCTTTGAACTTGCTCAGGCCCGATCGCACGAATTCGATCAGTTCTTCTTCGGTGGCCGTACAATCCTTCTTGAGAATAACGCAGGCGCAGACCTCTTCGCCGTACTTTTCATCCGGCACACCCACCACCTGCACGTCGCTGACGGCGGGATGGGTGTAGAGGAATTCCTCTATTTCACGAGGGTAGATGTTTTCGCCGCCGCGGATGATCATGTCCTTGAGACGGCCGGTAATGCGGAAGTTGCCGTCCTCGTCCATGGTGCCGATGTCGCCTGTGTGCAGCCAACCGTCCTCATCTATGGCCTGGCGGGTGGCCTCAGGCATCTTGTAATAGCCCTTCATCACATGATAACCCCGGGTGACGATCTCGCCCGGCACCCCGCGGGGCACTTCCTTGCCCGTTTCGGGGTCGATGATCTTGCCCTCGGTCTGTGGAAGGAGCTTGCCCACGGTGGTGCAGCGCAATTCGAGGGGATCGTCCGTGCGGCTCATGGTCATGCCGGGGCTGCACTCGGTCTGGCCGTAGGTGATGGTCAGCTCAGACAGGTGCATCTTGCCGGTCACGTCGCGCATGGTCTTGATGGGGCAGGGGCTGCCGGCCATGATGCCGGTGCGCAGGCGGCTGAAGTCGAAGCGGTCAAATTCCGGGTGTTCCAGCATGCCGATAAACATGGTGGGCACACCATGCACCGCCGTGCAGCGTGCATCCTGTAAAATCTGCATTTCACGCAGGGGGTTGTAGTGATCCATCAAAACGATGGTGGAGCAATGCGTCAGGCAGCTCATCACGCCTAGCACGCAGCCGAAACAGTGGAACAGGGGCACCACGATGAGCAGCCTGTCCTCGTCGGTCAGCTTCATGCAGTCGCCCAAAAACTGGCCGTTGTTGGTGATATTGTAATGAGTCAGCATCACGCCTTTGGGGAAGCCCGTGGTGCCGCTGGTGTACTGCATATTGATCGTCTCGTGGGTATCGAGGCCCGCGATGCTCTCCTCCACTACACTTTCAGGCACGGACTTGGCCAGCTCGTAGAGGTCGTCAAAACGGCTCATGCCCATGGGGCGGCGTTCGCTGTCTCCGATGAGCAGCACGCGCTTTAGGAAGGGAAGCTGCTTGCAGGAGATGTTGCCCGGCTCCTCGGTGGTAAGCGCCGGCACAAGACCGGTGATATGGCTGATGTAGTCGTTGTTTTTGACGCCGGCGGTCATCACGAGCATCTTGGTATCGCTCTGGTTGAACAGATAGTTGAGCTCGAACTGCTTGTAGTTGGTGTTGACGGTGACCAGAATCGCGCCCAGTTTGGCCGAAGCAAACATGGTCAGCATCCATTCGGGCGTGTTTGTGGACCAGATGGCCACATGGTCGCCTTTGCGGATGCCCATGGCGTACATACCGCGCGCCACCTCGCTGGTGCGGCGGTCAAACTCTTTCCAGCTCCAGCACACGCCAAACTCAGGCGCGACGATGCAGTCGTTGTCAGGCAGTCGCTCCGCATTCCTCCGAAGCAATCCGGGCAAAGTGTGCTCGTGCAGGTCCAGCGTCGGTACAAAAGCCATGCGTTCTTCCTCCTCCTTCATTTTTGCGAAGCAATAAAAAAGCTTTCGTCCTCATACGAAGACGAAAGCGCTGCTTCCGCGGTACCACTTCTTTTGGAGCAAAATTCCGCTCCCACTCTGGGCTGTTACGGGCCGCCCGTCCGGCGCTAGCAAATGGTTCACGCCGGCCGCTCGCGGGAGAGAGGCTGCCTTGCGCCCGACGCCTTTCCACCAGCCGGCGTCTCTCTTTGGGTGCGCAGATGGGCTGCCATGCCCGGTCATCACGTTTGCAAAATATCATAGCTAAGGCGGAGCAGTTTGTCAAGAAAAAATTTTGCGATCTGCCCGGCGCGTGGGATGAAGGCCGTCGATCACGCATCGTCCGCCCCTTTCGGGCAGGTTGTCAAACCGCACGCGGCCGCCATGCGCTTGTGCTACGTCCCTGACGATGCGCAGGCCCAAGCCGTGTCCGCCCTCATCCAGCGTGCCTTCGCTGCGTTCAAGCCGCTTGAGCTGTTCCTGGGCAAAGCCCGAACCTGTATCGCTAACGGAAAGGCGCAGGCCGCCGCCCTGCCGCGAAAGTGAAACCAGCACTGTGCAGCCCTGGGGATTATGCCGCACGCTGTTGCGAATCAGATTTTCCAGCATGCGTCCAAGCAGCTGACGATCACCATGTAAGCGCGTTTTTTCTGCCGCGGGTGATATGCTCACCTCTACCGGATGCAGGCCGTCCAGGTCCTCATTGAGGAAATTCGCCGCCGTTTCACGCACCAGCGCAGCAAGCGAAAGCCATTCGCGTTTAAGGGGCTGCATGGCGTATTCCAGGCGGTTGGTCAGGTTGAGATCAGCAATCAGGCCGCGCAGCTGTTCGCCCTTCTCGCGGATGAGCCCCGCCTGTCGGCGGTGCTCTTCATTTAGCTCTGGCGCATCTTCCAGCGCAGCAGCATAGCCCAGCACCATCGAAAGGGGCGTGCGCACATCATGGGAGATGGCCGCAATCCACTCGCTGCGGGCCGCATCGCGCCGCCGTGCCGCCCGGCGCGTAATAAACGCCGCCGTCCCCAGCAATAGCCCCGCGTTCACCGCCAGCATGGCGGCGCCCCACACAGGCCAGAAGCCCACCTGCTCGGTGGGCATTTCCACCTGATACTTCCACTCCGACCCCTTGGGCTGGGCCAGCACAAAGAGGTTGTCCTTCACCGTCCACACCTTTACGGGCCAGTCGGAAAGATACCAGCGCGAAAAGGCGGCTACCTGTGCCGGTGAATAAGTGCGGGGCAGGCTGTCCGGCATGTCCTGTGACCAGACCACCTCGCCCCCAGCGTCCAGCAGCATAGCCCAGCAGCCCCGCCCGTGCAGCTCCTCCGACTTCTCCTCCGCCATCGTCCATGCACCGCTCCCGTCCTGTGAGAGCGCCTCCGCATATTCGCTCACACGCACGCGCCCGCCCTCGGTCCCGGCCAGATAACTCACCGCAAAGCCAAACAAAACCAGGTTCACGACGATGACCATCGCCACCACTCCGGCAAGTCCAGCTGCCAGTCCGCCCGCCGCGCGCAAAAAGCCCCGCTTCACCGCCCGTCCTCCTTCAAAAGCCGGTAGCCCAGGCCCCGCATGGTGATCAGATACCGGGGATGCGACGGGTCTGGCTCAATCTTTTCCCGCAGGCGGCGCATGTGCACCATCAGCGTGTTCTCATATCCCAGGTTCTCGCCCCGCCAGGCGGCCATGCACAGTGCGTCCACGGTCACGATGCGGCCCCTGTTTTTGTTCAGGACGGAAAGCAGCGCGTATTCCTTGGCCGTAAGGGTGCGATCCGAACCGTTACCACTGATCACACCGGTCTCCATGTCCACCGAGACCGGCCCCAGATGAATGATGCCGCCCTCTACGGCCGCGCCATAAGTGCGGCGCAGCACCGCACCCAACCGAAGCGTCAGCTCCCTGGGCAAAAAGGGCTTGGTGATATAGTCATCCGCGCCCAGACCCAGCCCCCGCAGACGCGCCTCATCCTCGTCGCGCGCCGAAAGGAACAGAACCGGTGCCTGCGTAAAGGCTCGCAGCTCCCGAAAAAGCGAAAAACCGTCCCCGTCGGGCAGCATTACATCCAAAATCACAGCATCGGGCCTGATATGCCTCGCTTTCTCCAGCGCTTCCGCCGCCGTGGCCGCCTCGTGAACGTCGGCGTAGCCGTCGCCGTGCAAAATAGACAAAAGCATCCGCCGAAGCTCCGGCTCGTCATCCACCATCAAAAGCCGCGCCTCATGCACATCGCGCACGCGCATTCCCTCCCATCCTCGTCATTATACCACATTGCCCACCCGGAAAAAGGGGAGTAGGCAAAACGTAAGGTAAACGTAAGGCTGCTTTCACGCCCATGTAAGGCAGGGGCGGTAGAATGGCTCTGCCAATCAACCAAAGGAGGGTATTGAGGATGGATGAATGTGTCGTCACCGTCGGCCTTTGCAAGCGTTACGGAAAGGAAACATGCGTGGACCGGCTTTCGCTGAGGGTGCCGGAGGGGGCCGTGTACGGCTTTCTGGGACCCAACGGAGCGGGCAAGACGACCACGCTGAAGATGCTGCTGGGGTTGGTACATCCAAGTGAGGGCAGCGTGCGCCTGATGGGGCATGAACTCACGCCCCGGAAGCGGCTTGCGATTCTCAGGGAGGTCGGCTCCCTGATCGAATCGCCCAGCTACTACGGGCACCTGACCGCGCGGGAAAACCTGGAGATCGTACGACGGCTGCGCGGCTTGCCCACCGAAGAAATTGACGAGGCGCTGCGCACCGTCCGGCTGGATGGACAGGCCAAAAAGCCCGTGAGCCATTTTTCGCTGGGCATGAAGCAGCGGTTGGGCATCGCCGCGGCGCTGATGGGCCGTCCTCGGCTGGTACTGCTTGATGAACCGACCAACGGACTGGACCCGTCCGGTATTCAGGAAATGCGTGAGCTGATCCGTTCTCTGCCATCGCGCTATGGCATGACGGTGATCGTCTCCAGCCACCTGCTGGGCGAGATCGACCAGATGGCGGATCATGTGGGCGTAATTCGCCTAGGAAAACTTGTGTTTCAGGGAACGCTGAGCGCCCTGCACGGCATGAGCGCATCCCGGCTTGCTCTGCGCACACAGGACAACGCGCGTGCTTGTTCGTTGCTGCCCAACGTCCGCAGTGATGGCGAATGGCTGATACTGGACGCATTAAGCGACGAAGAAGCAGCGCGGGTCAGTCTCAAGCTAGCCGGGGCTGGTATCGGGCTTGTGCGCATGGAGCAGCGGGAAACAAGCCTGGAAGATATCTTTCTCAGACTTACGGGAACGGAGGAGACACTATGAGGCTGTGGCTTTCCGTGGAATGGATGAAAGCAAGGCACCGGCGGCTATGGCTTCCGGTAGCTGCACTGGTAGCAATGCAGGGGCTGTGGCTTGCCTGGGCGGTACGAGACATGGACGTGCAGGATGCCGCCCAGGGATATCTAGGATGCCTGTACCAACTACCCATGATGAACGCCATTGTCATGCCCGTGGCGGCGGCGGTACTCGTCAGCCGCCTTTGTGACATGGAGCACCGGGGCGATACGCTCAAGCAGCTGTTTACGCTGCAGCCTGCCAGCAGCCTGTTCGATGCAAAGCTGCTGCTTGGAGCGGCGTGGCTTTTGGCAGCGGCAGCGGGGCAACTGGCGGCCATACGCGCGGTGGGTGCATGGATAGGATTCACTGATGCTCTGACTCCGGGCGATATGCTTTGCTACTTGGGCGGCCAGTTCATAGTCAGTCTATTTTTGGCATTGCTTTTGCAGGTGCTGGCCCTCAGATATAAAAACCAGTTTATTCCACTGGCTGCTGGGCTGATTCTGGGCTTTCTGGGACTGATGAGCATGTTTTTCCCACCCGCAGTGATGCGCCTTTCCCCTGCCGCTTATTACGGCCTGCTTTCCAACGTGCGCATGGTATGGGACCCGGACACGCGGGTGGTTACGTATTTCCATCAGCCGTTTTCCTGGGGCGACCTTGGGCTGCTAGCCGCTGCAACAGCCGTCCTGTACCTTTGTGGCCGCCATAAATTTGGCAAAAAGGAGGCGTAAACATGTTTTGGCAGGTCATACGTACAGAACTGATCAAGCTGCGCCGCGCACCTGTATGGATCGCGTTTTTCGCGCTTACCGCGCTTTCGGCGGTTATGGGCACCTTTAATTACCTAAGCAACGCCGGCATTCTCACCCATCAGTGGTACAGTTTATGGACACAGCACACGTTGTTTGCAGGTTTTTTCTTTCTGCCCTCGCTCCTGGGCGTGCTGTGCGCCTACCTGTGGCGGCTAGAACACTGCGAGAACAACTGGAACTCGCTCATGAGCCGTCCCGTGCCCCTTTGGATGCTCTTCGGAGGTAAGCTGGCGGTGGTGGCGGCGCTTTCGTTTCTGACACAGGCGGCCACGGGTGGGTTTTATCTCATCAGCGGGCTGTACGCCGGCTTTGACGCGCCTTTGCCCCCGGAGCTTCCCCGTTGGCTTGTAATGGGCGCGTGCGGCGGAATAGCAGTATGCTCAGTACAGCTGCTTATTTCCATGGTGATTCACAGCTTTGCACCACCAGTGGCCGTAGCGCTGGCAGGCGGCGTAGCGGGACTGGCTTTTATATCAGCAGGCTTTGGGCTGATTCAGCCCTACGCGCTTCTTGCACTGGGCATGGATGCTAACGGTGCGGGGGTGCTCGTCCCGGAGCAGTGGGGTGCTTTCTTCGCCTCCTGTGCAACCTATACTGCCATTCCCTGGGCGTTGGCCGTCGCCTGGCTGCGGCGGAGGGATGTGATGACACAGAACTAATGAAAAGCAATGCCAAAAGCCACTTTGTTGAAAAACCCACGTTTTGCAGGAAGCAACACATTTCTTGCGCCCTCCAGACTCCCGCTACACTTACAGCAAATGCTGTGGGATCAGGCTTTGAGCACCGGATAATAGGGTATGCTCAGTAATGCTGGAAGGCTTGAGCAACTATAATTTCCGATCACTCAACGCATACATTTGCGCAAGCAGTAAAGCCATGCACGTGATCAAATTCCCTGTACTCTACACTTTGTCGACACCTTGCAAAGACTTTTTTTCGACATCTTATCCAGACAGACAGGGCGCTCAATGACGGCTGAAGCGGTCAAAGAGCACCCCGTCCTTACGTTTATTCCGTTTAAAAGTCAGGCACTGCATCAAAAAATCATCCCTCCGTTTCCAAAAGGCTCAGTAATAAAAACACTTTAACAGCCATTTAACAGTCCGTCCCATATAATGTGCTCATCAATCAAAGGAGGGATTTACCATGAACAAAAGTCGTCTTGTTGCTCTCTGCATTGTATTGCTTCTTCTATTTGGCCTGGCTGCCTATGGCTTGCATATCTTTTCTCTGCGGTCTGAGGAAGATCAGAAGTTGCCTGTTTCTGTCTCCCCTATGCCGGAAGCAACCGAACAAAAAACCTTTGGATTCAACAGTAAAACCGTGTATGGCAACAGCATTACCAGCTCTGTTTTCATGCAAAACGATCTTACGCTTATAAACATTTTTGCTACGTGGTGCAGCCCATGCGTGGAGGAGATCCCCTTTCTTCAGGAAATTGATGCTGAACTGGACAACGTTGGCGTCGTTGGCATCGTCGCCGATACTTACGATACGCAAACCGGAATGCTTCAGCAGGAGGCCATTGAAACTGCAAAGGAAATTGCAGAAAAGACCGGTGCAAAATATCCTTTTATCATTCCCGATAATGCCTTTATGGAGGATCATTTCGAGAATGCCGCAGTCATGTTTCCCATTTCATACATCGTAAATCAGGACGGCAAAGTGGTTTTGGGACCCATTGGAGGAGCACATACAAAGGATGAATGGCTGGATGTGATCCAGCAGGCAATGGAGGCATTGCCAAATGATTAAAAGGCGCCAAAAAACCCTTGTTGCTCTTACCATAGCAGTTTTGCTGATTCTTGCCGGATGGTTCCGCGGCGAAATACAGATCGTTGTTACAAAAGCTACCGCAATTTGTATGGAGTGTATTGGAATTGGATAAATACAGTAAAAAAAGAACGATTATTCAAATTTTCTGGACCTTTATCAGCAACAGTTATCTGGTTGGATTTGCAAAGGGAAAGATCTATACCGGACCACTCAAAAGCCTTTGTGTACCGGGGCTGAACTGTTACTCCTGTCCAGGAGCGCTGGGTTCATGTCCCATAGGTTCTCTGCAGGCCGTAATTGGCAGCCCCAAATACCAGCTGGCGCTATATGTTTCTGGTGTTATCATGCTGTTTGGTGCATTGATGGGTAGGTTTGTATGCGGTTGGCTCTGTCCGTTCGGATTGCTTCAGGACCTGCTACATAAAATCCCATTTCCCAAAAAAATCAATCGGTTTTATGGCGATAGGCTACTGCGCTATTTGAAATTTCTCATTCTGCTGGTATTTGTTATTCTATTGCCTATGTTTGCAGTGGATATTATTGGACAATCCTCCCCTTATTTTTGCAAGTATATTTGCCCATCCGGCATTTTTCTGGGAGGCATTCCCCTGGTAGCAAATAATCCCATGTTACGGGATGCCGTAGGGTTTCTGTTCGCATGGAAATCACTTATCCTGTTGTTAACCGTTTTGATTTCCATTGTCATATATCGTCCGTTCTGTAACCCTGAATAGTGTTCGCCGTAGTTGGTATAGTTTCTAACTCCGTTAATCGCAGTTATAACAATGCTCGCACCGAAAGCACCTAATACACAAAGAGTTTTATTCCTTTTTGAAGTATCTATCAAATTGTTACCACACATCATACTTCTTACAGCAATATATATTGCAGACAAAATAATAATGATAAGTTCAGTAATGTAGTTTGTGTAATCACATTTCATCACATATGCTTTAACCAAGATAGAGATGAAAAGCAGAAGCACCGTTACAAAATAGGCTTCGCCTAAAATCTTATTTTGTACTTGAATAATGCGTTCGTCTTTTACCTTTTTGTTTCTCATTGTAAGTCCTCCCAAAATAAATCGTTTAAGGTTTTGTCAAGAGCATTACAGATTGCAATGCAAAGTTTCAAGGTTGGGTTGTAATTTCCTGTTTCTATCAATCCAATGGTCTGCCTTGTAACACCAACAATGTTAGCCAAATCTTCTTGACTCATATCTTTTTCAACTCTTGCAAGTTTTAGCTTTTTGTTCTTCATAGCATATTCCTGCCTCCTTTCGTTTGTGTTTTGTTTATACACTATGCATTCCTTAATGTCAAATATATATTGCAAAAAGGCTTTTATATTTTCTTTTTGGGAATATATAAAAGGCGGTAGCATTTTATGAACCGCCGCCTGTCAAGAAGACAGGTAAAAAAAGAAAAATTACGCCACGAGGGTCTGGTTCCTGTAAGCAAGGGGAGCCAGGCCCTTTAACTTAGCTTGAAGCCGCCTTGTATTGTAAAAGTCTATGTATTCGTCGATGGCTTTCTTCAATTCCTCGAAGGTATGAAATTGCCGGAGGTAGTACATTTCAGATTTGAGAATCCCCCAGAAGCCC
>JAEYCB010000072.1 GCA_023404345.1 Bacillota bacterium
GTTCCTAGTACGAGAGGACCGGAATGGACGCACCACTGGTGCAACTGTTGTCGTGCCAACGGCATAGCAGGGAAGCGAAGTGCGGATGGGATAAACGCTGAAGGCATCTAAGCGTGAAGCCCACCTCGAGAATAAGATTCCAGGCAGCAATGCGAGAGACCCCTGGAAGACTACCAGGTGATAGGTCGTCGGTGGAAGCGCAGTAATGTGTGTAGCTTGACGATACTAATCGGTCGATAGCTTGATTTAGTCGATCCAAGACCAAGAGAAGAAATGATGAAAGATCTCGTCAGAAAGACTCATATGCAGTTGTCAGGGTGCAGAGGCGCCCGATAAAGAAGTTCGCCCTTTGCGGTGGCAATGGCCTGGGGGTTCCACCTGTTCCCATTCCGAACACAGAAGTTAAGCCCCAGCACGCCGATGGTACTTGGCTGGAGACGGCCCGGGAGAGTAGGTCGCTGCCGCATCCCCTTTCCCCGCTTGTGCAAGCAAGCGGGGCTTTTTGTATATCTGTATAAAAGCCCGTGCTATCCTATTCGGAAGCAGCACGGGCACTTGCGTTACGTTTATTGATATAAGTTCGGGCAGTCAATGGCATCCAATGGTACCCAGACACGGTAACTTTGCTTCGTGGTCGTCCATTCCACCTGTGCCCACTCGTTTTCCAATCGCAGGAATGATACCTTCTGTCCTTTATCCATGGTCAGCTTGTCATAAACGGCGTATTCTTCACCGGGACCATAGCGCGCGGGCACAGTACGCAGGGCTTTGGCGTCAAAGTACCAGGGTAGAGCGTAGAAGATTTCGCTCTCATCGTCGCATTTAAAGCGCTTGAGACCCGTATAGGCGCGCATCAGCTCACCGCGCCAGGTAAATTCGCACTCCACCCAGCAAACACCGTTTTCATCCTCCTCGCGTGTGAGCACGGTCACGTATTCTCCACGCAAGTCATAGGTTCCGGTATCGCGATATTTGGTGCCTGGTCCGTTTCGAGTGGATAGCTTGTCGGTGGCCTGTAGAAGCACACTTTCGCCGTCATAGCCGGAAGCAAGAGCGCTTGTAGTACGGAGAAATGTCAAGTGGGCAGTACACGAGGCGAACAGCGCCAGTACAGCCAATAGCCATAGAAAACGAGAAATTCGATTCTTCATGGAATCAACCTCCTCTTATGCGCATGATAACATGGATTGTTGTGAAATGTAAATATTTTCCCACTTGATTGTTGCCATATTTTTTGCAGGGTGTTACATTTTTCGTGTCCAATTCCTCTATATAGATGAAAACAGAGGGAAACGGGGTGTGACCATGAATGCCGATGACCTCGGAAACCATATATGGGAGCTGCGTACAGCGCTTTTGCGCCTGGCTTGTGCCGTGCTGCGAAATCCTCAGGATGCGGAGGATGCAGTATCTCAGGCAGTAGTGCGAGCGTTTGAGCGCCTTGACACCTTGCGTGATGATGCGGCGGTTCGTCCCTGGTTGATGAAGATCACTATTCGTTGCTGTTATGAACGTGCTCGCCGTGCGCGTAGGGAAATGCCGTATCAGAACCTGGAGACGCTTTGTCCCCCGGTATGGTCGCAAGAGGGAGGTGCGCTTGTAGAACTGATTGCACATCTGCCTCCGGGGCAGCGCGAGGCGCTTGTCCTGTACTATTATGAAGGATTCTCAGTTGGGGATATATCGTATACGCTAGGGGTCCCCCGTCCTACGATATCCATGCGTTTGTTGCGCGGCCGAAATCGTCTGCGCGAGCTGATCGAGCAGGAAAGGAGTGCTTCGTTATGAAGAATGCAGAGTTTGATCGTGAACTGCGCCGCCGGGCACAGGAAGAAACTTTTGATACCTCTCTGGCGGCGGATGATCGGGTGGCTCGCGCCATATGCGAAGGGCGATGCTCCATGAAGAAGCAAGGGCATGCTAGGCGGAATTCTGGTATGCGGTTTGTCCCTGCGGTGGTCGTAACGGCAGTATGCCTGGGAGTTGTGGTGTTGTGGACTGCACGCCCACCGGTAGACCGCTTGCAAAATGATCCCTTTTTGGAAGCAGCCACTGCGCCCGCGACTTTTGAAACGATTCTGCCTCTTGCCTCCGGTGCGGCAGCTGAGCCCGGGTCTGCTCTGGCTCCCTCCGGCGAAGCCAACGCAAAGTTGGAGGGGGGCGCCTGGCGGGTAGAGGCGCGCTTTTTCAATGACACGCAGGATATTTGGCTGGTTAGCTGGACGGTGGACACGGCAGGTGACGTGTTGGAACCGCCGGATACTTTGATATGGCTGGAGCCGGGAGCATCCTGCTACGATTGCGCCGTCTGGACTGGCGATGCCATGGCACAGCCATCCGCATGGCGGTATACATCTTACCGTGTGACAGCGGATGTATTGCACTGGATGGATGGTGAGTGGCTACGTCCTGGTGAAACGGGATACGCGGCGCAGCAGGATCTTATTACCGATGCGTACGAAAACGGTGCGCTGGTCATGGCCCCCGGCGACTGGGAAAACGGTATGGCTGGCGAGATGGCACTTGTCCTGCCAGACGCGATGGGAAACGTTTCTGCGCTGGACACGTACCTGGCAGCCGGGTTGATCGTGGAGGAGAGCGGTGGAACCGAGGGGATACAAATAAAGGATGGGGCCGCGACGCCTGTGGCCCACTTGGCCCCCACGTCTGTGCCGGACAAACCTGAAGGCGCCGTGTCCGCGCATTCGTTCACACCTATACTGAACACGGATGCAACCGTACAAACCATCGCTACACCGGTTCCCCCTGCAGGACCGCCCCTCACCCCCACGCCTGTTCGGACTCCGCACGTCACCCCGACTGCGACTGCTTTTGTGCCGGGGGTGGGGAGCCCATGAACGTCCGCGTTCTTCAACAGCGATTCGGCGGCGCTTGTATCTGTCGTTTCACCATCCTTTTGGCTGCACTTCTGTGCATGGCTGCGTCCGCCTGCGCTAAGATTAGCCCCACAACGGGATGCGAGGTGCCGCCTGGCCGCTTTCTGCCAGTCTTGGTGAGTGTGGGGCATGAGTATGGGACTGCGCGCGTAAACGGAAAAACTGTGAAAGTTGCGGGTGCAGGAAAGATTGCTCTCTGGGGCGTGCAACAAGCAGATATCGTCTATGAGAGCCTTTTGTACCGCGACGAAAAAAAGGACGCGGCTTCCACGCGCCTGACGCTGCTGTTCAGCGATGCGCTGATTCGCGGCGAGGCGGTAAACTGCGGCCCTGTGCGCTCGCTGCGAGAGGTATCGGTCTCCCTGCGCGAGGAGTGGCAGGGCGAGCTGGTCTTTGGATCGCCCATGGGGGGCGGCCGTTTGGGCGAGGCCGCTGAGCGGCTGAAGCTGGATTCCTCAACGGCATTCGACATTGTGGATATCAGGCGGGATGGCATGGGCGGCCGCCTTCAGGGGGTGAAGGCCCCTTCCAACCTCAATGTGGACGTGAACGCCGTGCAGGCGTGCGTTGCGGCGGACTCCGTCGCACGGCCCTTCGCCTTTTCGCACGATGAGGCGAGGACAAACGTGCATGACACAGACGATGCAGCCAGCGTTCCGGCGTTTACCCTCGACTGGGGCGACGCACGCTATCTGGCCTGCTTCATCTGGGATGAAGCAGCGGGCGGCTATCTGCGCGAAGTTGCGGGCTGGCCTTTCGCCTGCTACCCGACAGCCGATGCGCGCATGGACGGGGAAGAGGATGCCATGGTGCGCCCGGTCTTTTCCAATGTAATCGTGCAATGGGTGACGTATGATGCTCTGAGTCCGACTTTGCAAAATCCGTCACTAGTGGGAGAAGGAAAGGCAGACCTGTTCATGGGTGGGCGACACGTAAGCGGCACATGGGCGCGTGAAGGTCAGCAGATGCGCACGGTGTACCGCGACACCTCAGGCCGGGAGATTCTTCTTTACCCGGGAAAAACATGGATTGCACTCTTTCCTGCTAACGCGGCGCTAATTTTTTAACCCCATCAAAATATTTCTGAGGCGTGGAAACCCTTTCTACGCCCCATTTTTTCGTCCATATTGTGAATTTTTCAACAAATTTATTTTTCCAGCAGGAAAAATAGAAAGAAGCGCGAATCTTATGAATTAGGGTAACGTTGGAAGTTTACCCGGCAACACGACTACGGCACTTCGATGCCATATCAGTACCATAAAGGGAGGAACCCGCCATGAGTTTGGATCTCTCGTACCTGGGCATTACCGCCACCAAGGAAATCTACCGCAACCTTCCCGTCGCCACTTTGACGGAAAAGGCGCTCGCCCGCGGGGAGGGCACGCTTAGCAACACCGGTGCGCTGGTGGTTAAGACCGGCAAGTACACCGGCCGCAGCGCCAACGACAAGTTCATTGTCGATACCCCCGCTGTGCACGACGAGATCGCTTGGGGCAAGGTGAACCGTCCCATCGATAAGGCCACCTACGACGCTATCTACAGCAAGGTGGTTGCCTACCTGCAGAACCGCGAAATTTTCGTCTTTGATGGCTTTGCCGGCGCGGATGAGAAGTACATGCAGCGCTTCCGCATCATCAACGAGCTGGCCAGCCAGAACCTGTTCATCCACCAGCTGCTGCGCCGTCCTACCGAGGCTGATCTGGTTGACTTCAAGCCGGACTTCACCATCATCGCCGCTCCTGGCTTCAAGTGCATCCCTGAGATCGACGGTACCCGCAGCGAGGCCGCCATTCTCGTTAACTACGAGGAAAAGATGGTTGTTATCTGCGGCAGCCAGTACGCCGGCGAAATTAAGAAGTCCGTCTTCTCCGTCATGAACTACATCCTGCCCAAGATGGGCGTGTTCCCCATGCACTGCTCTGCCAACATCGGCCATGACGGCGACAGCGCCGTGTTCTTCGGCCTCAGCGGCACCGGCAAGACCACTCTGTCCGCCGACCCCAACCGCAAGCTCATTGGTGACGACGAGCACGGCTGGGCTGATGACAGCGTCTTCAACTTTGAAGGCGGCTGCTATGCCAAGTGCATCAACCTCTCCGCCGAGAAGGAGCCCGACATCTACAATGCCATCAAGTTCGGCGCTCTGGTGGAGAACGTGGTCATGGACCCCGATACCCGTGAGTTTGATTTTGATGACGCCTCTCTGGCTGAGAACAGCCGTGTGGGCTATCCTGTTGAGTTCATCAACAACGCCGAGCTGTCCGGCAAGTCTCAGAGCGTGCCCAAGACGGTGATCTTCCTCACCGCCGATGCCTATGGCGTGCTGCCGCCCATCTCCAAGCTGGATAAGAATCAGGCCATGTATTACTTCGTGAGCGGCTTCACCTCCAAGCTGGCCGGCACTGAAATCGGCATCACCTCGCCGGTGCCCACCTTCTCCACCTGCTTCGGCGAGCCCTTCCTGCCCCTCGATCCCTCCGTATACGCCAACATGCTGGCCGAGAAGGTGGAAAAGAGCGGCGCCAACGTCTACCTGGTTAACACCGGCTGGAACGGCACCGGCAAGCGCATGAAGCTCGCCTACACCCGCGCCATGATCACCGCAGCTCTTAACGGATCGTTGGAAAAGGCCGAGTTTGTGACCGATCCTTACTTTGGCGTGGCCGTGCCCACCACCTGTGAGGGCGTGCCTTCCGAGCTGATGATCCCCGCGAACACCTGGGAGGATAAGGCGGCTTACGAGGCCAAGGCTAAGGAACTGGCCAAGAGCTTTGTGGAGAACTTCAAGAAGTATACCCACATGAGCGCCGAGGTTGTGGCTGCTGGCCCCAAGGCTGAATAAACCCGTTCCTTCTGCGCCCCGCACAAAAGTGCGGGGCGCTTTTGCGTAGCAAAAAGCAAGCATAGTGGTCTGTGCGCAAAAACTATGAAGTATGGAAATTATAATAAAAAATGTATTTTTATGGGTTTTAATTTTTCAGACTATTCTCATATGCGCTTTTCAAGGAATAAAACGTTTCTGCTTTCATGGTTGCAAACCCTGTTAATCTGTGATAAAATACCCCCGTTCCCGGCATTGTGCCGGAAACGCGCGAAGAATTGCGCGCCCTATCCGCTGTGTCAAGAGAGCCGCTCCATGGGCTGCAAGGGCGGTCACGGCTCCGGCGTGCTCCCGGCTTCGTGGCCCTGTCGGCCAATCCCCGACGGTTCGCCCCCGTTATCCGGCGCAAACAAAGGTGAAAACGCGCTCTGCCGCGTTTTAAGCCGGGTGGTACCGCGAAGGCTCCCTTCGTCCCAGCACATGGCGTAAGCCATGGTTGGGAGCATGGGAACCTGTTTTTGTATCCAGATTATTGTGAAAGGAATGGCTTGACATGGCAAAGGACAGCGAAAAAAAGCAGGGCTTTGTGGAGCACATCACCCCGCGCGATGTGGATTTCTCCCAGTGGTATACTGACGTGATTCTTAAAAGCGAGCTCGTCGACTATGCTCCCGTACGCGGCTGCATGGTGATCCGGCCTTACGGCTTCGCCATTTGGGAGCGCATCAAAGAACAGCTGGATCGCCGCTTCAAGGAAACCGGGCATGAGAACGTCTATATGCCCATGCTCATCCCTGAAAGCCTGTTGCTTAAGGAGGCAGAGCATGTGGAAGGCTTTGCGCCTGAGGTGGCGTGGGTTACCCAGGGTGGAAGCGAAAAGTTGCAGGAGCGTCTGGCCGTGCGCCCCACCAGTGAAACCATTTTCTGCGCCATGTACTCCAAGTGGGTGGGAAGCTGGCGTGATTTGCCTATGAAATATAACCAGTGGTGCAGTGTCATGCGCTGGGAAAAGAGCACTCGCCCCTTCCTGCGTACCAGCGAATTCCTCTGGCAGGAGGGCCATACCATCCATGCCACCGCCGAGGAGGCACAGGAAGAAACCATGCAGATGCTGGAAATCTACCGCGAGGTGGCCGAGGATGAGCTGGCCATGCCCGTGCTGGTAGGTCGAAAGAGCGACAAGGAAAAGTTTGCCGGCGCACGCGCCACCTACAGCATGGAGGCCATGATGCAGGACGGCAAGGCCCTGCAGGCGGGCACCAGCCATAACTTTGGTACCAACTTTGCCGAGGCTTACGATATCCAGTATTTAAGCAAGGAAGGCAAGCTCACCTATGTGCACGAAACGAGCTGGGGCGTGTCTACCCGCCTGATCGGCGCTATCATCATGACCCATGGCGACGAACGCGGACTTAAGCTTCCCCCGCACATTGCGCCCATCCAGGCCGTCATCGTGCCCGTGGCTGCGCATAAGGGCGGCGTGATGGAGAAGTGTGCCGAGATCTACGAGCAGCTTAAGGCCGCTGGCATTCGTGTCAAGCTGGACGACCGTGATACTCTCTCGCCCGGTTTCAAGTTCAATGACTGGGAGCTCAAGGGTGTGCCCGTGCGTGTGGAGATTGGCCCGCGCGATGTGGAGAACGGACAGTGCGTGGTCTTCCGCCGCGACACCTACGAAAAGCAGGCAGTGGCCCTCTCGGAGCTTGCACAGACGCTTCCCGTCCTGCTTGAGGACATCCAGAAGAATATGTATGCTCTGGCTGATTCCTTCCGCCAGACCCGCATCACCGATGTTCACAACATGGAGGAACTCACCCATGCCGTGGATGGCGGATTCGCACGCGCCATGTGGTGCGGTGACCGCGCCTGCGAGGACAAGATCAAGGAGCTGACCGCCGCCAGCAGCCGCAATATGCCCTTTGACCAGACGCCAATCGGAGATACCTGTGTGTGCTGTGGTAAAAAGGCAGACAAGCTTATCTACTTTGCCCGTGCGTACTGATGGGCGTATTTTGCAGGTCCTGTGGGATTGGAATGGTACGCTGCTGGATGATTTGAATTACGCCATTGGCGTGCGCAACCGTTCCTTTCCCGCCTTCGGGTTGCCGCGCATCGAAAGCGTAGAAGAATACCATCGCCAGTTTACCTTCCCTGTGCGCCGCTACTATGAGCGTGCCGGTGTGACGGACGAAACGTTCGAGGCAGTGGCTCATGCCTGGATGGCCGAATACGTGCGCGGCTTTGATGCCGTGCCCCTTCATTCCGACGCGGCGGAGGCTCTCAAGCGCTTTGATGCAGCAGGCGTGCGACAAGCCGTGCTTTCGGCCACTCGGCTAGACATGCTGGAAAACCAGATCTCCCGCTTTCCTATCCGTGGCTATTTTGCCGATGTACTGGGCCTGTCGGACATCTATGCGCGCAGCAAAGAAGCAGTGGGCCTGGCCTATCTGGCCCGCTGCGGCGTGCCCGCCGAAGCTACCCTCATGATTGGCGATACCCTGCATGATGCCGATGTGGCCCGTGCTATGGGCGCACGATGCGTGCTGGTTTCGCGCGGCCACCAGAGCCGCGAAACGTTGCTGGCCGCTGGTGTTCCTGTACTGGATACGCTGCTTGAGGCGGTGGAGTGGGCCGGGTGCTGAAGACTATTGCACCTTTATTTCCTGGCTGCGTTGGTACATGCCGGTGCTTCACGCGCATAACCTGCCGGAAACTGGGAACACTTTTTTCCGGAGGTGATTGAAATGAGCCCCAAGGAGCTCATGTACATCGAAGACGCCCTTGGCCACGAGGTCTTTCTGGCCAGTCAGTGCCGCCAGGCCGCGCAGGCACTGAAAAATCCGGACCTAAAAAACTACGTTACCCAGCTGGCCAATCAGCATCAGCAGCTTTTTCAAAAGCTCTACGGCCTGATGTGAAGGGGGGAAAGTGGCATGAACGATCAGGAAATCATGGAAAACCTGCTTTTGACCACCAAAGGCGCATGCGATTTGTACCTGCATGGCACCATTGAGTCCGCCACACAGAACGTGCATACCGCCTTTGATCAGGCGCTGGATGAAAGCCTGTGCATGCAGGAGGGGATTTATCAGAAGATGGCCGCCCAGGGCTGGTATCCCGCCGAGCAGGCCCAGCAGCAGCAGATTGATAAGGTGCGCGGCAAATTCGCCAACGCCTGAGCAAACGCAAAGCGCCACTTCCCCCAGAAGATGGGGGAGTGGCGCTTTTTGTGTGCTTTCAGTTCGGCATAGCCTATCCAGTCCGATGATACCACTCAGGCTTTTTTATTTGTCCAGTCCCGTCCATTCCGGCACCAGATCGCTTACACCCAGCCCGATCATACCCGATACGCTTCGAGCGTCGCGCACCAGCCCGTTGGGGTTGGTAATACTGATTTTCTTGCCCATGAACACAAGACAGCTGGTTTTGCCGCCATCCAGATTCAACGCCTCTACCACGCCCAGCTCCGCCATGCGATCAGCCAGCCACTTTACACCCACGCCGCCGCTGCGCTTCACTCGTCCTTCTACAAAGAGGACCATATAGTGGTAGGGTTCGATCATGCCAATAGCCGTACGAGGTTCCTTAGCGCGGTAGGAAGTCTCCAGCACAGGATTAATCTGGCCTTCACGTACCAGCCACGGTCCAAAGGCAAGCACTGCCTCGGCGCCCATGTCCAGATACTCCTGCCCCGTGTGTTCCGCGCTCTGGAATACGCGCATGCTTCCGTCTGTCATGAAGGCGGCGGTATCCAACGGAGGCCAGCTCCCGCTGCCACTTTTGCGCGTGCGCTCGCTGAGCACCTCCCCGCCGCGCACGATCACGCCCACGGTGTCGTGGTTGTAGACGCGATGGCCGAATTGGTCGTCGTTGATGGCAAATACCGCCTGATTTTCACGCGCCATGCGCTCGGGGTACCAAAAACCCTTTCCCGGCGCGTTCGGGTCAACCGTGAGAAACGCTAGCGGCGTTTCCGGCCCGCAGCGCAGATCCGCCTCATACCATAGTATGCGGTTTTCCGCATCCTCGTGCCGCGTGATTTCAATGCGCACATCCTGCGAAGGATCCTCGTAGAACCAGTAACCGTCTTCAAAATTCTCTACTACGGTTTCCTGTGCCAGAGCGCAGGTAGGTAACAGGCACGTCAGCAACAGCGCAATGGCTGCAAAACGCTTCATTGATCAAGGCTCCTTTCAATGATCATGAATGGAAAAAACGCCGTTTTTCAGGCCCAAAGAGCATATCACCTGTGCACATAACCGTCAACCCGCAAATGGCCGCCGTTTCTTTTTCAAAAAGCGTTTACAAACCCTATGCTCCGTGGTAAAATAAAGAACGTGCGTAAAGCGCAAGGAAGAACCGCGCCCTTGGCTTGCCGAAGGCCAACGGCCTGCTATGAGCGCGGCGATTACTACACGGCGGCCTCGCCGCCAGTCTAAGGAGGCAAACCCCATGGAAAAGTCCGAAATCATCAAGACCTATGCCCGTCACGAGGGTGACACCGGTTCCCCCGAGGTGCAGATCGCGCTGCTCACCAACCGCATCAACCATCTTAACGAGCACCTCAAGATCAACAAGAAGGACCACCACAGCCGCCGCGGCCTGCTGCTGATGGTCGGTAAGCGCCGCGGCCTGCTGGATTACCTCAAAAAGACCGATATCGAGAGCTACCGCGCTCTGATTGCTCAGCTGGGCCTGCGCAAGTAAAGCCCTCTCGATTTGCAACCGCGCCACGGCGGGCAAAGCCCGCCCGGCGCGGCTGTTTTGCACACTAGCGGCGGGGGCGCCGTGCGGATACGCCCGCGGCAGGAAGCCGCGAGCCTGATGGAATGAGGAGTAGAGAAGAAGAATGGATTACAAGGTATTTTCCACAGAACTGGCGGGCTGCCCGCTGACGATTGAATTTGGCAAATATGCCCAGCAGGCTAACGGCTCGGCTTTTGTGCGCTATGGCGACACGGTGGTCATGGTCAACGCCACCATGAGCGAAAAGCCGCGCGAGGGAGTGGATTTCTTCCCGCTGAGCGTGGATTTTGAAGAAAAGCAGTATTCCGTGGGCAAGATCCCCGGCGGATTTATCAAGCGTGAGGGTCGTCCCACTGAAAAGGCCACCCTCACCTGCCGCCTGATTGACCGCCCCCTGCGCCCGCTGTTTCCCAAGGGGATGCGCAACGATGTGCAGGTGGTGGCTACCTGCCTGAGCGTGGACAAGGATATTCCTCCGGAAGTGCCCGCTATGATCGGTTCCTCCGCGGCCCTGTCCGTCAGCGATATTCCCTGGGGCGGCCCCACCGGCACGGTGGTGGTGGGCTGTGTGGATGGCGAGCTGGTCCTGTGCCCCAACGCTGAGCAGCGTGAAAAGAGCACTTTGCACCTGACCGTCAGCGGCACCAAGGACGCGGTGCTCATGGTGGAGGCAGGCGCGAAGGAAGTGCCCGAGGAGCTGATGCTCCGCGCCATCCTCTTTGGTCATGAGGAGATTAAAAAGCTGGTTGCCTTCATCGAAGGCATCCGGCAGGAAATCGGAAAGGAAAAGGCCGAAGTCGCCCTTATCACCACAGGTGACGACGTAAAGGCCGCCGTGCGCGAATACGCCTACGACAAGTGCCGCTGGGTGTTTGAGACCACTGACCGTCATGAGCGCCAGGAGCGCGAGGCTCAGGTCAAGGCCGAGTGCGCTGAGCACTTCGCCGAGCAGTTTGAGGGCCGCCTCAGCGAGGTGGAGGACGCGCTATACTACCTCAACAAGGAGATCATGCGCGCTAAAATCCTCAGCGAGGGCATTCGTCCTGATGGCCGCGGTCTTACCGGTGTTCGTCCCATCTGGTGCGAGGTTGGCATTTTGCCCCGCACGCATGGCAGCGCGATCTTCACTCGCGGCGAAACCCAGGCCCTGACCGTTACCACTCTGGGCTCCATGAGTGATGTGCAGATTCTCGACGGACTGGGCACTGAGGATTTCAAGCGTTACATTCACCATTACAACATGCCCCCCTACGCCACTGGCGAGGCGGGCCGCATGAAGAGCCCCGGCCGTCGCGAGATCGGCCACGGCGCATTGGCAGAGCGCGCGTTGGAGCCTGTGATACCTGGCGAGGATGAGTTCCCGTATGCGCTGCGTCTGGTCAGTGAAATCCTCTCCTCCAACGGTTCCAGCTCCATGGCCTCCGTCTGCGGCAGCACCCTTAGCCTCATGGATGCGGGCGTACCCATCAAGCGCCCCGTGGCCGGCGTGGCTATGGGCCTGATCAAGGATGCTGAAACCGGCAAGGTGGCGGTGCTTACCGATATTCAGGGCCTGGAAGACTTCCTGGGCGACATGGACTTCAAGGTGGCTGGTACCGTCAAGGGCATCACCGCCATTCAGATGGATATCAAGATTGCTGGTATCGACCGCACGATTCTGGAAAAGGCGCTCAGCCAGGCATTGGCGGGCCGTCTGCACATTCTCAAAATCATGCTGGATACGCTGGATAAGCCCCGCGACCACATGAGCAAGTATGCGCCCAAGATTGTGCGCTTCACCATCAATCCTGAAAAGATCCGTGAGGTTATTGGACCGGGCGGCAAGATGATTAACAAGATCATTGCCGAAACGGGCGTCAAGATCGACATCGAGGATGATGGCCGCGTCTATATCGCCACCCCTGATGAGGCTGCTGCTGCCAAGGCGCGCAAGATCATTGAGGGCATCGCCAAGGATATCGAAGTAGGCGACGTATATCTGGGCAAGGTTGTGCGCATCATGAACTTCGGGGCATTCATCGAGCTCACCCCGGGTAAGGACGGTATGCTGCACATCTCCAAGATGGCCGATCATCGCGTGGAAAAAGTCGAGGATGTTATGAACATTGGCGACGAGGTTGAGGTCAAGGTCAACGAGATCGACTCTCAGGGCCGCGTCAACCTGATCCGCAACGATATCACCTATCCCTCCAGCGAGGGCGCTCCTCGCCCCTTCAATGGCGAGCGCCGCCGTCCCCCGCGCCGTGATGGCCGCCCCTCCGGCGGCAGTGACCGCACCTGATTCCCTGTTTCCAAGCGATGTGACCGCCGCCGCGCGCCCCGCCGGGGCACACGCGCGGCGGTTTTTTAACAAGGAAAGGAACGAAGCTGATGTTTGATTTCTGCACCCTGCCCGGCGGCCTGCGCGTGGCGGGCGAGTACCTTCCCCATGTGCGTAGCTGCACGGTGGGCGTGTGGGTCCGGGTGGGCAGCATGAACGAGCGGCCACAGGAAAACGGCCTGAGCCACTTCATCGAGCACATGGTGTTCAAGGGCACGCAGAACCGCTCTGCCCGCGACATTGCCGAGGAGATGGATTTGGCTGGCGGCCAGCTCAATGCCTTTACCAGCAAGGAATGTACCTGCTACTATGCTAAGGTGACCGATGATGAACTGCCCCTGGCGGTAGATATCCTGTCGGATTTGGCGCTTCGCCCCGTGTTTGACGCCCGCGAGCTAGACAAGGAACGCGGCGTGGTTCTGGAGGAAATCGCCATGGTGGAGGATACCCCCGAAGATTTGGTGCACGAGCTTTTGAGCGACGCGCAGTATACCGGATCGCTTCGCCGTCCCATTCTCGGCACGGCGGACCTGATCCGCGGCTATGGACGCGATGCGCTGGAAGGCTATTGGGCGCGCCATTATACGCCTGAAAACATGGTGCTGGCCATTTCCGGCAACTATGACTGGAACGCGTTTTTGGAACTGGTGCATCGCTATTTTTCGCCCTTTGCCAACCTTTCCGGCGATACGCAGACCCTTGAGGCACAGACTTTTGTCCCCGGTCGCCTGGCGCGTGAAAAGGATACTGAGCAAACTCATATCTGCTTGGGCTTTCCTGGCGTGCCTTCCGACAGCGACGAACTTTACGCCCTCAGTGTGCTTTCCAACGCACTGGGCGGCGGCATGAGCAGCCGCCTGTTCCAGCGTATCCGCGAGGAACTGGGCATGGCTTACAGCGTGTACACCTATGCAAGTTCCTACCGGGGTTTGGGCAGCTTTAACGTCTATGCCGGCACAACGCCGGATAACGCCCCTACCGTTCTCCATGAGCTGCAAAGCCAGCTTTCCCTCTTCCTGCGGGACGGCCTGACGGATAAGGAATTTAAGAGCGCAAAGGCGCAGCTGCGCGGCGGCTTTTTGCTGGGCCTGGAAAGCTCCAGCGGCCGCATGCAGGCGCTGGGCCGTGGGCATTTGCTGCTGGGTCGCGTGCGCACTCAAGAAGAGACGCTCGCGCACATCGAGGCCGTTACCCCGGAAAATGTGATGAGCCTGGCCCGCCGCCTGCTGGCCCAAAAGCCCAGCGTCGCCATTGTGGGCCGGGATGCGCAGAAGCTGCTTACCAAGATCGGGGGCGATTTACTTGGATAAGCTGGAACATATTTTTGAGCTGCAAAAGGGCTTTCAGGATAAGCTCAAGCGTGAGCGCGGCCTTCAGGACATTCCCATGGAAACGTGGCTGCAAAAGCAAACCCTGGCCATGATCTCCGAATTGGCCGAGCTTCTGGAAGAGGTCAACTTCAAGTGGTGGAAAAACCCCCACGAGCTAAGGCCCGAGTGCGTGCGGGAAGAACTGAGCGACATACTGCATTTCTTCATCAGCATGTGCATTGAAGCGGGCATGACTGCCGATGATCTCTATCAGGTTTATCTGGGTAAAAACCGCGAAAACCACCTGCGTCAGGAGGGGCTTAGCCAAAAGCCGGGCTATGAGGTTCACCCACAGTCCTGACCGCATTTTAACAGGCTTTATGAGGCCTCCTTTGGGGCATACTGCCCGCGAAGGAGGTCGTTTTGCATGAAAAAAACGGCATGGCTGGCGCTGATAATGGCTTCAATGCTGGTGCTGAGCGGATGCGTCGTGAGCGCCGAGCCTGCGCCTGGCCCCACACCTACCGGCGCCAAGCCAAAGGTGCAGGTGAACTGGCCCAAGGACAGGCTGGAAACCGGTGAAAACGGCGTTCCAGTGCTGAATGTGTATGTGGTGGACGATGAACAGGTGGAGCGCGTAGATGTGGAAACCTACGTACAAGGCGTGCTGGCGGGCGAGATGAAAAACGACTGGCCCCTGGAGGCGCTCAAGGCACAGGCCATTCTGGCGCGCACGTTCGTTTTGAAATTTTTGTCCGATAAGCAAAGCAAATACGAGGGTGCGGATATCTCTACCGATATTGAAGAGGCACAAGCCTACGACGCGTCGGCCGTCAATGATCGTATCCGGGAGGCCGTAAGCGAAACCGAGGGTATGGTCTTAAGCGCTGGTGGCGAGCTGCCCTACGCTTGGTTTCATGCCCACAGCGGCGGCCTGACTGCACTGGCCCGCGAGGGGCTGGGCTGGGACAAAGACGAGCCGCCCTATACCCAGGTTGTACCCGGTAACGAGCCCGAAACTGCGCAGGGCGACAAGGACGCTCAAATGCTGAAAGAAGCGCAGCACTGGCAGGCGTCTTTTCCCTATGAGGAGGTGGAGGCGGCCTGCCAAACGCTGGGGGTGGATGTGTCCCTTGAGGACGGAGCCAAACTGACCATCGAGGAGCGTGGTGACAGTGGCCGTGCGGTGCGTATCGGCCTGAACGGCCAGAGCGTGGATGCTTCAGATCTGCGCATTGCGCTGGGCTCAACCAAAATGCGCAGCACGCTCATTACCAGCCTGCGCGCGCAGGAGGGAAAACTGGTCATGGCTGGTACGGGCTATGGACATGGCGTGGGCATGAGCCAGTGGGGGGCATACGGTATGGCACAGGCGGGCAGCACCGCCGAGCAAATCGTCACGTATTACTTCCGCGATGTTACGGTGGAAAAGATCTGGTAGGCAGGGGAAAGGGAAGCATGACGGAAAAGATCGTCAAAGACGAGTTTTTTCGGCACACGGTAAAGGGGCGACAGACCGCCCCTTTCAGCCAGTCAAAGAAGCCACTTTGCTTCGGCACAAAGTGGCTTCTTGTAGTAGGTGAAGGTAGAAAAGCAGAAAAGCAGAAAAGGTCGCCACTTGTGGAGGGCGAGTTTCTTGAGATTCATC
>JAEYCB010000064.1 GCA_023404345.1 Bacillota bacterium
TAGTGGTATCAAGAATTTACGTATGACCAAGGATCTTGCCGGTGTCCTCGCAGGTCGTTTTCTCCTCTCTCCATTGATCGTGTGGCTGATTGGTCAATGGATACAGGTTCCTTCATTGATGTTGCAAGTCTTTATCATCCAAGCATCGATGCCTGTTCAAAATTCTGTGCCGATCCTGGTTAGAAATTACCATGGAGATGAAGAGTTTGCTGCTTCTTCATTAGGCTACTCCGTTTTGATTTATATGATTTACATTCCATTATTGTTGATGGTTTTATTATGACATGCAGCAAAAGTGTCGATGTATAAAACAAAAAAACGATTCGAGGACCTATCATTTCTGAGAAAGATAGTGCCTGCGAATCGTTTTTATAGTTGATAATAAATTTCTTCCTTATAGCATATCAAACAACGACAATTGATTTTCATCCGGTAAATCTTTCAAGACACCATTGTCTGTCATATATTCGATTAATGTTTTGGAAACTTTTCCTCGGTTGGCCAGATCTTCTTTGGACAAGAACGGACCATCTTTCCGGGCCTCACAGATTTGTTTGGCTACGTTTAGACCTAAACTTGGTACAGCTCGAAATGGTGCGATCAGCTTGTTGCCATCGATCACAAAATTCTCAGCATCCGATTTATATAAATCGATCATGCCAAATTCATAGCCTCTTTCCAACATTTCATTGGCCAATTCCAAAACAGTCAGCAAGTTTTTTTCTTTTGTCGATGCATCCATGCCTTTGTCATTGATTTCTTGCATCCGCTCTTTTACCGCTTCTTTGCCTTTTGACATGGCGATCAAATCAAAGTCGTCCGCACGAACAGAGAAATAGGCACAGTAATACAGAATTGGGAAATATACTTTGAAGTAAGCGACCCGCAATGCCATCAATACATAGGCTGCCGCATGGGCTTTGGGGAACATATACTTGATCTTAGAACAAGAATCGATATACCATTCAGGGACATTATTTTCCCGCATCGCTTGCAGATAAGTATCTCGCAAATCATCCGGGATCTTGTTCCATTGTCCTTTACGAACCGTCTCCATGATTTTGAAAGCCATACCGTCATCTAATCCTGCATGAATCAGATAGACCATGATGTCATCCCGACAACCAATGACTTCTGCCAAGTTGGCATCACCGCGCCGAATCAGTTCCTCGGCATTTCCTAGCCAAACATCCGTTCCGTGGGAAAGTCCTGAAATCTGCAACAACTCTGCGAAGGTGGACGGATGGGTCTGTTCCAACATCCCCCGTACGAAACGGGTCCCAAATTCAGGAATCCCTAAGGTACCAGTTTTAGAATAAATTTGCTCTTCTGTTACACCTAAAACATCCGTTCCGCCAAAAATACGCATAACTTCTGGATCATCGGTAGGGATCGTTTTTGGATCAATTCCAGATAAGTCCTGTAACATCCGAATCACTGTCGGATCATCATGTCCTAAAATATCCAGTTTCAAAATATTGTCATGGATCGAGTGGAAATCAAAGTGTGTCGTCTTCCATTCAGAATTCATATCATCGGCTGGGTATTGAATCGGTGTGAAATCATAGACATCCATATAATCGGGGATTACAATGATCCCCCCTGGATGCTGTCCGGTGGTGCGCTTCACTCCGGTAGCCCCTTTGGCCAATCGGTCCACTTCTGCTGCACGATAATGAAGATTGTGATCCCGCTCAAACCCTTTTACAAAACCGAATGCGGTTTTGTCTGCTACCGTACCGATCGTTCCTGCACGGTAAACATAATCTTCTCCGAAAAGAACCTTTGTATAATTGTGCGCTTCGGGCTGGTATTCCCCAGAGAAGTTCAAATCGATATCGGGGACTTTATCTCCATGGAAACCTAAGAAGGTTTCAAACGGAATGTCATGACCGTCCTTGTTTAGTCGGGTGCCGCATTTCGGACATTTTTTTTCTGGCATATCATAGCCAGAACCATAAGACCCGTCCTCATAAAACTCCGAGTACTGACAGTCTGGGCAATAATAATGAGGAGCTAATGGATTCACTTCAGTGATCCCCGTCATCGTTGCGACAAAACTGGAACCGACAGATCCCCGCGAGCCCACCAAGTAGCCATCTTCATTGCTCTTGTGTACCAGTTTTTGGGAGATCAGGTAAATCACGGAGAAGCCATTTCCGATAATGGAATCTAATTCTTTTTTCAATCGCTTTTCAACGATCTCAGGCAAAGGATCCCCATATAATTCTTTGGCACGATTGTAACTTAGATCTGTGATTTCTTGCTCGGAACCTGGGATTTTTGGCGTATACAAATCATCCTTGACTGGAATGACCTTTTCACACATATCCGCAATTTTGTTGGGGTTTGTCACGACGATTTCTTTGGCTGTATCTGGGCCTAAAAATTGAAAAGCGGTCAGCATCTCATCTGTCGTCCGAAAGTGAACAGCTGGGAGACTATGGCGATTCAGAGGATTGGCTCCCCCCATTGAATTGATCAAAATCTTACGATAGATCGCATCTTCTTCATTCAAATAATGTACATTCCCTGTAGCTACCACCACTTTGCCTAATTCGTTCCCAATCTCGATCAGGTTGCGAATAATGTCTTCTAGGTCTGATTCATTCTTAACAAGTTCGGTCTCAATCAAATGAGCGTAAACTTCTTTGGGCATGACTTCAATAT
>JAEYCB010000001.1 GCA_023404345.1 Bacillota bacterium
CGGCAATCCCCGCTCGACTTGCATGTGTTAGGCACGCCGCCAGCGTTCGTCCTGAGCCAGGATCAAACTCTTATGTTTAATTCCTGTTTACGCTCCAGATTTCTCTGGCTCGCAATTCACTCAATTCTTTGACTGCTTGCGTTTCTTCCTTATTTTCTTACTCTGTATCGTTTTCAAGGTTCGTTGCTCTCGAGCGAGCTTGTACATAATAGCACGGTTCCCCCTCCCTGTCAACACCTTTTTTCGATTTTTTTGACTTATTTTTTAGATTCTTGTATTTCCCGAACCTTTTGATTTATAAGGCTTCCATCGTATTGGTATTAATCCGTATATTATCGTCCTCATTAAATCCGAACGTTCGTGCGTACTTTCTCTCCATCCGTTTTGCCACAAAACCAAATTGCTTTTTTGCCCAAATCAGGCTATACTACCTGTTGAACAACGCATATACTGAGGAAGTGGATAAAATGAAGCTGGGTATTGTAGGACTCCCAAACGTAGGTAAGAGCACGCTGTTCAACGCCATTACCCGCGCGGGCGCGCAGGCGGCCAACTATCCTTTCTGCACCATCGAGCCCAACACCGGCGTGGTGCCCGTGCCAGATGCACGGCTCGACGAGCTGGCAAGGATGTATCAACCTAAAAAAGTGACGCCCGCCACGGTGGAGTTTGTAGATATTGCAGGTCTGGTGAAAGGTGCCAGCAGGGGCGAGGGTCTCGGCAACAAGTTCCTTTCGCACATTCGCGAAGTGGATGCCATCGTACATGTAGTGCGCTGCTTTGAAGATGAAAATATCATTCATGTAGACGGTAGTATCGACCCCAAACGTGACATCGAGGTCATCGATCTGGAACTGGTACTGGCAGATCTGGAAACTGTGGAGCGCCGTACAGAGAAGGCGCGCCATCTGCTGAAAAACGGTGACAAGCTCAAGGCTATGGAGGCAGATGTGGGCGAGCGGCTGAAAGCCCACCTGGAGGCCGGCAAGCCCGCGCGTACCTTTGCCATGAGTGATGAGGAACGTGAGATCGTCTCCGGCTGGTTCCTGCTTACAGATAAGCCTGTAATCTATGCCGCTAATATCGCAGACAGCGAGATTGGTCAGGAAGAATCGGCTCACGTCAAGGCCGTGCGGGAAATTGCGCAAGCCGAGGGTTCGCAGGTATTTACCATCAGCGCGCAAATAGAGGAAGAGATCGCGCAGATGGAACCTGAGGAAAAGGACGCCTTTTTGAGCGAACTTGGCTTGGGGCAGAGCGGTCTGGACCGGCTGATTGCCGCGTGCTATACGCTGCTTGGCCTGATCTCCTTCCTCACGGCGGGTGCGGATGAGTGCCGGGCGTGGACCATCAAGCGGGGCACCAAGGCGCCTCAGGCCGCAGGCAAGATTCATACAGACTTTGAACGCGGTTTTATCCGGGCTGAAGTGGTGGCCTATGAGGACCTCAAGGACCAGGGCGGTATGGCCGCCTGCCGCGACAAAGGCCTGGTGCGCAGCGAGGGAAAGGACTACGTCATGCGCGACGGCGACGTGGTGCTGTTCCGCTTCAACGTATAAGGCGGGGAGGCCGGGGGTATGTCGAAGTTTTCCTTCTTTATTAAGCGGCTGGTGCGCATGGACTGGAAGGCCATGTGGAAAACGGCGGGTATGCTGCGTAAGCCTAGCGGAAAAAGCCGGCTGTGGCTTTTGACTGACATGTTGCGCTGCGCGCTCAAGTACAATGCCGGATATGTGGACTATAAAATCGCGCAGATGTACCGTCTGAATGACGCACAGCGAAAAACCCAGATCACGCGCGGGTTAAGCAACCAGATCGTCAGACGGATGAACGACAAGGCGTACTGGTACTTGTTTGACGACAAAGCTACCTTCGACGAACTGTTCAAGGAAGAGGTGGGACGTGGCTGGATGAAGCTGGGCCCGGACACGGACCCCACAGCTTTCAAGGCATTTCTGGATGACCATCCGGACATCATCGCCAAGCCGCTCGAAGGCAGCAGCGGCGTGGGCATTGCCCGCTATACCCAAAACGATTGGCAAGGCCGGGAAGATGAATTTCTCAAGGAATTGCTGGCGGGCCAGATTGGCATCATTGAGGAGCGGGTCATCCAGCATCCGCGCCTGATGGCCCTCTGCCCCACCTCGGTCAACACCATCCGCATTGCCACCCTGCTGGGTGACAAGAAGCAGGGCATCGTATATGCATTCCTCCGCATTGGCAATGGCAAGGTCATGGACAATGTCGACCAGGGCGGCATGGCCGCGCGCGTGGACCTTGAGAGCGGAAAGCTGCTCACCGTGGGCGCAGACAAGCAAGGCAACACCTATACCGAGCATCCCATGACGCATACCCCTATCGTGGGATTTGAGGTTCCCTTCTTTGAGGAGGCCAAAGCCATGTGCCTCAAAGCCGCGCAGAAGGTTCCACAGATGCGCTTTGTAGCGTGGGATGTGGCCATTACAGAGAAAGGCCCTGTTTTTATCGAGGGTAACAGCTTCCCCAGCCACGCGGTGCCGCAGTTTGCAGCGCACTATCCTGACGGAATTGGGATTATGCGAGAGTTTCGCGAGTTTATCGACATCTGAAACATCCCAAAACAGAAAACCGCAGTGTGAAGCAAAAGCACTGTGGTTTTTCTTATGGACAAATGCGCCCACCTTCTGCGGGCAAAATCCGTCCCAGATTGTAAAATCTTTGATGAAACATGCCGTCAGGCAGGAAAAGCCGGCACGTAAAGGGAATGAATTTCATAAGCGCAGCTTTGCGCTTCGGCCGCCCAGCAGGCGGCCAAAAAATAATAAAGGAGCATTCCCATGAGCAAACATCTCTCCCCCGCCTATCAGCTGTACTCAGCGCGCGAGGACGCCAGCAACGATCTGGAAGGCGTTTTGGACCAGCTTGCCCGCATGGGCTACGAGGGCGTGGAATTTGCGGGATTTTTTGAAAAAACCGCTAAGGATGTGCGCAAGCTGCTCAAGCATACCGGATTGAAGGCCGTAAGCAGCCACGTGCCTCTGCAACAGATTCGGGATAACATGCAGTCCGTTCTGGATTACCACGAGGAGTTAGAGTGCGGCTACATTGCCGTGCCCTATCTGGCTGAGGAAGACCGGCCCGGTCAGCCCGGCTTTGCCCATGTGCTGGAAACGCTGTACACCTTTGGCCGTCAGTGCAAAAAGCGTGATATTACCCTTCTCTATCACAACCATGATTTTGAATTTGCGCAAATCAGCGGCATACCGGCGCTCGACTTTCTCTATGCAGCGGTTCCCTCCTCCGTGCTCAAATGCGAGCTGGATACCTGCTGGATTCGCTATGCCGGAGCAGACCCGGCGGAGTATATCCGGCGTTACTCGGAGCGTTGCCCTGTGGTGCACCTCAAGGATTACGTGGGCGATCCGGGCGGACCTGCGCCCTACGCACTTTTTGGGCAGGATGCCCCCGTGCGTGAGGATGGCGGCCAGCCCTTCATGTTCAAGCCATTGGGAGGCGGCTGCCAGGACATTCCCGCGTTAGTGGAAGCTGCACGCGAAGCCGGCACACGTTGGCTGGTGGTAGAACAGGACGAAAGCCCCGAGCGCCCTGCGCTTGAGGATGCGCAGCTGAGCGCCGAGCACCTGTTGCCGCTTCTGTAAGGCATGCGTGGTCTGCGGATGGCAGGTACATGAGCAAAGTCGCTTTTCCGAAAGTGTCCCGCGGGCGGCGGCGAATTTTTTCGCCGCTGCCCTTGCTTTTTGCACAAAACAGGTCTATTCTTTTGGATGGCTCCGGGAGGGGCCTATCCTTTTCAACGAAGGTGATTGCATGCAGGTTTTGACATTGGTTCTCAACCGCACAGAATGTCTGGAGGAATTGTTGGAGGCGCTGCTGAAAAGCGGCATTCACGGAGGTACGGTACTGGACAGCACCGGCATGATGCGCGTAATCGACCAGAGCGGCGACGATCTTCCCATGTTTTCGGCACTGCGGCAGCTGTTCGATCCTGAGCGCAAAAGCAGCAAAACCCTGGTAATGGTCTTGGACGACGCACAGGTGACGGTGGCGCGCGAGGTGATTAACCGGGTAACCGGTGGCCTGGACCAGCCCGATACGGGTATTCTGTTTGCCGTGCCGGCACTGTTTGTGGAGGGGATGAAGTCATGAACACGCTGCTGGCGCTGTCCATCGCCATCGCAGCCGGACTGGCGGTAAGCCGCCTGGCGCGGCTGGTGCGGTTGCCCAACGTAACGGCCTTTCTGGTAGGTGGTCTGATCATCGGCCCGTCGGTGCTGGGCATCCTGCCCCGGGATATGCTGGACAGCTTTTCCGTTATCACGGAGGCTGCGTTGGGTTTCATCGCCTATTCCATCGGCGCAGAATTCAAGCTGAGTTATCTCAAGCGCATCGGGGCCAAGCCACTCACCATCACAGCCTTTGAGGGGCTGGGCGCTGTCATTCTGGTGGATGTGGTGCTGATTGGCTGCTCCTTGGCGGGTGTACCGGGCTTTGACCTGCCCATGTGTGTGGCGCTGGGCGCCATTGCCGCCGCCACCGCTCCAGCGGCCACGCTGATGGTGATTCGTCAGTATAAGGCCCGCGGCCCGGTGAGCGAAATGCTGCTGCCCGTAGTGGCCATGGATGACGCGTTGGGCCTCATTGCCTTCGCCATTTCCATGAACATCGCTCAAACGCTGCAAAGCGGCGCAGCCCTGACAGTGCAGGGGATGCTCCTTTCTCCTCTTTTGGAAATTGTGGGCTCCATAGTGCTGGGAGCGGCGCTGGGGCTGCTACTGAGCCTGCTGGCACGGTTCTTCCGCTCGCGTGGAAACAAGCTGGCGCTGACCATTGCCTTTGTCTTTTTGGCGCTGGCACTGTGCGATATATGGGGGCTTAGCAACCTGCTTTGCATCATGATGATCGGCGCGGTGATGACTAACCTGTGCCCCGCCGCAGGCGTGATTATCGAGCAGACGGACCGTTTCACGCCGCCGCTGTTTCTTTTGTTCTTTGTCATCTCCGGGGCGGAGTTGGATTTATCCGTGCTTCCCACGGTGGGACTGGTGGGCGCATGCTACGTGCTGGTGCGCGTGGTAGGCAAGTGGCTGGGGGCGTTCCTGGGCTCGCGCGTGGTGAATGCCCATCCCAACGTGCAAAAGTACCTGGGATTTACGCTCATTCCCCAGGCTGGTGTGGCCATCGGCATGGCGCAGCTGGCGCTCTCGCGCCTTCCTGCTTATGGCAGCCGTATCCAGGCCGTGGTACTAGCCGGCACGTTGATTTACGAACTGGTGGGCCCGGTGATTACCAAGTTGGCCCTGAGCCGTGCAGGCGAAATTCCGGCCGCAACGCCGGTCAAGGCGAGTGCAGCAGCGAAAGGATAATCTTCTTTCGCGCGTCTGCTCTTTTGCATGCTTCTTCCTGCATGAGGCATAGCGCAATCGCTGCCTGATAAAATGGTGAAAGAAGAAAACGCGGGACGGTTCATAGACCGTCCCGCGTCAGCTTGTCGAAAAGGTCCGGCTACGCCGGTCTTTTCCGACAGATGCTTAAGAAATGTTTGCGCTCGGGGCGCAAACTCCCCGCCCGCCCGTCAAAGCCGGGCGATACGAATTCACTTTGGAGGGCTATAGCCCTCCAAACCTCCCAAAATAGGTTTTACGCGGAACGGCTCATAGACCGTCCCGCGTTTTCTTGTCCTGCGCACCACCTAGCGCTTGTCGCGATCAATCATCTCCAGAGAAATGGTTGCAAGCACGGCAAAGGCCAGTACAAACAGGATCAGGACCATCCAATTCTTTATCACGTTTTCCAATGTTCTGGCGTAATCCGGGTTGTAACTAGCAGCCGCCGTCTTTTCCTGGATCACCGTTTTAACGTTATCCTCTCCAAAAAGATCGAGCAAGTCGCTAATGGTTGCCTTGAAGGTAAATTCCCGATCTCTCTGCGTCTGAAGCGCCTCGCTTTCAACCAAAAGCTCTCTGATTTCGCCCAATGTAACGGCTTGGTTGATCTGCTCATCCTGCAATTCCTCTACCGCTTCCCCAACGCCAAAAGCCTCCAAAGCCTGTCCCAACGTAACGGTGCTGCTGACCTCCTGGTCTAAAACCGCCTGCATCTCCTGATCCTCCAGCAGGCTTTTCAGCATGTCTCCCGCTGTGACGGCAGCAGTTCCCTCTGATGCCGGCACAAGCGTCTGATTCCAGAGCGTTTCCAACCCCTTCATCTGCAAAAGGGATTCTAGCATCTCCCTCAGAGACATGCTATGCATAATTTCTCTGTCTGTGACATGCAGAACCTCATCCACAGCGCCAAGGATTTGCGCCGCCTCGCCAACTGTGAAGGGCCTTATAATCTCCATATCCTGGCGGCTGGCCAAAAATTCATTGTTCTCATCCCCAAGCAGATCAAGGATCTGTCCCAAGGTAACGGTGCCACCAATTTCATCATCACGCATCTTGTATAAGGTGTTCCAAGCAGTCACCATGGGTGCTTCATTATATCCTGATTGTGCGGCGATCACCTTGATACCGTAATTGGAAATGGTGTAATCTGCCAGCGGCCTGGTCCAGTCTGGCAGGGGCAGCAAGCCACCCGAAAATACCAGCTGGAAAATCAGTACAAACGGCATGACCGTCATCGCACCGGTGGTTGTACGCGCTACGCTGGAGATAAACAGGCTCATCATATCCGATGCATAGGAGATCAACAGAATGGAAATGCCCACGTCCACTATCATCCACCGGGTCATGAACCCTGGCGTGGGAAATGCAACGCCCATCATCTGCATCACGTATACAGACAGTCCCGTTTGTGCCAGACACAGCATAAACTGATAAATCATATGGGATGCCACATAGGAGGAAATGTGCATGCCAGACCTGTGTTCCCGTTTGATGATGGGACGCTCGCGGCAAATGGACTGAATGGAATTGAAGCAGCCATTCCAGATGGCCACGCAAGTCAGGGCGAATGCTCCCTTAAGATTTCCCTCCATGGTCATGAAAAAATCCTTGCGGATCACCAGGCTTACCAGCGCAGCAATGATCGCCGCCATAGGCAGCACTTTCCAGTCGTTCTGATAGATAAAAAAACGAATCTGTTTACCCACCTAAATAGGGATCTGACTGGCGCGGCCTCTATGGCGCATTTTTCTGCTAACCCGCTTGCTCACACGTACTTCAGCCATGTTGCACCTCCGCGTACTTCAGAATGAACTCGTCGGCACGGCCTTCGCCGCCTTCTTCCTGCCGGTTGACCGACTTGACGATCTCTTCCATACTCTCCTTGCCAAAAAATGCGCGGGCCTCGTCAATAGGGCCAAAGTAAGCCAGCCGCCCAGTGCGCTTGGCATCCTTGGCCAGTACGATCACATCATCAAACAGGTCAATCACCCGGTCCGGCGTATGCGTGATCACAATAATGATCTTGCCCTGGTCGGCAATCAGGCGCAGCTGTTCAAATAGCTCACGAGCCATTACGCCATCCAGGCCAGAATCAGGCTCATCCAAAATGAACAAAGAGGGATTAGAAATAAATTCCATAGCAATGGAAAGCCGCTTGCGCTGACCGCCGGACAGCTTTTCTACCATATTATTTTCCACCGGGGTCAGGCCGAAGATCTTCATCACATCTTCCACCCGTGCCTTTCGCTCCGCGCTGGAAAAGTCCTTGGGTAAGCGAAGACTTACCGCATCCATTAGCGTACGGAACACACTGTCCGATCCGCGCATCAAATCCATCTGAGGCACAAATCCTATATTATACTGCATCTCCTTATAATGCTTGTACATGTTGGTGCCATCGAGCACCACTTCAGCCTTGGCCTTCTCATATCCGTTGATTGCGTTGAGACAGGTGGTTTTGCCCGCGCCACTGCCGCCCAGCAGCAGCACCATATGTCCGGGCTGGATGTACATATGAATATCCCGCAGCAGGTATTTTTTTCTGAAAAACTCCCAGACCGTCCGCTCCTCCAGGTTCACCGTCAGGCCCTTGTCCAGCACATCAACCTTTTTGCCGGAGAAGAAGTTGGCAGCCTCACTCTTGATATCCTCCACCTTCCACACGGGCTGATAGTCCTTCCGAAAGCCCCACAGCAATGCGGGAACACAGTCAATCAGCACCCACAGGAGGACCCATCTCTTCTGTCGGCCGTATACCTCGGTCAGTCCGTTATAGACGCGGATCATGTAGACCATGTTAATCAGCATAATGATCAATTGAGCCAGGGCCAGGAAGCCCTGACTGATGGAGCTCAACTGCAAATACATGCTGCACAGACCCGTGACAATCATTAGAAGTCTACTACCGCCAGCACGCGCCCTTCCGGCTCACGACCTGCGCACAACCCCAGCTTGTACTGCCGGGCGCAGGGAATCAATGCCCACCAGCCCTCGATGCCGCTTTTGCAAAATATCGCCCATAGTCCCACCAGGTACAACACCATCGTTAAGATGCTGTACGGATCAGACATGTCACCCAACATCACCAGAACGACACCTGAGACAATTTTCATCATCAACCACCCAGTCTTTTGAATTTCGTTCAGCAAGCAACCAAAACCGCCGTTTTCCCTGAAAGCCTCTGCTGCCGTATCTCCTAAAGCGTCTTTCATTCCAATCGCTTGCGGCAACAGTCTTACAGCGCTTTTTTGCCCAATTTTTATCGTTTCGCCCTTGGAGCCAGAAAATCCTGTTTGAAAGCAAAAAAACTGGTGCCAGCCAAGTCTTCCGTCTTTTAGGCAAAATGCGGCACTTGATTTTCGTTTTGTCCAGATCATTCTTTATATGTATGCCAAAAAGGATATCATATCTTTCCATAGAATAAAATATATGGTAATCTGTGCTAAAAGTCGCTTTTCCGTCCGACCAAGCGTTTTTTGGAAAAGTACATATACAATGCAGGAGAAAATAATCATGAAGCGAAAGTCAATTACAGCAATGGTCCTTTTTGCGCTGACGGCTCTGCTATGCGCCACAGCATTTGCGGAGAAACTCGACTATACCTTGTCAAAGGATGGTACGCTCATCATCAGCGGAAACGGCGCTATCACCCAGTCGTTTATGGCCCGCTCGTACAGGCGCATGGAGAAACTGTGCAGCATATCGTGGTGGAAGAAGGCATCACATCCATCGAAAGCTTTGGACTGGAAGGCTTTATAAATCTAAAATCCATTACACTACCTCAGACACTCACCGAGGTAGGCTTCTGCATTCTGGGAAGCAAGGGTGCGCTGGATTACACGATTTTCGGTGCAGACCCAGAGGCGCTGCGGCAACTGTTGGGGCAAAGCTATGAGGATTACCAATACTTCTGCCATTTTGAGGCGCAGCAAGCCGTTGATGCCGGCAGTGGCGCCGCAGCACTTTTGAACGTACCTGCTTCTGCGGTTGTGGATGCATTGTGTGCTGAATTGTCCGCCGGCAGCCTTTCGCTGACCCTGACCAGCGCGCAAAGCCAAAGCGACACCCACGGAAATATCCGTTTTGTCTATGATCTTGAGGCCAATGATGAGGTATTTATCCAAATCACTTCATTTAACGCAGAAACGCTTCAAAAGATCGTCATACGCACGGAAACCCTGTCCCCGGGCGCGACCTTTGAAGCGTTGTGCCGCCGGATTCCGCAGGCTGCCTGTCTGGCGATGCCCCAGGGCATCCAAGATGCACTGGCCAAGATTCCTTTGTCTAATGGTGGGGGCATCAGCCAAGCACAGGCGGACGGGTGGTCCGTGCGGGTCGGCGGCGTAATGGACGTTCGCACCGTATGGGATCTCACTGAGGATGGGGCCATCTAAGCAGCAGTTTTGCCGTCAGGCTGTGCTGTTAAGTTTAAGGATTGTCATATTGAAAATGCCGTCCGTCGCCTGAACAGGACTGCTGTAAAACAGGCTTAGCGTCGTTTCCGATGGCGCATTAATAATAAAGTTTGCCGAACCACCGGCTGAAGTACCATTAACACTCGTGGCAAAATACACTGAGGTTTCCATGTGTGACGTGCCGTTATAGGTCGGCGTAACCTGCATATAGCTGGCAGTTCGGTAAATGGCCGATATGCTGTAGCTCACAAGGTAATAGCCCGGCTGCAGGGTAATGCGCGAAAAATCCGTCTGGACAATATTGCCCGTGGGATCGCTCACATCCGGAAACATCGTGATAAGGCTATTATTATTCCATACGACCTGAACGTTGGCAAAGGAGGCAAATACATCGTCAGGAACCTCACCGGCAGCTCCGGTTGCACCCGTAGCGCCTGGCAGTCCCGGCAGGCCGTCCGCACCCGTGGCCCCGGTCGCTCCGGTAGGCCCCGTAGCGCCTGTCGCGCCAGTGGCACCCGTGGGGCCCGTAATACCGCTAATTCCGCGGGGCCCTATTGAGCCGTCCGCTCCTGCAGGGCCTGTAGCTCCCGTTGCACCGGTGGCTCCTGTCGCTCCAGTGGGGCCTGTTGCGCCCGTGGTGCCGTCAAGTCCCGTTGCACCTGTAGGGCCGGTCGGACCTGTGGGGCCAGTGGGGCCTGTCATGCTGGAAAATCCCGCCGGACCTGTGGGACCTGTTGCGCCCGTAGCGCCTGTAGCACCCGTAGGGCCTGTAATACCACTAATTCCGGGAGGTCCCATTGAGCCGTCTGCTCCCGCAGGCCCGGTTGCGCCCGTTGGGCCTGTCGGACCGGTGGGACCGGTAGGGCCTGTTGCACCGTCGCTTCCGGTAGGTCCGCTAACCCATATGGGACAACCGCGAAAGGCGCAATTAAGGCACATGGAGCCGCCGCGTCTTGTGCATGAAGGGCCGTTATAAATCGGCATGGCTCGCACCTTCTTTCTATAGTTCACACCATCCTATTCTGTTTTTCTCTCTATGTGCAGAAAAGCGGCCCGCTGTCAAAGCAGCGGGCCGCCAAAGCACAGAGGCCAAGAGAATTTCCTGACCTTCCAAGTTGTTAAAGGTCCTTGTTTTCGGAAAAAACCGCGTTTTTTGTGTCTTTCAGGCTAGGCTCTCAGCACGCCCGCATGAAATGCTATGGCATAAGGTTTTTAGCACCGGAGGATAGCGTGCGGCCAGTCATGCGGAACGTATGTGCCCAGCTGCGCAAAGCGCAAAGCAACCCGGACATGAATCTGCACTCCATAGTTTATCAAAACTCTGCACTCTTGTGTTTATCTGTAAATGCTGTCCTTGTCCACACCCTGTCAGGCCGCCATGCGCCCCTCAGCGCTGTCCACCATCATCAAAACTTCCGCCTCTTCGCCTGTGAGCGCATCGATATATACACGGTATTCGCGCCCCTCGTAACGGCCCGGTATCTCGTAGCACAGGCGCTCGCCCTCCCGGTAGGGAATCACGCACAACCGCGCCTGACCGGCCTCCAGCCGGGAACTCACCTTTTCCAATGCCTGTTCAGCTGAAAGTGTGGGTGCAAGGCCGGCGCGCAAAGTGTGGTTCATCAGATAGTTGTTGGCCTCCAAGCCGACCACCTCACCCGTGTCCATGCGCACCTGTACTTTGACCAGATCAGGATATAAAAGCACCCCATCCTGGACGGCCACAAAATTAATCACAGCTAGGCCATCATAAACCTGATAGTGATTGGCTTCCATCTGGCCGTAGCCACGATCCAGCAAAAAGCGCTGCGCTGTCCCGGCACATTCCTCCAATGTCAATCCAGGTTCAAACGCTGCGTGCTCCGGGACCATCCACAGCATCTTTCCGCCCTGACGGGTCACCTCGGCGTTGAGTACCACACCATCATTCAGGGTAAGGGTCACGCCGTAACTGGCCAGCGCACCTCCGCTATCCGGAGCCGCTTCCACACGCTGGACCCGTTCTTCCCCTACAAAGGCTCTGGCGATCTCCATGGCCTGGCGCTGATCTATCATGTCCTGGCCAAGCGCCTTGGGGGTGCCATAATGCCGTGCGTCAGAAAAAGCACCATCGTAAATCATGCTGGGATAATCCATACCGTTGTCGGGATCGGCCACCTGTTCCAATGGACGCTGGGCCGCCTGAGCCTCAGCATAAAAAACCCCCGGCTGGGCAGTCAGGCGCAGGCTTTCAGCCACCATGGTTTCCCGTGCGGTGGCAAACTGCCCCAGCAACAGCGCGCACTGGCTTTCCAGTTTGCTTAGCTCCGTGGTCTGCTGTCCGGTCAGCGGCTGGCCCGCAGATACCGACAGTGCCAGCACCATGGCATATTCAGACAGCTGATTGCAAAACTTCATCGTGTCGCTCATGGCAACATGGCTCAGGGGAAGGGCAGACAGGCCGCTCACCACACTGTCCGCCTGTCTGCTGATGCCCGCAAGCAGTTCTACCTGAGTGCGAGTGTCTGTTGCCACGGGCGCCTTGCCCAGCTTCAACCCGATAGCCTGCAAGTGCTCCTGCGTTTCCAGCACGCGCTGAGCATAAGCGTCCTCAAGAGCCTGGGCGCTGCGCTGAGCCCGGTTGCCGAAATCCAGCGTGAGGAAAATGGAAATAAGCACTGCCGCGCCCAAAAAAGTATACAGAAGAATGTGATGCTTTAGCCGCATGCGCGCCTCCCAATCAAATGGCAAAGTTATGCTTGCCAATGCTCAGCTGCACCGTGCGCGACCAGATCCACCCGTTGGTGGCGGTTGCAGGGTTATAGTAATACAGGCATCCGCCGGTGGGGTCCCAGCCGTTGAGCGCGTCGCGCGCAGCCCGCAGGCTGTCCTCGTCGGGAGTAAGGTTGATCTGTCCATCGGCCACAGCGTCAAACGCGCCGGCCTGATAGATTACTCCGCTGATGGTGTTGGGAAACGAAGGGCTCTTTACCCGGTTGAGCACAACCGCCGCCACGGCCACCTTGCCCACATAGGGTTCGCCGCGTGCCTCACCATGTACCAGCCGCCCCAGCAAATAGGTTTCACTCTCATTGTAGCTCGCAGCAGACACGCTGCCCGCAAGGGTCACTCCCAAAGCCGCGGCTGTGCTCTCCCCTACCACGCCGTCCACCTTCAACCCATTCTTGCGCTGAAACCATACCACCGCGTCATAGGTCTGCTTGCCAAATACGCCGTCCACCGTGCCACTGAAATATCCATACTGCTTCAACTTCTGCTGAACCAGCGTCACCTGATCGCCCTTGTCGCCCCAGGCCACCACGGCCGCATCAGCCCGTACAAAGGAAAAAAACAGTGCAAACGTCATCAGAGCCGCAATCAGTTGCAGCGCCAGCTCCATTCGATTGGGTCCCTGCCGCATCTAAAAACCCTCCCCCACAAGCATCGCTTCGTGAGGAAGGGTTTCCCATAAAGAAAAAAACTATACGCTTTGAGCAGGCGTCTACTGCGCCGTATACAGGGTGTAACCGTTGGTTTCCACACAGGACAGATCGCCGGTAAAGCTGGTGACATACGTATCCGCAGTTAGTTTCCAATGGCACCCATCCTCAAGCGTCACATGCACTTCTCCGGCCTGCCCCTCCGGTTTGACCGCCCCCTCAAAGGTAGCGCCGTCCGAAAGCCTCATTTCAAGGGAGGAAATCTCATCCACCCAGATGGTTCCGGTTAATGCCTGCGCGCTGGCATTCAGCGTGCAGTGTCCTCCGTTTTTACCGGGCGTTCCCCAGCCGCGTTCACCTGAATTTCCTTCCACCCGCAGCAAACACCCATCGGCAGGGGTGAGTGCTACGCCGCTGAGTTCAATGGCACAGTCGGTGTTGGTCACGTAAAACAAATCACCCGCTAAGGTGGTCAATGATCCGCCCGTCATTTGGAAATGGCTCTCCCCTGCCTCGGCATCGCCGCTCATGCTTTGGTATAGCATCACACCGTGCAGGTTTTCACCACTGCCTGGCCCATAGGTGCCCTGCATGTTGCCCGATACCGTACAGTCCGTAAGCGTCACGCTGTTGTATCCTTCCACCACAATGGCTTCGGAATTGTTAGCCGTCAGCTGCGCATTGGATACAGCAATCTGCGCTGTGCTGTAAATGCTTGGCGATCCGGTACCGTTGGTTACATAGCGGCCGCCATTGGCAGTCAAAATCCCGCCTCCACGGTCGCTGCGAATGGCAGCCGAAGACTTACCCTGTGTTTCCACATCCACATCCCAGGCGGTCAACCCTCCGCCACCCACTACATGGATACCGCCGGAATGATCGCCGGTGGTGCGCACGGTGCTGTCTGTCACAGAAACGGCGGTGCCTGCCCATGATATGCTCCCTTTAAAGTAGACAGCGGAAAAACAAAACTGCCGAAACGGAGGGAGCAATTATCATGAGTTTAAAAGGCAAAATACCGCCGGAGGTAAAGATTCAGGCTGTGGAGGACTACCTAG
>JAEYCB010000019.1 GCA_023404345.1 Bacillota bacterium
CTTGCTTGCTTGCTTGCTTGCTTGCTTGCTTGCTAGCTTGCTTGCTTGCTTGCTGCATTATTCCAACCACCTTGCTATTTGATTTTGGTTTATTATACAAGAAAAGATAAATTGTGTAAAATTCTTACTGGAATATATAATATAAAAAAATAAGACTCCCTGCAAAGGGAGTCTCAGCCTGTCAAAAGACCTGTTTTGGCAGGTTTGGAGGGCTAGCAAGCCCTCCAAACCCATGGGAATTATTCGTCCTCTCCGCCATCCTCGGCATCAACGAAAAAAGGCTTTCCGCAGTGCTCGCATACGGGGCTTTCATCGTAGTCAATGTCGGCAGCCTTGACCAGCACGGTTTTGCCGCAGTGCGGGCAGTCAAAGGACAGTTCTTCCTGATCATCACAGCAGGAGCAGCCGCCTTCTTCGTCGCAGTCGCAGTCGCACTCGTCATCATCATCGCCGAAGAGAACCTCTTCCATATCGCTCAAATCCGAATCCAGGTCCTCTACGTATTCTTCCAGCTCGCCCACGTCTGCATCCAGGTCGCTGATCTTCTGGGCCATTTCGTCCATCAGCCCCAGCATTTCCAGAAGCAGTTTGTGCTCGTTCTTTTCCTTGTCAAGGCCCATGCCTTCGGCCAGGCCGCGCAGGTAGGCGGCGCGATCAGTCAAATTGCCCATATACACTCCTCTGACGCCTTAGCAGCGCTCCATGTATTCGCCGGTGCGGGTATCCACGCGAATGTGATCGCCCGTGTTGATGAACAGCGGCACCTGCAGGGTGTAGCCGGTTTCCAGGGTGGCGGGCTTGTAGGTGTTGCTGGCGGTGTCGCCCTTGAAGCCGGGCTCGGTGTCGGTGATCTCCAGCTCCACAAAGTTGGGCGCGGCCACGCTGAACGCGCTGCCCTTGAAGAACTTCACGGTCACGTTGGTGCCTTCTTTTACGAAGGGGATGGCCTCCTCCACCTGGTCGTGGTTGAGGGGCAGCTGCTCATAGGTGTCCATATCCATGAAGTAGTACAGTCCGCTGTCGTTGTAGACGTACTGCATTTCCTTGGTTTCCACGATGGCGCGGGGCATTTTGTCGGTGGGGTTGAAGCTGCGCTCGATCACCGCGCCGGTCATGACGTTTTTGAGCTTCGTGCGCACAAAGGCCGCGCCCTTGCCGGGCTTGACGTGCTGGAAGTCCACGATGTTCCACACGCCGCCGTCCCATTCGATGGTGATGCCCTTTTTGAAATCGCCTGCCGTAATCATAGTGATAGTTCCTCCTCGTTTCTGTATAGATGATGATGGAATGGTCCCGGCTTACAGGATGATCAGCTCGCGGTCGGGATGGGTAAGTACCTCGCAGCCGCCCTCGCGTACCACGACGGAGTTCTCGATGCGCACGCCGCCCACGCCGGGCAGGTAGATGCCCGGCTCCACGGTCATGACCTGACCGGCCTTGAGCACGGCATTGCTGACCTGATTGAAGCGCGGGTTTTCGTGGATATCAATGCCCACGGCATGGCCCAGCCCGTGGCCGAAGCGGCCCTCGTAGCCGTGGCTGTAGATGTAGTCGCGGGCGATGGCATCGATGTCGCGGCAGGACTTGCCGGCAGCCACTGCATCCTGCGCCATCTTCTGGGCGTCCAGCACGATGCCGTAGACCTTCTTCATTTCGTCCGAGGGCTGCCCCAGGGCCACGGTGCGGGTCATGTCGGCGCAGTAGTTGCCGTAGCGCGCGCCGAAATCCATGGTAATCATGTCCCCGCGGCACAGACGGTATTCACCCGGCACCGCATGCGGCAGCGACCCATTGGCGCCCGCCGCCACGATCGTGGAAAACGACGGCTTGCTGGCCCCATGGCTCATCATGTCAAAGTCCAGCCTGAGGGCAAGCTCCTTTTCGGTGACACCCTCCTTGATATAGGGGAGGATGCGCTCGAAGGCTTCACCCGTGATGCGGCAGGCCTGACGGATGAGGGCGAGCTCGTCCTCGTCCTTGATTTCGCGCAGGCGGGCGATTTCGCTGCCTACAACCTTCCACTCCACGCCGCGCACGCTTTCGCGCAGGGCGTTGAAGGTGTGGACGGTGACAAAATCATCCTCATAATAGAGGGTGTCGATGCCGCCGGAAGCGCACAGCGCGCCAACGATGTCCTCGTGGGATTTGCCCTTTTCGGTCATCAGCACCTCAAAGCCGGGGGACTGCGCCTGGGCCTGCTCGGTGTAACGGAAATCCGTAACGATAGCGGAAATCCCGCGCGCGACCAGCACCAGACCCTCGCCCGTGTAGCCGGAGAGGTAGAACATATTGCTGGGGTCGTAGACCACCACGCCTTCATGCTCGCCAAGACGCATGGAATCAAGAAGCCGTTTTACACGTTCAGTCAATGTAGATCCCTCACATACGGTCTTTTTGGCACATAGCCATTTTTTATTTTACCATAAACAAAACAACAGCGCCACAGTTTTTTGCATTTTGATTGGGAAAATGCTCGGCAAGTGCCCTTTTCGCACCTTGAGTGTATGGGAGAAATATGATATGATGGTATTTGCTAAGGGAAAAAACGCCATATAAAAGGGGCGACGGAATATGAAAATCATCAAGGCATTGCTGTTGATACTGGCGGTTGTGGTGCTGGCAGCCGGCGGGCTGGTGGGCTATCTTACGCTGACGGAGTACCGGCCGGACGATATCGAGCAGCTGGAGGTGACGCAGGCCGCGCGCAGCGATAATGTGCGCGTGGGCGAGCGGCTGGACGTGCTTACCTTCAACACCGGCTATTGCGGCTTGGGCCGCGATCAGGATTTCTTCATGGATGGCGGCACCATGGTGAGGCCGGAGAATGAGCAGATCGTGCATGATAACATGAATGGCATTCTCAGTGAGCTGGCGCGCCAGGATGCGGATATCTACCTTCTTCAGGAGGTGGACTTCGATTCCTACCGCAGCTATTATGTCAATCAGGCCGATACCTACCGCCACGGCCTGTCGCTGAACATGGCCGTAGCGTACAACTACAAATGCGATTTTGTGCCCTTCCCCTGGCCGCCGCTTGGCAAGGTGGAAAGCGGCCTGGTTACCTTTACGGATCTGAACGTGACGCAGGCCACGCGCGAAAGCCTGCCGGTGCCCTTCACCTGGCCCATGCGTGTGGCCAACCTCAAGCGCTGCCTGCTGGTGGAACGTGTGCCTGTGGAGGGTACGGATAAGGAACTGGTCATCATCAACCTCCATCTGGAGGCGTACGACGACGGTGAGGGCAAACGCGCCCAGACCGAGCAGCTGATGCAGATCATCGCCGCAGAATACCGCAATGGCAACTATGTCATTGCCGGAGGCGATTTCAATCAGACCTTTGAGGGCGCGGATACCTTCCCCATCCTGGACGAAAGCACCTGGCAGCCCGGAAAGCTCTATAACAGCGAGCTTCCCGCTGGATTCAGCTATGTTTTTGACGCCTCCAAGCCCACCTGCCGCCTGCTGGACAAGCCCTATGACGGCGATCGGGAAAATGCGCAGCTGTATGTGATCGATGGGTTCATCGTGTCGGATAACCTGAAGGTCAATCTCATCCAGACCGTGGATCTCAATTTCCAGTACAGCGATCATAACCCCGTGCTTTTGCAGGTGACGCCCCAGTGAGCGGCGCGCGCCTGCTGATTGACGCGGATGCCTGCCCGGTAGTGGAGATCGCCCTGCGCGAGGCAAGAGCGCGTGGGGTGGAGGTGGTGCTGGTGTGCGACGATGCGCATGAGATGCGCCGCGAGGGTGCCCGCACCGTCACCGTCGCTCGCGGCGCGGACAGCGCGGACCTTCGGCTGGTCAATCTGCTTGCGCCGGGCGATATCGTGGTGACGCAGGACTATGGCCTGGCAGCGCTGTGCCTGGCCCGCGCCGCCCGCGTGCTGGACCAGAACGGCCGCGTCTATGACGAAAGCAACATTGACGCGTTGCTGAGCATGCGTCATCTGGCGGCCAAAGCGCGCCGGGCGGGCGGCCGCATGAAGGGGCCGCCCAAGCGCAGGCCGCAGCAGGACGAGGCGTTCCGCCGGACGCTGGAAGAGATGCTGGATGGCTGAGAATGCCGCAATTAAAAAGGAGAATAAAAAATGCAGAAATTGAAGCATCGGGAACGATTTTTCCGTTGTTTTTTCGTTGCATTGCGCTATGCGGGAGCATTATGCCTAGCCGTTGCTGTGGGCTTTGCACTTTTGTACGTTGCAGGTTTGGATATGCCTTCGGGAGTGCTGCAGAAGCGTGTGGATGAAAAAATCGAGCAGTCCTGCCCGTTGTTGCTGGAGGAGGCGGAGTTCCCGACTGTTTTTTCGCTACGCGATCAACCGGGAGGAACGCTGGATAGCACAGTATTGGACAATTATACTGAATCCACGATGCTTAACTCCTCCAAATACATGAATACCCTGAAGGACCCGTTGTCCATCCTCAGCAATCCGCGTTTTTACAGTGGACAGGAGATCAACACACTGGACCTGTATCTCTCGACGCAGGGCGAGGAGGCTAACGACTACTATTATCGTTACTGGCAGGGCTTTCGGGCGTTTTTGCGCCCAATGCTCTGGTTCTTGAATTATTCGGGTATTCGTGAGGTGCTGCGCTTTGTGATGCTGTCGCTTTTGGCTCTGACGGCCGCTTCCGTCCGCAGGCATGCGGGTCTGGGCATAGCGATTGCATTTGCGTTGAGTATGGCGATGATGGAATTTGCAATCATTTCCACGCAGCTGCAATATGCCATGTGTTTTGCGGTCGCCATGTGTGGTATGCTTGCCTTGCCGCGTTGGCGGTGTCGCTGGGCGGAACATTGGCTGTTCTTTATTCTGGGGGCGATGACGCAGTATTTGGATTTTTATACAGTACCGGTCGTGACACTTGGCCTGCCGTTGATTTACCTGATGTGCCTGACCCACTCGTCAAAGGGAGCGCTGATGCGCAAGGCGTTTGGCTGTATCGCCGCGTGGGCCTTTGCTTATGTGGGGATGTGGTTTGTAAGACTTGTGCTGGCTGCGCTGCTGGTTGATCCATTGGCATTTTCCAATGTGTTTTCCAAGATAGATAAATGGACCGGTGCGGTTGAAACAGAGAACATGGCGGGTATTACCAGAGGGGATGCCTTTATATCCGTGTTAAGTATCTGCTTTTCCAAAGCGCACATTATTTTGAGCGCTGTTTTGACGGCTATTTATGGCGTTTATCTTCTGCACGCGACACTTAGACGGCGGGCGCTGGGGCAAAGGCTGTTTACACCGGCATGGCGCTGTCTACCGGTCGCGTTGCTGCCCGTTGCCTGGATCGCTGTTGCTTATAAGGCTACGGCATGGCATGCCTGCTTTCAGTACCGCTCCATTTGTGTGGTGATTTTTGCCGCACTGTGCTTTTTGGCCAGCCTTGTTTGCCCGATTCGGGAAGACGGCTATGTCCAAAACTCCAAACCCGTCAACGAAAGCATATAAAAGAAAAACAATTATTGACATATGCCAGAAACGGGTGTATCCTGCTCATTGATGGCATATGTCAATTACTTTTGAGGAGGCGAAGCCATGCCAAGGCCCTGCAAGCGAAGGCGCGTCTGCGGCCATCCGTCCTGCGGGCGGTTCGGTCCGGCAGAGCAGGCGCATGGGCAGCCGGATGTGATCATGGGGCTGGACGAATTTGAAACCATCCGCCTGATCGACCTTGAGGGCCTGACGCAGGAGCAGTGCGCCGCGCAGATGAACGTGGCGCGCACCACCGTGCAGGCCATCTACGGGACGGCCCGCCGCAAGCTGGCGCAATGCCTGGTGAACGGGCGCGCGCTGGTGATTGAGGGCGGGGATTATGAGCTGTGCAGCGCCGCCTCGGCGCAGGAATGTCCCGGATGGGGCTGCCGTGGACGCTGCCGGTGGAGCAACTGTCAAACCAATAAGGAGGAAAATATCATGAAAATTGCAGTCACCTATGACAACGGACAGATCTTTCAGCATTTTGGACATACCGAACAGTTCAAGCTTTACGATGTGGAGGACGGAAAGGTAACCGCCCAGACCGTGGTGGACGCCGGGGGCGAAGGTCATAGCGCGCTGGCGCAGGTGCTCAAAGCGCACGGCTTGGATACGCTGATATGCGGCGGCATCGGCGGGGGTGCGCAGCAGGCGCTGGCGCAGGCGGGGATTCGCCTCTACGGGGGTGTGAAAGGCGAGGCCGACGCGGCGGTGGAGGCGCTTCTCAGGGGCGAGCTGATCTACGACCCCAACGCCCGCTGCGACCATCACGACCATGCGCACGGCGAAGGTCATTGCGGACAGGGCCATCAGGACGAGGGGCATGCCTGCCGCCACGGGCATTGCAGCGACAAATAAAACAGATTCCTTTGCGGCGCGCGCTTCGTTTGGAGCGTGCGCCGCTTTTTTGTGTGAAACGTATCCATCTGCGAAGGGCATATCGCTCACAGAAGGCGCATAAGGTTGAAGGACCAAAGCGAAGGGGGCGCGGGCATGGCAAAAACATGGAAGCGGCCGGTCGCAGCGCTTTTGCTCTGTGCGCTGTTGGCGGGGGCCGGAGGCCTGGCCGCCGCGCTGCCCGGCGGGGAGAGCGGCAGTCTGACCCCGCAGGAGCGCGCCCGCCGCGCCAACGTGCCGGAAGGCCCCTGGATCTGGATTGACATTCAGCAAAAGTCCCTCACCCTCTATGAGGGCACGGAGGTCAAAAAGCGCTACGCCGTGGCCACAGGCACGGGCGATACGCCCTCGCCCATCGGCACCTTTCGGATCACCAGCCGTTTTGCGGGCGATCTGGGAGGCTTCGGCACGCGGTTTCTGGGGCTGAACGTCCCGTGGGGACAGTTTGGCATCCATGGCACCAACAAGCCCGGCAGCATCGGCAGCAACGCTTCGCACGGCTGTATCCGCATGTATGTGCGTGACTCCGAAGAGCTTTACGGCCTGGTGCCAAACGGCGCGCAGGTGGTCATCCAGGGCGGCCCCTACGGCCAGCTGGACAGCTATCTGCGCTACCTCATCCCTGGCGACCGGAACAGCCACGTGGCCGCCGTGCAGCGCCGGCTCACGGTGCTGGGCTATTATACGGGCCAGGCTGACGGGATCTATGGCAGGGGCACGCAGGCGGCGGTCACCCGTGCGCGGAAGGATCTGGGCCTGCCCGCGCGCGATGCCGTGGACGAGGCTTTTTACCGGGCCATCGGCCTGATTTTGTTTGAATGATGGGAGGAATGGCGGTATGACCTGGCAGGAAACCATCAGTTTTTTAAACGGCTGCATGCCAAGGCCCGTGGCGCGGGCGCTGATGCAGCAGCAGGAGGGCAGCGTGCGGGAAATCCGCGTGCGCGCAGGCGGAAAGGTGCGCATCCTCACTGCGGACGGGGAGATCGCCTGCGCCTGCACGCCCACCCAGCCGCAGGTGGAGCAGATGGCCGAGGCGCTGTGCGAACACGCCCTCTATGCGCGCGCCGAGGAGCAGCGCCAGGGATTTGTCACCTTGCGCGGCGGGCACCGCATGGGCCTGTGCGGCCGGGTTGTGGCTCAGGGGCAGAGCGTGCGCGCCCTGCGCGATATCAGTTCCCTGTGCCTTCGCGTGGCAGGCCAATGGCGCGGCGCGGCGGATGCGCTCATGCCCCATCTGTGGGACGAGCAGGGCCGTGTGCGCAGCCTGCTGATCGTGGGCCTTCCCGGCATGGGCAAGACCACCATGCTGCGGGATGCCTGCCGCCGTCTGTCCGAGCGGGGCGCGCGTATGTGCGTGGTGGACGAGCGCAGTGAAATCGCCGCCATGAGCGGCGGTGTGGCGCAGCTGGACGTGGGCCCCAATACCGACGTGCTGGACGGGTGCGCCAAAGAGGCGGGCCTTCGGTGGATGCTGCGCGCCATGTCGCCTCAGGCGCTCGTCACGGACGAGCTGGGCGGCGCGATGGACGCGCAGGCCGTGCTGGACGCGGCGCGCAGCGGCGTGAGCGTGCTGGCCACGCTGCACGGGCGCGACCTGCAGGCGGCCCTGTCGCGGGGAATCCTCTATCATCTGGCGCAAAACCGCGTCTTTGACCGCTATGCGCTGCTGGATGAAAACGAGGTGGGCTGTGTGCGCACCGTGTGCGACGAGCAGCTTCGTCCGCTGGAGGCGGCCCCGTGATGGGCGCGGCAGGCGCACTGTGCTGCCTGCTGGCGGGCACGGCGGCGGGCAGCTGGCTTCGGGACCGCCGGCTCAGGCGCCTGCGCACGCTGCGCGCACGGCTGGACGTGGTGGCCAGCCTGCGGCTGATGCTGGAACAGGAACGCATGGGCCTGACGGAGCTTTTGTGCCAGTGCGCGCACTACGCACCCACCGGTCCGGGGGGCGAGCAGGTGTCGCGCAGGCTGCTCTGGGTGGCGCACGCGCTGGCGCAGGAGCCGCTGCTGAGTTTGGGCGACGCCTATGCGCAGGCGTGCGCGCAGATCCCCATCCCCTGGGAAAAGGCCGAGGAGCGCGAGGCCATGCGCACCCTGTTTTTGCAGCTGGGCAGCGGCACAGCCGCCATGCGCGCGCAGGCCGCCGCCGCGTGCCTGAGACGGCTGCGTCCTCTGGAAGAGGACGCGCGGCGCGAGGCGGAAACGGGCGGCGGGCTGGTGATGCGCCTGGGGCTGCTGCTGGGGCTGATGGCAGGCATCGCGCTGTGGTAGCGCAAAGAGGGAGGCGAAACGATGGTCCAGATTGATCTGCTCTTTAAGCTGGCGGGGCTGGGAGTGGTGGTGGCCGTTCTGTGTCAGGTTCTCACGCGCGCGGGGCGCGAGGAGCTGAGCACGCTGGTTACGGTGGTGGGACTGGTGATCGCGCTGTTTCTGGTGGTGGATCTGGTGGCCGATCTCTTTTCCAGCCTGCAAAGCATCTTTGCGCTGTACTAGGCCATGGCGTTCTGGCAATGGATGGGCCTTGCGGTGACGGCGGCGGTATTGTGCCTTCTGGTGCGCCAGCAGCAGCCCCAGCTGGGCGGGCTGTGCGCGGTGGCGGCGGGGGTCATGCTGCTGCTGGCCGCGCTGGAGCAGCTTGCGGACGTGCGGGAGGTTTTTGCGCGCCTTACAGCTATGGCGGGCCTTGAGGAAGGGTATTTGAACACGCTGGTCAAGGTTCTGGGGGTCAGCTATGTAGCCGAGCTGGCCGCACAGACCTGTCAGGACCTGGGCGAGGGCGGCCTGGCACTCAAAGTGGGGCTGGTAGGCAAGCTGTGCGTGTTTACCCTTACGGCGCCCATGCTGCTCAGCCTTTTGGAAATGATTTTGGAGCTGACGCCATGAGAGGAAAGAACGCGCTGCTGGCGGCTGTGCTGGCAGCCCTGCTGCTGCCCGCCCCCGCGCTGGCCCAGACGGTGAGCGAGGGCCTCATCGAGGTGGTGGGCACGCTGGACCTGGATGCCCTGGCCGCCGCGGCGGAGGATGTGCCCTGGCTGGAGGGCGGCGTGGAGCAGGTCATCACCCGGCTTGCCAGCGGGCAGGCAGCGCTCACCGCGGACGAGGTGCTGCGCTGGCTGATGGACGAGGCCGCGGGCGTGCTGCGCCGGAGCGTGTGGCGCATCACGCGCCTGCTGGTCCCGGCACTGCTGGTGGCGGCGGCGGAGCTGATCGCCGCGCCGGGCAAGGCCGCGGGCAAAGCCGCGCGCTACGCGGGACTGGTCATGACCATGGCGTTTCTCGTCGTGGACCTGCGCGAGCATGTGGCTCTGGCGGAGGAGAGCGTGGGCCGCATGTCGGAGATGATGCAGGCCATCTTCCCGCTGATGGTCACGCTGCTGGCGGCGGTGGGCGGCACGGCCAGTTCGGCTTTTTATCAGCCGGCGGTGATGGCCGCGGCAGGTTCCATGACCACGCTGATCAGCCATGTCACATTGCCTTTCGCGGTCAGTGTGGCGGTGCTCACCATGGTGGGGAGCCTGAGCGACGGGCTTCGCATATCGCGGCTGCGCCGCCTTCTGCGCCAGGTGGCGGAATGGACGCTGGGCTTTGGCTTCACGGTGTTCATCGGGGTGATGACGGTGCAGGGCGTAAGCGCGGCGGCGGTGGACGGCGTGAGCATCCGCACCGCCAAATACGCCATGGATAACTTTATCCCCATCGTGGGCGGCATGTTTGCCGATACGGTGGATACGCTGGTGGGCTGCTCGCTCATCGTGCAGAACGCCGTGGGCGCGCTGGGACTGATCCTGCTGCTGGGCGCGCTGGCCGCGCCACTGCTTCGCACGGTGGTGACCATGTTTCTCTACCGGGCAGCCTCGGCCTTTTTGCAGCCCATTGGCGACAGCCCGCTCGCGCGTGGGATGGGGGAGTATGCGGAGGTGTTTTCGCTGCTGTTCATCATCCAGCTCAGCGTGGGGGCGATGTTCCTTTTGCTGGTGGCACAGCTGCTTACCGTGGCCAATCTGACCGTGATGTTGAGGTGAGGTGGATGGATGCGTTTGTCAGGCAGCTGGCGGTATTGTCGGTGCTGTGGTCGCTTTCGGAGCTGCTGCTCCCGGAGGGGCGGCTGCAGAAGATGGCGCGCATGACGGTGAGCGTGCTGGTAATGGCCGCGCTGGTGTCGGGCCTGGGTAGCCTGATGGACATTCAGGTGGAAAGCGCGCTGCCCGCCGCCGCAGATGCGGCTGCCGCAGGAGGAGAGAGCTACGCGCGCGCGGCGCTCAGCGCGGCGGCCAACCAGGCGGAGGTATACTGTGTGCGCATCGCACGCAGGGCGGGATATGAGGTGCGGGCCGCTGTGTACCTGACGATGGAGGGCGCGGTGGATCACATCGACCTGTGGCTTACGCGCGGGGAAGCGCCTCTTTTGGACGCGGAGGCGGTGGCCCGAACCATCGCGGAAGGGCTGGCCGTGCCGCGGGAGCGGGTACGTCTGGAAGGAAACGAGGGGAGCGGCCCATGAACCTCAAGCGCTTGATGGAGCTCAAAATGCTTCCCTGGCTGGCGGCGGCGCTGTTGGTGGCTGTGCTGCTGCTTATGGGCGGCGGCGGGGACAAGGGCATGGCCAGCCAGGAGGAACAGCGGATCGCGGAGGTGCTGGGCGCAATGGCGGGCGCGGGCAAGGTAGAGGTGGCGCTGTTTTACGGCGGGCAGACGGATACCCTCGGCGCGCGCACGGCAGGCCCCACGGGCGCGGTGGTGGTGGCCGAGGGAGCGGATGACCTGTCGGTTCGGCTGTCGCTGATCCGCGCGGTGCGCACGCTCCTGGGCCTGCCCGAAAACGCCGTGGATGTGTTTGTGATGGAGGAGGAACGCCGATGAACGCAAAAAAAGCGCCCCCGGAGGGACGCGCAAAAAAACGGACGTTTACATGGCTGCGCCGGGGCCTGCTGGCCGCATTGATCGCGGCGGCGGCCGTGCTGGCATGGCTGCGCCTGCCTGCGCCTGCGCCATCGGACGCGCCGGAGCCAGGCGCCAGCCTGTCTGCCGGGCAGACGCCCGCGCCTGCCGCCACGCAGGAACGCACCGCGCGGGAGGCCGCTTACGACAAGGATGTGGCCGCCCTCACCGCGCTTTTGGACAGCGGTGCGGCGGATGAGGAGACCCGTGCCCAGGCCGCCGCGCGGCTGGACCGGCTGGTGGCGGATCATCAGAGCGAGCTGGGGCTGGAGGAGACGCTCAATCAGGCGGGGTTTTCGCCCTGTGTGGTGCTCCTGCAAAACGGCGCGCTTACGGTGATCGTTGCTTCTTCCGACATGACCGCCGAAACCAGCGCCGCCATCCTTTCGCTCTGCGCCGCCCATACCGATATCGGGGTGGAGAACATCCGCATCATGGCGCGGAAGGCGCTTTGACGCTTTTGCGGCGCCACGCCAGCCCCCATGCGCCCAGCGGCGCCATCATGGGCAGGTAGATCATCAGGTACTGGGATTTGGCTTCGAACAGCATGTGATAGAGGAAGCCGCCCAGCACCGCCACCATCAGCGCAAGCGGGGCGTACAGGCACGGCCATGCCTGCGCTTTGCGCCGGAAAAGCCGCAACGCCAGCAGCGCCGTGCCCGCGGCAAAACCCAGGTACAGCGTCAGCGTATAGCCCTCCATGTACAGGGATAGTGCGCGAGAGCCGCAGCCCGAAAGCAAGCTGTCCACCAGCGCGGGGAAGGGGCTTTCGCTGGGCATGACGCGGTTGATCAGCAGCGCCTCAAAGGTGGTTTCCGCCCACTGGGAAACCATCTTCCGGTGGTGGAAGGAAAGCGCGTAGGCGGGGTCGGCGGCAAATTCGGAAAGCCGCTGCGCGATGTCCTGCCGGTTGAGGGCAAGGGCGGTGTCGGGATTCAGCTCCGCGCGCTCCATCAGCGTCAGGGAATAGCGGTTGTACCAGCCCGGAGCAAGGGGCCCTTCCTGCATGCCCATGGCCAGCCAGGTGGTCTGCGGCGCGCCCTCGCCAAGGGGAAAGCCCGTGCGCTTTTCCAGCGCGAGGCGAGCCAGCCGGTCCGCCGCCATGGGCGCAGCCAGTAGCCCGGCGCACACCACCAGCGCGCCCAGCCGGCGAGTTCCCAGTGCATACAGCGCCGTCACCAGCGCCGCGGCCAGGGCAAAGATCAGGTAATTAGGCTTGAGCACCACGGCCAGCACCATTAGCATGAGCGCCGGGACAATCCACCGCCTGCGCCCGCCCGAAACCCAGCGCAACAGGCAGTCCAGCGCCCACAGCGAAAGGCACAGCCCCGGCAGGTTACCGTAGAGAAAGGTGGTATAGCACACCGGCTGCACACATAGCACCAGCATAAGCGTGGCGGCCACCTGTACCCGGCGGTCACGCAGACTGCGCCAAGTCAGGTCCATCAGTGCGCCGTAGGCGGCGGTAAGAAATGCTGCGTTGAGCAGGCCCTGCGGCACATAGCTGTGGCGGCCAAAGACGCGCTGAAGCAGCTCGGAATATTGCAGGTATCCGGCCTGAAAGGGATTGGTGCGCAGGTACACCTCATGCCGCCACAGCTCCGACGGGTCGCCTCGCGTGAGCTCCGCGGCGGTGTAGTACAGGATGCCGGGGTCATTGATGGGCACGGCGCGCAGCACCAGCACCCATGCTACGCCCAGCGCAAACGTCACGCCCAGCGCTATGCCCGTAAGCCATTCCAGGCGGATGCGTCCCTCAAAGCGCAGCGCGAGCCGCATAAGCACCAGCCAGCCCAGCAGCATCGCCAGGTTGACGGCGACGTTGTCCCATACATAGAGCACATGCTCGCTTGTCGGGGCGACGGGATCGAACACGCTGGTGCGCAGTATACCGTATGCGAGCAGGTAGGCGAACACGATGCCCAGCAGTCCCGCCACTATGCCAAAAGCCGCCCGGTCAAAGCGGGTCAGGCAAGGGGAGGTTAGCTCTCGCTGTTCCATGCGTTCAAGGCCTCCCATTCCTCGGCGGGAATGTGTCCCGCACCGTAGCGGTCCACCAGCTGCTGCATGGCAAAGAAGCGGTGCATGTCGCCCGGCAGATCTGTATCGCTCTGATAGGGCAGCATATCCAGCGGGAAAATCGCCGGCTGCGCCCTCAGGAAATCTACCGATGCCTGCGCCTCGGACAGCGATTTGGCGGAGAGCAGCGCTTCCTCGCGCGCGAGAATATCTTCACGGTATTGCGCAGCCTCGCCGGTGAGCAGGCTGTAATACGCGCCCAGCGTGGGGGTGGCGAGCACCGCCCCGGTGGCGAACAGCCCCCAGGCCAACAGCCCCGCGCACAGGCCCAGCTGCCACACGCGCACGCCCTCCGGCGCAGAATGCGTGGCGCGGCGCCGGGTCAGCCAGCCCAGCCAGTAGATGAGGTTGAGGAATACCAGCACCGCGTAGAGCATATACAGGCTGCCCAGAATGCGGTCCAGCCGGTAGCTGTCCACGCCGGTGGCAAAGATGGGCGGCACAAAGCTGGCTGCCAGCACCCCGAAGCTGAGCAGGCTGACCCAGCCCGGATTGCGAAAACGCATGGGGCTGTTTTTGAGCAGCTGCCACAGCAGCGGTCCCAGCACCAGCGCAAGGCCGATCAGCTGCGGTCCGAACCATTTGCCTGTGCAGCTGAGGCATTCCACCACGCTGTGAACAATGGCCGTAAGCGGTGCCATGCTTTCGCCCACACGCTCCTGGCGCACGGCATTGCCGGGCGCGGCCACCACCACAAGCAGCGACAGTGCCACGCCTGCGAATGCGATGACGGCTGCGATGCGCGCAGGCGAACGACGCCATACGCACCAGGCAGCGATCAGCGCCAGCCCCACCGCGCCGCCCAGCGCCAGCGGATAGGGAAGGCCGCCCAGCGCCACAGCGCACAGCAACGCCGCTGCCGTGCGCCATACATAGACGGCGGGGCGGGCTGATTCCGTGTGGAGCCGGATCATCAGGCCGCACAGCAGCATCACTGCCACCACGCTCAACGCATATTGAATGGCCGACTGCCAGTAAATCAGTTCACGGATACCGGGCACGTATTCAAGCAGCAGCGTCATCAGCGCGGCATAGAGCACCGTGCATACGCACAGATCCCCCTTGAGCACGCATCTTGTGACCTGCCGCACCAGATACCAGGCCGACAGCGCGAGCAGCGTCAGCGCGCCAAACGGCGCCAGCCAGAAAAGCCGCATGGAAAACACCATGGGCTGAAACGCGCACACAAACATGGCCACATACGTGCCCTGCCACGTCTGGTGGTCGTACATGGTCTGGTTCCAGGCCGCTTTTAACGTTTCCCAGAGGCTTCCGGTCATGGCCCAGGCCTCGGCGGCAGGACGGACGCTGGGAAAGTCATCGTGAGTGGGATAGGCATAAAACGACATGGCAAGAAGCGGCACAAGCATCAGCGCCACCCAAACCAGGCAGAGCACCGTCAGCGCGCGCCGTGTGGGCCGCGTGCTTAGAAAGGCTGAAAGCCTTTGCCCAAACACGGCGCGGCGGGGGGAAACGGTTGTCATTAGGAACCTCCTTCTCGGGGGAAAGATCAGGCTTCCGGCAGCTTTGCACTTCCGGCGGCCTCAGCCTCCCTGCATTCGCGCTGGCGCTTTTCTTCCACGTCGATTTCCCAGTGCAGAAGCAGCGTCAGAAGGCTGCGCAGCAAAATGACCGCCGCCAGCGTGCCCAGCTCATTCCAGCCGCTGACGATAACGGAGCGCAGCACCTCGCTGCCCACCTTGAATTCCAGGCCCAGCATGATGCCCTGCGCAAGCTGGATGCGGGTACTGTCGTCCTTCTGAACAAAGCCGATGAATCCCCTGACCATGCTGATGACGATAACGATGATGCCGGCAAGTTCGATGAGCAGGATACACAGGCGCACCAGAGTGTCAAAACCGAGTTCGATAGCTTCCATTGTGGCAGCCTCCTTTGTGGGTGTGGTATAATCGCACCGGGAGGGTTGCGATTTGCTACTGCAATTATATCTCCATTTTCCATTTTGTAAAAGGAAATGTTTTTACTGCGACTTCTGTTCTGCACCTGCGGACGCTGAAACCGTTGCGGCATATTGCTCTGCACTCAAAAAAGAAATTTGTATCACCGCCAAAAAATACCCCGGCGCCAGGGTGAGCACCGTGTTTCTAGGGGGCGGAACGCCAACGCTCGTGCCTGCTGCTGAGATGTGCGCCGTCCTTGAGGAGCTTCGCCGCCGCTTCGACATCCTGCCGGATGCCGAAATCACCGCCGAGGGAAATCCCGGCACCCTGTCACCCCAGTGGCTGGAAGCGGCCTGCGCCTGTGGACTTAACCGCCTGTCGCTGGGGGTACAGGCCGCGCAGGACCGGCTGCTCCAGGCCATCGGGCGCATTCACACCTTCGCTCAGGCGCAGGAGGCGGTGACGATGGCCCGCGCCTTTGGCATCCGCAACCTCAACGTGGATCTGATGTCCAGCCTGCCGGGTCAGACGCTGCGGGACTGGCGCGAGAGCATAGAAGCGGCTTTGGCACTCGGCGTGGAGCATATATCCGCGTATAGCTTGATTCTGGAGGAAGGTACGCCGCTGTGGCGCATGGTGAAGGCGGGAAGCGTGCGCCTGCCGGATGACGAGCTGACCGCCGAGATGTACGAGCAGGGCGTAACGTGGCTGGAAGCGGCGGGATACGAGCGCTACGAAATCAGCAATTTTGCCCGCCCGGGCTTTCGCTGCCGCCACAACGTGGGCTACTGGCAGGGAAGCTGGTATGCGGGGCTTGGTGTGGCGGCGCACGGCATGCTGCCGCCGGACGGGGCGCAGGCCGCATGCGGCGCGGTGCGCGTGAGGCGTGCAAACACCGAAAGTGTGGCGGAGTATGTGCATGCACTGAACGCGCAAAACATCCTGCCGCCGGCGGAAATCACGCCGGTGGACCGGCAGGAGGCGATGTTTGAAACAATGATGGTGGGCCTGCGCATGACAGACGGCGTTTCCGAGCGCGATTTTGAGCGCATGCATGGCATGGCGCTTTCGCAGGTCTACGGACCGGCGCTGGAAACGCTGGCGAAGGAGGGGCTGGGGGCATGGTCCTTGGGCGCGGTGGGGGAGAGACGGTTCTTCCTTACCCCGCGCGGGCTGGAGGTGCAAAACGAGGCGCTTATGGCACTGATGCCGTAAACAAAAAAAGATCCGCCGCACCCATTCGGTGCGGCGGACCCGTTTGTGCAGCTTACTGGAGGGAATCCTTGGTCAGCACGGACACGCCGGTGTCGGTCACGGCATGGCCCAGGTCCTCGCCAGCGATGGCCTTCACAGCAGCCTGCACCCCCTCATAGCCCATCACATCGGGGTTCTGAGCCATGGTGCACAGCAGGTAGCCGTCCTTGATGAGGCCTTGGATGGCGTCGGACTTGTCAAAGCCCACGCCGATCACGCCGGTGTTGCCGGACGCCTTGATGGCGTTGCCGATGCCGGTGGTGGAGCCTTCGTTGCCGCCGAAGATGCCGACCACGCCCTGGGTGATGTAGTTTTCGGCGATGGTCTGGGACTTGGCAGCGTCGCCCTCGCCGTACTGAGTCTCGAGGATGTTGAAATCGGTGCCTTCAAAGGCGCTGCGGAAGCCCGCTTCGCGCTTCACGGTGGAGTCAGTAGCGGCGTTGACGTTGACGATGCCGATGTCGCCGGAGGTGATGCCGGCCGCGGTCAGGGCCTTGATCATTTCCTCACCGGCGGTCTTGCCGGCTGCCTCGTTGTCGGTGGAGAAGGTGGCTTCCGCCTCAACGTTGGCGGGGGAGTCCACGTAGACGATCTTCACGCCCGCCTCAACGGCCTCGTTGAGCGCAGAGGAGATGGCGTCGGGGCCGTTGGCCGCCACGATGATGGCCTGATAGCCGCCGGCGACGGCGTTGTTGACGCATTCGATCTGCTGGGCGTCATCCTTGGTGTTGGGGGACATGAAGGTTACGGTCACGCCGAGTTCCTCAGCGGCCTTCTGGGCGCCCTCGTTGAGGGTGATCCAGTGCTGGTCGATGGAGTCCATGGTGATCAGGGCGATCTTTTCGCCGGCGGCCATCGCGCTGGCAGCGCCGAGCACCAGGCACAGGCAGAGCAGCAGAGCAACGATCTTTTTCATAACAATGGTACCTCCTGTTTCTATTTCTGAACGCCCGCAGGCAATTCATTCGTCTTTTTGGTGGTTTTGCGGCTGAAGATGCCGCGGCGGAACACCACGTCAAGCAGCACGGCAAATACCACGATCACGCCGATCACGATGCGCTGGATGCCCACCTGCGCGCCGATCATGTTCAGGCCGTTTTCCAGCGTCTGCCACACGGCTGCGCCGCCGAGGGTGCCCAGCAGAAGGCCCGTGCCGCCCAGGGGAGAGATGCCGCCGATGACGCCCGCGGCTACCGCATACATTTCATAGGTGTTGCCGGCCTCCATGTTGCCCATGCTGGCCTGCGCGCACAGGATCAGGCCCACCACGAACGAGCAGAACGCCGATACCAGGTATGCCTTGGTCACCGTGGCCACCACCGACACGCCCGACAGCTTGGCCGCGTCCGCGTTGGAGCCGATGGCGTAGATGTGCCGGCCCGTGCGGGTCTTGCTCAGCAGGAAGAAGAAGGCCGCAAAGAGAATCATGGCAATCCAGAAGGTGTTGTACAGGCCCAGCGTATCTCCATAGTAGAAGAAGTTTTGGAACTTGTCGCCCATCTCCTGACCGATGCCGCTGGCGATGGCGTTGGTGTTGCGGTTGCCGTTGACCATGTAGGCCACGCCGCGCGCCACGAACATCGTGCCCAGCGTGGCGATGAAGGGCGGAAGCTGGAACTTGCCCACGAGCATGCCGTTAAGCACACCCACCAGCAGGCAGGCCACCAGCGTGATCAGGATGGCGGGGATGGGATGCATGCCGCCGGACATCAGCGTGCCGGAGATCATGGCGCTCATGCCGACCACCGAGCCGATGGACAGGTCGATATTACCGGTGATGAGCAGGTAGCTCTGGCCGATGCCGATGATGAGGTACTTGGACATGGAGCGCGTGAGGTTGACGATATTGCGCCCTGAGAACACCGTGGGATTGATCAGGCCGAACGCGATGTAGATGATGATGAGTCCCGCGAAAGCCGTCAGCGCCGCGCCCATGCCGCGCACGCTGAGCAGCCGCTTGAGGAAGGGTTGCTTGCTGTGTTCCATACGATCCGTGCCTCCTACGCTCATTGGCCTGCCGCCATTTTGTTTTCAAACCGGGTTGCCAGCGTGAGAATCTCGTTTTGCGTGGTTTCCCGCGCCATCACCTCGCCGGTGATCTGCCCGTCGCACATCACGATCACGCGGTCGGCAATGCCCAGCACCTCCGGCAGCTCGCTGGATACGAACATCACCGCGATGCCCTGCTGTTTGAGCTGGTTCATCAGATGGTAGATTTCCACCTTGGCCGCCACATCGATGCCGCGTGTGGGCTCGTCAAAGATGACCACCCGAGAATCGCGCGCCAGCCATTTGCCCACAACCACCTTCTGCTGGTTGCCGCCGGAGAGGTTGGCCGCGTCCACGTCCACCGACGGGGTTTTGATCTGCAAATTCTTGACCGCGCGGTCGCACATGGCGTTTTCCTTGCTGTGGCTGACCACGCCCAGACGGTTGCACAAAAGGTCCAGGTTGGGAAGCGCGATGTTGTGACGGATGCTTAGCTTGGTACACAGGCCGTCCTTCTTACGGTCCTCAGGGGCCAGCACCACGCCCTGACGGATCGCGTCCATGGGGCTGTGAATGGCAATTTCCCTGCCATCCAGAAAAATCTGACCGGATTGTTTGGGGTCGATGCCAAAGATGGCGCGGGTGGTTTCCGTGCGCCCGGCGCCCATCAGGCCCGCAAAACCCACGATTTCACCCTCATAGAGGGAAAAGCTGACGTTTCGCACCATGCGCCCGGCGTTGAGGTTTTTCACCTCGAAGGTTTTTTTGCCCTTTTCGCAGGTCACACGGGGAAACTTTTCCTTGATTTCACGGCCCACCATGTAGGTGATGATCTGGTCGATGCTGGTATCGGCAAAGTTCATGGTGGCGATATACTGGCCGTCGCGCATGATGGTCACGCGGTCCACGATGTGCTGCAATTCCTCCAGCCGGTGGGAGATATACACAATGCCGTGGTCCGAGGCGCGCAGGTCCCGGATGATGCGGAACAGGTCCTCGATTTCGCGCGCGGTGAGCGCGGAGGTGGGCTCATCCATGATGAGGATGCGCGCATCCATCGAAAGGGCCTTGGCGATTTCCACCATCTGCTGCTTGGAAATGGGCAGATCGCCCACCACCGTGCGGGGAGAAATGTCGATTTTGAGCCGCCCCAGCACCTCGGCGGCTTCGGCCTCCATCTGGCGCTGGCTCAGCACGATGCCATGCACCTTTTCACGCCCCAGGAACATGTTTTCGGCCACGGTGAGGTGGCGGCACATGTTCAGCTCCTGATGGATAATGGCCACACCCGCGGCCTGCGCCTGCTTGGGGGTGAGGTTGCCATACGCCTTTCCCTGGATTTCCATGTCGCCGCTGTCGCGGGTGTAGACGCCACTGAGCACCTTCATCAGCGTGGATTTGCCCGCGCCGTTTTCACCCAGAAGCGCCATGACCTCGCCGCTTCGCAGCTCGAAATCCACATGGTCCAGCGCCTTTACGCCGGGAAACGACTTGCAGATATCGTGCATGGATACGATGATGTCGTTCATTGGCCTTGCCCCTTTGTCTGGTTTGCTTGTGTTGATGGTAAAAGTATAGCATTTCGGATGCCGCCGAAGAAATGGGGGTTCTTTTGTTTTCAGGGGGCTTTTTTATGGAGTTTTGATTTGCACATGAAAAAAGCCCCGGTATTCGGGGCTTACCAGACCGTTGAAAAACCCCTGATTTTGGGGAAAACCGCGTTTCTTGCACCCTTCGGGCGCTCGCAACGCTCGCGAAAAATGCTGCGGCGTAAGGCTTTGGCGCTCTGCCCCAACCCCCGGTAGGGGGATGATCCCCCTGCACCCCGCACTTTGTCGACAGCCTGAAAGCCCCGGTATTGGGGGCTTACAATGTGCTGTGCCAAAACACGTTTTCCCTGCGCCTGCGGCGCAGCCGGGAAAATGTGTAAGGCTTCCGAATTCACCGCACATGTCAGCGGGATGCCCTCCCCAAACCAAAGATTTGGGGAAGGCATCGGAAATTCGCAATACAGTTCAGAGGGCTGAGGCCCTCCAAACCTTCCAAGAGGTTTTTTTGACAGTCTGTGCAGCCCTACACCTGCAAGACTGTGTTTGTAATAAGCTTTTTAGATGCGTCCTGTTAGCTTGATCAAGTTCATAAATCGACCGTTATCTGTTTCAATCATCAGTCTGTCCTCCACTGCATATGGGTTATCACAAGCCAGCCAGTCATTCCATGCTCTGTCAAAGCAATTCATCTCAGCAATTTGGAAATCTTTTAGATATGGCGCAAATTTGGGTTTCCACCAGTCAATCGAATGCCACATTTCCAGCGCTTCCGCTTCCCAAAGCGGCTTCAGTTCTTCTGGTATATTGTCATGCACCTCATACTTCATGCCCGGAAAAGCAATGGCAACAATAGCATCTTTTTTCAGTATTGGTTTCAATACCTTTTCAAAATAGCTGTCATTATTGCCGAAATAATGATAGGAATCCACACTGATGGCAGCATCGAAAAATCCTTGCGCAAAAGGAAGCCGCAATGCGTCAAGTTGCAAAGGAACGAGCAGTTCGCAAACCCCTGCCTGCTTGAAGCGGTTATAATTCTCTGTGGCAGATGTCCATAAATCTACAGCAAAAACCTGTGCGCCGTATTTCTCTGCCAAAAACACAGAAGTCAGTCCACGACCGCATCCCAAGTCCAAAACACGCATTCCTTTTTTCAAAGGTACATTCGCCATCAATTCCTCTGCCAGCAGCCATGCGTTGGGTCCCATCATGTTTTCTTTCAAAAATTCATTATTCATGACTTTCCTCATTTCCGTTTCCGCTGTTCTTTTGCAAACCGTCTGGCATTCTTCATCCCGCCGATCTCTTTGAACATACGCTCGCACTTTTTGACTTCAATCTCCCTGCTGCTTAATCCATCATAGCTGGTTTCATGGCTCAGCTTGTGGTAGCTCTCCAGGCGGCGGCCGTCCAATTCACCCAAGTCCACTGCGGCCAGAACAGCACATCCGGGTTCATTGGTGTGTGTGCAGTTACGGAAACGACAGTGCTGTGCCAAATCCTCAATTTCCGCAAATGTTTTGGAAAGGTCGGCGCTTTCTGCGCCCATCTCTCTCATACCGGGCGTGTCAATGACCACGCCACCCAACGGACAGGGAAACATTTCACGGCCTGTTGTGGTGTGGCGGCCTTTGTCGCCCTTGCCGATCTCCTGTGTTGTAATAACCTGAGCGCCCAGCAGTTTGTTGATCAGGGTCGATTTTCCCACACCCGAGGAACCGATAAAGGCACAGGTCTGGTTTTTCTGGAAATAAGGCTGGAACTTCTTGCAAATGTCCATATCAAACATGGAAAGCGTAACAACATCGGAAAAACAGGAAGTTTCTTCGACCTGCGCAATCGCCCGAGACAGATTTTCGCATAGATCCGATTTGGTCAGAACAATCACCGGTGTAGCGCCGCTGTCCCAGGCAATGGACAGATACCGCTCCATACGGTTCAGGCTGAAATTCTGATTGAGGGACATGCATAAAAATACAATATCCACATTGGCTGCTATGGGCTGCGCCTGTCCGGACAATCCAACGGCCTTTCGGATAAACAGGCTCTTTCGTGTCAACACCTGATGAATGACGGCAAACTCGGACAGCATATCGACCATCACATAGTCACCGACCGTCGGATATTGGGCAAGCTCCTCTGTGTCGTACCGGAGTTTGCCTGAAATCTCCGCCAACCTTTCTGCCTGTTCGGTTACGATCTTATATTTTCCACGATGCTGTGCAATCACTCTTGCAAGTTGATAATTTGGATATAAGGTTGCTTCTGTTAAAAAGCGCTCTGAAACGCCGTAATCATTTAATTGATTCAATTCTATAACCTCCATTTTATATTCCCGAAGGAAGGAGGTCTGCGAAAGTTACTTCGTCATACCTCCTTCCACCATTACAATCTCCATTTTATTTGTGTTCATCATAAAAACACGCTCCTTTCGCTTAGTATCGTTTTATTATATCATCTGCCAGGGATTGATGGGAATAGATAAATGATTTTTGTGCACTACCGGCTTTGCATACAGCATTCCCGCACAGGGCAGCTTCTGGATACGCTTGGAATTTCGAAATTTGGATATGGCAGTCAATCCTTCCGTTAACCACAGAAGGCAGACGGCTTGTACTGATAAATGCACTCTGTTTTGAGAATGAAGAAATTTTCCGCCATGACGTTATCATAAGAATTTCTTTTTTAGATATGGAGGGTATAATGCTGTATTGTTTAGTAAGCTGGAAATAAGCTTGAGATGTATACTGAAAGCCTTGTCCACCTCCGCAGCATCCCTCTTTCTTCTGCTCTCTAACATTTGCTTGATTTCCGTTAGCATCTCGTGTATCTTTTGATATCTTCTTGGCATAGAAAATCCCCCTTAATGTAGTTTTATTTTCCTACATCAGGGGGGATCTGTATCCGTTTTTTACTGGACCTGTTCACAGAGCCGCCGGGTACAACTTGTAGAAAAAATGGGAGGCGAAGAAAAAGCACAGCCGCGCTATCTCAAGCATTGCAGGGGAAGCGTGCTTTGTTAAAAAGTCCGTCGCATACGGCTTTTTTCTAGGGCAATACCGCATAAAAAAAGCAAAACGCAGGCCAATATGATATAATGGACGTATGGATAAGCAGATGACGATTTCCGCATTCAGCGATGAGCTGGCGCAGGTGCGGACGAAGAAAAAAGAGT
>JAEYCB010000069.1 GCA_023404345.1 Bacillota bacterium
CGATGAATCTCAAGAAACTCGCCCTCCACAAGTGGCGACCTTTTCTGCTTTTCTGCTTTTCTACCTTCACCTACTACAAGAAGCCACTTTGTGCCGAAGCAAAGTGGCTTCTTTGACTGGCTGAGCCCCGCCATTTCAGGCGGGGCTTTTGCAAAGCCAGCAAATCAGATGATCTCGATCACGCACATCTCGGCAGCGTCGCCGCGACGGGGCCCGAGCTTGTAAATGCGGGTGTAGCCACCGGCGCACTTCTTTTCCTCATTGCGCTTCTTGAACTTGGGGCCATATTCACGGAAGAGCTTCTCCACCACAGGATACTTAACGTCCTTGGTGCGCTCTTTCCAGTCGGCCTTATCCTCGTCCTTGCGCTGCACGTCCTTGAGCTCATAGAGGTAGCTCATCATCAGACGGCGGGCATGCAGCTTGCTGGGAGCATCGTTAACCACGTTCAGGGTTACGAGCTGGCCCTTGTCGTTGTGGGTTTCTTTGGTCACTTCCACGTTGTTATCGCACTCATTGACCGCAAGCGTGATCAGGCGCTCGGCGGCACGGCGCACTTCCTTGGCGCGGGCCTCGGTCGTCTCGATGCGGCCATACCAAATCAGGTTGGTCACCTGATTGCGCAAAAGCGCCTTGCGCTGATCGGCAGTACGGCCCAGTTTCCGTTGTGCCATGGTATGTTATCCTCCTTTTAAGGAATCGGTCGGTTATTCGTCGCTGGGGCGCAGGGAGAGGTTAAGCGCTTCGAGCTTCTGCTCCACTTCCTCCAGGCTCTTGCGGCCGAGGTTGCGCACCTTCATCATATCCTCCTGGTTGCGTTGCACCAGTTCCGCCACGGTGTTGATACCCGCGCGCTTGAGGCAGTTGTAGGCACGTACGCTCAGGTCCAGCTCCTCGATGGTCATTTCGAGCACTTTTTCCTTCTTGTCGTCTTCCTGATCGGTGAAGGAAATGGTGGTCACCTGATCGGTCAAGCCGACAAACAGGGTCAGGTGCTCGGTGAGAATCTTGGCGGCAAGGCTGATGGCCTCGTCGGGCTGAACGCTGCCGTTGGTCCACACCTCCAGAGTCAGCTTGTCATAGTCGGTGATCTGTCCCACGCGGGTATCGGTCACCGTGTAGTTGACCTTGCGGATGGGGGTGAAGATTGAGTCGATCGGAATGACCCCGATGGGCATATTGGGATACTTGTTCTTTTCCGCACTCACGTATCCGCGGCCCTTGTCGATGGTCAGCGTCATTTGCAGGTGGGCATCCTCGTTGAGGGTGGCGATATGCATCTCCGGATCGATGAACTCAAGCTCGTCATCAATGGCGATATCCTTGGCCTTGACCTCGGCGGGGCCCTTCACATCGAGCATGACGGTTTTGGGCTGATCGGAATACAGCTTGGCCGACAAGGTCTTGAGGTTCAGAATGAGCTCGCTCACATCCTCGGTGACGCCGGGCACGGTAGAAAACTCATGCTGAATGCCTTCGATCTTAATGCTGGTCACGGCCACGCCGGGCAGCGAGCTAAGCAGCACGCGGCGCAGAGCATTGCCCAGCGTGTTGCCAAAGCCGCGCTCCAGGGGCTCTACGACAAACTTGCCGTAGGTACCATCCGCACTGAGCTCCGCACAGTCGATGCGCGCCTTTTCGATTTCGATCATTCGTTTTACCCTCCTGTTTTAAGCCAATGGGTTGAGGGAGTAACGCCTCATCCTAACGAGAGTAGAACTCGACGATCATGTTTTCCTGCAGGGTCAGATCCACGTCATCGCGCTGCGGCAGGGCGGCAACGGTGGCGGTGAGGTTTTCCAGATCGGTGGTGAGCCACTTGGGCACCACGCGGCCGGAGCCTTCCTTGGCGGCCTTGAAGATGGCGATGTCCTTCTTGGTGGACTTAACGCCGATCACATCGCCCTGCTTCACGGTATAAGAGGGGATGTCCACCTTCTTGCCGTTCACGGTCATCAGGCCGTGGCACACAAGCTGACGGGCCTGCGCACGGCTGGCAGCCAGACCGCTGCGGTACACCACGTTATCCAGACGCAGCTCGAGCAGCTGGAGCAGGTTGTCGCCGGTGATGCCCTTCATGCCGGTGGCGCGGACAAAGGTGCGCTTGAACTGGCCTTCCATCAGGCCGTAGGCGCGGCGGGCTTTCTGCTTTTCACGAAGCTGGAGGCCGTACTCACTCGCCTTACGCTGCCGGGCCTGTCCATGCTGGCCCGGAGGGGTGGGGCGGTTCTGCTGCGCGCACTTGGACGAGAAGCACTTCTCGCCCTTGAGGAAGAGCTTGGTGCCCTCGCGGCGGCACATACGGCATACGGAATCTGTATATCTTGCCATGTTGATTGTACCTCCTCGAAATCCTTACACTCTTCTACGCTTGGGCGGACGGCATCCGTTGTGCGGAATGGGTGTAACGTCTTTGATCATGTTGACTTCAAGACCCGCGGCCTGCAGGCTGCGGATGGCGGCTTCACGTCCGGAACCGGGACCCTTGACATAAACCTCGACAGTCTTGAGGCCAAACTCCATGGCGGCCTTCGCGGCGGTCTCGGCAGCCATCTGAGCGGCAAAGGGAGTGGACTTCTTGCTTCCACGGAAGCCCAGGCCGCCGGCGCTGGCCCAGCTGAGCGCGTTGCCGTTGGTGTCGGTCAAAGTAACGATGGTATTGTTAAAGGAAGAACGGATATGCGCGGCGCCACGCTCGACGAGCTTCTTCTCACGGCGCTTGCGCGTTACCTTCTTAAGCTTTTGCTTGGGTGCCATGTTTGTTCATCCCTCCATGCTGAATCAGCATACTTTGCGTCTGGTTAACGGGTGGCTTTCTTCTTGCCCGCGATGGTGCGCTTGGGGCCCTTGCGGGTACGCGCGTTGTTCTTGGTGTTCTGACCGCGAACGGGCAGGTTGCGGCGGTGGCGCACGCCGCGATAGCAGCCGATCTCCACCAGGCGCTTGATGTTGAGGGACACTTCACGGCGAAGGTCGCCCTCCACCTTGACGTGGTGCTCGATGTACTCACGAAGCTTGCTGACTTCGTTTTCGCTGAGGTCCTTGACGCGGGTATCGGGGTTGATCTCAGTCTCGGCAAGGATCTGCTTGGACGTTGCCAGGCCGATGCCGAAGATGTAGGTCAGGCCGATCTCCACACGCTTTTCCCTGGGCAGGTCTACGCCCGCAATACGTGCCATGTGTGGTTACACCTCCATGTAATGTGCTCTCTTGAGCCGAAGGGGCTCTTGAAGTTGGACGCGTCCACGTAGAGAGAGCGAAGCGCATCCCAAGCCCCCGCACGGCCCTGACGGCCGCGCTTTGTCAGTGATGATGTTTCCGCCTGGCCCGTGGTCACACGCCTTTTGAGCGCATGCAGCCGCCCACGGCTCCCGGCATACTCCAACTTTTGAATTATAGCACAGTTCCACGCAACTTGTAAACTCTTTTTTGTGGAGAATTTTTCATCTTTTTTGACGAACAACGGTCTGTCTGCCGGCCGTGCATAAGCAATGACCCCCAGAGATTGGCACCAGGCAGCAAACGCGATGTATTTATCACATAATGAGCGAAATATATCGCGAGGAAAAAACATACGGACGGGAGGCCTCTGTGCCTCCCGTCCGTAGAATGTCTGCCATATCACAAGACTTTGCGCAGAAAATCCTGTGTGCGGGGATTCTGGGGATTTTCAAAGATATCGCGGGGCGTGCCCTCCTCCAAAACCCGTCCCTCGTCCATGAAGAGAACGCGGTCACCAACCTCGCGGGCAAAACCCATCTCATGGGTTACAACCACCATGGTCATGCCCTCGGCCGCAAGCTGCTTCATCACGTCCAGCACTTCGCCCACCATTTCAGGGTCAAGAGCACTGGTGGGTTCGTCAAAAAGCATCACGTCAGGATTCATGCACAGCGCGCGCACGATGGCGATGCGCTGCTGCTGTCCGCCGGAAAGCTGCTTGGGATACACGTTTGCTTTTTCCAGCAGCCCCACACGCGCCAGAAGCTGATTAGCCTTTTCAGTCGCCGCTTCCTTGGATACCTGGCCAGTCTGAATGGGGGCCAGGGTGAGGTTTTGCATCACGGTCAGGTGCGGGAAGAGGTTGAACTGCTGAAACACCATGCCCATGCGGCGCCGGATCAGGTTGATATCGCACTTGGGATCGGTAATATCGGTGCCCTCAAAAAGAATCTGCCCTTCGGTGGGCCGTTCCAGCAGGTTCAGGCAGCGCAGAAAAGTACTTTTGCCCGAACCGCTGGGACCGATAATAACAACCTTTTCACCCGGAGTGATATGCTGGTCGATTCCCTTGAGAACGTCGAGCTGACCAAAGGATTTTTTCAGTCCCTTAACGGTTATCACCTTGACGCAGCCTCCTTTCCAGCCTGCCCACCATGTGGGTGAGGAACATGACCAAAACCAGGTAAATCAGTGCTACCGCAATGAGGGGCATGAAGGGCGAATAGGTCACGCCGCGAATGCGGTTGCCCGCAAAGGTCAAATCGCTCACGGCCACATATCCGGCGACAGAGGTTTCTTTCAGCAACGTGATAAACTCATTGGCCAATGTCGGAAGCACATTTTTAAGCACCTGCGGCGCAATGACGAACCACATGGTTTTCAGATAATTCAAGCCAAGGCTGCGGCCTGCCTCCATTTGCCCTTTGTCCACGCTCATAATGCCTGAACGGAAAATCTCGGACACATACGCGCCGCTGTTAATGCCAAAGGCCAGCGTAGCCACCATCACGCCATTATCCGATGTGGCGAAGATGATATAGTACATGATCAAAAGCTGGATCACCATTGGCGTGCCGCGAATGATGGTGGTATAGATCAAGCATATCCGGTTCAAAATTGAAAACACAAAGCGCGCCGGTCCGCGACGCATCGTAGAACCCGCGTTATCCCATGTGGTGCGCAAAATGGCCACTACCACGCCCAGCACAATACCAATCAAGCAGGCAAGGAACGCTATCAACAACGTATTGCCCAAGCCGCTCAACAGCATGCGCCAGCGGCTCTTATCAATAAAGTTGAGAACAAATTCGGCCTTTACGCCGTCAAACCACGCCGCAAGGTCTGTCAGAAGCGTCACGCGCTCAGCCTCCCATCAGTCTTAGGTGCGAAGAAAGGGAGCGGCATCGCCGCTTCCCCCATAGCGTCAAAAACCCCCCCGTCACAATCCAAGGGCACAAATCCCGTGCCCGGCCTGTGTCGGGCGTTACGATTCCAGTCCAGCCGCCCATCTTCTGAACCTTTATCAGAAAGGACAGGCTAAGGGGGGCGGCATTGCCGCTCCCCCGCTGCATCCGGTTTGGATTATTCGGCCGGGATATACTTCTCAATGATCGCCTGAATGGTGCCATCAGCGGTCAGCTCTTCTAGGGCCGCGTTGAACTTGTCAAGCAGCTCGGTGTTATCCTTGGCAAAGCAGGCCGCATAGTCCTCCACCACATAGGTGCTTTCCAGGATCTTAAGGCCCTCGTTGGCAGCCACATAAGCCTTGGCCGGCTCATTATCGATGATAACGCAATCGATCTTGCCGTTAACCAGCGCCATCACAGCCTCGTTGCCGCTGAGGAAAGGCGCGACGGTGCCCTTGCCGGCCTCTTCAATGTCGCTCATGGCGTAGATGTAACCCGTGGTGGCGTTCTGAGTGCCGACGGTGTAATTGGCGCCGTCCGCCAGCAGATCATCCACACTGGTAATGGGGCTGTCTTCCTTGACGATGATCACCTGAACGCCGGTGGCATAGGTGTTGGAGAAGCTAACCATCTGCTTGCGTTCCTCGGTCACGGTCATGCCAGCCATGCAAAAGTCGTATTTGCCGCTGGCCACGCCGGATACCAGAGAATCAAACTCAGTGTCCACGATTTCAAGATCGTAGCCCATCTTCTCGCACACGGCGGCGGCAATCTCAGGGTCGATACCCACCACCTGGTCGCCCTCGACATACTCATAAGGAGGGAAAGACGCATTGGTCGCCATGGTCAAGGTTTCCGCACACGCAGCGGCAGCAGTCAAAGTCAATGCAAGCGTCAAAGCCAGAGCCATAATCTTCTTCATGATGGTTGCCTCCATTCAATCGCTCGTTCGTTTTGGGAACGTGCATAGTATACAACCGGTTATGCATTCTGTCAAGCTCTTTTTGCATAAATATTCAACTTTTTTCTGCATATGCGAATGAATAATGCATAAGGCGTGTCTTTCAAGCGTTTTCGCACGCTTCGCGGTAACGCGCAACGCCCATTGTATAAGCATCGCCGCCATGCGCGTCAAGGGCTACGGTCAGCGGCAGGTCTCGCACCACCAGCCGCTTTATGCTTTCGGTGCCCAGGTCATCGTAGGCAACAACCTCCAATGACTCCACGCAGGCTGCCATATAGGCGGCGCAGCCACCTATGGCCGCAAAGTACACCGCGCCCGTTTCAATAACGGCATTACGGACCGCCTCACTGCGCTCCCCTTTGCCAATCATGGCGTTGACGCCATAATGCAAAAGCCTGGGAGTAAAGGCATCCATGCGCATGCTGGTGGTGGGCCCGATGGCTCCACTGGGCTGGCCGGGAGGGGTGGGCGTGGGGCCCGCGTAAAAAACCGTCTGTCCACGCAGGTCAACAGGTAGCTCCTGCCCTGCCTCCAACGCCGCGCACAGGCGCGCATGAGCAGCATCTCGTGCGGTGTAAATCACACCGCTTAGCAGTACACGGTCACCCGCACGCAGTCTTTGAATCTCTTTTGCCAAGAGAGGGGCTTTCAGATGAATAGCGCTCATAGCAGAATCCTCCCGAATACTCACAGGATCGCGCTGGCGTGACGCGTGACGTGGCACCCCACGTTGACCGCCACAGGCAGGCCAGCTATGTGCGTGGGTGCAGCTTTGATCCGCACGCTTAACGCAGTGGTTTTTCCGCCAAAGCCCTGCGGCCCGATGCCCAGAGCGTTGACGCGCTGCACAAGCTCCTGCTCCAGTGCATCGTAATAGGGATCGGGATGGGGACCCTCCCGCAATTCCACCAATGCTTCCTTAGCCAGCTCCGCCACGCGCTCAAAGGTGCCGCCTATCCCCACGCCCAGCATCATGGGCGGGCAGGGATTCGCTCCCGCAAGGCGCGCCGTCTCTACCACAAAATTCTTTGCGCCCTCCAGCCCCTGGGCAGGGGTGAGCATGCACAGGCGACTCATGTTTTCGCTGCCAAAGCCCTTGGGCGCAACCGTAAGCCGAAGCCTGTCACCCTCAACCAATCTCACATGTAAAACGGCGGGGGTATTGTCGCCTGTATTTCCGCGGCGGATGGGGTCACGCACCACGGACTTGCGCAGGTAGCCGTCAGTATATCCCCGGCGCACTCCTTCATTGACCGCATCCTCCAGAAGGCCGCCGCAGATGTGTGCGTCCTGTCCCAGCTCGGCGTAAATCACCGCCATGCCAGTATCCTGGCAGATGGGCATGCTGCGCTCGCGTGCCACATTGGCATTATGGCAAATCAGCTCCAGCGTTTCACGTGCAGGTGCAAAAGGCTCCGTTTTGCATGCCCCATCCAGCAAGGCACGCACCGGCTTAGGCAGCAGAGTGCAAGCCTCCACGCATAGCTGCGCGATGGTTGCTGCGATATCCTCATAGCGTATATCCCGGCACTGTCCCATGGTATTTGCCTCCTCATTGTATGGCGTCAGTCCAGCGTAATGCGAAGCACCTCGCACGGATTGCCCCAGCGCGGCAGGTGCACAGGGTTTCCGGCCCCTGCGGAGATAACCATTCTGCCATCCACCACGCCATAGGTATAGCGTGGAAACAGCCCCTGCCCCGGCGAAAATATGCCGCGTCCTGCTACTCGGATCTGTCCTCCGTGCGCATGACCGGCCACTACCAGATCCAGTGAGCGGCTTTTCATATGCTGAATGTAATGCTCCGGTTTGTGGCACAGCAGCACCTTGACGCCATCAAGCTTTTCGAAGCGATCCAACATATCGGGCTGCCGCACGATGGAAGGCGGATACCATCCGCCAATCCAGCATTCCCCAAAGCGCACATAGCGGTTAATCAGCACCTCAGCTCCCGTTTTCTTAAGGGCTTCTATCAGCTGGCGATATTGTTTCTGCCGGGTTTCGTGATTTCCCACAGAAAAAAAAGTAGGCAGACGTCCGGCTGCCTCGCGCAGGAAGGCAACGCCCCGAGTCGAGGTCTGGCGGTAACGGTCGCACACGTCGCCGGGCACCAGCAGCGCGTCCGCGCCTTCCAGCATGGGCCACAGGTCGTCGTAGGCTTCGTCGTGCAGATCGCTCACCACGGCGAAATCGACGGGGTGGGTCAGGCGGCCCGTATGGATGTGATACTCTGTCAGCTTGCGCGTTTGCATGCGTTTGCGTTCCTTTCCGGGGGAGGGTCGTTTGGGAATCATTTCAGTCTGGACCATTGTAGCACAGAAGGCTCTGCCTGCCAAGGGCACACCACATATCCCCCGGGCAAGTGGGAAGGCGGGCAGGAACCGCGCTGCTTTTCAAAAACACGTTTTTACAAAGCTCTGATCCTTGCTTGGCAAGGATCGCAGCGTGTCGAAAAAGGCCGCCGCAGGCGGCCTTTCAGCCAGTCAAAGAAGCCACTTTGCTTCGGCACAAAGTGGCTTCTTGTAGTAGGTGAAGGTAGAAAAGCAGAAAAGCAGAAAAGGTCGCCA
>JAEYCB010000071.1 GCA_023404345.1 Bacillota bacterium
GAAATGATGAGAAACAGGCTTTATACTAAAGATGAGGTTCTTCAGGTCGTTGAGGCAGCGCTCAACGCCTTGGATAGCACCGAGGCTCCTATACAGGAGCCGGAGCACCTTGACAACGATATACCGCAGAAATCTTCGCCTGTGAACGCAAAAGTTACTCTGACAGTCCCCGAAGCTGCTGAACTGATCGGAATCTGCAAGCCCACGATGTACGAGATGGTACGTGCCGGCAAGGTGCGATCTGTCAAAGTCGGGAAAAAGATACTGATCTCACGGCAGTCTCTGATGGACTGGCTGAAGGAAGGAGATTCCTATGAGGAAGCGTGCTAATGGCGAAGGATCAATCAGGAAAAGAAGCAATGGCACCTGGGAAGCAAGGGTCACCGTTGGGGTGAACCCAGAAACCGGGAAGCTGATCAGCAAGAGCGTGTACGGCAGAACCCAGAAGGAAGTCAGGGAAAAGCTGAACGCACTTCAGAAGGGAGAGCAGCAGGCGGTCAATCCGCCTGCTGCTGGTCCCGGAATAGCCTCGGAAGCAGCCAACGAACCAGAACAAAAAGAAATGACTGTTGGCGAATGGCTGGACACCTGGCTGAAGGAATACCTGGCAGATGTAAAGCAGGGGACAAGCATTCATTATGAGTCAGTTGTTCGGCTGCATCTGAAGCCGGCACTTGGAGATATTCCCCTCAGTCAGCTGCGTACCCCCATGGTGCAAAAGTTTTATAACAAGCTCAGGGCTGAACAACGAAGCCCCAAATATATCAAGAACATTCATGGCGTCCTGCATCGTGCGCTGGACATGGCTGTCCGGGTGGAGTATCTCGAACGCAATCCGACCAGCGCCTGCATTCTGCCGAAGGTGGTGGAAAAGCAGGTGACGCCGTTGGACGCCCCTGAGCAGAAGCGCCTCTTCATAGCACTGAAAGGCAATCCCTTCGAGGCCCTGTTCCTGACGGCGGTCTTCACGGGAATGCGGGTTGGAGAGATTATCGGGCTCACCTGGGACTGTGTGGACTTTGAGCACGGTGTGATCCACATCGAAAAGCAGCTGGTGCAGACGCGGGTCAAGGGTCAGGATTATGTGTTCGGTACCCTGAAGAACGGCAAAACCCGCGTGATTGCCCCCGCCCCCTTCGTGATGGAAGTGCTGAAGAAGCACAAAGCGGATCAGGAGGCACAGAAGCGCGAGATGAGCGACCTGTGGAATGAGGGTAAATTCCCCGGCCTGGTGTTCAATCATCCGGATGGCAGCCACTATTCCCAGCCGACGATCTGGAAGGAATTCCAGAACATTCTGGTAGCGGCCGGACTGGAGCATCACCGGGTGCACGATCTGAGGCATACCTTCGCGGTGAACAGCATTATGGCGGGAGATGACATCAAGACTCTGCAGGAAAACATGGGGCATTATTCCGCGGCATTCACCCTGGATCGGTACGGGCATGTAACGGAGACGATGCGTCGGGAATCATCGAACAGGATGCAAGCCTTCATCGAGAAAATGGCATGATTGGGTATCGTTTGGGTACGGTTTGGGTATTTCCGCACATACAAAAATCGGAACCCTTGATTTCTCAAGGGTTCCGTGGTGCGGGAAACAGGACTTGAACCTGCATGAAGAAAACCCTCACTAGAACCTGAATCTAGCGCGTCTGCCAATTCCGCCATTCCCGCATGATGCCTTCTCCGGCGGAGAGAAGGGCTTTTGGTGGGCAGGGGTGGATTCGAACCACCGAAGTCTGCGACGGCAGATTTACAGTCTGCTCCCTTTGGCCACTCGGGAACCTACCCATATGCTTTCCAAATCTGGAAAGTGGAGCCGGCGATGGGACTTGAACCCGCAACCTGCTGATTACAAATCAGCTGCTCTGCCAATTGAGCTACACCGGCAAGACAGCCCACGGCAAAGAAAATGGCGACCCGGAAGGGGCTCGAACCCTCGACCTCCAGCGTGACAGGCTGGCATTCTAACCAACTGAACTACCGGGCCATAATGCTGGTGGGCCTTCAGGGACTTGAACCCCGGACCAACCGGTTATGAGCCGGCCGCTCTAACCAACTGAGCTAAAGGCCCATAGCCATTAAAGGAAAAATGGTGACTCCTAGGGGATTCGAACCCCTGTAGCCGCCGTGAAAGGGCGGTGTCTTAACCACTTGACCAAGGAGCCACGCTGTTGGTGCTGCGTTTCTGGTCGGGGTGAAGGGATTCGAACCCCCGGCCCCATGCTCCCAAAGCACGTGCGCTACCAGACTGCGCTACACCCCGTCACATCAGCCCGCACAGGCGACGATGATTATTGTACTCATTTTCCCCACTCTTGTCAAGGGGTCTGGATAAAAAAATTGGTGAAGCGAGCGAGCAATCTGGAAACCCAAGCGTTTTCTTTATAAAAACGCCCCCCGCTGCAAAAAGCAGTGGAGGGTGTCCAGGGGTTTCCCCCTGTGGCAAGGGGAAAAGGAGGAATTTGGATACCCGACCGGATTACCTCTGATCCGGTCCGGTCTACGGAGGTCATCAGCCTGCAGGATGTGAGGGGGTATGTTCGCATCCCGCCTCCTGATGACATGCACAGCTTACCAAATAAATGTGGCGAATGTGTGATGAAATTGAAAACGATACGCGATATTTTTTATTATTTTGATAGGCAAAGATCATCTCACATCTTCTTACCAGTGCTCGTATTAGGAATATCCCAAACTTCTGCACAAACCTGGCTTTGCTTTATTTCGCAAGTTTAGTTAGTGTTTCACCGGAAATTCTGTATACCGTCCAGTCACACATAGCTTCAGCACCTAATGACAGATAAAAATCAATGCTTGGTTTATTCCAGTCAAGACACCACCATTCCAATCGACCACATTTACGTTCAACGGCAATAGCTGCAAGTTTCTTTAATATTGCCTTGCCATATCCTTTTCCTCTGTATTCTGGCAAAACATATAAATCTTCAAGATACAAGCCCGCCCTGCCCAAAAAAGTCGAAAAATTGTGGAAGAATAGTGCAAAGCCAATTTCTTTATCATCAAGGCAAGCAAAAATCACTTCTGCCTTTTCTTTATCAAAAATCCACTCTTCAAGCGTTGCTTCATCAGCCACTACTTCATTTAACATCTTTTCATACTCTGCAAGCTCTCGGATAAATTTCAAAATCAGTGGAACATCGTTACGTTCTGCAAATCTGAAATCCAATTTTGCATCCATTTTCTTCAACCTCTCAAGTTCGGTTTTGTTCATTTGTCTTCTTGGATATAGTACCTATGGGAAAATTTGGGCGCCAAAACAGCGAAATTAATTGCTATCTTGGACGCCCAACCATTATGCAAATCTGGTATTTACAATTTCACACATACTTTTTGACGGGACAAACTCAAATACTTTTTTATTCTCGCAGCACCACGCCGTCTTCACCGTAACGTTCCCGCAGACATGAAAGCGTGGTCTGCTCCCCATCGCACCAGAATTCCCGTTTCAACAGAAGGGCAATTCCCTCATCCTTAAGCTTCACATATACGGGTACTCCGCCGGGATGAGCGGCGCAAGCCGCCTTAATAGACTCCAGCTCTGCACGGCCAGGCACGAGCACATAGAGTTTGCGTTCAGCACGCTTGGCAAGCTGCGCATCGGTTAAAGCGGGCGTTTTCGACACAGCCGGTCCTTGCGCAGGCTGCGCTTCCTTCCTGCCTTCAGTGCGGCCGGGAGCAGTCCTGAGCGGCTCTGCCATACGCTGGGCGGCATTACGCCCGTCCAGTGGCCGCACAGCGTCCACCAGCAGCTTGGGTTCCTCCTCCTCGCGGAAGGACAGCTTTCCATCCAGAATCACCAGACTGTCCACATTCAACAGGGGCACATAGCGCTCGTAAACTTTGGGAAACACCAATCCCTCGATCTGCCCGGTCAGGTCCTCCAGCGAAAGGATGCCCATCATCGCGCCCTTTTTGGTGATCTTGCCCTTGCACAGGGTCAAAATGCCCGCCATGCTGACCTGCACGCCATCGTAGAGCGCACCGTGCTCCTCGCCCTCAGCCATTTCGCGCACATCGGCCACGGTAGTAAAGCCTGCGCGAAGCAGATCCGCCGCTTCGTCCAGCGGATGACCGGTGATGTACACGCCCGTCATTTCCCGCTCCATGCTCAAAAGGGCCTTGCGCGGATGTTCCTCCATAGGCGGCACATCGTACATCATGCTGGAAGGCGCGCCTGCTCCAAGCCCCATATCAAACAGCGACATCTGCCCTGCTACATTCTGCCGCCGCTTCTGTGCCGCATCGTCCATCAGACGTTCATATACGCTGAGCAGTTGCGCGCGGTTGTGGCCCAGCCCGTCGAACGCGCCCGCCTTGATGAGGCTTTCCACGGTGCGCTTGTTGAGCATCTCCCCGCTGACGCGCTCGGCAAAATCAAAAATGTTGGCGAAGGCTCCATGGGCGCGCTCCTTCTCGATCAGCTCCACCGCTCCGTGCCCCACGTTCTTTACGCCGCCCAGCCCGAAGCGGATACCGGAGGTGCCGTTTTCGTCCGTGTCCACACTAAAGCGCCATACACTCTTGTTCACATCGGGCTTGAGCACGGGAATACCATTCTGACGGCAATACTGGATATAACCGGCCACCTTGTCGGCGTTGTCCATCATGGAATTGAGCGTAGCCGCCATAAATGGCACGGGATGGTGGCGCTTGAGCCAGGCAGTCTGTACAGCCACCATAGCGTAAGCCGCAGCATGACTTTTGTTAAAGGCATAGCTGGCGAAAGCGCTCATCTCATCAAAGATTTTCTCGGCTACCTCGCGAGGCACGCCACGGCGCACCGCCCCGTCGATAACCACGTTGCCCGCTTCATCCGTCATGCCGTCGATAAAATATTCTCGTTCCTCGGCCATCACGTCGCGCTTTTTCTTGGCCATGGCACGGCGCATCAGGTCGCTGCGGCCCAAGCTATATCCGGCCAGGTCGCGCACGATCTGCATCACCTGCTCCTGATACACCATGCAGCCATAGGTCACCTCCAGAATGGGGCGCAGCAGCGGCGTTTCATAGTGCACGGTTGCAGGGTCCGTCTTGCCCGCGATATAGCGGGGAATAGACTCCATCGGCCCCGGACGGTAGAGGGAAATGGCAGCGATCACGTCCTCGAAGCAGGAGGGCTTCATATTCTGCAAAAACAGCCGCATGCCGCCGGATTCCAGCTGGAACACGCCGTCGGTATCGCCCTCGGAGATCATACGGTAGACCTCCTCATCGTCCAGCGGGATGTCCTCTGGCTTCATGTCCACACCCTGAGCGTGCATCATGTCCAGTGTATCGCGGATGACCGTCAGCGTGCGCAGGCCCAGGAAGTCCATTTTCAGCAGGCCCAGCCGCTCCAGCGTACCCATGGGATACTGGGTGGTGATCACGTCGTCGTTGAGCTGCAGGGGTACATATTCAGTCACAGGCTGCGCCGTGATGAGCACACCCGCCGCATGGGTACTGGCGTGGCGCGGCATGCCTTCCAGTGTAAGCGACATATCCAGAAGACGCCGCACCTGCGGATCGCTTTCGGCCAGCTGTTTGAGCTGCGGGCTGATTTCCAGCGCCTTGGTCAGCGTCATGTCCAGCGCGAAGGGAATGGCCTTGGCCACCTGGTCCACCGAGGCATAACTCATGCCCAGCACGCGGCCCACGTCGCGCACCACAGCCTTGGCTTTCATGGTACCGAAGGTGATGATCTGCGATACATGGTCCGCGCCGTATTTGCGCGCCACATAATCAATCACCTCCTGCCGCCGCTCGTAGCAGAAGTCGATGTCCAGATCGGGCATGCTCATGCGTTCTGGATTGAGAAAGCGCTCGAAGAGCAGGCTGTATTTCAGCGGGTCCAGCATGGTGATGCCCAGCGTATAGGCCACGATACTCCCCGCACCGCTGCCACGTCCAGGACCGACCATGATGCCATTGCGCTTGGCATAGTCGATAAAGTCCCACACGATGAGGAAGTAGTCCACATACCCCATGCGGGAAATCATGTCCAGCTCATAGGTAAGGCGCGCTGACGGCTCACTCTGCGGATCATTTGCCTGATCGGGATAGCGCGCCTTGAGGCCCTCATAACACAGGCGGGAGAGCATTTCCAGCGCCGTTTCTCCCGTTTCGATGGGGAAGCGGGGCAGGTGCAGCTTGCCAAACTCGAATGTCACCTGGCAACGCGCGGCAATCTCGCCCGCCTGATGCACGGCTTCGGGGCAGTCAGCAAAGAGCGAAAGCATTTCCGCCTCGCTCTTGACATAGAGTTCCTCAGTTTCCATGCGCATGCGCGTCTCATCCTGGAGGGTCTTGCCCGTCTGGATGCACATAAGCACTTCTTGAGCAGCTGCGTCTTCGCGGTAGAGATAATGGCAGTCGTTGGTAGCCACCAGGGGAATGCCCGTCTCCCGCGCCAGTGCCTTGAGGCGGGGGAGTACAGTACGCTCCTCCGGCAGCCCATGGTCCATGATTTCCACAAAGTAGTTACCCTTGCCGAAAAGCGCCTGCATCTGGAGCGCATATTTTTTGGCTTCCTCCGTGCGGCCCTGCAAAAGCAGCTTGGGAAGGTCGCCACTAAGACATGCCGACAGGCAGATTAGGCCTTCGGTATGCTGTTTGAGCAGGTTATAGTCAATGCGGGGCTTATAATAAAATCCCTCCGTAAACCCGGCACTGACGAGTTTCACCAGATTGCGATAGCCAGTCTGGTTTTCGCACAGCAAAATCATATGGCTGTATTCACGCGCCGCGCCGTGCTTTTCAAAGCGGTCGGGACAGATATACACCTCGCACCCGATAACAGGAGTGATGCCCTCCTCCAGACAGGCGTTATAGAAGTCGATGGCGCCGTACATCACGCCGTGATCGGTCACGGCGGCATGCGTAAAGCCAAGCTCCTTGAGGCGCTTGGCCAGGGGCTTGATGCGGTTGGCTCCGTCCAGGAGGCTGTATTCGGTATGCAGATGCAGATGGGCAAAGGACATGGGATTCTCCTTTGGGCTGGGACTGCTAATCGGTCACCAGCCAGCTGTCAGGATCATTGAAGGTTATTTCATTCAGTTTGGCAGCGATGGCCTGCTGGGTTTCACGATCTGCCAGACCATTGACGGTTTTTCCCTCCATGCCGGACTGGAAGGCCATCACGGCGCTGCGCGTATTGCCGCCAAAAGCACCGGTCAGGTGCTTTTCCTCCAGGTAACCCAATGTATTGAGTGCCTGCTGAAGCCAGAGTACCTTGTCGCCCCGGTTTCCATAGCGCATGGTGGTACCCACCACATCCTCACATGCGCCAAAACCCAGCACCTGGCTGTTATTGAGCGAGTAACTATTGCGCTGTACGCTGGAGGGGTTGTTGCCCTCGATTACATGGATGATGACGTTGCCATCGGCATCGCGGGTACAGTATTCTACCAAGGCAACATGTTCAGTGTCCCCAGCCTCGTTGTAGCTGAAGAACACCAGGTCGCCCGAACGGGGGATGTATTCGTTTTTCTGGAGCAGATGATCGCTGCCCAGCAGCCACTGATAGCCCCAATCCGGGCAGTTTCCCTTACGGTAGACGAAGCGGCCCCGTTCGATAAACCAGTCGCGCCCGGTGTTTTGACCGCTGTAATTGGGATAGATCACATTAAGCAGACTGGTGCCATAGCGCTGATCCACCTGATCCACACACCAGCAGATAAACTCGGCGCACCATTCGGCATTTGCATCGCCACTCCACAGGCCATACTTGGTGAAGCTATGAGGGCCTTCAGCATAGCCCAGCTCGCCCTGCGCTACTTCCAGCAGCTTTTCCACAAAATCAGGGCGCATGCCTTCCTCGATGCGGGTTTCTCCCTCTTCCTCAGGGTTGTTTACATCCGAAATGGCGTACACCTGTTCCGGTGGAACCGGCGTTGCGGCAGGGTCGGGAGTGACGGTGGCCGTTTCCTGTGCGGCAAGGGTTTCCTCGTCCAGCTCCTCATAGGAGGTGGCCCAAGCACAGGGCGCAACCAGCAGCAACGCGGCCAGCAGCGCAGCCAGCGGACGTTTCCGGGTCAAGGTTTTCACCTCCTCAGCGGCCAAAGGCTTCAATGCCTCGCAACAACTCAAACTCACGAATTAAACGTACGGTGGTGAACATCTTGCGCGTCAGGATAGCACCCGTGCGATAGAACAGGCAGATGAAGGGCACATCCGCCGCAAACTGCTGCTGGATGGCCTGACTGGTGTAGGCGAAGTCGGCCTGATTTTCCTGAGTGCGCAGCGTGTCGATCAGCGAGGTCATCTCGCTGGAGTTATATTTACCGTAGTTTTGCTCGTTGCCCTTGCGCAGGAAGAATCCCACGTCCGGCACCACATCCATCTGGAAGGAGCACAGCGCCAGGTCAAAACCGCCGTTTTCCAGCACCGTTTTGCATTCATCATAGCTGACGGTCTCAATATGGATGCTAATGCCCACTTCTGCAAGCATGTCAGCAATCATGTTGGCGGTTTCAAAGCGCACGTCATTTTCCGGGTCCTCGTACACCCACAGACCCAGCACCAGATGTTTGGGCTCCTCCGCGCCTTCCACGGGCTTGTCCAAAATTCCGTTGCCGTCAAGATCCACCCAACCATCTTCAGCCAGGAGCGCTCGCGCCTTATCGGGATTATAGACAAAGGTGTTTTCTTGATCGTAATACAACCAGCTATCCGATGGAATAGGGGTATCGGCGGCGGTGGTCATGCCCATATAGACATTTTGAGAGATGGAGTCGATATTGATGGCATAGCGGATGGCTTGGCGCACCTTGAGACTGTCCAGCGGGAAGGAGCGCTCGCGATGGTTGATGAGCAGCACCTCCAGTTGCCGTGTTGAATAGGAAATAGACAGCGAATTGATACCGCTCTTATACTGTGCCGCCGCTACCGAACGGGTGAACACCGTATCCACACGCCCATACTCATAGGCGTTGATCATGTCCTTATTGTTGGGATAAAAGGTGACGGTGATCTCCTTCACCTGGGGCTGGGTCTGCCACCAGGATGGGTTTGCATTGAGGAGCATATAACTGGCAGGCTCAAAGCTGCTGATAACGTAAGGACCTGTGCCGACAGGGTTGGCCATCTCCACCTGCGAAGCTGGCACCACAGGAAAGGTCATGCTGTAAAGAAGGCCATAGTAATCGCGCGCGGCCTTAACCACTACAGTACGGTCATCCTGAGCAGAAAAGGAGGACACCATATAGCGGATATTTCCATAAAATCCGCGGTCCAGCCCCTGGTCGTTCTTGGCAAGATTCAGAATGTACTGCCCGCTGGCCACCACGTCCTGGGCGGTAAGGGGTGTGCCGTCGGAAAAGGTGATGTTTTCACGCAGTGTAAAGGTCCAGGTCTCGCCCCCGCCATTCTCGGTCCAGCTTTCAGCCAGGAGAGGCTGTGGCAGACCGTTGTCGTCTATGGTAACCAGGCTTTCGTACACAACGCCATAAAGGGAAACAATGTCGCGCTCCTGCGGCGTCAGAGGACGAATATCCGTGGTTTTGGTAGAAATCATGCCCACGATAAGGGAATCCTCCACATTTTCGCCATAGGCAGCCAGGGGCATGAGCGCAAGGCACAGAAGCAGACAAAAGAATCGTTTCATGCATCATCCTCCATGGCTTCGTAATAGATGCGCTTGTAGGCGGCATAATCGTTCAGCACGCGCGTAGCGTACTGCTTGGTGGGGCCGTCGATCATATTGTCCAGGTGGATGGTCAGGCCATCCTTGCTATAGCGCGAATCATTGAGCCAGTTCTGCACCTCACCCTGGCCTGCGTGGAAGCTGGCGGCCACCAGCACCGGATCGCCCCGGAAGCGCTCGCTCAAAAAGTTCAGGTACCAACAACCATATTCCACATTGGTTTCCGCGTCGTACATGCTGTCGAAGCTGTATTGCCCGGAACCGCCCATCTTCTCATAGATCCAGCCGGCAGTGTCCTCCATCAGCTGCATCAGTCCCCGTGCGCCTACACTGCTTTCCGCGTCCGGCCGGAAGGAGCTTTCGTTGAGCACGATGGCCGCCACAAAGGCGGGGGAAAGGTTGTACTTGGCTGCCTTTTCCTCGATGAGCTCCTCGTAGCGCAGGGGATGGGCCTCCCGGACGGCCTCCTCCTGCGCTGCGCGGGCAGCCAGGACCTGATCGGTCTGGCGGTCCATGCTCATCCGGGCAATCCACAGCCCGATGGCTGCAAACACGCATGCAAACGCCGCAATGCCCAGCCACGGAATGGAAAATCGGGGCCGAGCCTGTTCAGGGTCATGCTCATCCTCTTCCACATGCCAGCCTTGATCCGGTTCCAGAGGCACAGAGGGATCCGGCAGCGGAACGTCCAAGTCGCCATATCCCAAGCGGGCAGCATATGCTCTGACCGGATGGGTATTTGCGGGTTCAAACTGCGCGGCAGCGGTATACGCCTCAGCCCGGTCCGTCTGGGGCACGGGCTGGGCCATTTCCTGCGTGGGCGCACAGGAGCGAGCCGCGCGCCGCTCCCATTCGGCACGATCCGGTGGGTACGACTGGCGTGAGGCAGGGGAACGGACGCTTTCGCTCTGCGTTGTTTCGCGCTGCTTAGCTACGGCATACTGCGCGCCATGCCGGCGGCGCATGGGCTGCTCGGCCTGCCGCTGCTCCAGCTGTTGCTGCTGTTCCAACAGTTGACGGGGATAGCCTGCCTGCTCGTAATCCGCCATGGTTTGAGGCAATGGGCCAGAAGGACGGTGTTGTGCAGGTATGCGGCGGCGCAAAGGTCTGCCCAATAAATCCGTTGGAGCAGGTACCTCCTCAGACGGCGCAGCAGCCTGTATGCGCGGACTCTCGGGACGGCGCAGCGGCAAATTGTTCTGCTGGGCCACGCGCAGCCATTCGGGCATGTCAGGACGGGCTGGCGGCTCATAGCGCGAGCCGTCCTCCGTCACCATAACGGGTGAATCGGCAGGCATGGCAATGCGCGCTCCCCTGCCGGGCGCTTCCACCGTGGTCGCTGTGGATATACCAGCTTGGGCAGCCTTGCCTGTTTCGTACTGTTGTGCCTGTTCCCCTGCTTTGGAAGCAGGACGGGCGCTCCGGGTACGGCGGGCCGGCCGGGGCGCTTCCGGAGGCGGGTCGAAGGGGTTGTCAGGAATGACGTAGTCCTCAGGATAGGCTATGCTTTGCGCAGGCGCGGGGCCGTCGGCCGCAGAGGGCAGCTTTTCCATCACGGTATGGCGGCCGGGCGTTTCCTCCTGGGAAGGCGTCCTGCGGGCACGCGTGCCGTAGATATCCACGACATCCCGGTCATAGGGTTCGGCCCGATGACGCACGATGGGCGTGGAAGGCGATTCCTTTTGGTGGATTGCCTGCTCCTGCTGCCTGCGCCGTCCCTCATTGACGGAGGGTACGTAGCTGTAGTCCAACGGCGCGCCGTCGTCATCCAGGCTGCGGAAAAACACAGGTCGAAAATTCATGACATTTCCTTTCAGAATACAGATTCCGGCTTGCTCCACTCCATATAAAGGGCATGCACTTCGCGGTACAGCTCCTCCATGGGTTTGTCGGTATAAATAATAATATCACTGCGGCGCTCCTTTTCCGAAATGGGCCACTGGCTATGGATACGGCGCAAGGCCTGCTCACGGTCCAGGCCACTGCGGGTCTTGAGGCGCTCGATTTGCTTTTCCTCAGGCGCGGAAGCGCATACGGTCACATCCACCAAGTTGCTCAGGCCCGCTTCAAAAAGCAATGGCACATCCAATACAACGACCAGTACGCCCATTTTCCGGCAGGTTTCGATCTCCTCCAGCATGCGCTTCTGAATCAGCGGGTGCGTGGCGGCATTAAGGCGCTTGAGCGCATCCTCATTTTGAAAGACGATGGAGCTAAGGACCGGGCGATTGAGCGTTCCATCCGGATAGAACACAAATTCACCGAATGCCTGCCGAATCAACGGCAATGCCTCGCCTCCCGGGGCAGTGAGCTGGCCGTTAATGGCGTCTGCATCAACAATGGACGCACCCATGCCTTTCAACAGGTTTGCGATGGTGGATTTTCCGCAGGCGATACCGCCGGTCAGGCCGATAATCTTCATTTGCAGAACTCCTTTCTATGCTAGATCCGGAAAACGCCTTTCCGGAATCAATGCGCCTTTTCCCAATCGCTGCCGCGCGACACCTCGGCCAAAAGCGGTACCTTGAGGCTGACTACATCCTCCATAGTACTCTGCACCAAGGCGCTGACATCGTCAGCCTCGCTGATGGGGCATTCCACCACCAGCTCGTCATGCACCTGCAAAATCAACCGTGCACGGTAACCGCCTTCCTCGAGCCTTCGTGCCACCTGCACCATCGCCAGCTTGATGATGTCCGCGGCCGTACCCTGCACAGGCGTATTCATAGCTGCGCGCTCGCCAAAGCTGCGCACATTGCGGTTTGGGCTGGCCAGCTCAAAAAGCTCCCTCCGCCGGCCAAAAAGCGTTTCGGCGTATCCCAAAGCACGCCCCTTCTCCACACATGCATCCATAAAGGCGCGCACGCCGGGGTAGCGCTCAAAATATGTCTTGATGAACCTGTCGGCCTCCCGCCGGGTGATATGCGCATTGCGCGCCAGGCCGAAGCTGCTGATACCGTACACGATGCCGAAATTGACGGCCTTGGCCGAGCGGCGCATTTCAGGGGTAACCTGGTCCATGGGTACGCCGTGGATTTCCGCGGCCGTACGGGTATGGATGTCCTGCCCACGCTGGAACGCGTCGCACATGGCGGGGTCGTCGCTCATATGCGCCAGCACGCGCAGCTCAATCTGACTGTAATCCGCGTCCAGCAGCACGTTTCCCTCTCCCGCCACAAAAGCGCGGCGAATTTCACGCCCCTCCTCCGTGCGGATGGGGATGTTCTGCAAATTGGGTTCCAGGCTGGAAATACGGCCCGTGACGGTGGCAGTCTGGTCAAAAGTGGTATGCACACGTCCGTCTTTTCCACGCAGCTTGGTCAGTCCCTCGACATAGGTGCTTTGCAGTTTGGCCATCCTGCGATAGCGAAGCAGCGGCTCAATCATGGGGTGATAAGGCGCCAGCCCTTCCAGCACTTCGGCGGTAGTGGAATAGCCGCTCTGGCTTTTTTTCTGTGGTGCAGGCAGGCCCAGCTTGTCAAAGAGCACCTCACCCAGCTGCTTAGGGCTGTTGAGGTTGAACTCGCCTACGCCCGCAGAAGCGTACACGGCGGCACGGCATTCCTCGATCTCGCGGCTGAACCAGGCGCTCAGCTGGCCCAGCACGCCCTCATCCACCAAAAAGCCCACCCGTTCCATATCGAACAGCACACGGGTGAGTGGCTGCTCCATGTCCTGAAACAGCGTCTCCAGGCCGCGGGCTTTCAGTCGCTTTTGCTGCCGAAGGAACAGTGCGTATACATTGTATGCAGTGGGGGACTCAACCACCGCTCCGCCGTGCTCGGCGCTGAGCGAAAGGGGCAGGGAATAATCCTTCTGTGCCGTATGCAGCAGGTAGGCAGCGATCATGGTATCGTGCTTCACAACGGGCAGCGGCAAACCGTAGCGGTCCAGAAGCCGCCACAGCGCCTTGGCGCCATGCACCACAAAGGGAACGGTGGAAAGCAGCTCCTTCAGCGCGCGGTAAATCTGATCATCATACAGACCTGCACCGGTAAGATCCCGCAGGATCGGCATGCGCCGCAAATACATATCCGGCGCCAGCAAAGTGATCTCATCCTCCGTCTGGCACAGGGTCAGCCACTCGGGCTTCTGCGCAAGCAGCGCCTGCGTCGCTGCACGGAGTTCGTCCTCCGTAGTAAGCACAGTTTCACCGGTCGGCGGCGGGGGATGAGGCAGGTCCTCCTCCGGTTCCACAGCCATCACTGCAGGTGCAGGGGCCGACTTGGCGTCCTTGCCGGCGGCACGGCGGCTGGCAGCGGTGCTGCGCGCCTCCACCTGCGCGGGCGCCGGGGTTTCCCCGCCCAGCAGGGCAGCGATGCTGCGGCTGATGGTTTTGAGCCCGTAGCGCTCCAAAAGCGGCGCGCCCAGTGCCATTTCATCCCAACGGCAACGGTCAAAATCGATATCAAGAGGAGCGGTGCGGCAGATAGTGCCCAGCTCACGGCTGAGCAGTGCCAAATCACGCCCGGCACGCAGCTTTTCTCCCAGCTTGCCTTTCACCTGGTCCGCATGCTCCAGCACACCATCCAGCGATCCATATTCAGCGATGAGCTTGAGCGCGGTCTTTTCCCCAACGCCGGGAATACCGGGAATGTTGTCGCTGGCATCGCCCATGAGGCCCTTCATGTCGGGCACCTGCTCCGGCGTGAAGCCGTAGGTATCATAGACGCCCTGTGCATCCAGCAGCAGGCTTTCGGTGATGCCTTTGCGGGTGAGAATGATTTCTGTCTCTCCGCCTACCAGCTGCAGGCTGTCTCGGTCGCCTGTAAGCACATAGGCATGGATATCCCTCTCGTTGGCCAGACGCGCAGCAGTGCCCAGCAGATCATCCGCCTCGTAACCCTCCAGCTCGCAGATGCGCACATGCATGGCTTCCAGCAACTCCCGCACCAGAGGCAGCTGGGGACGAAGCTCCTCCGGCATGGGCTTGCGGGTGGCCTTATAGCCATCGTAAAGGGTATGGCGGAAGGTGGGGGCATGCATGTCCATCATCACGCACAGTCCATCCGGCCGGTAATCCCCCAATGCCTTGATCAGCATGCTGAAAAAACCATGCACGGCATTGGTGTAAGTTCCATCCGGAGCGGTGAGAAGCGGAAGGGCATGAAAGCCCCGAAAGATCAGGCTGTACCCATCCACCAGCAATACCGTCTGCTTGCGCGCGTCGCTCATGAGACCTCCATCAGGGCGGCACAGCCGGCACGCCCATGTTTGTTGTACCTTTTATTATACCACAGGTGGGAATTGGCAAACAAGGCATGTGGCCGATCCGCGGGTGTAGGAAACGTAAAACTTGTCTTTGCGTTGGGGTTTTCGTGACAAAGGCCATGATTTTTGGTATACTGATTGTTAACGGTTTGACAGGCAGCAGTGAATTACCTTTGGGACGGAGGGAGGAGTGCAGGTGACGGATGATATTCTTTTCTTTTTCGATCGCGAGTCCCTGGCTTTGTCCCTGTTCGAGCTGCTTTATGAACAGGCTATGGCACGCTGGTCCTCCAGCACCCTACGCGTGCAAAAGACACAGATCACCTTTTCCGATCCGCGGGGCTATCTTTTTGCCTCCCGTCCGCGCAGGCGCGGCGGCGGCCTGATGGTCACCTTCGGGCTGAGCGCGCCTCTGCAGAGCCCCCGGCTGTTTGCGGTTGCCAACCCTGCGCCGGGACGTTACACGCATCATGTACAGGTGGCAGACCCGGCGGACATAGACGAACAGCTGATGCAATGGATCGAATGGTCGCACGAGGATATGACCGCGAGACAAAGGAGATAGATGGACATGAAGAAATGGCTCTGCTCTTTGCTTTTGATTCTCTTGCTGCTGCCGGCGGCCGCGCCGGCAGAGGTGGTGGGGCGGGAAGGCATGTACGGCGAGCGTTACATCCACCGCATCGAGGCGCCCAACGGCCAGGCGCTGTACTATCTCTCCAAGGAAGAGGAAGCGTTTGTAACCTACCGGGATGTGAATTTCGACGGCACGGAGGACATCGTGGTTATCTCTGTCCAGGGTGCCAGCAACACCTGGTTCCTCTTCTTTGTATGGGATGGCGAAAACTATGTGCGCGCCGGCTGGGATGCAGGCGATGATAGGGGCCTGCCCAACTACGAGCTGCTGGCCGGAGACGGACTCGTGCTGGCCAGTTGCAACGACGGCTGGGCGGGCGGACTTCACCACCGCTGGCTGTACCGGTGGGAAGGAACCGACCTGCGCCTTGTGCGCAGCGCGGTGAGCGAAGAGTACCAGGAGACGGCGGTGGACGGGCAGACCGGCGCCGTTGTCACCACGACCTATCACGACCGCATGTTCGTGCGCGTCACTGAGCCAGGCGGCGAGGGCGGCCAGCGCTTGCTGTGGGAGGGCGTCGTCACCCAGGAGCAGGCAGCCGCCGACCCGCAGGCCTTTGCGCAGGAGGAAGCCGTCTTCTGGCAGGGGTTCAGCCTCAGCCCGATTTTGTAACTTCTTCCGCAGCGGCTGCGGCTCTGTACGAACGGAGACAAATGGTGTACAATATGCGTTGAGTTGTGTTCTGCTTCAACCGTGAGGGGAGGGACGTTCATGTGCGTCAGGCGGCTGTGCACGCTGATTTGCGTGCTGGCGATCCTGTGCGCCCTTGTGCCCGTCCACATGGGGTCCGCATCTGATGCCGTGACGCAGGACGAGGCGTCCCAAATTCTCAATTCACAAAGCCGCAGCGAATACGCGCTGCTTATCGGAGTAGACCATTTTGTATCCCGTGCGGATACTTATCCCAGCTCCACCAACAACGTCAATGCCATGCAGGAGGTATTCCAAGGGGCGTTGAATCCCTTCAGAGCCATCATCGTCCCGCCCGATCCGGTTACCACTGTGGAGCAGCTGACCACTCTGATTCAAAAGACATTTGGTGCGGCTGAAAAAGATGATGTGTGCTATCTTTACCTGTCCACGCACGGGGTGTATGACCCTGCCAGCGGTCAGGAGCCGCTGCTTTTGCTCAGCGACGGTCAGACCGAAAATGGCATAACGCCTGCTCAGCTGGAAGCAGCCTTTGATGGTATCCTGGGCACGAAGGTACTGATTCTGGACGCATGCAATTCAGGCGCGTTTATCGGCAAGGGGTTGCCTTCGCTGCCGGAGAATGTCCATTTTCTGGGCGATGATTTCAAGGTGCTCACCTCTAGCGGCGCGCTGGAGGAAAGCTGGTATTGGAGCGTGGACGATCAAAATGAAGCCGGCACGGCCGGCCAGGGCTCCTTTTATTTTACCCAGGCACTGGCGCAAAGTCTGAGCGCGGCCTACGGCTACCCTGCCGACCAGAACCGCGATGGCTGCGTGGTGCTCAGCGAGCTGTATGAATATCTGGTGCTTAACCATGCTGCCTCCACCCCTCAGGTCTATCCGCAGTCGGATGATTTTGTAGTGTTCCGCTATGATGCCTCCCAGCCCCTGCCCACGGGACTGGCCCGTGCGCCCATCATGGACGTGACCTTCTCTGGCACCACGCTTAGCCGCGCATCGCGGCAGATCACCATTGAATTCATCGCCATGCGCCCCGTGCGCGTGGCCTATCAGGTGGTTTACCAGCGCGATGGCAAATGGGAGTTTGATCATGCCCAGCTCATCTATGATGAGGCCGAGCGCTTCACCGCTTATGGCGACCAACCCGGCGCTATTTCCGCGGGCCGCAAGGTGCGTACCCTTACTCTGGGAGAGTTGTCCGAAGGAGTCTATGGTTACGCGCTGGTACAGTTGGTCACCATTGACCAGGGTAAGCTCACGGTGCATGCGGGCCGCGTGATCAGCATTCCGCCAGATGCAGCGGATATGACCCTGACCGCTTCCGTGGCCGATACGTTCGACCCCTCCGGGGGCCGTGAACTGAGCATCTTTATCGGTCACCAGTATCCCTGTGCACTCAGTGTAAGCATTTTGGATGAGGAGGACCGGGTCATTCATCGTCTGTGCCACCGCCAGAGCACCCGCCCCATGCAGATGAACCCGGAAGGCACGGTCCTGTACTGGAATGGTCATCTGAAAGATGGTACCCTGGCCAGTCCGGGTGTTTACCGCGTACGTGCAGAGGCCGTGATGAACGACACCACCGTAACGGTGATTTCCTCGGCTTTTACCATATAGTAAAGGAGGACGAAAACGGATGGCTGATAAATTAATGGTGGTAATTCCCTGCTACAACGAAGAAGAGGTACTGCCGGAAACCTCGCGCCGGCTTGTGGAGAAGATGGCCGCGCTGACCCAGAAGGGCCTGATCTCACCGGAGAGCCGCGTCCTTCTGGTAGATGACGGGAGCCGCGACCGTACCTGGGAACTGATCAGCACTCTGCATAAAGAGAATCCTCTGTTTGAGGGCGTCAAGCTCAGCCGCAACCGTGGCCACCAGAACGCGCTGCTGGCCGGGCTGATGACAGCGCGTGGACGCTGCGACATGTCCATTTCAATGGATGCAGATTTGCAGGACGATATGGACGCCATGGACCGTTTCATCGAAAAATACTATGAAGGTTGCGACGTGGTGTATGGTGTGCGTAACCGCCGCGATACCGATACCGCCTTCAAGCGCAGCACGGCTCTCATGTTTTACCGGCTGATGAAAGGCCTCGGTGTGGACATTACCTACAACCACGCGGATTATCGCCTCATGAGCGCTCGGGCGCTGGAGGCACTTTCGCAGTTTGGAGAAGTCAACCTGTTCCTGCGCGGCCTGGCGCCCCTGGTAGGCTATCAGAGCGATGTGGTGACCTACGACCGCAACGAGCGTTTTGCAGGGGAAAGCAAATATCCCTTTAAGAAGATGCTTGCCTTTGCCATTGACGGCATCACCAGTTTTTCCATCAAGCCGCTCAGGCTGATTACCACAGCGGGCGTGATCATCTTTCTCATATCGCTGCTGATGCTTATCTACACGCTGGTGTCCTGGATTGCCGGGCACGCTGTGCTGGGCTGGACATCTACGCTTGCCTCCATCTGGCTTATCGGTGGCATCCAGCTTCTGTCGCTGGGTGTGATTGGAGAATACACCGGCAAGATCTACAATGAATCCAAGGCGCGTCCCCGTTTCATCATCGACCGGTATCTCAATGACCGGGGCGACGATCCCGTGGTGGACCGGCGCTGAATGGACGAGGCAACAAAACACGCCCCGCGGAACGATATCTCCGCGGGGCGCTTTGTGTTATTCAAGCTGTTGATTACTCTTTAACGATGAGCTTGAGGGGGATGTTCACGCGCTCTTCGAGGGTTTCGCCGTTCAGATACTTCACAGCGTTCTCCAGAGCGGTTTCGATTTGCAGATCGGGCTGCTGCTGCACGGTAGCGGCCATTTCTCCGCTTTCCACGGCGGCCAGCGCATCATCCGTAGCGTCAATGCCGTAAATCTTGATTTCCTCGCTGCGGCCGGCGGCAGCCACCGAACGCACGGCGCCCAGCGCCATCTCGTCGTTGTGGGCATAGATCGCATCCATTTCGGGGTTGGCCTGGAGGATATCCTCTGTCACGGTAGCGCCTTCCTCACGGGAGTAGTTGGCGGTCAGAGAAGTAACAACCTCGATTTCGGTGCCTTCCAGAGCCGTCATGAAGCCTTCCTCGCGCTCAAGGGTCGAGCTGGCACCGGGGGTGCCTTCCAGGATAGCTACCTTGCCCTTGCCGCCCAGGTCCTTGATCATCTGCTCGGCATCCAAGCGGCCAGCTTCCTTGTTGTCGATGTCCAGGTGCTGCACCACGGTGCCGGCGTTGGAGGCGCGGGTCACAGTGATCACGGGAATTTCAGCATCGTTGCAGGCCACTACGGAAGTGCCAATCGCATCGGAGTCAACAGGGTTGATGATGAGCAGATCCACACCGCGGGTGATGAAGTCTTCCACCTGAGAGGCCTGGGTTTCCGCATTGTCCTGTGCATCCAGCACCATCAGTTCCACGCCCAGCTCGACAGCCTTGACCTCAGCTGCATCCTTCATGGTTACGAAGAAGGGATTTTCCAAGGTGGATACGGCAAAGCCGATGGTGTAGGTTTCGGTTTCCGCGCATGCCAGTGCGGGCAGCAGAGCCAAAGAGAGAGCCATGAGGGTTACCATCATTTTACGGAACATGTTTGTAGCCTCCTTTTTATTTATTTGTCTTGTTCCGTTTAATCATCACCGCGAGGATGATGATGATTCCCTTTACAATATCCTGATAATAGGAGCTAACATTGAGCAGGTTCAGGCCGTTGTTGATTACACCGATAATGAGGCTGCCCAGCAGCGTGCCCACAACGGTGCCAACGCCGCCAGAAAGCGACGCTCCGCCCAGAATAACACCGCTGAGAACGTCCATCTCCAACCCGTCATTTGCCGTAGGTTGGGCAGAAAGCAACTTGCTGGTGGTGATCAGTCCGCCCACAGCGCACATCACGGAGCAGGCCACAAACACAAGCACCTTGTACCGCTGGATCGGAATAGCCGACAGTTTGGCTGCCTCGTGGTTAGCGCCGATTGCCTTGATGTAGGTGCCATGCTTTGTACGTTGCAGCAGCACATAGAACACCAGCACCAGCGCAAGCGATATAATCGTGGCTACGGGGATGCTTCCAAACACATAACCTGCGCCCATTGTTGCAAAGGATTCCGGCAGGTTGGAAATGGGCTTTCCGTTTGTCCACACCATACAGATGCCACGCAAAATGCCCATGGTAGCGAGTGTGACGATAAATGAGGGGATGCGCCCATACACCACCAGCGTACCGTTAATCCACCCGGCCAGCAGGCCGATGGCCAACGCCGCCAGCACACCCAGGAAGATGGAACCATTAGCACGCATGACCCAAGCGGCTGCAATGCCGCTTAATGCTGCCGTGGAGCCCACAGAAAGATCAATTTCACCTGACAGCACCACGCACAGCATACCCATGGCCACCGTAAGCACAATGGATACCTGGCGCGTTACGTTGAGCAGGTTGCGCTCCACCCAGAAATACGGGGAAATGATTCCAAAGACGATACACAGCGCTGCCAGTATGATCAGCAGGCCCAGCTCGCCCTTGAGCAGTCTCATAACCGTTCCCCAGGACGATTGAATCTTTTTATTCATGCGTTCGCGCCTCCCAATGCCAATGTGAGCAGCCCTTCCGCCGTCGCCTCCGCGGCAGGCATTTCGCCGGCGATATCGCCCTTGCAAAGCACGAGGATACGGTCGCAGATGCTGAGCAACTCTTCAAGTTCCGAGGAGAATATAACGACGGTCTTATCACGCTGGGCAAGCTGTGTGATAAAGCGGTAAATCTCCGCCTTGGCGCCGATATCAATGCCCCGTGTGGGTTCATCCATCAAGATGATCTGCGGATCACCGGTGAGCCACTTTCCAAGAACGACCTTTTGCTGATTGCCGCCCGAAAGATTGCCAGCCGCCATGCTGACGTCCATTGGATGAAGTTTCATGGTTTCACCCATGCGTTGGGCAATGTCGCGTTTTTTCTTCCCGTCCAGCAATTTAAGGCGGTTCTCTGTCTGTTCCAGATGCGGCAGAACGATGTTGTCCGCGATGGTCTGCTCCAGCAGCAGCCCCTGGGATTTACGGTCCTCTGGAATAAGGGCCAGGCCATATGCGCGCGTATCATAAGGGCTGCGGAAGCGCACGGGCCGATCTCCAATCCGCAGTTCGCCTTCTACGCCTGCATATGCGCCAAACAGACTGCCGGCCAGTTCGCTCTTACCAGCTCCAACGATGCCCGTGAAGCCCAAAATTTCGCCCCGATGGGCCTGGAAGCTGACTGGATGGCGCATGGCCTGCGTACGGAAAGCCTTTGCCTCCATGGCAACCGTTGCAGCGGAAAAATCCCCAGCCGGACGATAGCGCTCGCTGCTGACCGACCGGCCAATCATAGCACGCACCAGTTCTGCTACAGTTACCCGGTCCATTTCAAAGGAATCCACATTCATGCCGTCTCGCAAAACGGTGGACCGGTCACAGCAGCGGAATACCTCGTCCAAATAGTGCGAGATGTAGATCATGGTCACATTCTTTTCTTTGAGACTAGCCATGATCTGGAACAGGGTGTCGATCTCCGCTCTGCTCATGCCGGTGGTAGGCTCATCCAGAAGCAAAATTTCCGCATTGATGGCAAGTGCCTTTACAATTTCGATAATGCGCTTCTGGCCCAGGCCAAGGGATCCCACGAGCGCCCGTGAATCAATCTGAATGCCAAACCGCTGCAAAAACGCATCACTGTCGGCATAAAGCTGACGGCGTTTGCAATAGCCAATGGGCGTTGTTGTGGGTTCGTTGCCCAAAAAGATGTTTTCCGCCACAGTAAGCGAATCAATCAGGCTCAATTCCTGATAGATTGCCGCGATGCCCTTTTTGCGCGCATCGATGGGATCGGCGATTGATACGGGCTTCCCTTTGAGCAGGATGCTTCCCTCATCCGGCTTATGTACGCCTGTAAGAATTTTAATGAGCGTAGATTTTCCAGCGCCATTTTCGCCCAGCAGAGCGTGGATTTCCCCGCGTTTGAGCTCAAAGCCGACGCCTTTGAGCGCCTGAACGCCTCCAAAACTTTTTCGAACGCCTTCCAGCCGTAAGATGCATTCGTTTTCCTGCATGCCTATCTTTCCTCTCAAAGCGCCGCTGTCACTTCCTGCGGCGTTGGAATGGAGGATTGCGCTCCTTTTTTGGTAGTGCTCAGCGCTGCGGCGGTATTGGCGTAATTCAAACACCGCTCCACAGGCTCGCCACCGGCCAAGGCAACCGCAAACGCTCCCAGGAATACGTCGCCCGCAGCGGTGGAGTCAATGGCATCCACCTTTCTGGGCGCGATCTGCACCGGCTTGCCATCGATACAGGTGTACGCGCCCTTATCGGACATGGAAATCACCGGATGAGCAATTCCCATGGCCATGAGACGCTCGCAAGCTACAGCGGCAGATTCAAAATCTTTCACGGGCACGCCACTGAGCAGCTCTGCTTCCACCTCATTGGGCTTTGCATAATCCACCATGGCACACAGATCAGCAGGAAGGCCGCCCTCCGGCACCGGAGAGGGGTCCAGAACCACCTGCATATTCCGCTCCTTGGCAAGCTTCATAGCTTCGCGTACAGTGTCCAGCGGCAATTCCAACGTAATGAGCAGAATGCCACCCTCCTCAAATGCATCCGCATTCGCGCGAACATCGGCCGGAGAAATAGCTGCGTTGGCCCCCGGCGTAAAGGAGATGGAATTTCGACCCTGGGCATCGATACGGATCATCGCAATACCCGAGGTGGCACCCGGTTCATAGATCAGGTAGCGGTCCTCCACGCCATGTCTGCGCAGTTCTTCCGTAAGCTGGCGGCTGAAGGAATCGTCGCCCAAGCGGGCCAGCACACATACACGTCCACCCAGTTCTCCGGCAGCAGCAGCCTGGTTTCCTGCCTTGCCGCCAGGATAGGTGGCAAAGTTATCGGTGCGTACAGTTTCACCCACTGCGGGCATGGCCTGCATGTACATGCAAAGATCCATGTTGACGCTGCCCATGCAAACGATCATCTTTTTCATCAGTCAAGCTCCTTCCTCAGCGACGCAACCTCGCGCATGAAGCTGCTTACACGCTGCGGATCGACAGCGTTTTTCCAGTTTCCATTCTCTTTGAAATAGCTGCCGACGATGGCGCCATCCGCATGGGAAAGCAGCTGGCGCACGTTCTCGCAGGTCAGGCCGCTGCCCAAAAGAATCGGCAGGCTGATACCTCCGCGGCACTCATCAATTCTTTCCACGGTGGGGGGCATACCCGTATCAAAGCCGGTCACAATCACCGCGTCGCCATCCTGAGCCTCCACATCCATGGCCTGTTCACGAACAGAGCGGTCATGAATGATATAGTGGCTTCCATGCTTTACGTTGACATCACACAGACAGGCGATATTCGTTGCACCAAGCGAACGGCGCATGCGTGCCACCTTTCCGCCAATGGATTCAATATAGCCGGACTGAGAAATAAACGCGTTGCACCACTCAAATACGCGAATCCAGCGCGCCCCTGCAGCCACAGCAGCAGCCATGGCCAAGTCAGCCCCATTCATATGGCACTCCGCACCCACCGGTACGGATACATGCTTTCTTACCTCATAAACGCCTACCGCCAATGCTGCGACCGTTTCCGGGCCGATATCCCTGCCCGGCAGGTAGGGGATATCCCACATGTTTTCTACCTGCACGCCATCCACACCGGCATCTTCCAGCATTTTAGCCTCATCCCGCGCGATGGACAAAATCTTTTCCATGTCCATCACAGTAGGATCATACAGCGGCGAACCAGGCAGCGGACGCAGATGCACCATGCCAATGATCGGCTTTTTTTGGGAAAACAACGTTTCAAACCTGTTCATATGCTTCCCTCCATCGGGAGGACGGGCGTGTTAAAGCGCGCCCGTCCAAATTTTATCCCTTCGGATCAGAAATCCACGCCCGCGACCAGCGCAATGTAGCAGTAGGGGCAGCGCTCGCCTGTACGGACAAACACCTTGACTTCCTCGCCTTTCAGAGCGCCGTTAAGCCACAAGTCCTTCATTTCCACATGCGGAATGCACTTTTCCACCAGGGCGTTGCCCTTGTTGTCTTCCTTGTCCAGAATTTCCTTGAATTCCTTATACACAGCGGGGCTGACGGACTTGGTTTCGTCGGTTACGATATAGCTTTCTACCACCAGCTCGCTGAGCACTGCCTTAACCACATCAGCCACGCGCGGCACACCCTCGCATACCGCCAGATCAATGCAGGTGGTCTGATCATGACGGGGGAAGGGGCAGCCTACGTCACCAATCAAAATGATGTCGCCATGGCCCATCTTGCCAACCGCTTTAGCCAGTTCCGCATTGTAGATACCGGATTTCTTCATTTGAGATACGCTCCTTTCAATTTTTAAACGTTTTACTGACCAATATCAAGCGGCATTTACGTTTTTTACATATGTTTCTACCGTTTGATGCGTTTGCAATAAAACGATTAAATAGCCAGTAAAAAGAATTTGCCAGCTCAACACGATTTTCTTACAATCAGCGTTGAGCGCAGGGTAACTGAAATGCCTGCAAGGCTGCGCAAATCTTCTACAGCGCCCAATAAAAGCCTGATGGCGTTAAGCGCCATATCCCGACTTGGGTTTTCCACCGTGGTAAGCGGCGGATACAAAAAGCTGGAAAAATAAATATTATCGTAGCCAATGACGCCCATATCCCGCGGAATCTTTACCTTTTTTTCCTTGAGGGCCTCCATTGCGCCCCAGGCCATAAAATCACTGCCCACAAAGGCGGCTGCGGGCTTCGGTGCAGGATCATAGCCTTCCAGCACCTGCTTCATCAGCTCGTAACCGGACTCAAAGGTAAAATCTCCATGACGGATATCGCACTGTGCGGGAGAAACGCCATGACGGGCCAACGTATCCATAAAGCCGTTTACACGGGATTGGGCGTTGCTGACCAGACCCACGGGTCCCGCAAGACAGATAAAACGTTCGTAGCCCTTTTCTACCAAGTAATCTGCCACGGACGCGGCGCCGCGATAGTTGTCGGCATAGATAAAAGCGACATTTCGATCGGTTTCCACCGGCGGACGGTCCATAATTACCAAGGGAACTTCCACCATTTCAAACAGACGGGTTAGTTCCATTCGGGGCGCAATGCTGATGATGCCATCCACATGGGCACTGAGCATGCTATCTACGTTTTGTTCCTCTGTTTTGGCTTCGCTATCCGAATCATAAAGCATGATCTGATAGCCTCTTTCGTTGGCCTCCTTCTGAATCGTCTTGACACTAGCAGAGAAAAAGGGGTTAACAATATCGGGCACATGGACGCCGATAGTGTAGGAACGGTTGGTCTTGAGGCTTCGGGCATAGAGATTGGGACGATAGCCCAGTTGCTCGATTGCACGGTACACACGCTGTTCCAGTTCGGAGCTAACGTACTTCTTCTGGGTCAACACATTTGAAACAGTGGCAGTGGACACTCCGGCTGATTTGGCAATGTCCTTGATCGTAACAGTCACGGAAGCTTCTCACCTTGTACAGTTAATCGAGTAACTGTACACATTATAACATTCCGTTTTTTCACTGTCAAGGGCAAAGCCAAAGTTTACAAATAAAAAGCATGTCCGAGAGGAAGCTTTCCCTGACATGCAAATTTATATGTTACTTTTTCTTTGCTGGCGTGCTTTGTGGCACGATATCGCCTACACCCTTCAGCACATAGCGCGGCCTGTAAGGGAATTTCCGCATTTCATGCTCGGTGGTTACGCCGCTTAGCACCAGAACGGTATCAATGCCGCTTTCCACACCTGCGACGATATCGGTATCCATGCGGTCGCCTATAATTGCACATTCCTCAGGAGATACGCCCAGCAGACTCAGGCCATGGCGCATCATGAGCGGATTGGGCTTGCCCAGGTAATAGGCCTGGCGTCCGGTTGCCAGCTCAATGGGGCTCATCAGTGCCTTGCAAGCCGGCACGATGCCACCTTCTACGGGACCGGTCAGGTCAGGGTTCGTGCCGATCAGCTTGGCGCCGGCGCGTACCAGCTGGACTGCACTCTCGATTTTTTCAAAGCTGTAGGCATGCGTTTCGCCCATCACCACATAGTCGGGATTCACCTCGTTCATGGTAAAGCCCGCTTCGTACAAGGCCCCTACCAGGCCAGGCTCGCCGATGACGTAGGCACTTCCACCGGGACATTGCTGCTTTAGGAAGGCAGCGGTACTCAACGCGCTTGTATAGAAATGCTTTTCATCTACCTCCAGACCCAGACGTTCCAGCTTCTGCTGCAATTCCCTGGGTGCGCGCTCGCTGGAATTGGTCAGAAACAGGAATTTTTTATTCTCCCGTTTCAAAAAATCAACGAATTCCCGAACGCCGGGCAAAAGCAGATTGCCGTGATAGATCACGCCGTCCATATCGCAGATGAAGCCCTTCTTATTGCGAAGCGCCTCCAATGTATAAGCATGCTGCTCCAGGTTGGTAACAGTCATGGACATTCACCTCATTTCTTGGTCTATTGGGGAAAACCTCCCCATACATAGTATATCACGTTTCTGGAAAAGGGCAACCAGACGCGATATGGTTTATTATTATTCCATATATAACATTTTTATGCCTGCTTTACAGTATCGCCATCTACAATACGATGTAAAACCTGTATACAAACCTTGACACCTTTCCCTTTTACATGTTATGCTTCGTTCGTATATTCCTATTTATATTGAGGCGGCGTATTCTGCGCCGCGTGGAGGGGTCTGTCATGACGGAAAATCGGGAACAATTGCGCCTGATTGCGCTTCGCATCCGTGATCTGCGCGACATCTCCGGCCTGAGTGCCCAGGAGGTCGCCAGCCGGGCCGGGATTGACGAGGACGAATACCTGGCCTATGAAACGGGCGAGTGCGATTTTTCTTTTTCCCATCTATTCAACATCGCCGAAGTGTTGGGCGTTGATATCAGCGATCTTTTGACCGGTGAAAGCCCCAAGCTGCATGGCTATGTGCTTACCCGTCGTGGTCAGGGCCTTCAGTTTCACCGTCGCCAGCAGTACGAGTATCACCATCTGGCCTACAACTTCCGAGACAAACTGGCCGAACCCTTTATGGTTACCGTCCGTGAGGATGCGCCCGGCACACAGAAACAGGCTCACAGCCATGAGGGCCAGGAGTTTGATTTCGTGCTGGAAGGGACTTTGAAAATCGTGCTGGGAGGAAACGAGTTGTATTTGCAGCCCGGCGACAGCCTGTATTATGATTCCAGCCTGCCCCATGTAATGTATGCCATGGAGGGGGATTGCCGCTTCATTGCGGTAGTAATCAAAGAGGGGGCGAAGGCGTGATGAAACCGCTGTGCTATAACTACCTTAATTGCCCCACCACCTTTTCCACCTACGATGATTTCAACAAGAAATTCCGCATCACCCGACCGGAAAGCTTTAACTTTGCCTATGACGTGGCCGACCGCATCGCTCAGGAAGAGCCGGACCGACTGGCTGTGCTATGGACGGATGAAACCGGCGCCTGCATCCGTTATACCTTTGGACAGCTGAAGGAAGAAAGTGACCGCGCGGCCAACCTGTTCAAATCCATGGGCATCCGCAAGGGTGACAAAGTGATGCTGATTCTCAGGCGCCATCTGGAATTCTGGCCTATTTTGATGGCCCTGCACAAGCTGGGCGCCGTGGGCGTTCCCGCTACCCACCTGCTTACCGAAAAGGATGTTCTCTATCGTGTGGACGCGGCCCGCATCCAGATGATCGTCATTTCTCACAAGGATGAGGGTGTGCTGAAAAGTGCGGAAGTCGCCATGCAGAAGTGCGAAAGCCTCAAGCATGTGATGATTCTGCGCGGACAGCGTGAAGGTTTCCACAGCTATGAGCAGGAAATGCCCCTGCAAAGCCCCGTATGGGACAAGCCTACGGGCGACGCCTATCCTCATAACCACGATCTTTTGCTGCTCTACTTCACCAGCGGTACCACCGGCATGCCCAAGATGGTCACGCACGACCATTTCTATCCGCTTGGGCACATCGTAACCAGCCTGTACTGGCAGCAATGCGAGGACGGCGGCCTGCACTTCACCATTTCGGAAACCGGATGGGCCAAAAGCGTGTGGGGCAAGCTCTACGGCCAGTGGCTCACCGGCAGTGCGGTGTTTGTGTATGACTTTGAGCGCTTCATCGCCCGCGATATCCTTAAGCAGATGAGCACCTACGGCGTAACTACCTTCTGCGCGCCGCCCACCATGTACCGCTACATGCTGCAAGAAAATTTCGCCGGCTATGACCTCAGCCACCTGCATCACTGCGCAGTGGCGGGCGAACCGCTCAACCCCGACATGGCTGCCGAATGGCTTAAGCGTACAGGCATTCCGCTTTTGGAGGCCTTCGGCCAGACAGAGCTGGTAGTCACGCTGGCAACCTTCCCCTTCATGAAGGTATGTCCTGGCAGCATGGGCAAGCCAAGCCCCATTTTTGATGTGGACCTGGTGGACGATCAGGGTAACTCCTGCCCGCCGGGTGTGACGGGCGAGATTGTCATCCATACCGACGATGACGCGCTGCCCATCGGCATGTTCTCCGGCTACTACGAGGACCCGGAGCTGACCAAGACCGTCTGGGACAACGGCCTGTACCACACCGGCGACGTAGCCTGGCGCGATGAATGGGGCTACTACTGGTACGTGGGCCGTGCCGACGATGTAATCAAGTCCAGCGGCTACCGCATCGGGCCCTTCGAGGTGGAAAGCGCGCTGCTGGAGCACCCCGCCGTGCTGGAAACCGCCATTACCGCCGCTCCCGACGAACTGCGCGGCCAGGTGGTGAAGGCCACCATCGTGCTCAAACCCGGCTGGGAAGCCGGTGACGCACTCAAAAAGGAACTGCAGGAGCACGTCAAGCGCACGACCGCGCCCTACAAGTATCCCCGCATCATCGAATTTGTCAGTGAGCTGCCCAAGACCATCTCCGGCAAAATCCGCCGCGTGGAACTGCGGCAGAAGGACCAACGCTAAACAAATCTGTACGAAGGAGGAGTCTCCCCCGATGCTGCGAATGCTGAAGCGATGCACCGCGCTCATGCTTTTGAGCGCCCTCATGCTGGGCTGCCTGCCCCGCGCCTCGGCCAAAACCGTAGAAGAATGGCTGGAGGGCTTTGAGACGGGCGAAACGTGGTTCGGGGAGGACTTCGCCTACGACATCACTGACGAGGAAGCCTGCTGGGAGCTATTACAACGGCCCATCACTGTGCTGGACGCAGGGCAGCGCGAGGAGATCTATCCCCGCGTGACCCCCGGCGGCGAAAAGGTGAATGATGACAAACTGGGCGGCTTTATCAACGGCGCATCTGCTGCGGTGCATGTGCTGGGTGAGGACGAAGACGGCTGGACGCTCATCGAGGGGCTGGATTATTACAACCGCGTTATACGCGGCTATGTGAAAACCAGCCTGCTCAAAACCGTTACACCAAACGACAAGTATGGTGTAATCATCGACAAGCTGACCCAACAGCTCTATGTGTTTATTGATGGAAAGCTCTGGTCCAGCTGCGCGGTATCTACCGGCCTGCCCAACGATGAACAGCCCTATAATGAAACCGCTGCCGGAGAATACCTGATCGTCAGCTGGGTAGGTGACTTCGACAGTGAGGGCATGATCTGCGGTATGGCCCTGCGCTTTAACGGCGGCGACATGATCCATGAAGTGCCACACGTGCTCAATGCCGACGGCACCAAAAGCTATAGCCGGTGGGAGGCCCTTCTGGGACAGCGGGCCAGTCACGGTTGTGTGCGTACCCAGCGCCGTGCCAATGAAGATGGTTTGAACGCCCAATGGCTATGGGACAACCTCAAGCGCAACACCAAGGTGCTCGTCTGGGATGACAAGGGCCGCAAGATGCCTTACCCCGACGATAATCTGGAGCTGTTTTATAACCCGGAGGGCGGGCAGTATTATCATTCCGACGCCTACTGTTCCAGCGTACGCGACAAGTATCTTCCCATGACTGGCTTTACCTATGCCGAACTGGAGAGCGGCGTTTATAAGGAGCTTGAGCCCTGCCTGACCTGTCAGCCTCCGCGTGCCAAGTCCGAAATTGCAAAGGAGAATCTGGAACGCGGTGCCATTACCGAGGAGGAATACCTGGCGGCGCTCACGCCCATTCCATACCCGGATGACACCCTGGAAATCTACTACAATCCCGACGGCGGGCAATACTACCATTCCACAGCCAACTGTTCCAGCGTCAAGGAACGCTTCCTGCCGCTAACGGGCTTTGCCTTTGGCGAACTTGACACCGGCTCATTTGCCAAGCTCACCCCTTGTCCCTATTGTAACCCTGTGAAGCGAAAGGCGGAAATTGACGAAGAAAATCGCGCCATGGGGCTTACTGTCACGCCCCAAACTGTATCGCAACAGGCATCTGCTTCCGAGGAGGAAGAGGAAACACAGGCCGTTCCCGCCATGGCGGATACAGATGATACGGAAGTACATATCCAGATTAAGGATGAGCCATAATGGCCGAAAGGGAGTACCATGATGAAACACAGGCGTCTTATGGCGGCGCTTCTGGCCGTATTGACGGCCCTGATGCCGTTTGCTGCCCTGACTGCCGGAGAAAAGAATGTGGATAATCTGCCCATTGGGAATCTGGAAGGATTTGAAAGCAGCAGCACCTGGTTCGGCGAGGACTTCGCATACGACATTACGGATGAGGAAGCCTGCTGGGAGCTGCTGCAACGGCCCATTACCGTGCTGGATGTGAGCGAAAAGGAAGTCGTTTATCCCCGTGTATCGCCTGACGGCGAAAAAGTGGTCAACGAGTGGATGGGCGGCAGCATCAACGGCTCGCTGGCTGCCGTACATGTGCTGGGCGAGGATGAGGACGGCTGGTCGCTCATCGAGGGCATGGATTACTATGACCGCATCCTCCGGGGTTATGTCAAAACCAGCCTGCTTAAAACTGTTACCCCCAACAACAAGTACGGCATTATCATTGACAAGCTGACGCAGCGCCTGTATATGTTCATTGATGGAAAGCTCTGGTCCAGCTGCTCAGTATCCACAGGCCTGCCCAACAAAGACCAACCCTACAACGAGACCGCAGCAGGCGAATACCTGATCGGCAGCTGGGTGGGCGGTTTTGACAGCGAGGGCATGTATTGTGAAATGGGCATTCGCTTCAATGGTGGCGATCTTTTGCATCAGGTACCCTACGTGGAGTTTGCCGACGGTACCAAGGATTTCAGCAAATATGGTTCCCAGCTTGGCCGGAAGGCCAGCCACGGCTGTGTGCGCGTAGCCCGCACCGCCAATGACGAGGGGCTGTGCATCAGCTGGTTATGGGAAAACCTGAAAAAGAATACCAAAGTGATCGTATGGGATGATGATGGGCGCACCCTGCCTTATCCTGACGATGATTTGGAAATCTACTACAATCCCGATGGTGGCACCAGCTACCATGCCACCGCCACCTGTCGTTCTGTGCGGGACAAGTACCTGCCCCTGACCGCTTTTACCTATGGAGAACTGGATAGTGGTAAATACGCCAGCCTGACTGGATGTACCAACTGTATCCCGGTCAAACGCCGCGCTGAGATTGACGAGATCAATCAGGAGCGCATTGAACTTGGCGAGCTGCTCAAAAACCCCGTCTATACGGGTGGTGCTACCACAGGTGGTGGCGCGCAGGCCAGTGCCGGTGCATCGGAAGATAGCTCGGAGACATCCGACGGTGTGACGATCACCATTCGGTAATATGGTAAATCGCCCCGCGTCCTTTCCGGACGTAGGGCGATTTTATCACGGATTTTCCTGCGCCAGCATCCATTCGATGAACAGGCCGTAACCCATAGTGGGATCATTGACGAACACATACGTCCATCCATGATACCTAACAGATAGGTACCCTCTAAAAGCAGACCGTTGGCAGTTTCCTGCCAACGGTCTGTGCAGCGTGTCGAAAAAGGCCGCCGCAGGCGGCCTTTCAGCCAGTCAAAGAAGCCACTTTGCTTCGGCACAAAGTGGCTTCTTGTAGTAGGTGAAGGTAGAAAAGCAGAAAAGCAGAAAAGGTCGCCA
>JAEYCB010000045.1 GCA_023404345.1 Bacillota bacterium
TCTTTTTTCTTCGTCCGCACCTGCGCCAGCTCATCGCTGAATGCGGAAATCGTCATCTGCTTATCCATACGTCCATTATATCATATTGGCCTGCGTTTTGCTTTTTTTATGCGGTATTGCCTTAGAATAACTGCTGGTTGAGCAGGATAAGATGTTGTGCATAAATCATGCTCCTTTCTATTTCCAAACCCGAATTGAAAAATGTCCAGAGTACCCTTATGTCCATTTGTATAGGCGGCTTTTTGTCGCGCGGGATCAGTAGGTTATGCTCATAGATTTTCCTCCTGTATCAATGGATGCATTGATTAGCGGACGCTCTGTTGAGCTGCGTGCGAACATGGGAATTGCTGTGGATGAATCGGTTGAAAAACGGATTGGTCAGGCACTGCGAGCCTATGTTTCATAAGGTAAGATCATAGACGATCTAATCTTGCGCAGAAAAACCAAAAAGAGCAACAAAGGCTATATTGAGCTGTATCAATGGATTGATCCGCGCCCGCAGCTAAGGTATGCTCCATACGTTCAGTGGCTAGATCAATTGTAAGCATATGGCTTTTAAATCGGCGGCAACGCTTGTACCAGAGTATTGTAGATTGATTTTGTGAAGCTATTGTTTGAAAAGGTTAAATATGGCGTATTTTGAACGAACAAGCAAAAATTTATGGAAATCAAGTGCAATATAACTGAGGAAAAGATGGTTGCTTTCGGCCGTGGAGCCTGACAGCATTACCAAATAGGGGCGGCTATATGAGAAAAATCATTGGTTTGGATATCGGAGACACCAAATGTGCAGTTTTGCTTGCGCAGGTAGACAGTAAAATTCACATAATTCAGCGGATTTGTTTTCCCACGCAAGCAGAGTTAGGATTTGAACATACAAGGGATAAGCTTTTTGATTGCATACGGCAGATCATACAGGACTGCGGAGTTTCTTCAAACGACATTTCTGCTATTGGAGTAAGCTGCGGAGGCCCTCTGGACAGCCGCAGGGGCATTGTTTTATGTCCCCCTAATCTGCCGGGGTGGATCAATATTCCTATTACGGATATGCTTGAACAAACATTTGGCATTCCCGTATATCTGCAAAATGATGCAAAAGCCTGTGCCCTGGTGGAGTGGAAAATGGGCGCAGGGCGCGGAAGCCGCAATATGATGTTTTTAACCATGGGCACAGGAATGGGTGCCGGCATTATCGCAGAAGGAAAACTGGTTTGCGGTGCATGCGACATGGGGGGAGAAATCGGGCACATCCGTATTGAAGAAGATGGGCCCATAGGTTTTGGCAAGCGTGGTTCCTTTGAGGGATTTACCAGTGGAGGCGGCATCGCACGCCTTGCCAGGGAACGCGCCCGTAAGGCATTGGCTGAAGGACATCCCTTTGCTTTTGGACGCACCGAAGAAGAAATTGATAACTTAAGTACGCGGGAAGTTGCAAAATTTGCAAAAAATGGCGACGCAGATGCGGTGGACATTTTTGATCAGGTAAGCGAGAAACTGGGCAAGGGGCTTTCGTACTTTATTGACACGCTGAATCCGGAGGTCATCGTTATCGGCAGTATTTTCTGTCGGTGCGAGAATCTTCTTCGGACCAAAATGGAAGAAGTGCTGAAGGCCGAGTGTATATCATACAGTCGCGCCGCCTGCCGGATTGTGCCAGCCGAAACCGGTGAACAAATTGGGGATTATGCAAGCGTGATGGTAGCGCTGTATGGTAGCGGTTACGATTTTGACAGAGACATTGCTCCCGATACGCTGCAACATTTGAATGAACTTGCCAACCGGTTTCCCCAGTTGAAAGCTTGCGAAGACGATATTTTGGAAGCTTACAGCATTCTGCAAAAAACGTTTGATTCCGGTAAAAAGTTATTGCTGTGCAACGAAGGGGAAAATGCTGCTGGTTATGATCATATTGCGGCTGAGTTGATGAAAGGTTTCCGGCTCTCTGGAAAGATTTCCTCTTTTTTGAAGCGAATCAAAGTATTACGCAGCAGGAAGCGGATGTTTTCAACAGCTATCTGCAAAAGGCATTGCCTGCCATTGCATTGACAGGGCAACCGGCGTCAAACAGTCCTTATGCCAATGATACGATAGTATCGCTTGGCTTTGCCCAACAGGTGTTCAGCTATGGTAGCCCAGGCGATGTGCTGCTGGCAATTGATGCGGCGGGAAACTCTGAAAAGGTCATTTATGCTGCTCAGGTCGCCAAGCATCAAAAAATGAGCGTGATCGCCCTTACTGGAAACAGCGATGCAAAACTCAGGCAAATAGCAGACGTCTGTATATGCGTTCCTGCAGGGAAGATTGTTGATATTGAAAAACTGCAATTGTCAGTTTGCCATACAATATACGCTATGCTGGAAACTGCTTTCTTTTGCAAAGAGGCTGCAAGACAATGAAAGAACTGGGAGCATCCAGCGCTGAATAGTCGTGCTGTCTTTATGAAAACCTGATTCACGAGTGAATTGCAGATTATGTGCAAGCTTCAAATCAGGGGGAGAATAACCCAAAAACGATTCGGAACGGACCGTTGCGTAGAGCATAATGCCGGCAGGGTTAAAAGCTAAAGGAGGAAAAGCCGTTTCTGTTGCTCCAGACAGTTCAATGTACAAATGCCGTCAAACATGTACTAGGAAAAGCGATCTGAAGGTGAACCAGGCGCCAGCGCTGCTGCCGCCTGGTTCACCTTTTTACAGGAGCCTTCGTGAAATGTCAGAGTATCTTCTGGCGAAAAGTATCGGTAGGAAAGACAAATTGACCATCGTTGCACTTTTTTATTTACGGCTGAATCCTTCCATGATGTCAAAAAAACTTATGGGGAGGTTTGGATGGCCGCAGGCCTCCAAATGTCGGAAAAGGCCGGCACAGCCGGATTTTTTCGAGAAACTGAAGAGGGGCGGTTGCCCCTCTTTGCGATTATTCCTCAGAGCCGAATGTCATACATTCCATATATAATTCAGAAAACACAGGATTACCACCCAAAAGGACGCTTTGGGCACTTTGAGCGATTTTTTCCGCCTGCTGGACGCAGCGCCGGTCCAACAGGAGCCTTTCCGCACCAGCCAGCGCCGCATTTCCCAGCACCTGTACACGGTTGGTCAGTTCGGGCAGAACCAGACCTATGGCGGCGGCGCTTTGGATGTTGAGATGACTGCCGAAGCCTCCAGCGATATAGAGCGTGTCCACCTGGCTGGGAGCCACTTTGGCATAACGCAACAAGGTGCCTACGCCGGCGGCCACAGCGCCTTTGGCAAGCTGCACACTGCGCACGTCCCGCCCCGTAAGGGAAACAGGACCGGCGATGGATACGGTTTCTTCCTCCATGGCACCCATTTCATCAATCCAGCCTAGCGACAGCAGCGCAGCGATCGCATCAATCAACCCGGAACCGCAAAGCCCCACGGGTTCAGCCTCTCCAATGGTATGTGCCACCAGACGCCCGTTTTCCACAGACACGCTGTCCACTGCACCAGGAACACTCCCACATCCGCAGGAGATCCCCACGCCTTCAAACGCTGGACCGGCTGCGGTGGAGGCGACATAGAGCCGGCCGTCGTGCCAAAGTGCTACTTCACCGTTGGTTCCCACATCCATTAACAAAGATGTTTTTGTCTGGTTGCACATGCCACTGGCCAGTACGGCGCAGGTGATATCCGCACCAACAAAGGCGTCCATGCACGGCGGCAGGTAAGCCTCTCCGCCCATCAGCGGCATGGGATGACCGAAGAGTGTATCCGCATGGAAAGGCGCGTGCGAAAGCGGCTCCGGGTTGTGTCCGGTTAGCAGATACAACATGGTGGTATTACCCGTCAGCACCAAAGAGCCAACGGACTGCCGGGGGATGCCAGCTTTGGCGCAGGCAGCGGAGAGCATATCCTCCATGGCCTCAAGAACTGCCTGCTCCAGCCAGGGACCTTTGCCAGCCAGCGCGGCACCGATGCGGCCGATCACATCCGCTGCAATTTGGGTTTGCGGATTAAGTGTCCCCTGCCGCGCAAGCAGACAGCCTGTAGTCAGGTCAAACAGACTGAGGGCCAGTGTGGTGGTGCCGATATCAATGGCTGCGCCATAGTGGCCCGGCATGGGCTGACAGCACGCATTTTCTTCACCGGATTGGACGCTTTCGGTCTGAATCACAGCCTCAGTCTGCCGAGAGGGAAGGATGACCTGGCAATCGCCTAGCAGCGTGGTCTGGCAGGCCAGACGCATGCCGTTTTCCAGCATGGCTCGCGATGGCGTGGACAGGCAGCCGGTTGCATGCACCGCGCATTTGCCGCACACGCCCCGGCCACCGCAGGGTTGTTGCACGCCAAGGCCATGGGATGCAAGTACGTCTCCCAGAAGAGGCATACCCTCAAAGGGAACCGTCAGGGCCTTATCTCCCTGATGCACAGTGAGAATGGGCATGCTTTATGCCTCCCACAACACCATTCCGAAGAAGGTGACAGTGTTTTGACCGTTGATGTATTTTAGGGGCGTATCCTTGGTAGTGTTGTACACATCCACGCCGCTGCCTTCCAACGAGGCCAATGCTTTTTCGGGATGGCGGCAGGGCTGGTTGTCGCGGCGGGCGCAAGTTTCGCATAGGCGACAGCCACCACAGCTGAGGTGCAGAAACGGCCTTTTCAGCAGTGGCTGAACGGCCTGCTGGACGCGCTGGCTCACCTGTGCATGTTCTCTGGCGCGGTCGACCATGCCCTCGATGTCAAAGCTGTCTTCAATGGCGCCAATGGTCTGATAGAGCAGGCCCCAGGGATACTGGCGCACCTGCGCCATAGCGGTTTCAATATCTCCTGTGTCAGGCGGGCACATCCAGCAGCGTCCATAATTGCCACAGCCGTTACTCTCACAGATCTTGCGAAAATCAGCGGATAACACAATTTGCTGCTGGGGAATGATGGTGGCTTTGTCCGCTCCGGCAGCCAAAGCAGCTTCGATCAAAAGGGCGTCAAGCTCGCTCATGAGCGTTCTCCTTCCCGGTCAACCCTGAAGAGCATGGAAAAAGGCGTGAATGTTCTCCCAGCTGGCGTGCGGCGGGATGTCGCATCCGGAGGAGGGAAGGAAGTTCGGTTCGCCGCCGCAGACCTGCATCAGCTCGCGAGTAGCCTGCGCGATGCTTTCGGGCGTGCCCTCGGCAAACTGCGCGGCAGGATCGATATTGCCCATGCAAAGAGCACTTTTGGGCGCGGCATCCAGCACGGCACGCATGCTGACGGCGTTGCCGAAATGATAGGCCGCGGCATTAAGGGAGAAAATCTGGTCCAACATTTGAATGACCGCGTTTCCACAGTTATGGTAAATGACAGCAAAGGAATCGGTTTGCACAGCCTCGATGATTTGGCGGACATAGGGAATGGAAAACTCCTCCGACAGATCGGGCGAAAGCAGGCCTGCGAGGGGCTCAGCCATAACTACGCCGTCCGCTCCGGCCTCGCGGAAGGCAAGACAGTACTGAATAAGAAAATCCGTGGCCTTACGCAGAACGGTATGTACCATGTCAGGTTCATCATAACAAAGGAACATGATCTCCGTTACATCACATAGACGGCCGGCCAGAGAATAGGGACCGATGACACCAGCCAGCACGGGGCGGTCGGCGATCTGCTGCTTGGCCAGACGGATGGCCTCTACGCACACCCCAGTGCGGCCATCACCTACGCGGGGAACGGCCAGAGCCTCGGCAGCGTCTGCGTCGGATACGAGTTGACCGATGATGGTAGGAACCTCATGATCACAAAAGCGCACGGTTGCGCCGAAAGCCTGTGCCTCAACGGACAGGTCCATCAGGCTGACAGAAGCGAGTGCCGGCACTTCGTCGGCAACGATTTTCATAGCACGAGCCTGCTGCTCACTGCTTTCCACAAGTTCACGCACGGTGATGCCCATTTTCTGTACTGCAGGAAAGGACAGCACCGGCAGCGCCCCCTTGGGGGATTTTCCAGCAGCGTCCCATAGAAGCTTTGCAACATTCATGGATGGGATCCTTCTTTCTTAGCTAAGTTAGGAGGTGAAAATGACGGCTCTGCTTTCAGGAGATCAAGCGCATGAGCCGCTCCAGCGGGCGTAGCAGTATGGCGGCAAGTATGGCGTTTGCCAGGCCGTGGGCCAGGTCGAAGAGAATGCCACTGATGAAGTAGCTGACCGCATATCCCGGGCCGCCGATAAACACATAGGGAATTGCGCACAACAGACCGAAGCCCAGGCCATAGGCGCCCAGCAGAATAACCCATCCTGCCAGGTCCTCCATGCGGCGAAAGAGCAGCGTAAGTCCCCAAAGCACCGTCCACACATAAAGGTAGTTGATAAACCAGAGGCCGAACCCATAGATGAGCCCTTCTGCCAATACAAACACGTAGAGGATGATCAGAGCCTTTTTTCCGTACCGCCGGGTATAGAGCACCGTCAAAAGCGAAACCAACTCCACATTGGGCAACGCCATCATAGCGACCTGAAGGGCCACCATAAGCGCAGCCAGTAGCGCAAAGCGGGTCAGCTCTCCCACGGTAAGGAGAGGCTTTTTCTGCGCCGGCTGCATGCTCAGTAGCCTACGGTCAGAGTGGCCTCAAAGTGTTCGCCGTCGGCAATGGGAGTTGTATCTACGCCAGTGGTAAGGCTTTCGCCGCCCTTGGTGAAGCACCACCATTCCTGGTTGCTTTCGTTGACCGTGTATCCGTCAACCGTTTTTACAAACAGGCCGTACTCGCTTTCATCGCCCGCGACCAGTCCCTCCTGTTCAAGCGCGCCACGCAGGTAGGCAACGTCCGTCTTGATGGTCACGCTGCGGGGATTGGGCACGCCGGCGATCTCAAAGACGATGGTTTTGTCGCCCGATGCGCCTTTGGGCATGAGAAAGATGTACGCGCACGCCATCGCCGCTACTACAACGATCAGGATAAGAATGGCCAGTTTTCTGTTTTTTTTCATGATTTCCCTCTCCTTTTGTTTTATAGGTCCCCAAGTTTTTATTGAAAGGGAAATCATCTGCGCCATGCGGCGTGTTCTCAATAAGAACTCGTATTGAGACACGATGATTCTCCGGGCAAGTCTTCCGGCTCGTGTTCATCGTCCGCGCAGCCTTCCCGCCCGAAGACAGTGGCATGTTTGCGCTTCCTTCCACATACGGCGACGAGTTCGCTCAGGTTTTGCACCTGATTCCTTGTTCGGCTCTAATGAGCACCCGGAGTCCCCTTTGCTTGATGAAAAGTACCTGCAAGAAGCAGGTCAGGCACAGAACTGAACGGCCATGTCCGCAGCGCTTGCGGCATCGGGGGTATAGGCGTCCGCGCCGATCTGGCGACAGAACGCTTCCGTTACAGGGGCACCGCCCACCATGATTTTTACATTGTCACGGATGCCGGCTGCCTCGGCCGTTTTGACGACATCTTCCATCACACCCATGGTGGTGGTGAGCAGCGCCGAACAGCAGATCACCTGACAGTTTTGTTCCTTGGCCGTCTGGACAAAGGTTTCCGGGGCCACATCGGTCCCCAGATCCACTACCTCCAGTCCCTTGCCTTCCATCATCATTTTGACAAGATTCTTGCCGATGTCATGCAGGTCACCCTTGACGGTGCCGATACACACCCGGCCGCTGGCCTTCACGCCATCGGCAGCCAGCAGCGGTTTAAGAAGCGCAGCACCCTGGTTCATGGCGCGGGCAGCCACCAGCACCTCTGGCACAAAGACTTCGTTTTTCTTGAATTTTTCACCAATGATGCTCATGCCGCTGAGCAGTCCCTGCTCCAGTATCATCTGAGCGGGGATACCCTCGTCTATGGCCTGCTGCACCAGCAGCTTGACCTCCTTGGCCTTTCCCTTCTGCAGACGTTCCGAAATCTGATCAAGCAGTTCCATGGCAGTTTCCTCCTATAATGGTTCGGATATTGCAGCTTTTGGATGAACCGATTATAATGGAATCGAACTCAAAAAAGCTTGTTTCTCTTTTTGAATTATTGTCCGTTTTTGAGGTTTTTATGAATGCACTGTATTCATTGATCGCCAAAGAGGCGCTCAGCAAACGGCTGGACGAGCTATCCAAATGCCTGAATATTCCCGCCCGGCTGCTGGATGCGGAGGGCAATCAGCTTGAGCAACATGGAGAAACCAGCGCATATTGCGCGTTGTTGAAAGCTCGGGTATTTTGTGAGGATGATTGTACACAGGCACACCTGAAGGCCGGAAGAATCGCCTATGAGCTGGGCGAAAGCTACGTTTTCAGCTGTCATGCGGAGCTCAATCACATCGCCTTTTCTTTGGTGAGCCGCAAGCAGCTGCTGGGCACAGTAATCGTTGGCCCGTTTTTGATGGATGTGCCGGACAGTACACTGCTATCCGGGTTGGCGGATAAGCAGCACCTGGCACCATCACTTTGCTTGGATTTATATGATGAATTGCAAAAATTGCCCGTGATCAGCCCTTCCCGAGTGCATAGCATCAGCCGTTTGATGGATGATCTTTTTGCGCCACTGCTGTCGGATGCGCGGCTTTTGATGCAGGAACGGCAGGAAAAGCTATACCAGCAGTCTGTGATCAATGAAACCGTGCAGCACTACAAAGGGACGCAGACCGATTCGATGTGCACGCTGATCTATCATAAGGAATGTGATCTGCTGGGAAAGGTTAAGCAGTGTGATATCCAGGGCGCCAGGCGGGTGCTCAATGAGCTGCTGAGCTTTGTGCTGCTGGCTGAGGGCCAGAATCTGCAATGGATTCGGACCAGGGCATGCGAGCTGACCATTTTGCTAAGCCGTATCGCCATTGAGGGAGGCGCGCCGCCTGAGCGCATCCTGGCGCTCAATCCCAAATATCTGGAACAGCTGCAAAAGGACGAGAGCTACGAGGATCTGTGCTTTTCGCTCAAGGAAATTGTGGAGAACTTTGTTCAGGCCATATCGTTGTCCGGAGCTGCACAAGCGCATCCGATCGTGCGCAGAGCTGTGGAATACATTGCCGAGCATTTTGAACAGCCACTATCTATTCAAATCCTGGCAGATGAGCTGGGTATCAGTCCATCTTACTTTTCAGCTCTTTTTTCAAAGTGTATGGGTGTTGGCTTCCACGAATACCTGACCCGCTTTCGGATGGAGGAGGCCCGGCAACTGCTTACAGCTACCCAGTATCCCATCAATCAGATTGCCGTAACCGTGGGCTATGCGGATCAGAGCAGCTTTACAAAGGCATTCAAGCGTGTGACCGGGATAACGCCGTATCAGCTGCGGGCGTGAGAGTTTACCGAACACTCCATGTGCTGAAACTATACTGAAATCTGCGGTCGGGGCAAAGCAGCGGCGACGAAAGTGCGGTGAATAGGCTATGCGGTAGAGAAACCGCGGCTATTTAAGGAAAAAAGAGCGCGCACGGCGCTGCATTAAAAAGCATGAAACGGCAACTGCAGGTGGCATTGCCGTTTCATGCTTTGAAAAATTGATTTTTCTCAACAGAGAAGCTCGATAGGGGTGAATTATCGGCCCCCATACATCTTTTCGTAATAGTCCTGATATTCGCCGGCCAGAATGTGCTCCCACCAGGAGCGGTTGTCCAGATACCAGCGGATGGTGCGGCGGATACCGTCCTCAAAGGTGGTCTGGGGCAGCCAGCCCAGTTCATTGTGAATTTTGCTGGGGTCGATAGCGTAGCGGCGGTCGTGGCCGGGACGGTCGGTTACGTAGGTGATAAGACTTTCAGGCTTTTTCAGCTCATGCAGGATGGCGCGTACTACGTCGATGTTGGCGCGCTCGTTGTGACCGCCAACGTTATAAATCTCTCCCTCGCGGCCAAGACGCATCACCAGGTCGATGGCAGCGCAGTGGTCCTCCACATAGAGCCAGTCGCGCACGTTTTCACCCTTGCCGTATACAGGCAGTGACTGGCCTGCAAGGGCGCGGGAAATCATCAGGGGAATCAGTTTTTCCGGGAAATGGTAGGGCCCGTAGTTGTTAGAGCAGCGCGTGATGCTTACCGGCAGTTTAAATGTGCGGGCATAGGCCAGTACCAGCAGGTCGGCGCTGGCCTTGCTGGCCGAATAGGGCGAGGAAGTATGCAGCGGCGTTTCCTCGGTGAAGAACAGGTCCGGCCGGTCGAGCGGCAGATCGCCGTACACTTCGTCGGTAGATACCTGATGGAAGCGGCGTACTCCATACTTGCGGCAGCTTTCCATGAGCACCTGCGTGCCCATTACATTGGTGCGCACGAAGATACAGGGGTCAGTAATGGAACGGTCCACATGGCTTTCAGCCGCGAAGTTGACCACGATATCGGGCTTTTCTTCTTCAAAGAGGCGATCCACCGCCTCGGCGTCGGCAATATCAGCACGTACGAAACGGAAGCGCGGATCCTCCATAATGGGGGAGAGGGTTTCCAGATTGCCCGCATAAGTGAGCTTGTCCAGACAGACAACCCGGTCTTCCGGGTGGTGATTAAGCAGATAATAAATGAAGTTGGAGCCAATAAAACCCGCTCCGCCTGTAACGATGATGTTCATGATCCTTCGCTCCTTTAGTCGGTAGTGCCGCTATCGTAGAGAATGCGCCCTTCGGCTACGCGCTTGAGGTGCTCCCCGTAAGGCGATTTACCGTAACGCTCTGCGCTTTCGAGCAGTGTGTTGCGATCAATCCAGCCTCGATTATAGGCGATTTCTTCCAGCGCGGCGATCTTCACACTCTGACGCTTTTCAATGAGCTGCACAAAGTTGGCCGCGTCGATCAGACTGTCCATGGTGCCGGTGTCCAACCATGCAAAGCCACGCCCCATCACTTTGGCGCGCAGGGAACCATCCTTTAAATACAGGTCGTTGAGACTGGTGATTTCCAATTCGCCGCGGGCACTGGGTTTCACCTGCTTTGCAAATTCCGTTACACGGCGGTCGTAAAAATACAGGCCGGTAATGCAGTAATTGCTTTTGGGATGCGCTGGCTTTTCCTCCACCGACAACACGCGGCCACTTTTATCAAATTCTACAATGCCAAAACGCTCAGGGTCGTTGACATAGTAGCCAAAGATGGTAGCCAGCCCATTGTTGGCATTGGTTACAGCTTCTCGCAGCATGGCGGAGAACCCATTGCCATAAAACAGGTTATCGCCCAGCACCATAGCGCACGGCTCCCCGGCGATGAAATCCTCGCCGATCAAAAAGGCTTGAGCCAGTCCATCGGGAGAAGGCTGTACCGCATAGGAAAGCGACAGGCCAAACTGGCTGCCATCGCCCAACAGGACTTGGAAGCGCGGGGTATCCTCTGTGGTGGAAATAATCAGAATATCGCGGATGCCGGCCAGCATGAGGGTGGACAGCGGATAATAGATCATTGGCTTGTCGTATACGGGCAAAAGCTGCTTGCTGGTAACCATGGTGAGGGGATAGAGGCGCGTACCCGCCCCGCCCGCCAAAATGATGCCTTTCATGGGCGTGCTCCTTCCGTACAATCAGGTATAGATGCGTTTGTTGTCATTATAGCGGATTTTAGCTGCAATGTAAAGGCGGGCCGGTTTTGATGCACTGGCCCGCGCAGAATGATAAAAAACGGCCCTGACGGAAAGAAACCGCCAGAGCCGGTGAGTTGCCTGCTATTCCTCCAGGCAGCGCGCCACGTCGGTACCGTCTACGCTTTCGCGTTCCAGCAAAAGAGCTGTCAGATGTTCCCATGCGACGCGATGAGTGCGCAGTGTGCCCGCAGCCAGCAGGCGGCCCTGCGAAAGCCACTGTTGGGCAGCCAGGTCCTTCTGCTGCTGGCTAAACAGGCATACTTCATCACTCAGAGGTAACATTCCCCATTCATATACCATACGCCGGGCAATGAGGACGGCTTTTTCGATGTCGTTGGCAGCGCCGGTACTAACGCGTTCCGTACCCAGAAGCAGGGCCTCAGCTTCGCGCCCGGCCAGTGCCACGGCGATGTGATGGAGCAGCTCGCGTTTTTCGTGGAACAGTTTTTCCTGCGGTACGGCCATGCTGTAGCCCGCTGCGCCACGTCCTGTGGGGATGATGGATACCTTACGGATATCATTTTCCGGCAGAAGCACAGCGGTAAGGATGGCATGACCAGCCTCGTGGGCAGCGGTTACCTCGCGTTCATGGGCAAGGCGGGTCGCGCCTGGACGTTCCATGCCAAAAAGCAGATTGTCCAACGCATGGCGCACATCATCGCTCCCGATGGCTTCCGCTTCGCGTTTTGCGGCCAGAATGGCCGCCTCATTGAGCAGGCATTCCAATTTTGCACCTGAAAACAGCGCCGTTTCCCGCGCCAGAGCTTCCAGCGATACATCTTCTGCCAACGGCTTTCCCTGCGCGTGCACTTGAAGGATACGCAGCCGCTCCGCCAGGCCCGGCAGAGGCACCTCGATCTGCCGGTCAAAACGACCGGCGCGAAGCAGCGCCTCGTCCAGCGTGTCCAGCCGGTTTGTGGCAGCCAGCACCACCACGCCGTCGCCGTCCTGAAAACCGCTCATTTCGGACAAAAGGGCGTTAAGAGTTTGCTCGCGCTCATCGCTGCGGTTGTCGCGTTTTTTACCGATGGCGTCAATTTCATCAAAAAAGATTACAGCGCGTCCGGCCTTGCGCGCCGCCTGAAACAGCGCACGCACACGGCTGGCGCCCACGCCTACATACATTTCTACAAAATCCGCACCGTTTACGGCAAAAAATGGAACGCCTGCTTCTCCTGCCAATGCGCGGGCCATAAGCGTTTTGCCTGTGCCGGGTGTACCGTAAAGCAGCACGCCGCGCGGTACGCGCGCGCCAAAACGATTGTAGGTTTCCGGCGAACGGATAAAATGCAGCACGTCGCGCAAACTTTCCATGGCTTCATCATTGGCCGCCACGTCTGAAAAGCGGGCGCTGGGAGCGGGAGACGGACGGAATGGAGTGCCGCGTCCCGCAGGTTCACGTTGTCGCTGCTTAAAGCGGTAGAGGGTCAGGCTTAGAATCAACATGCCCAGAAGCAGAGCGTAGCCCGGCTGGAAGGAACCCATTTGAAACACCTCCGTGACTGTTTCAAAACGAGTATACACGGACGCAGGTATGCGTGTAAATGGTAGTTATTGTTGGGGTTTCCACGGTTTTTTCAGGCTTCAAAACGCACATAGTAAGCACGTATGGCCCGCAAAAGAATGCGGCGCGGACGGTTTGGGGGGATTAGAATGAAGAAAGCCAAGCGAAAGAACGCTTCCAGGCGGCCCAATACGAGGGAACGCGGCGAAGCGGCGCGCCCGGAGGGCCTTGAAACACCGGAAAACGCCGACTCTCCTGCCGCGCGCGAAGCAGCGCTCGCTGAGGATGCCGCTCGTAGCGGAGATAGTCAGGCACTGTCGGGCGGCATGGAGGATCATAGTGGCAGCGCTGGGGAAAACGGAGCCCTATCTGCTTCCGGAAGCGGGGATGACGGGGAGCGCATCTCTCAAGACGGCGAGATTGAGGTGCACGAGGAGAACCCCTACGAAGACGGTTCCGCACAGCTGCGCGAAGATGAGCCTTTTCCAGATCAAAACGTGGAAAATCACGGAGAGAATCCAGTTTCAGAAGGCCAAGCGCTGCCCCATGAGGATGAAGAGTTCATAGCTGAAGACGCAGAAAGCCACGGAGAGGACAGGGTGGCAGACAGCCCTGCGGAACCTCATGAAGACGGAGACTCCATGACCGAAGATGTGGAGCGGGGTGACGGAGACGTAGCCCTGGAAAACGGCATGGAGGAACCGGACAATACCTCTGCCGGCGAAGCAGAAACACAAACATCCGGACGAACCAAACGACACAGCCGTATGCACGGCCGCGCTGCGAAGCGGCCGGGCACTGCACAAGTGCAGGAGCAGCGCAAGCGGCATCCTGTGCGCGCGGTGCTGGCGGTGCTTTTGAGCCTAGGCGTCATCGGGTTGGTAACAGCCTATTTCGCATTTGACGTGCCTCACTGGCAGACACTGGATGTGAGCAAGATCACTGCTGCGCCGCAGACGGGGCGGATGTATGATAACGCGGGCGAGTTGATTACCAAGATCCAGGGCGCGGAAAACCGGGTGGTCATCCCGCTTGAACGTATTCCCGTTCTGACGAGGCAGGTGTTTTTGGCGGCGGAGGATCTGCGCTTTTACAATCACCATGGCATCGACTTTGTACGCCTTTTTGGCGCGCTGGCGGCCAATCTGCGCGAGGGTGGCTATGCACAAGGCGCAAGTACCATCACCATGCAGCTGATCCGTCAAAGCCATCTGAGCACGCAAAAGACTATCGCACGCAAACTAGAGGAGATGTGGCTGGCCGTCAATCTGGAACGGCAGATGAGCAAGGACGAAATTTTGGCCATGTATCTCAATTACATTTACTTTGGCAACGGGGCGTACGGCATCCAGGCCGCTGCCCAGACCTATTTTGGCGTGGATGCGGAGGATCTGACGCTTGCGCAGGCGGCCTCTCTGGCAGCCAGCATCAAGGCACCCAGCTACTACGCGCCACATGTCAATGAACAAAACAATCGCTCACGCCGCTTGTATATTCTGGATACTATGCTGAAAGAAGGCATGATCGACCAGACCATGCATGACGAAGCCGCTGCTGAGGCGATCGCCGTAGTGGAACGTCCGGCGGAAACGCTGCAATACGGCTGGTTTGTGGATGCGGTACTGGACGAAGCCGAAACCCTGCTGGGCATGACCAGCGATCAGGTGCTCACCGGTGGCCTGGTGATTGAAACCACCATGAGCCGGGCGCATCAGGATCAGCTGGACAAGGAATTTACCAAAAACGTGTTTCCTGCCGATGCATCCGATGGAACTCAGGTGCAGGGCGCGGCTGCGTGCGTAAACACTCAGACCGGCGAGGTGCTCGCTATTGTGGGTGGACGAAATTACGATGTGCGCCGGGGGTTCAACCGTGCCACGCGCCTTCGCCGTCAGCCGGGTTCGGCGCTTAAGCCACTGGTGGCCTATGCACCGGCTATCGACCAGTACGGCTATATGACCGCCAGCGTTCTCAAGGACGAGCCGACCAAATTCGGCGGTTACAAGCCGCGTAATGCGAGCTATACCTACTATGGCAACGTGAGCATCCGCTCGGCGCTGCAAAGCAGTTTGAATGTGGCTACCGTAGCCTTGCTGGATGAAATCGGTGTGGAGGCAGGGCGCGCGTACTTGGAAAAAGTGGGCATTCCATTGGATGACCGCGATTCCAACCTGGCGCTGGCATTGGGGGCCATGACCTATGGCGTGTCACCCGTGCAGCTGGCAGCTGCTTACGCGCCTTTTGGCAACGGCGGCGTATTCAACAGCCCGCGCTTTATCACCAAAGTAACAGACGCGTCGGGACGCGTGCTCTATCAGCATATAAGCGAGGGCAAGCGTGTGATTTCGGAGCAGTCGGCGTTCCTCATGACCAGCCTACTTCAGTCAGTCACCTCGTCAGGCACAGGTGCCAAGCTCTCTGCAGCGGGTACGCCCGTGGCAGGCAAGACCGGTACCGTCAACATGACTGGCGGCGGTAACCGCGATATATGGATGGCTGCCTACAATACTGAAATAACCTGCGCTTTCTGGATGGGGTTTGATGAACCAGACAGCGCTCACAAATTACAAGGCTGGATCAGCGGCGGCGACAATACAGCCGCTATGGCCCGCGACTACTTCAAGGCCCTCTATCAGAACCGCGATAAGCCACAGTTTCCAAGGCCTGATGGAATCATCGCTCTGGAGATTGACAAACAGGCCATCAAATGGCGGGGTGAGCCGATGCTGGCCGTGGACCTTACGCCCAAGGCATACCGCTACACCGAGTATTTCTCGGCCAGCAATTACCCCACCAAAAAGAGCGATATTTGGACACCCCCGCGTTCACCCAACAACTTTACCGTGGGGCACAACGACAGTGGTTATCCGCTGCTGATGATTCAGCCGGCAGATACGGCTATCTATCGCGTGCAGCGCGATACTTATGGCGAGAGCTTTGTGCTGACCGAACTGTACGGAACCGCCGGCGAAACCCTTTACTACGCTGATACAAGCGCCCAGCCCGGCGTGGTGTACACCTACCGCGTGATACCTGTACACGCCGAACTGCTCAACAACGGCATTCTGCTGGAGGGCGTGCAGGCTGTGCAGGTCGCGCAGGCCAAGCTGTCCGGTGCGGGCAGCCTGTGGGATACCGTGCGAAACTTCTTTGGCGGAGGCGGGGAAGACGAAACGGACGTCGTGCAGAGTATGACGGAAAACCAGCGATCGATTTTCTGGAGCGACTGAAAATGGGCGGAGGCCAGTTGGCCTCCGCCCCTAACGTTATGCGCTTTTAAGACGTATGGAACACCAGTCCACCGCGGCGAAGATGGCACGAATGAGCCACAGAAGCAGGCACACCGGCACCAGCAAAAGACAGCACAGGGCAAAGCCCGTCCAGAACAGCCCGTCTGCCAGCCGCTGGCGCAGGGGGGAAACGGTTGCGATCATACCGACCACCTCACTGACTGACAATGCGGTAGTATACGCGGGCTGTGAGCAGATATACCGCGCCATAGAGAACTGCGAAGATCGCAAAGCTGCCAAGCGCACACCCCGCGATGAGGGGCACATTCGTCATGCTCAGAGCGCCAAACATCGTAGTGATGCCGGGAAAGGCAAATGTTACGTGCAACCCGGCTGCCGCCAGCGGCAGGAAAAATACGATCAGGATTTGTGATGAGATGGAACGCCGGATTTCCTGACGGCTCAGACCCACTTTGCGCATAATTCGGTAACGTTCGCGGTCCTCATAACCTTCGGTGATCTGTTTATAGTAGATAATCAGGATCATGGCCATGGTAAACAGAAGCCCCAGAAACAGCCCTACGAACAACAGGCCGCCGTATAGCGTCATCAGGTTTTCCTGAAGCTCGGAGCGCTCTGCTACGCTGGTAAAGCCATCCGTATCGGAATGGCTGCGCAGAAGAGCAGCCACCTGCTTGGAAAGCTGGGGTGAGGCAGGAACGAGCGTGAAGCTCATGGTGGTGCGAATGCCGGAGGCGTAGTCACCATAGGCCATCTGCTCCTGATTGTCCAGGCGGAGCAGTGTGTCCATGCTGTCCACCACCAGGCAGTAGTAATCGTAGATGCTGGCTAGCGTCTGACCAGCGCCCAGCCCGTCGGAAAGGCGTGCCTTGATGGTGAAGGTTTCATCCAGCAAGTGCAGGGTATCTCCTTCAAAATTGCCGCGGGAACATTCCAGCAGTGCCTCACCAGGCGCAAGGGTTTCGTTGCGGCCCAGCATGCGGTTGTAGTCTTCCAGAACCATCACCTGAAAGCTCGTAGGGTTGGCGATGAGGGTGTCGCTTTCGGTAAAGGAATAGCTGCTGACAAAACCATCCCTGGTGGGCATGGCCGAAAAGGACAGGTAGCGATAGGTCCAGGTATTCTCTCGCGAAGCACCCACCTGCTGGAGTGTCTCGTCCAAGGCGGCCTCCAACGCGGATATATCTGTGGAGGCAGACCGCACGTCGATGTCCGACCGCAGGCGGCCATTGAGTGTGTCCTCCATGCCTAACCACAGGGAAAGCGTGGAAAATACCATCACCAGCACCATGGTGGAAAGAATGCATACGTTGGCAAGGCCCACAGCGTTTTGCTTCATGCGGTAAATCATACCGGATACGCTGATGAAGTGATCCGGCTTGTAATAGTAGCGCCGGTTTTTGCGCAGCGCCTTGAGAAGCGTAACGCTGCCGGAGGTAAACAAAAGGTAGGTGCCCACGATTACCAGCAGTACCGCGATGAAAAAGAACAAAATCATCACGGCAGCATCCTTGACGGTCGCGCTCAGCCAGTAGCCCGCGCCCAGTGCAAGAAGCCCCACCAAAGTGATAAACCAGCGGGCTTTGGGCTCGCGCTCGCCTACCTCTGCGCTGCGCAAAAGTTCGACGGGGCGTGCAAAATAAACCTGGCGCACGGAATTGATCAAAATCATGGCAAAGGTGATACTGATGAGAATGGCTGTGTAGCGTATGGACCCAAATGACACGGCAAACGTGAGAGAAGCGGCTTGCCCCACCAGACGGGAGAGTACCAGGTGCATTAATTTGTCCAAAAGCATGCCCACAGCCAGTCCCAGGACCAGGCTGACGCCAAGCATCAATGCCGTTTCCCATAGGAGCAGACGTGCCAGATGCCGCTTTTCCATACCCAGAATGTTATACAGGCCAAACTCCTTTTTGCGTCGGCGCATAAGAAAGCTGTTGGTATAAAACAGAAATACCACGCTGAAAATGGACGTAACCACGATGCCCAGCTGAAGCGAAAAGGCCAGGGTGCCCGAATAATCGGTGGTGGCGTTTTGCAGGGAGCCAATGATATACATCATGGCTGTGGTGAGCACAGCAGTGAGAATATAGGGATAGTAGATGCTGCGGTTTTTGCGGATGCCGCTTATGGCCAGCCGCGGAAAGAATCCTTTACGCATGGTGGGCGCCTCCCGTAGCGATCACGGTAAGCGTGTCACTGATGCGCTGGTACAACCCCTCCGCGCCATCCAACCCGCGGTAGAGCTGGTGGAACACTTCCCCGTCCTTGATAAACATGACACGCGAGGCGTGGCTGGCAGCCTTGACCGAGTGGGTAACCATCAAAATGGTTTGGCCGTCCTCGTTGATTTCGCCAAAGAGGCGCAAAAGACCATCCGTAGCACGGCTGTCCAACGCGCCGGTAGGCTCGTCAGCCAGAATGAGCTGGGGGCGGGTGATAAGGGCGCGTGCTACTGCCGCCCGTTGCTTCTGGCCGCCGCTGACTTCGTAGGGGAATTTGGACAGGATGCCGCCGATACCCAGCTTCTGGGCGATGGGCCCCAGGCGGCTTTCCATTTCGCGATAGGGGCAGCCCGCCAGCACAAGCGGCAGGAAGATGTTATCGCGTATGGAGAAAGTGTCCAGCAGGTTAAAATCCTGAAATACAAAACCCAGGTTGTCGCGCCGGAAGGCGGACAACTCCTTTTCGGAAATGGAGGAAAGCAGTTTTCCGTTTAAGCGCACTTCACCGCGGGTGGGCCGGTCCAGTGCTGCCAGAATGTTAAGCAGCGTGGTCTTGCCACTGCCGCTTTCGCCCATGATGGCTACATATTCGCCCTTTTCTACGGAAAAGGTCACATCGGTAAGCGCCTGCACCTGGTTTGCACCAAAGCGGGTGGTATAGATTTTTTGAAGATGGTCTACTTCCAGCATTGCCATGAGGCATACCTCCTTTGCTCGAAACAGAGTATACCTTACGGCGGGAGCGGGTGCCATTTGTCTGCCTTACAGTTTGCCCGCACAGCTTACGTTTTTGTCACGTTGGTTCATTCTACCTGCATCCGCAGGCTGTCCAGCCCGATGGTCACCCGTGTGCCGCGGCCCGGCTCGGACGCAATGGAGATCGTGTGGCCCAGCTGGTCCAGCACCCGTTTGGATAGATACAGCCCAAGGCCTGTGGCGCGCTTGTCTTCGCGGCCGTTAAGCCCTGTGTAGCCGTGGTCGAATACGCGGGGCAGGTCCTCCGGCGCGATGCCGATGCCTGTATCTTCCACGATGACGGCGTGGGCGGCTTCGTCGGCGCGCAAGGTAACGCTGCCGCGACGGGTATACTTGACAGCGTTGCTGAGCACCTGCTCCAGTACAAAAGCCAGCCATTTTTCATCCGTCAGAGCACGCAGCGTGGTCTTGTGGTAGTTAAGACGCAGCTTTTTTTGAATGAACAGAGGTGCAAAGCGGCGTGCAGCAGCGAGCATCACAGCGTTAACATCGCACTCACGCAAGGAAAAATCAGTCGAGGGACCCGACAGGCGTTGATAGCCCAGCGACATTTCCACGTACTGTTCCACCTTGAACAATTCCACTGACAGCCGGTCCGAGGACGGTCCGGGTTCGGCTTGAAGCAGCATGCGCATGGCTGCCAGAGGTACCTTGATCTGGTGCGCCCACAGGGCAGAATAGGCTTCACGGTCGCGCCGGTCGCGGTCGTGAGCATCGGCCTGGCCTGCACTTTGGTCAATGGCGCACAAGAGCAGTGCGCGCCAGTCCTCCTCCATCAGCCCGTGAGGAGCAGGAAGAAGGGTCGCGGCGTAGAGACAGCCGTCCAGGAGGCTTTGCAGCTCGCAGTGGCGCCGAACATAGCGCGGCAGATCCACGCAGAGGGCAATCATCGCACCTGCCAGCACCAGTGCACCGGCGTAGGCAACGCCCGCCAGTGACGCGCCGGTCAGAAAACACACCAGTGCATATACCGCCGGACATGCTATCGCCAGCACGATATTGAACAGCCGGTCGCGCGTATAGTGCAGAAGAAGAGATCCCCAGCGAAGCGTTTTCATTCGATCAGGTAACCCATGCCCTTTCTGGTTTTGATCAGGTTTTCTGCGCCCACGGCGGCCAGCTTGCGGCGCAGGCGTGTAATATTTACGCTCAAGGTGTTTTCGTCTACAAAGGCGTCGGTTTCCCAAAGACGGGCCATGAGCGCGTCGCGGCTTACGATTTTGCCCTTGTTTTCCATAAGTACAGTGAGAATACGGTTTTCATTGCGCGTCAGCTCTACGCGCTGGCCCCGGCAGGTGACGGCTCCGTCGGAGGCGTTCAGCATCAAATCCCCATGCGTGATGAGGGCGCTTTGGCCCGCAAAGTCGTAGGCGCGGCGCAAAAGCGCCTGCACCTTGGCCATGAGAACGCTGAGGTCAAAGGGCTTGGAGACAAAATCATCTGCGCCTGCATCCAGCGCGCGCAGGATATTCAGATTGTCGCCTGCCGAGGAGATGAACAAAATGGGCGCGGTGCTGATTTTACGGATTTCGGCGCACCAGTGGTATCCATCAAAAAACGGCAGAGTGATATCCATTAGCACAAGCTGGGGATCAAAGGCGGCAAATTCGCACAGCACGTTTTGAAAGTCCTCTACCCCGCGGGCCTCCATGCCCCAGCGGCCCATATAGGCGCACAGGGTTTCGGTGATGACGGGGTCGTCCTCCACGATAAAGATGCGGTACAATGCAGTTCCCTCCCGCGCTTATGATACCACGCGAAGGGCAGGGCGTAAAGGCTGCGAAAAATCGCGAACGATGTCTTGACAAAGCAGTCAGCCCTGTGTATTATAAACGATTGGATATACGCACCTGATGATAACGGAAAGGGGGCGGCACACGTGCACTTCCGGCTGGATGGCGCGACGGTGTACTACGGGGGAAAGCTGATGAAGGCGGACGTTTCCGTGGACGGAGGCCGCATTGCCAGTGTTTCCAATTTTCATGAGGCGGGGGCGTTGCCTTTAACGGGCAAGCTGTTGATACCGGGTCTTGTTGATGTTCATGTGCATCTTCGGGAGCCGGGCTTTTTTTATAAGGAGGGCGTGAAAAGCGGCACACTGGCCGCTGCGCGCGGCGGATACACCGACGTGTGTGCCATGCCCAACCTCAACCCCGCCCCGGATACCCCTGCGCATCTTGAGGAGGAGCTTGCCGCCATCTGGCGGGATGCGGCAGTGCGGGTACATCCTTATGGGTGCATCACACTGGAGCAGCGCGGGCGCGGCGAGCTGTGCGACTTCGCAGCGCTTAGGCCTCAGACGGTTGCCTTTTCAGATGATGGACGCGGTGTGCAGGAGGAAGCCACCATGCGGGAGGCCATGTGCCGCGTCAAGGCTGCAGGCGGGTTGATTGCCGCACACTGTGAGGATGAAAGCCTGCTGCACGGCGGCTGTATTCACGAGGGAGAATACGCGCGGGCGCATGGCTTGAAGGGTATCAGCAGTGAGAGCGAATGGCGGCAAGTGGAACGCGACCTCCAACTGGCGGAGGAGACGGGATGCCCCTATCACGTATGCCATGTGTCCACAAAGGATAGTGTAGCGCTGATCCGGGGAGCGAAGGCACGGGGCGTGGACGTGACGTGCGAGACTGCGCCGCACTACCTGCTTTTGTGTGACAGCGAGCTGGAAAATGACGGGCGTTTCAAGATGAATCCGCCCATCCGCTCGGCAGATGACCGTGATGCACTGGTGGAAGGGTTGTTGGACGGCACCATCGACATTCTCGCCACCGACCATGCGCCCCACAGCGCTGAGGAAAAGGCACGTGGACTGGAAAAAAGCCTGATGGGTGTGGTAGGACTGGAATGCGCGTTCCCGGTGCTCTACACGGGACTGGTGCTGACAGGCCGCGCACCGCTGGAAACAGTGCTGCGCGCTATGACGGACGCGCCGCGCGCGCGATTCCATCTGCCTGAGGTGCGCATCGAGCCGGGAGCGGGCGACTTTGCTATCTTTGATCTGGATGAAACCTTTGTTATCGACCCGGACACCTTCCTTTCCAAGGGGCGCGCCACGCCCTTTGCGGGCTGGCGGGTACGGGGCGGATGCATCGAAACATATGTGGGAGGGACGTGCGTATGGCGCAGGCAGTAAAGCGGCGCATGCTGGTGATGGAAAATGGCAGCGTGCATGAAGGAACGGGCTTTGGCTCCATGAACGATGCGGTTTGTGAGCTGGTGTTCAATACTTCCATGGTGGGCTATCAGGAAATCGTGACTGACCCCAGCTACACTGCGCAGACGGTGGTGATGACCTATCCGCTCATCGGCAACTACGGCATCACCGACGAGGACAATGAAACCCGCGTACCCACTATGGGCGGCCTGGTGGTGCGTGAATACTGCGACATGCCCAGCAACTTCCGCTACACCAAAACGCTGGGTGAAATTCTGGAGGAAAACGGCATTCCGGGCCTGGCGGGTGTAGATACGCGCCGCATCGGCCGGATGATCCGCAACGAGGGTAGCCAGCGCGCCCTGATCTGCGACGCAGATATCCCTGTGGAGGAAGCGCTGGAGCGTGTGCGCGCCTACCGCCTGCCCACCGATTGCGTTAGCCGTGTGAGCTGCAAAAAGAAATGGTACGCCCGTACGCCCAATCCGCGCTACAGCGTAGTGGCGGTGGACTGTGGCATTAAGCTCAACATAGTGCGCAAGCTCAACCAGTTCGGATGCAATGTGACCGTGGTACCTTACGACACACCCGCTGACACCATCCTAAGTTTTAAGCCCGACGGACTGTTCCTTTCAAACGGCCCTGGAGACCCCGAGGACGTGCGTCCGGTGATCGACTTGGTGCGCGCACTTCGCGGACGGCTGCCTATCTTCGGCATCTGCCTGGGGCACCAGATGATTTCGCTGGCGTGCGGAGCACGTACCTTTAAGATGAAATTCGGCCATCGTGGCGGCAACCATCCTGTGCGTGAGCTGGCGACTGGCAAGATCGAGATTACCAGCCAGAACCACTCCTTTGCGGTGGATGAAAAGTCCTTGCAGGGCACGGGCCTCGTGCTTACGCACCAAAACCTGCTGGACGGCACCGCCGAGGGTGTGGCCTGCATGCCGGATAAGCTGTTTTCCGTGCAGTATCACCCGGAAAGCGCACCGGGGCCGCAGGACAGCGCCTACCTGTTCAAACGCTTTATCGACTTGATGGAAGGGGAGAAGAAGCATGCCTAAGCGCACAGACATCCACCGCATTCTGGTGATCGGCTCCGGCCCCATCGTGATCGGGCAGGCCGCCGAGTTTGACTATGCGGGCACGCAGGCGTGCCTGGCACTGCGCGAGGAAGGGTACGAGGTTATTCTGGTCAACTCCAACCCCGCTACCATCATGACCGACGTGGACATCGCCGATAAGGTTTATATGGAGCCGCTCACACTGGAATACGTGGCCAAAATTCTGCGCTATGAGCGGCCGGACGCCATTTTGCCGGGCCTGGGCGGACAGACGGGCCTGAACCTGGCCATGCAGCTAAAGCGCAAGGGCGTGCTGGACGAGTGCCAGGTGGAAATTCTGGGCACCAGCTTTGAATCTATCGAGATGGCGGAGGACCGCGAGAAGTTCAAGGAGCTGTGCGAGCGTCTGGGCGAACCGGTATTACCTTCCGTGATTGCTACCAGCATGGAGGAGGGCTTCCGTGCGGCGGAGGAAATCGGTTATCCGGTGGTACTGCGCCCCGCCTTTACCTTGGGCGGCACGGGCGGCGGTTTTGCCGACAATCCCGAAGAAATGGAAGAGCTGCTTAAAAACGCTCTCAAGCTCTCCCCGGTGCATCAGGTGCTGGTGGAAAAGAGCATCAAGGGATACAAGGAAATCGAATATGAGGTGATGCGCGATGCCAACGACACGGCCATCGCCATCTGCAACATGGAAAACATCGACCCCGTGGGTGTGCACACGGGCGACTCCATTGTGCTGTGTCCCAGCCAGACGCTGACCAACAAAGAATACCACATGCTGCGTGACAGCGCGCTGAAAATCATCCGCGCGCTCAAAATCGAAGGCGGGTGCAACGTGCAGTTCGCCCTCGACCCCTATAGCTTCCAGTATTACCTGATCGAGGTCAACCCCCGTGTTTCGCGCTCCTCGGCGCTCGCTTCCAAGGCCAGCGGCTATCCCATTGCGCGCGTGTCGGCCAAGGTGGCGGTGGGCATGCATCTGGAGGAGATCGCCCTGGCCAATACACCGGCCTGCTTTGAACCGGCGCTGGACTATGTGGTCAGCAAAATGGCACGCTTCCCCTTTGACAAGCTGGAGGGCGCCAGCAACCGCCTGAGCACCCAGATGAAAGCCACGGGCGAAGTGATGAGCGTGGGCCGCACGATCGAGGAAAGCCTGCTCAAGGCTGTGCGCTCGCTTGAAATCGGCGTGTGCCATATCTACATGCCCCGTTTTGATAACAAACCTGTGGACGAGCTGCTGGACTACATTCAGGACGGCACGGACGACAGGTTGTTCGCCATCGCGCAGCTTATCCGCTGCGGGGTCGACCTGGGCCTGATTTACGACCGAACGAAGATTGACATGCTGTTTTTGGAAAAGATCAAAAACATCGTGGATTTTGAGGCTGTGCTCAGGGCGCATCCCCGCGAGGAGGGTACGCTAGCAAAGGCCAAGAAATTGGGCTTTAGTGACAAGTACATCGGCCAGGTGTGGGGCATGACCGAGAAGGAAGTTTTCCTTCTGCGCAAGGCCTACAATCTCATGCCTGTATACAAGATGATCGATACCTGCGCCAGTGAATTTGAAAGCTACGTGCCCTACTTCTATTCCACTTACGAGCAGGAAAACGAATCCGTGGTATCGGACCGCAAAAAGATTATTGTGCTGGGTTCGGGTCCCATCCGCATCGGACAGGGCGTGGAGTTTGACTATTCCACCGTACACGCCATCTGGACCATTCGCCGCGCGGGATACGAGGCCATCATTATCAACAACAACCCTGAAACCGTGTCCACTGACTACACCACCAGCGACAAGCTCTACTTCGAACCTCTCACCGTGGAAGATGTAATGAACATCGTCACCTTGGAAAACCCCGAGGGCGTGGTGGTGAGCCTGGGTGGCCAGACGGCCATCAACCTGGCCGAGCGGCTGCACGACATGGGCGTGAAAATCATCGGCACCGACGTGGAAGCCATTTGTCGCGCGGAAAACCGCGATGCATTTGAAAAAATCATGGAGTCGCTGGGGATTCCTCAGCCCAATGGCGAGGCTGTGACCGATATCGAGGCCGGCGTGCGCGTGGCAGAGCGTATCGGCTACCCCGTACTGGTGCGCCCCAGCTATGTGCTGGGTGGCCGCGCCATGCAGATCGTGCCTAACGAAGAGGCCCTGCGTCATTACCTAAAGACTGCCGTGCTGGTCAGCGAGGACCAGCCTGTGCTGGTGGACCACTACATCACCGGCAAGGAATTGGAGACCGATGCCGTGTGCGACGGAGAGAACGTCTATATTCCCGGCATTATGGAGCATGTGGAGCGCACCGGTGTGCACAGCGGCGACTCGATCAGCGTGTATCCCACCTTCTCGGTAAGTGAAAAGGCACGGCAAACCATCATTGATTACACGGTACGGCTTGGCCTGGGTATCGGCATTGTGGGACTGTATAACATTCAGTTTATCGTCGATCGCAAGGACAACGTGTACGTGATCGAGGTCAACCCCCGTTCCTCCCGCACGGTGCCCTTCTTAAGCAAAGCCACCGGCGTGCCTCTGGCCGACATCGCCACCCGCGTGATGCTTGGACACAGCCTGCGCGAGCAGGGCATCGTGGATGTAATGGCCCCGGAGAAGGAAAAGTGGTACGTCAAGGCTCCGGCTTTCAGCTTCTCCAAGCTGCGCGGTATGGACGCGTACTTAAGCCCCGAGATGAAGTCCACCGGTGAGGCCATCGGTTACGACAAGCGTCTCACCCGCGCGCTGTATAAGGCCATGCAGTCCTCCGGTATGAACGTGGCCAACTACGGTACCATCTTTGTCACCATTGCCGACAGCGACAAGGGTGAAGCTTTGCCCCTCATCCGCCGTTTCTACGACATGGGCTTCAATATTGAGGCCACCCGTGGCACCGCGGAATTCCTCAAGGCTAACGGCATCCGTACCCGCATCCGTAAAAAGCTCAGCGAGGGCAGCGAGGAAATCCTTGATTCCCTGAGGCAGGGACACGTCAACTACGTCATTAACACGCGCGACCCTGCCAGCGTGGGCCGCGACAGTGATGGCGCGCAGATTCGCCGCTGCGCGGTAGAAAACAACGTGACCATGTTTACTGCGTTGGACACGGTGCGAGTGCTGCTTGAGGTGCTGGAGGAAATCACGCTGTGCATCTCCACCATCGATTCCTAAGGAGGCGGACAGATGCGTTTTATCATCGAAAGCCATGCGACGCTTACGCAAAATGTCTACCATATGCGGCTGAGAGGCGATACGCGGGCCATCGTCAAACCGGGTCAGTTTGTGCAGGTGCAGCTGCCTGGGTTTTACCTCAGACGTCCCATTTCGGTGTGCGACTGGCGGCCGGGTGAGGACGGCACGCTGGATTTGATCTACAAGGTAGTGGGTCTGGGTACGGAGGCCATGAGCCGCTATGCGCTTGGTACGGAATTGGATCTGCTTACGGGCCTTGGCAACGGCTTTGACGTGGACAGGCTGGATGAGGTGACGGCCTCACAGTTTCCGATGTTGGTGGGAGGGGGCGTAGGCACGCCACCCATGTATGGCCTGTGCAAAAAGTTGCTGGCCGCTTGCAAGAAGCCGCACGTGATTCTGGGATTTAACACTGCCGCAGAGGTGTTTTGGCAAAAGGAGTTTGAGGCACTGGGCGTGCCGGTGACTGTGACTACGGCTGACGGTACGCTGGGTGTGAAGGGCTTTGTGACCGACGCCATGGTTCCTTTGGAAGGCCAGTATGATTATGTGTATGCCTGTGGCCCGGAACCCATGCTCAAAGCCGTATATGCCCTGTGTGAGAAGCAGGATGTCCACGGCCAGTTCAGCTTTGAGGAACGCATGGCATGCGGCTTTGGAGTGTGCATGGGCTGCTCATGCAAAACCAAGTACGGCAACAAACGCATCTGCAAGGATGGGCCGGTGCTCAGAAGGGAGGAGATCATATGGTAGATACGCGTGTGACCCTCTCCGGCTGGACGCTGGACAACCCCGTGATTCCCGCCAGCGGCTGCTTTGGATATGGCGAGGAATTTCATGAACTGTATGATATCAACGTATTAGGCACGTTCTCCTTCAAGGGTACCACCCTGGAAGCGCGCTTTGGCAACCCTACGCCCCGTATTGCAGAGTGCACGGCAGGCATGATCAATGCTGTGGGACTGCAGAACCCCGGCGTGCATCATGTGATCGAACATGAGCTCCCGAAGCTGAAAACTTTCTTTCACAAAAAGGTTATCGCCAACATCAGCGGCTTTTCTGTGGAGGAATATGTGGAATGCTGCCGCCTGATGGATGTACAGGAGCAGGTGGGCATCATTGAGGTCAATGTAAGCTGTCCGAATGTGCACGGAGGCGGTATGGCCTTTGGCACGTGTGCAGAGAGTGCGGCGGAGGTGACCCGCGCCGTCAAGTCCGTGACCACAAAGCACGTTTATATCAAGTTGAGTCCCAATGTGACGGACATCGTGTCCATCGCCAGGGCATGCGAAGATGCGGGAGCTGATGGACTCAGCCTGATCAATACACTTTTGGGTATGCGTATCGATCTGAAAACGCGCAAACCCGTGATTGCAAACGTGATGGGAGGATTCTCCGGACCGGCGGTGTTCCCGGTAGCGTTGCGCATGGTGTATCAGGTGGCGCGGGCTGTAAAGATTCCCGTGATCGGCATGGGGGGCGTGAGCAGTGCGCGCGACGTAATCGAAATGATGCTGGCCGGTGCTGCCGCCGTGCAGGTGGGCGCGCAGAACCTGGTTGACCCCTATATCTGCCCGAAGATCATCGAGGCGCTGCCCGGCGAGATGGAGCGGTTGGGCATCGAGCGCCTGAACGATATTATTGGAGGTGCGTGGAAATGAGCCGTGGAGATGTGATTATCGCATTGGACTTCCCCAGCGCAGAGGCGGTGTACGCTTTTCTGGACAAGTTTGAAAACGAGGCGCGCAAGCCCTACGTGAAGGTGGGTATGGAGCTGTTTTATGCCGAAGGCCCGCAGATTGTGCGGGAAATCAAGGCACGCGGGCATAAGATTTTTCTGGATCTGAAGCTGCATGACATTCCCAACACCGTGAAAAAGGCTATGGCATCGCTGTCCAGGCTGGATGTTGACATGACCAACCTGCATGCCGCGGGCACCATTGATATGATGAAGGCGGCCGTGGAAGGGCTGACCCGTCCGGATGGAACGCGGCCCATGCTGCTCGCGGTGACACAGCTTACCTCTACCAGTGAGGAGCGCATGCAGCGGGAACTGCTCATTGGCGCCAGCATGCCTGATACCGTGAAAAAGTATGCTCAGAATGCAAAAGAGGCGGGGCTGGACGGCGTGGTATGCTCCCCGCTGGAGGCTGGGCTGGTGAAGGAAGCCTGCGGCGCAGCGTTCCAGACGGTAACGCCGGGCATCCGTTTTGCGGATTCGGCGGCGGACGATCAGGCGCGCGTGATGACCTCCGAAAAGGCGCGCTTGGGAGGAAGCGACTACATTGTGGTGGGGCGGCCCATCACCCAGGCAGCGGACCCCGTGGCGGCCTATCGCCGCTGCGTGAAGGAATTCCTTGGCGAGTAACAAAGGAGGAAATTCAACCATGGAAAAACAGATTGCAGGCGCGCTATTGTCCATCGGCGCGGTGTTTCTAAGGCCCGAGGAGCCTTTCACCTGGGCCAGCGGTATCAAAAGTCCCATCTACTGTGACAATCGCCTGACGCTGACCGCCCCTGAGGTCCGCGATCAGGTGGAAAACGGACTGATGGAAGTTATCCGTCGTGAATATCCGGACGCGGAAGTACTTATGGGCACATCCACCGCGGGTATCGCCCACGCTGCCATTGTGGCGCATATGATGCATCTGCCCATGGGCTACGTGCGTGGCGGAAACAAGGACCATGGCCGTCAGAACCGCATCGAGGGCAAGCTGGAAGCGGGCCAGAAGGTGGTTGTGGTGGAGGACCTGATCTCCACTGGCGGGAGCGTTATCGACGTGGTGGACGCGCTGCGCGAGGCGGGAGCAGAGGTGTTGGGCATCGCCAGCATCTTCACCTATGGCATGCAGAAGGGCCTGGACCGGCTGGCTGCCGCCGGAGTGAAAAACGTGAGCCTGTCCAACTTCGACGTGCTGGCAGAGGTGGCGGCGGAGAAGGGTTATATACGCACCGAACAGGTGGAGCAGCTCATCCGGTTCCGCAACAACCCCAGCGACGAGAGCTGGATGCACAACTAAGGAGGCAGACGCATGCCCAGACATTTGCTCGATATCCGCGACCTGACCACGCAGGAGCTGGATGCCCTGATGGATCGCGCGGATGACATTATTCAAAACCCCAAGCACTACGCCGAGTGCATGCACGGAAAAAAACTGGCGACACTCTTCTATGAGCCCAGCACCCGCACGCGCCTGAGCTTCGAAGCGGCCATGCTGGAATTGGGCGGCAGCGTGCTAGGTTTTTCCTCGGCGGACAGTTCCTCGGCAGCAAAGGGAGAGAGTGTGGCCGATACCGTGCGTACCGTGGGCTGCTACGCGGATATCATTGCCATGCGTCATCCCAAGGAAGGCGCGCCCACTGCGGCGGCGCAGGTCAGTCCTGTGCCCATCATCAACGCAGGCGACGGCGGGCACAATCATCCCACCCAAACATTGGCGGACCTGCTCACCATCCGGCGCGAGAAGGGCCGTCTCAATCAGCTTGTCATTGGCTGCTGTGGCGATTTGCAGTTTGGCCGCACGGTGCACAGCCTCATCAACGCCATGATGCGCTATAAGAGTATCCGCTTTGTGCTCATCTCCCCGGATGAACTGCGCGTGCCCGAATACGTGCGCGAGAGCATGCATAAAAACGGCGTCACCTTCGTGGAGGTGGAGCGGCTGGAAGATGTGATCGGCACGTTGGACATCCTCTACATGACCCGCGTACAGCGTGAGCGCTTCTTCAACGAGGCGGATTATGTGCGCCTCAAGGACAGCTATATCCTTGATACTGACAAGATGCGCATCGCACGCAAAGATCTGTGCGTGCTGCATCCACTGCCGCGCGTGAATGAAATCAGCCGCGCTGTGGACGATGATCCTCGTGCCTGCTATTTCCGTCAAGTGGCCAACGGCAAGTACATGCGCGAGGCCCTTCTTATGAAGCTGCTGGAGGTGGAGGCATGAATATTGACAGCATCCAGAATGGCTATGTGATCGACCATATCCACGCCGGCCGCAGCATGGAAATCTATCATTACTTGGGTCTGGATGCGCTGGATTGTTCCGTGGCAATTATTAAAAACGCCAAATCTCAGCGCATGGGGAAAAAGGATATCATCAAGATTGACCAGGAGATTCCCCTAGACCTGGATTTGCTCGGATATATTGACCCGGGCATCAGTGTAAACATTATCCGCAATGGAAAATTGGTGGAGAAGAAAAAACCCGAAATGCCCGCGCGGGTCGTGAACGTGATGAAGTGCAAAAATCCGCGCTGTATTACCCAGACTGAGCAGGAGCTGGACCAGATTTTTGTGCTGGCCGATCGGGAGAAGCAGGTCTATCGCTGCTTCTATTGTGAGGCGGCGCATAAAAGCGAATAACCCAAACAGGGCGGACGGCTATGTAAGCTGTCCGCCCTGCTTGTTGAAATCTGGAAAATCGGAATGTTTATATGGTGCTTTTAAATGAAAGTTCGCATATTACGGAACAAACAAAACGTGAAATAATATGAACGTTCGGGCGCAGAAAAAAGTTCAGAAAAATGCCAAAAAACTGTTGACACGGCGCCTAAAGCGTGCTATTATGTACAAGCTCGCTCGAGAGCAACGAACCTTGAAAACGATACAGAGTAAGAAAATAAGGAAGAAACGCAAGCAGTCAATGAATTGAGTGAATTGCGAGCCAGAGAAATCTGGAGCGTAAACAGGAATTAAACATAAGAGTTTGATCCTGGCTCAGGACGAACGCTGGCGGCGTGCCTAACACATGCAAGTCGAGCGGGGATTGCCG
>JAEYCB010000063.1 GCA_023404345.1 Bacillota bacterium
CAAGGACGGCAGAGCCAACGTGACAGCGAGCGGATGCCGGGCAAGGGACCCGGCATGAAAGCGAGCGGCTACCAAGGTGGTTGCATGCAGAGCATGAACGCCGGAGGCGGGCATGCGAACCCCGAAATCGTTTGCGACAGCGCGAGCGAGAAGCCCATCGCGGACCTGCGGGCGGAGGGGCTGCGGGCCACGGGGGCGATGAAGGGGCCGGGAAGCATCGAAACGGGTATCCGGTGGCTGAGGACGCGCAGGCGCATCGTGATCGACCCGGCGCGCACGCCGGAGACGGCGCGGGAGTTCCAGCGCTACGAGCACGAAAAGAACCGGGCCGGAGAATACGTGGAGGGGTATCCCGACCGCGACAACCACGCCATTGACGCGGTGCGCTATGCGCTCAACCGCGTATGGCTGAGAAAGGACAGATGACATGCTTGCAAGACTGATCGAATGGGTGCAGCGGCTGTTTGGCTTAAGGCCGCAAAAGGCTGCGGCGCCGGTGGACGCGTTTGTGCAGCGGTATGAGGACGCGACGGGCGAAAACATCACGGCGGTGATCGCCGGGCGGCTGGCGTCACTGACGCTGGGCGAAAGCACGCTGGCCGTGCAGGGCGAAGGGGCCCGCGCGGAGCTGATGACCGGCGTGGCGGATGCGCTGTGGCACAGGATGCCGGGCATCGTGGCGCAGGCCTGGGGCAAGGGCGGCAAGGTGCTGGTGCCGATGATAACGGGCGGGAAGATCACGGTTACGGCGGTGGATCAATCCCGCGTGGCAGTGAGCGCGCGGCAGGGAGATCGCATCACGGCCGCCACGGTGCTGGCAGATCAGGCGCAGGTGAACAGCCGCCGCTACTACCGCCTGATGGACTACCGGCTGGAAGGGGATAAGCAGGTGATCCGGCAGCGGGTGGTGAGTGAATCGGGAATGCCGGTATCTCTGGACACGGTTTCGCAGTGGGCGGGCATTGACGAGGAGATCAGCATTTCCGGCACGGACCGGCTGCTGCTGGCGTGGATCAGGTGCCCACGCGACAACCGCGGCGATGAAAGCGACTACGGCGTGCCCGTGACCTGGGGGGCGGAAACGGAGATAGCGGAGCTGTGCGAGCATCTGAAATGGTACCGCCGCGAGTTCAAGCTTGCGCGTCCCATGCTGGGGCTGGATGCGACGCTGTGGCGCAATCTCGACGACCTGTCCATACAGGACGTGCGCCGCACCGTGCAGGACGACGAAACGCCCTTTGTGCCCGTGAGCTATGGAGCCATCGGCGAGGGGCAGCAGTGGCAGCACTTCGCCCCTGCCATCCGCCAAAGCGAGTTTGAGGGGCGGCTGCAAAGCCTGTACCGCCGGGTCGAGAAGGCATGCGGACTGTCGCAGGGGATCCTGACCGAGCGCCAGCAGATGAATTACGCCAACCGCGACGAGGTGCGCTCGGCGATGTACGACACTTACAGCCTTGTCAGCCTGATGCGGCGGGAGATCGAGACGGCCGTGCGGGATGCGCTGTATGCCGCCGACGTGCTGGCCGAGCGCTTCGGGCTTTCCCCCGCGGGGGCGCGGGGACAGTGGGAAGCGGCCTTTGACTGGGACATGAGCCTGCTGGAAAGCAGCCAGCAGACCTTCGCACAGATGAGCGAACTGCAAAGCCGCGGGCTGATCACGGGTGAGCGGCTGACCCAGTGGGTGATGGGAGGCACGATGGACGAGGCGAGGATGGAGGTACAGCAGGCAAAGGCGCAGCAGCCGGACCCGATGGCGGGGGTGTTTGACAGCTGATGAGGGGTGGTCACATTGGATGCGGCGGAACGTGCGGCTAAGATCTTCATACGCCGCTATGAGGCGCTGAACGAGGAATACCTTGAAATCATCGGCGAGCGCGTCCGGGCCATCGGGCGCGTCTCCCCCACCGACCTATACCGGCTCGAGCGCCTGCGGGATATTGGCGCGGACATGGAAAAGCTAAAACGGAAGCTCGCGTCGGAAACCGGGAAAAGCCTGAAAGAGCTGGAAAAGCTGCTGCGACAGGCGGCGGACGCGGCCATGAAGCCCTACGACGGGCTGATGAGTGCAGAGCCTTACCTGCGCAACGAGATCGCAGAAACCATGGCCGCCGCGCAGTACATCGAAACGGCCCGCGCCATGGTGAACCTGAGCAACACCACGTAAGCAGCGCGTCCTATCAGGGGCTTGTGGACCGGGCGGTGAGCGCCGTGCAGCTGGGCACGGAGAGCTACCAGAGCGCCATCCGAAGCGTGCTTCGCGGGGCGGCGTGGGACGGCCTGTGCGTGGTGGACGGCACGCGCAAGGTGCGGTATGCGAGCGGCCTGACCCGCAGGCTGGACACGGCGGCGCGCCAGAACGTGCTGGACGGCTTCCGGGCGCTGATGCAGCGCACGCGCGACGAAACCGGCAAGGCCTTCGGGGCCGACGGTGTGGAGATCAGCGCCCACATGCTGTGCGCGGAGGACCACCTGCCTTATCAGGGGCGGCAATTCAGCCTTGAAGAATTTGAACGGCTGAATCAGACCCTGCGGCGGCCCATTGCAAAAGGGATATGGAATTGCAGCCATGTGGCCGAGCCGATTGTGCTGGGAATCAGCGAACCGGCGTACACGGAGGAGGAGCTGGCCGAGTACCGCAAAAGCAGCCTGGAGCAGGTCGCCATTGACGGAAAGACCAAAAGCCGCTACCAGTGGACGCAGGAGCAGCGGCGGATTGAAACCGCCATCCGCAGGGAAAAGGACGTTGCCATTGCCGCCAAGGCCGCCGGGGACGACGTGCTGCGCAGGCAGTGCCAGCAGAGGATCAATGACTTGCGGAAGCGGTATGACCGCATCAGCAAAGACGCGGGACTGGAAGTGCGGACGGATAAGATGGCGGTGAGCGGGTTCAGGGCGGTAAAGACGGCCGGCGAGTTGGTGGCTTCACGTGTATCAGGCACAACCACTTCCGATGGCATCGCCGTATCTGTCACCAGTCACATAGTAGAGCGCGCAACAGAGAGGGGCGTGTCATCAGAAGACATCGTGCGTGCATTGACATCACCATTGAAAATGGGTACAATCAAAACTGATGAATATGGCCGGCGAAGCAGACAATACATCGGTGAGCACGCTACTGTCGCTGTTAATCCAGATACGGGTGCCACAGTATCTGTATGGCCAACACACAGCAAGGTTGCAAGAAAGCTCTTAAAGGAGCAGGGAGAGCAATGAGAATTCCATTTTCCAAAGACCAGACACAGTTCATTCAAAGTGTTTCGGACGTTGATCCGTTCAGCGATCTTTCAGACGATATGCTTTTGAAGCTGATCGATGATTTGCAGAACCATTTGCAGACGTTTGGGATCAATGCTTCGGGCGACGGAGAAAACGAAGCCGGAACAAAATGCGCAAACCTTCTTGCATGGCTCGCCAGAAACACCTAAACCGCCTTTTGGCGGTTTTTAAATACGTTGGAAAGGCCGCGCACCCAACATGGGGCGCGGCTTTTGCATACCAGAAACGGAGAATGCAAGGCTTATGCCACAGCGAGCGCTTTGAGGGAAGGGACCCTCAAAGAAAGCGAGCGGCGACCAAGCACGTTACCTGCACAGCGCGGGCCGCCCAAAGGGCGGACCGTGCGAAGCAACACAAATGGGCCGGAATGCCGTAAAACTATCAAGCCGGGGCGGAAGGGCACCGCGTAAAAAAACCGTAAGGCGACGAAGAAAGAGAGGAGTACAGCAACATGACCAGAGACGACGTAAGAAAGACCTTTCCCGAAGCGACTGACGAACAGGTGAAGGCGATCATGGACCTGCACGGCGCGGACATCGAGCGCACAAAGGGTGCAGCCGGGGCCGACGCTGCGAAGCTGACCGCCCTGCAAAACGAGCTGAACGAGGCGAAAGCCACCATCGGCACGCTGGAAGCCGCAAAGGCCGACGCGGACAAGCTGCAGGCCGAGATCGACCGCTACAGGCAGGCGGAGGCGAAGCGCGAGGAGGCCCGGAAGGCCGCGCAGGCGCACACCGAGCTGGAGAGCCGGTTCAATACCGTGGCGGGCCAGCGCAAATTTGTGCACGAGCTTGTGCGGCAGAGCGTTTTGAGCGAGTTTGAAAAGGCCGTGGCCGACAGGGCCAACGAGGGGAAAAGCGACGCGGCCATCTTCGACGGGCTGACGCGCGACAAGGACTATTTCGCAAGCATGAATCCCCCCGCGGGGGGCGATATGGGGCGTATGGGAAGCGTGCCGGCGGCGGAGACCGCGCGGGCCGTGATGGGCCTGCCTCCCTGCGGGATGTAGGCCCGGGCGGGATGGATGGCGCAGGGCGGTGCGGCGGCAGGCATACAGGGGCAAACGGCAAACGGCGGGGAGAAGCCCGCGAGCGAAGGCCAGCGAAGGTCAGCCGGTCCCCCGAATGTACCGAAAGCCGCCCGCAAGGCATCATCCGGAAAACTCCCCCCCTCACCTCCCTACTATACCCTAGGGAATATCGCGGAGGGAAATATCAGAAAGGAGACCATTCATGGCTAACAGTATCCTTACCTTCAAAAAGTACACCGACCTGCTGGACGAGGTGTACAAAACCGCCAGCGTTACCAGCGTGCTGGATATGAACGCCGCGCTGGTGCGCATGGGCGTGAACGCCAGCGAGATCGTCATTCCCAAAATCAGCATGGACGGCCTGGGCGATTACAGCCGAAACAGCGGCTACGCGCAGGGCAGCGTGACCCTGACCCACGAGACCGTCCCCTTCAACTACGACCGCGGCCGCCGCTTCACCGTGGACGCCATGGACGACGAGGAATCCGCGGGCGTGGCCTTTGGAAGCCTGTCCGGCGAGTTCATCCGCACCAAGGCAGCCCCCGAACAGGACGCCTTCCGCTTCGCTACCTATGCGGGCGTGAGCGGCATCAGCACCACTGCCGGGGCTGATCTGGCCGACGCGGAGGCCGTGCTCGCCGCCCTGATCGCCAGCCAGAACAAAATGGACGAGGATGAGGTGCCCACCACCGAACGGTATCTGTTCATCACCCCCACGCTGTACAACCTGGTGCAGAACATCGACACCACCAAGAGCAAGGCCGTGATGGACAGCTTCGCCGCCGTGACCAAGGTGCCCCAGAACCGGTTCTATACCGCCATCGACCTCAAGGACGGCATCGACCACACCGGCGACACCGAGCCCGGCGCCGATGAGAGCGCCGGCGGCTATGCCAAGGCCTCCGGCGGCAAGAACATCAACTTCATGGTGATCCACAAGCCCGCCGTGATCCAGTTCAACAAGCACGTGGTCAACAAGATCATCACGCCCGAGCAGAATCAGCAGAGCGACGGCTGGATGTTCTTCTACCGCAGCTACGGTCTGGCCGATGTGTACGAAAACAAGGTGGCGGGCATCTACCTGCACACCGCCACGGCCTGATGGGGAGGATGAGAGAATATGAGGACGGTTGGCAGAATCTACGGGGACGAGGGGGACCGCCGTCCTCCCTCTCCTGAAAAGGGCAAGAAACGGCTGAAACCCGAAAAGAAAGAGGCTGAGCGCGATGTACCTGACGTTCGACGAGTACCAGCAGATGGGCGGAACGGCAAATGAACAGACATTCACGCGGCTGTGCACGTCGGCGAGCGGACGCATTGACCGGCTGACGCACGGACGTGTGCGGTGCTTCGAACAGGTGCCGCAGGAGGTGAAGGCGGCGGCATTTGAGCTGATACGCCGCTGCGAGAGTTACGAGGCAGAGGACGCGCGCGTGGCCTCCTTCACCAACGACGGCATGAGTGTTTCGTATGTGCAGGAGACGGCGCAGCAGCGCGAATCGGCGCTTGGCAGCGTGGTGATTGACATGCTGTGGGGGCTGAAAGCCGCGGACGGGAAAACGCCGATTCTCTATGCGGGGGTGAGGGCGTGAGAGACAGCGAGCGCAGGCATGGGTGTTACCATGCCGAAAGTGAGCGGCACACCTGTATGTGGGTGCAGCAGCGCAGCGCGAAGCGATGTGCGAAGCGTGATGCGGGGGTGAGGGCGTGAGGGACAGCGAGCGCAGGCATGGGTGTTACCATGCCGAAAGTGAGCGGCACACCTGTATGTGGGTGCAGCAGCGCAGCGCGAAGCGATGTGCGAAGC
>JAEYCB010000046.1 GCA_023404345.1 Bacillota bacterium
CAAGCAAGCAAGCAAGCAAGCAAGCAAGCAAGCAAGCAAGCAAGCAAGCAAGCAAGCAAGCAAGCATAGCTTATCCTATTCCCTTTGTCAATGCACAATTGATACAATATTTGAAGAAATAAAGAGGCGCGTTTCATCTGCCTTTCGCGGATGGAATACGGCTTTTTGCATTTGTTAACATACAAATAAATGCCGTAGGAAAGGAAGCTGTCAATAAAATGAAGCGTTCTGCAAATCTCCGGTATTCCTTATCATTCTTTTTGTATTTCTCCTGCCTGTCTCAGCCTGCCTTGCAACAGAAACCACAGTTTCTATCCAAACGCCGGAAGCATTGATGAATCTTCTGGAATCCTCAGACACAGCGGGAAAAGCCTACGTGCTTCAGGCCGATCTGAGCATTGATACAAGCACTTTGGACTCAGGCCGGGTCTTTGCCGGTTCATTCGATGGAAACGGCCATACCATCACCGTCGAAGGCGGCTCCGGTCAGGGATATGCGCCGCTGTTTGATACGTTGCGCGGCAGTGTGACAAACCTGCACATCGTTTTCAAAGGCGATGTGCTTGGTGCGCCCTTTGCCTATGATGCGGGCTATGCCGATCCAAAAGATGCACTGGTTTTAAGCGTCATTTCCGTAACCGTACAGGGCAGCGTGCGCTTTGCCCGCCATGACTATTCAAAGTATTATTCCTCCCTCCTCAACGGTCCGAACTATGGCAACTGGTATATCCATTATGGCGGACAGCCTGAGGATCTGGCAACCGGGTTCGCATGGTATATCTGGGGAGCCTCTGTTTCCGACGTAAGCGTACAGATCAGCGGAAACGTCGGCCAGACGAATGTGCTGGATCACGACGCGACCGCGACGGGCTTTGCCTATTTCGCCGCAAAGGGATCAAACAAGAATCCTGTCCATTACAGCAATATCAATATCAACGTGGAAAAGGATATTCTGGTGAGCACGGGCAAGGGGCACGCCTCGGCGTATGGCTTTGCGACTGGTACAGCCGACAGCTCGGCGGGCTTTGCATGCAATGTTATGGATGAGGTTTCAAATATCTCGGTCAGCGCACAGAACATCACTGCTTCTTCCCAGCAGGGTGCCTCCTCGGCGATCGGCTTTGCACGGTTCATGCAGGGCTATACCCATGACTGCACGGTAAACGTTGCTGGTCAGATTTCGGCAGTCAACGTCGAAGGCGACGCGGACGAAGACAAATACGCCTATACCAACGGCGATGCATATGCCTATGGATTCATGCTCAACACAGGCGGATGGTCCATCGACGGCAGGCGCAGCTTTGTCAGCAATCAGGTAAACGTGGGCGGCATTGAGGCCAAAACAACTTCCGAAATGTATGCAGGAAGCGCGTTTGCCAGCGGCTTTGCTCACCAGATGATGAATTCGTCAGGCAGCGTACCCAATCTGTCTTACAACAACAATCATGTAAATATCACAAACGGGGATATCCAGGCGCAGGCAAATAAAGCCGGTGCCGAAGCCAGCGGATTTGTTTCAAGCACAGGAAATGACACCTCTGACCGTCCGGACCACATCTATGGGAACACCGTTTCCGTCAACGGCTCCATTTGGGCAAGCAGCCAGGAGGCTGACGCTACTGCTGCCGGTTATGCCTATACCAGCAAAACGCACCGGCGGGATTGCCACGTCACCGTTCAAAAGGACATTGCGGCATACTCACCCGTTCAGGCAGTCGCCGCAGGTTTCAACGGTTTGCAAAGCATCGGTTCCAACTATTTCATCAAGGATTCCACCGTTGTTGTCCACGGTGACATCAAAGCCGTTCAGACCGGTTCCCAACAGGGCATCGCCGTGGCCGGAGGATTGAATGCCGTTGTTATGAAGCCGACCTCTGGGTCCGCCTCTGCGAAAACATCGTTTCAGGGAAACTGCGTAGCGATATACGGCACCGTATATACGGAAACGAACAGCCAATCGGACGGCCTTGCAGGTTTGATGCTTGGGCTGAGCGAGCACACGGACCCCTCCAAAGGTCTTTTGGAGTTAAAAAACAATCTTTTTATAGGTCATGAGGCACTCCTTGCGGTACCGGGTGAGAAACAGTATACACCCTTCACAGGTGCTAGTGCTTTGCCTGTCTATTCGGATACGTCCGAAAACAAAGTCATCTTTTACCGGGACGGAGAGTGCCCCTATGCGGCAGATCTGAGCTTTGAACGGGATGCCTCCGCATCGCCATACGGTGACCTGTGGCTTCTCTCCAACAAGGTCGACACACACAGTCCCATTTTTGTTGCCGAGCAGGCTCCCACCTGTACAGAGGATGGAAACATCGACCATTGGCATTGTGAAAATTGCAGACAGTATTTTTTGGATGCCGCCCTGGCTTATCCCGTTTCCTAGGAGGATATCCTGATCAAGGCGCCAGGTCATCAGTTTTCGTCCCCATTCGCTTATGATTCGCAGTATCATTGGCGAAGCTGCGCAGTATGCGACACGCGGGTTGATCAGGATGTGCACGTCTTTGAATGGGTCATCGACAGGGAGCCTTCCGCCTCCTTACCCGGCTTAAAGCACGAGGAATGCTCAATCTGTGGTTATCAGAAAGCGCCTGTGGAGATTCCCGCCGGAGGCGCACAGGTTTCCGAGCCTCCCAAAACAGGGGATTCCAATCAACCGGTGCTGTGGATCTGTCTGCTTTGCCTTGCAGGAGCCGGACTTGCCGGAGCTGCTGTCCATAGTAGGCGGAAAAGCAGGGCATAATGCTTGCGCTTTTCTGCCAGTCAGGGGTGCACGCCGGTTTCCTTCGTTTTGCCGCTTGACTTTCCCACTTCCTTCCCCTATAATACCACCATCGGCAATGACGGGATCAAGTAACCCGGGCAGGTACGTCTCAAGAGAGCCTTCGGCAGGTGGAAGAAGGCGGCGGCAGCCCAGGTGAATACTTCCCTGAGCCCGGCCGTGAACCTGTTTTTCATCAGTAGCGGGCCGACGGTGCGCCGTTTACAGCGCAGGGGTCTGCATGGCCCGCAGAGGGCGCGTCCGCGCGCCAAAATGGAAGTGGTACCGCGATTTGATCCGTCGCCTTCCTCCCTGAAAGGGAGGGAGGCGGCTTTCTTTTACCGCCCAGACAAGATGCAAAAGGAGGGGTTTTGATGGATTCCGTTTCCTACGCCCGCCGGTTTGACAATGTAACCGGCAGCGCCATCCGCGAGATTTTTAAGGTGCTGGGCCGCCCCGGCATGATCAGCTTCGCCGGGGGCAACCCGTCTATGGACGCCCTGCCCGACAAGCTCTGCGCCGATCTTGCGCGCGACGTGCTACTTGCCGATGGCAAGCGCATTTTGCAGTACGGCGCCACCGAGGGCTATCCGCCCTTTGTGGAAAGCCTTACAGCCTATCTCAAAGAGCACTTTGGTTTTTCCATGGATGGCGACGGCGTGCTTCCTACCACCGGCAGCACCAGTGGCATGGACCTGCTGCTCAAGGCGTTGGTCAACCCCGGCGATGCGGTGCTTGTGGAAAGCCCCACCTTCCTTGGCAACATGCAGACCATGCACCTCTACGAGGCCAACCTCATCCCCATCGAAAGCGACGAGGGCGGCGTGAAGCTGGATGCGCTGGAGGAAGCGGCGCGCAGGTATCATCCCAAGCTGTTTTACGTGATTCCCACGTTCCAGAACCCCTCTGGCCGCACGCTGGCCGCCGACCGGCGCAGGCCTATCGCGGAGATGGCTGCCAAGTACGGCTTCATCGTGGCCGAGGATGATCCCTACCGGGACCTTCGCTACCAGGGCCAGGCGCTGCCGCCCATCAAGAGCTACGATACGACGGGCAACGTGGTCTATCTGGGCAGCTTTTCCAAGCTGGTCAGCCCCGGCCTGCGCGTAGGCTATCTGCTCGCCGAGCAAGGCCTGCTGCGCAAGTGCACCATCGGCAAACAGGGCACCGATCTGCACACCCCCAACCTCAACCAGGCCATTGTGGACCAATTTTTGCGGCGCGGCCTGTTGGACAGCCACATCCAGAGCATCATCCCCGGCTACCGCGAAAAGCTGAAGCTGATGCTTGAGGAGCTTTCCTCCTTCCCCGAAGGCACGCGCTACACCGCGCCGGAAGGCGGGCTGTTCATCTTCGTGGAAATGCCCGAGGGCTTTGACGCGACCGCCCTGTTTGACCAGGCCGTGGAACGCGGCGTAGCCTATGTGCCCGGCACGCATTTCTACCCCGACGGCGGGCATCACAACACGCTGCGCCTGAACTTCAGCAACTCCACCCCGGAGCAGATTCACGAGGGAATGGGCAAACTGAGGGAGCTGTTTGCCGCCCAGCTGGGCTGATGCCTTCATTGGAACACAACAAAGAAAGGAACGATGATTTATGCACGTACTGGACATGCTCAAGGAGCGCGGCTTCGTCGCGCAGGTCACCTTTGAGGACGACCTCTACAAGGCGCTGGAGCGCGAACCCATGACCTTCTACGTGGGCTTTGACCCCACGGCGGACAGCCTGCATGTGGGCCACTACATCCCCATCATGGCCATGGCGCATTTGCAGCGCGCCGGTCACCGGCCTATCGCCCTGTGCGGCGGCGGCACTGCCATGATCGGCGATCCCAGCGGCAAGAGCGACATGCGCAAGATGATGAGCCGCGAGACCATCGGCGAAAATGTCTGCGGCATCCAGAAGCAGCTTTCCCGCTTCCTGGATTTCAGCGAAGGCAAGGCCATTATGGTCAATAACGGCGACTGGCTGCTGAACCTCAACTACATCGACTTCCTGCGCGAGGTGGGCGCGCTATTCAGCGTCAACCGCATGCTGACCGCCGAATGCTACAAGCGCCGCATGGAAACGGGCCTTACGTTCCTGGAATTCAACTACATGCTCATGCAGAGCTATGACTTCCTCCAGCTGTTCAAAAACTACGGCTGCCGCCTGCAAGTGGGCGGGGACGACCAGTGGAGCAACATGCTCTCCGGCGCGGACCTCATCCGCCGCAAGGAGCACGAAGACGCCTTCGCCCTTACCTGCAAGCTCATCATGACGCACGACGGCAAGAAGATGGGCAAGACCGAAAAGGGCGCCCTGTGGCTGGATGCCGCGCGGACCACGCCCTTTGAGTTCTACCAGTACTGGCGCAACGTGGGTGACCAGGACGTAGAGCGCTTCCTGGGGCTGCTCACCTTCCTGCCCATGGACGAGGTGCGCCGTCTGGGCGCGCTGCCCGGCGAGCAGATCAACGAGGCCAAGCGCGTGCTGGCCTTTGAGGTCACCAAGATGATTCACGGCGAAGCCGAGGCGCAGAAGGCTGCCGACGCGGCCTTGGCGCTGTTTGCGGGCGGTGCCGCCAGCCAGGACGTACCCACCTGGGAAGTAAACGCTGCCATGCTGGCCGAGGACAACCGCCTGACCACCTTGCTGGCCTCCTGCGGCCTGTGCACAAGCCGCGGCGACTCGCGCAAGATGGTGCAGCAGGGCGCGGTGCTGGTGGCTGATCAGAAGGTGACGGATGTGGAATACCGCATCGACGCTTCGCAGATCGGCCCCGACGGCCTGATGTTGCGCAAGGGCAAGAAAAACTATTGCCGCCTGATTCTCAAATGAGCCTGAAGGGCTATAAAACCGTGCTGCGCGAGGCCCGCGATGAAGTGGTCATCAACAAAAGCCGCTTCATCGGGCACGCGGCGCCGGTCAGCAGCGCAGAGGAGGCGCTTGGGTTCCTCGCGCGTATCCGCGAGGAGCACCGCGACGCCACGCACAACTGCTACGCCTACATCATCGGCCAGAACGCGGGTATCATGCGCTACAGCGACGACGGCGAGCCCTCCGGCACTGCCGGCATGCCTATCATCGAGGTCATGAAGGCTCGGGGTGTGGTGGATTGCGCCGTGGTAGTCACCCGCTACTTTGGCGGTATCCTGCTGGGTGCCGGCGGGCTGGTGCGCGCGTATTCGCACACCTGTGCGCTGGCGCTGGATGCCGCGCGCGTGTGCCAGATGCATCCTACCGAGCGGTGGCTGTTTGAGGTGGCCTACCCCCTGTGGGACCGGGTGCAGCATACGCTCAAATCCCAACCCGCGCGGCTGGTGGGCACGGATTTTGCCGCCGCGGTGAGCTTTGAGCTGGATATGAAGGCCACCGATACCGAGCGCGTGCTGGCGGAGCTGACGCGCGTAACGGATGGGCGCGTCGAATCGCTCAAGGAAGAAGAGCGCTTCGCCCCGTGGGAGGAGGACACGCCATGAGCGAACTGCTCCTTCGGCCCGTATGCGAGCAGGATACAGTGCGCATTGTGGAAATCTATAACAGCAATCCCGCCTTTCTCACGGCACATTTGGGACGAAAGTCTGTGGATGCGGCCTTTCTTCTTCAAGACCATGCAGACGCGGAAAGCGCGGGCTTTCTGTGCTGTGTGCTGGAAGCGGAAGGTGGTCGGATCGCGGGCGTGATGGACTACCGCCCCGGCCGGACGGCTTACCTTTCACTTCTCATGCTGGACAAGGCCTATCAGGGCCAGGGACTGGGCGCGGCGTGCTGCCGCCTGTTTGAGGAACGTATGTGCAAAGAAGGCTGTGAAGCCGTGCGCATTGACGTAGTGGGCGGCTATGAAGGCTGCGCCCTTGGCTTCTGGCAGGCGCAGGGGTACCGGACCAAAGGGGAAACGGACCTTGAATGGGGCGCCAAGCGTTCCCGCGCGAGCATTCTGATCAAGCGGCTTGTGCCTGCCGAACCCGAAAGGAGAACTCCGCATGAATCTGTTTGACATCATCGGTCCGGTGATGGTGGGCCCCAGCTCGTCGCACACGGCGGGCGCGGCGCGCATCGGAAAGATTACACGCATGCTTCTGGGCAGCCAGCCTGTGCGTGCGCGCATCGGGCTGTACGGCTCCTTTCAGAAAACCTATCTGGGGCACGGCACCGACAAGGCCCTTATCGGCGGCCTGCTGGGTATGGATGTGGACGATACGCGTCTGCGCGACAGCCTGCACCATGCTGCCCAGGCAAAGTTGGAATACTCGTTTTACAACGCTGATGTGCGCGGTGCGCATCCCAACACCGTCATTCTGGACGTAGACGGGGACGACGGACGGCACATTCAGGTGCAGGCAGCCTCCGTGGGCGGGGGAGAAATTGTGGTCAATGCCATCGACGGGTTGGAGGCGGGATTCTCCGGTCACGAAAACACGCTGGTCATCACGCATCACGACACGCCCGGCATGATCGCCCGCATCAGCGGCGAGCTGGCCGCGGCCAACCTTAACATTGCCACCATGCGGGTGTTCCGGCGCTCAGTGGGCGGTGATGCCATGGTGGCGCTGGAGCTGGATGGATCGGCGGATGCGGCGCTGATTGCGCGTTTGTCCGCCCTCAAGGGAGTCTATCACGTGGCCTATCTGGCCGCCAAGGAGGAGTAAGGCATGCGCACCATTGCGGAATGGCTGGACGCTGCGCGCCTGCACGGCAGTCTGGGGGCTGCGGCGCTTGACTGGCAGACGCATGAGCAGGGAGGGGACCCCACTGTTCCCCTTGCCCAGATGCGCGAGCGCCTGCGTGTGATGCGCGAAAGCGCCCAAGCGGGCCTCTCCCCCACGCTGCGCAGCGTAAGCGGCATGGTGGGCGGACAGGCAGCGCTGCTGGCGGACTCGCCTTTCTCCGGGCGCTTTGGCCTGGCGGGCCGGGCGGGGGTATACGCGCTATCCATCGCGGAGTACAACGCCTGCATGGGCAAGATTGTGGCCGCGCCCACCGCGGGCAGCTGCGGCATTTTGCCCGGTGTGCTGCTGGCCGCGCAGGAGGAAGTCGGCTTTTCGGACGATGAACTGGTGATGGCGCTGTTTGCAGCGGCAGCCATCGGGCGCGTAATTGCGCTGCAGGCTACCATCAGCGGTGCGGAAGGCGGCTGTCAGGCAGAATGCGGCACGGCAGCGGGCATGGCGGCGGCGGCGCTCACCCAGCTCTACGGCGGCACGCCTGAGGCCGCAGCGCACGCCTGCGCCTTTGCGCTGATGAACATGCTGGGCCTGGTGTGCGACCCCGTAGACGGTCTGGTGGAGGTACCCTGCGTATACCGCAACGTAGGCGGTGCGTCGCAGGCAGTGAGCGCGGCACAGCTCGCGCTTTCGGGGGTCAGCTGTCCCATTTCTCTGGACGAAATGATTCTTACCATGCGCGATGTAGGCGATGCTATGCCCTCCTCCCTGCGCGAAACGGGTGAAGGCGGCTGCGCGGCCTGCCATGCATGCCGCCGGAACTGAGCAGGAAACAAGCGAATAAAACGGCGCTTTCCGCTGAGCATCCAGTCGGGAAGGCGCCGTTTTTTCTGCTTAGTTTTCCTCAAAGGTACAGGCTACCACGGCATAGCCGTCGTTGTCAAAGCTGGCCTCCACGCGGGTTCCCTTTGGCACGTCAAAGGCGATATGCGTACCGGTGAGAGGTTTGCAAAGGATCAGGTATTTCAGCCTTCCATCCTCTCGCACGGCCAGCACGCCTTTTTGATGGAGCCACCTGATATATTCCTCCAACGTCAGGTCCAGATAGGTCATGGCGGTGGCATGCGCCTTTCCCACATACCGGAATCGGAAGGCGGCGGCATCTATACCTCCCGGCTCCCGGCGGATAAAACCTGACCGCCACGCCAGCCTGAGCAGCGCGCGGCCCTGCTGCGAGCTGTCCAAAGGCCGCGGGTCCGGGTCCTCCGAACCGCCCGCGATCAGACGGATTTCCACGGTGTCATCCTGCTGCTGCTCGGCGGCGGATACGGGCGTATCCTGTGCCAGTGCCTTTCGCACCGCGTCCTCCAAAGGCATCTGAGAGGCGTAGCGGAGGGCTGATTGCGCCTGGGCGGCGGCCTGCTGGCTGCGGGTCATGGTGCCGCTCCACACGCACAGGCCGCTGATACCCTCCACCCGCAGGCTCGCAAACAGCTCTGCCAGCGCCTCGATGGTATCCCGCCCGCTCTTGACGCTCAGGCCGTTCACCGGCACCATGCCCTTTCCGTAGGCAGCAATGCTCATGGTGTTGGGTGCGGGCGCGCCGTCAGGAAGGGGATGCTCCCCATCCAGCAGCATCAGTCCTCCCCGGAGCAGCTGCTCTCTGGTATAGGTAACGGACTGCATTTCCAGCCCTTCCGGCAGTTCATAGCTCACCGCGCTGACCGCGCGTGCCTGCACGTCCTCCGCGCTTTGTACTGCCGTAGCCTGAGGATACTGCTGCCGCACGGCGCGTGGAGTGAGCATGGGCATCGCCAGCGCCGCAGACAGTGACAGCAGCAAAAGGAACACGGAAAAGGCCCGGTCCTCCCGCAGTTTTCTGCGTCTTTGTGCGGGCAGCACGCACTGCGCACCCCAACAGCCGGGGCGCGGCGGCTTGGCGCGCGCCGCCTGCCTGCGCCATTCCCGTTCTGTCATCAGCCCGTTCACGCCGCTTCGCCCCCTTTTCTAAGGGGTAGGATAGCCAAGTGGTATAAAGTGTATACCAATCAAAGCGCCCGGCCGGCTGGCCAGGCGCTCAGCGTGTCGAAAAAGCTCGCCTTCGGCGATCTTTTTCGCCAAAACACGTTTCCCCTGCGTCTGCGGCGCGGCCGGGGAAACGTGCAAGGAAACCTTGCTGCGCAAGGCTTCCGAATCCACCGCACATGTCGCTGGATTCGGTTTTCATTTGGAGGGCCGCGGCCCTCCAAACCTCCCAAATGGGTTTTTTAACAGCATGAGCGCCCGGCTGGTTGGCTGGGCGCTCGTTCCATGATTCTGTTTGAAAATTAGTCCACGGTCTTGGTGGCGATCACGTCCACACCAGTTCCGCACACGTCGGGGCAAACCACCTCGCCCATATGCACGGGAGGCTGAACATTCAGCTTTGCAAGCTGCCCCATGCACTCGCTGATCTTCTCCTTGGGGATAGGTGTGCGGGTTTTCACGCTCACGGGGCATTTGCGTCCTGCCACGGGCACCACGGCGGTCACCATGCGCTGGGGCGCGACGCATTCCTGTTTGGCGTAGGTAATGCCGCGGTTGCAGCTGTTGCCGGTAACGCTCTTGACCTCGCCGTCCTCCACCACCACCTGCAGGCGGCAGCCCACGGGGCAGTTGATGCATGTAATCTGTTGTTCCATACCGGCCGCCTCCTTACTGTTTCACGCACACGGTCACGTCCGCGCCGCTGAGCGATGCAATCTGCTCTGGCTTGAGGGTCAGCTCTGCCATCTCGCCGGGGGTGAGGATGCGCTTGCGCTGCCGGAGAATCTCCCGGTCGCCGTCCATCACGCACAGGGTAGCATTCTCGTACACGCCCGCTGGACGGAACATCACCTGCACGCTCTGCGCCTCGCCTTCGGGCTTGAGCAGCCGCTGGGGCACCACGCCGCGAACGCCCTCGCCGTCCTTGAGCGCGACATAGCTGCCCTTGCGGGCCTTTCCCTGCACATAATCTGCGGCAGCCTTGCCGGCCTTGAAGCTCTCGGCGCTGACGAAGTCCACCAGGTCATGCACGTGCAGCACGTTGCCGCAGGCGAAGATACCTTCCTTGCTGGTTTGCAGGCTATCGTCCACCACCGCGCCCTGGGTGAGCGGGCTCATCTCCACGCCCGCCTGCTGGCTGAGCTCATTTTCGGGAATCAGGCCGACGGACAGGAGCAGTGTATCGCAGTCGAAATGCTTCTCCGTTCCGGGGATGGGCTGGCGCTTCTCGTCCACCTGCGCAACCGTGACGCCGCTGAGGCGCTCACGCCCCTGAATATCGATCACCGTATGGCTGAGCATGAGGGGGATATTGTAATCCTGCAGGCACTGCACAATGTTGCGGTTGAGGCCGCTGGAATAGGGCATCAGCTCCACGCAGGCCAGCACCTTGGCGCCCTGAAGGGTCATGCGACGAGCCATGATGAGGCCGATATCGCCGCTGCCAAGGATGACTACGCGCTTGCCGAGCATATAGCCTTCAAGGTTAACGAATTTCTGCGCCGTACCGGCGGAGAACACGCCCGCGCAGCGCGTGCCGGGCGTCGCCAGTGCTCCACGGGGCCGCTCGCGGCATCCCATGGCCAGCACGATGGCCCCGGCCTCAAAGAGCTGCACGCCCTTTTCACGGCTCACAGCGGTCACGAAGCGCTCGCCGTCCACGCTGAGCACAGTGGTGCCACAGCGCACCTCGATACCCAGCTCCTTCACGCGGTCGATATCGCGCTGGGCGTATTCGGGACCGGTCAACTCCTCTTTGAAGCGGTGCAGGCCGAATCCGTTATGGATGCACTGACGAAGAATGCCGCCCATATCGTTTTCGCGTTCCAAAACCAGCAGATTTTCCACGCCCGCCTCGCGCGCGGCGATGGCTGCCGCCATGCCCGCCGGACCGGCGCCGATGATCAGCACGTCCACATATTGCACCTGGCTGCGAAGTTCCTGGCTCAACATATCAGGCGTCCTCCTTTCGCGCCGCTTCGGTGATGGTGCCTACCAGCAGGCGGCTTTCGCCGCCGCACTTGGTGACCTCGGTCGGGTCGATGCCCAGCTCCTCGGAGAGAATCTCCAAAACGCGCGGGCTGCAGAAGCCGCCCTGGCAGCGGCCCATGCCCGCACGGGTGCGGCGCTTGACCGCGTCGATGGTGCGCGCGCCCACCGGGCGGCGGATCGCCGCGCGGATCTCAGCCTCGGTAACCTCCTCGCAGCGGCACACCAGCGTGCCATAGGCGGGGTTCTTTTGCACGATAGCCACGCGCTCCTCAAGCGTCATGGCGTAGAAGGGCTTTTCACGCTTGGGCGCGGGCTTCCACTCCGCCTTTTCCGAAAGGCCGTTTTCCTCTGCGATCTGCTTCACCAGCATCTCCGCGATGGCCGGGGCGGAAGTGAGGCCGGGGCTTTCAATGCCCACCGTCTCATAGGCGCCGGGCGCGCCTTCCACTGCGCCGATAACAAAGTCGCCATTTTCCTCATGCGCGCGGATGCCCGCAAAGGTGGTAATCACCCCGCGCAGGTTCTCGCCCGGCCAGGTCTTGCGGGCTGCGTCTGCCACCAGCTTCAGCGCCTGAGCAGTGGTCTCCACAGCAGTACCGTCCTCCACGTCGATGGCAGAGGGGCCCAGCAGGAGGTTTCCATGCACGGTAGGGCTGACCAGCACGCCCTTGCCCATCTTGGTGGGCGTCTGGAACATGGTCATGGAAAATACGAGGGGCTTGGTATGGTCCAACAAGTAATATTCGCCCTTGCGGGGAATAATGTTGAGCTTTTTGGGGCTGAGCATATTATGCAGCCGCGCCGAGTCTACACCCGCGCAGTTGATCACGACGCGGGCCTCCATGGGGCCGCGCGTCGTTTCCAGCTGATAGCCCGCTCCGCCAGGGCGCACCGACTCAACAAAAGTATCCAGCAGGAAGTCCACCCCATTGACCGCTGCGTGGTCCGCCAGGGCACAGGTCAGCTCATAGGGGCTGGTGATGCCGCTGGTGGGCGCCAGCAGGGCGCATACCACGTCGGGGTTGACGTTGGGCTCCAGCGAGAGGATCTCCTCCCGCTCGATCACGCGCAGGCCCTCCACGCCGTTGGCCATGCCCTGATCGTACAATGTCTGGATATGGGCGCGCTCCTCCTGGGTAAAAGCAAGTACCATCGCGCCGGGTTGACCATAGGGCGCGTCCACCTCGGCGCATAGCGCCGGATACATACGCGCGCCCTCCACATTAAGCTTTGCCTTGAGCGTTCCGGGTTTGGCGTCAAAGCCCGCATGCACAATACCACTATTGGCCTTGCTGGCACCCTCCGCCACGTCGCTGGCACCTTCCAGCAGAGCGACATCCGCCTCGTAGCGCGACAGGAGCCTTGCTACGGCACAGCCTACCACGCCTCCTCCAATGATGATGATGTCCTTTTTCAATACGAACCCTCCAAGCGTTGTGGCGCTCTTTGCGCCATCTATCTGCTATTCTACCATGGAATACGAAAAAACGCCACACCTGTGCCGAACTTTCTCACCGTTTCCCGGCGATGAGGCGAATGGCTTCTGCTGCCAGATAGATGCCCGCCACCGAAGGGACAAAGCTAACCGAGCCGGGCGCAGGGTGTGCGCCCTTTTGTTCTGCGCCTTCCCCCGCCTGCGGATGAAGGGCGGGTTCCAGCGAATACACGCAGCGCAAGGATGGCACGCCCAGCTTGCGCAGGCCCTGGCGCATCACGCGGCAAAGGGGGCAGCCGGAGGTTTCAAAAATATCGCCTACACGAATTTGCGTGGGGTCCAGCCGATTTCCCATGCCCATGCAGCTGATCAGCGGTATGCCGCGTTCCTGGCATACCCGCGCAAGATGCAGCTTGGCCGAAACCGTGTCGATGGCATCCACCACCACGGTCACGTCCTCAGGAATCGGCACCGGTCTTTCCGGCAGGTAAAACGCATCTACGGCTGTCAGCGTCAGATCCGGGGCTGCATCCTTGATACGCTGGTACATCACCTGCGTTTTGGGCAGCCCAATGGTGCTCTCCAGCGCCGCAAGCTGGCGGTTGAGGTTGGAAGGCGAAACCGTATCGTGGTCCACAATGGTCATCTTGCCCACGCCGCCGCGTGCCAGCGCCTCCGCCGCGTGGCCGCCCACGCCGCCAAGCCCAAAAAGCATCACATGCGCGCGTGAAAGCCGATCCATCTGCGCGGAGGACATCAAAAGTGCGGTGCGGGTTAGGCGTTGTTCACGAGTCATAGGTTATCTCCTTTCGCGGCGTCTGCCAGGCGCGCCGCTGCCATCTGACCCCGATGATAGCACAAACCACAAGGACGCACAAGCGTGCTGTTCTTTTGCTGTACCGCGTATTGCCAAGCCTGTGCAAACCCGATACAATAGCCTTGGACCCTCCGTGCGGTCGAATACAATTGCAAAAGGGACGGGATTATTTTGGACAAGATTTTGATGAAAACGCCGCTGGTGGAGATGGACGGCGACGAGATGACCCGCATCCTATGGCAGAAGATCAAGGACAAGCTGATTTTGCCCTATGTGGACCTCAAAACCGAGTATTACGATCTGGGCCTGAAGCACCGCGATGAGACGGACGACCGTGTCACCGTGGAAAGTGCCGAAGCCACCCTCAAATACGGCGTGGCGGTCAAATGCGCCACCATCACCCCCAACGCCCAGCGCGTGGAGGAATACGGCCTCAAGCAGATGTGGAAAAGCCCCAACGGCACCATCCGCGCCATTTTGGACGGCACGGTGTTCCGCGCACCAGTGGTGGTGAAAGGCGTCTCCCCCTGCGTGCGCAACTGGGAAAAGCCCATCACCATTGCCCGCCACGCTTACGGCGACGTATACAAAAACACCGAGTATCGCGTGCCCGGCCCCGGCAAGGCCGAACTGTGCTTCACCGGCGCGGACGGCGCGGAAATTCGGCAGACCATCATGCAGTTTGAGGGACCCGGCATCATCCAGGGCCAGCACAACACGGACCGCAGCATCGCTTCCTTCGCCCGCAGCTGCTTTAACTACGCTCTGTCGGTCAAGCAGGATCTGTGGTTCTCCACCAAGGACACCATTTCCAAAATCTACGACCACCGCTTCAAGGACATCTTTGCCGAGCTGTACGAAAGCGAGTTCAAGGCCGCCTTCGAGGCCGCGGGCATCGAGTATTTCTACACGCTGATCGACGATGCGGTAGCCCGCGTCATCCGCAGCCGCGGCGGCTTCATCTGGGCGCTGAAAAACTATGACGGCGACGTGATGAGCGACATGATTGCCACGGCCTTCGGCAGCCTGGCCATGATGACCAGCGTGCTCGTCTCCCCCGGCGGACAGTTTGAGTACGAGGCCGCGCACGGCACCGTTACCCGCCACTACTATCGCTACCTCAAGGGCGAGGAAACCAGCACCAACCCCGTGGCTACCATCTTCGCCTGGACCGGCGCGCTGCGCAAGCGCGGCGAGCTGGACGGCCTTGCTGACCTGCAGGCCTTTGCAGACCGCCTGGAAAAAGCCACGCTGGCCACCATCGAGAGCGGCCGCATGACCAAGGACCTGGTGGCCCTCTACGAGGGCGAAGCTACGGGCCTCAACAGCGACGCATTTTTGGACGCCATCGCCCAAACGATGGAAAGCCTATAATTCAAAGAGCGCGGGGAAGGCAGGATTCCCCCGCGCTCTTTTCCTGTCCAAAATTGGAGCAGCATGAGGCTTTCATTAGAAAAAGAAAGAACGCTTTCCTTTGCTCTCATCCGGTGCTATACTGATGCGGGGTGAAAAAGATGAACTTTTTAGGCAATGTGCTATGGTTTCTGTTTGCAGGTCTTTGGCAGGGAATCGGCTGGCTGTTTGCAGGCGTTTTATGGAGCATAACCATCGTGGGTATCCCGGTGGGCCGCCAGTGTTTCAAGCTGGCCGCGCTGTGGTTCTGCCCCTTTGGTCGGGATGTGGAAGCCGGCGGCGGCGTGCCTTCCTTTCTGATGAACGTGATCTGGCTGCTGGTGAGCGGCCTGTGGCTGGCCCTTGCTGCCGCCCTGAACGGATTGCTTCTGTGCCTGACCATCGTAGGCATTCCCTTTGGCTTGCAGTGCTTCAAGCTGGCTCGGCTGTCGCTGTCGCCATTTGGCGCGCGCATCGTATACCGGTAAAGCAGCGGCGCGGTTTCCTTATGGAGACCGCGCCGCACTCTTTATCCCCGGTGGAAGCTGCCTTCCCGCCGGATGGCCCACCTCCGCTGGCTCCCATCGGCCCAGCGGATTTTAGGCTGGATTTCAGGCAGGGGCATGGGTCGTCCGTCCGGGACGGCTTTTTTGTTTTTCCTGGCGGCGGACTTATCGCTTTCCTTGCCGTCGCGCTGCGCCTTTGCCGGCTTCTCCGCTTTCATGGACTTGTCGGACTTCACCGTCTTGTCGGCCTTCTGGGGTTTGTCGGCCTTGACGGGCTTTTCCGCTATCTTATCGGCCTTGACCGCTTTCTCCGCCGGCCTATCCGCCAGGGGTGCGCCCTGCACGCCGGGCACCGCGCCGGAGAGGAACAGCGCCTTGCGCGCACACACCGGACCGATCATCTCATAGAGCACGGAGGACGAGAGGATGATCGTGCTCAGCAGCGCGCCGGATTCCTCCGGCAGGATGCGCTGGGCCAGCACGGCCAGACCGATGCTCACGCCCGCCTGCGGAATCAGCGCCAGGCCCAGATAGCGCCTAACTCCAACCGGCATGCCCGTGATGCGCGCGCCCATCCAGGAGCCCAGAAACTTGCCCGCGATGCGCACCGCGAAATACGCCGCACCGATGATGCCCACAGTGGTGAGGGCGCTTAGGTCCAGGCGCATGCCGCTAAGTACGAAGAACATCACGTTGATGGGCGGCGTCACCCGGCTGACTTGCTTGAAGAGCGTCTTGTCGCCGCGCACGTTGACGTAGGTGGCGCCCAGCAGCATGCACCCCAGCAGGGGCGACACGTCCAGCGCGGCACAACCTGCCGCGATGAAGAACACGAACGCGCACGTCAGCACCAGCCGGTGGTCCGAGGAACGGCCATTGAGCAGCACACACAACAGCCTGCCCAGCAGATAGGCCGCCAGCAGCACACCTGCGTTCACCGCCAGCGGGGTGAGTACGCTCTGCCAGTCCACGACGGGCGTTTCCGTGCCGGAGGCGATGGCCGCGCACACGCTGAAGGCCAGCAGGGCCACCGCGTCATCCATGGCCACCACCTGCACTAGGGTGTTTACAAACGATCCCTTGGCCCGGTACTGGCGAATGGTCATCAGGCTGGAAGCAGGGGCGGTGGCGGAGCCGATGGCGCCCAGCAGCAGCGAAAACGGCAGGGAAAGATGAAATACCACCAGCATAAAGGCAGTGACCACCGCCGCCGTGACCAGCGCTTCCATCAGGGTGAGGACGATCACTTTCGACCCCTGCTGCTTGAGCCGGTCCAGCCGCAGGTATCGGCCCACGCCAAAGGCAATGAAGGCCAGGGCCACATCGGTGATGAATTCCATGCCGCTTACAATGTCGGAAGGAATCAGGTCCAGCGCATAAGGGCCGATGGCTACGCCCGCAAGGATATAGCCCGTAACATTGGGCAGCTTAAGCACCTTGGTCACGCGCGACATCAAAAAGCCCGCAAGCCACAAAATCGTCACCGCCACCAACACCCTGGCCGCGGGGCTGAGCGTCAAAAATACATCCCTCATCGTCCGTCACCTTCCTACCATTTTATCCATCACCCGCCGGATGATGGGGTTGATTGTAACAGCGAAGCGTGATAAAATCAAATGATGAAAATGAATGTTATTATCAATATTTTTGATAATGTTTTCATGGCCGACAGCATATCGAGGAGGGAAAGCGTATGATTGACCCAAAGCTGAAAACGCTGCTATGCGTTGTAAAAGAAGGATCTTATACCAGAGCGGCCGATGCTCTGGCACTATCCCAGCCAGCGGTAAGCTATCACGTGCGCCAGTTGGAAGATGAGCTTGGCATTAAGATTTTTTATCGAAACCAAAAAAAATTGACGTTAACGCCAGAGGGTGAGGTGCTCATCAAGTATGCCCGCCGGCTGGAAGCCATCAGCGACAGCGCCCGCCGCGCCCTCAATGACGTCAAGCAGCAGCTGCGCCATTTTACCGTGGGCATCACGCCCAGCTGCGGCGAGGCGCTCATCGGCCGTGTGTTCAGCAGCTATTGCAGCGCGCATCCCCACACCAACATCAGCATCGTCACCGACACCATGGAGCAGCTGTGCGACCGTCTGGGCAGCTATGAGCTGGACTTTGCCATCGTGGACGGCTCGGTGTCGCTCAAGCACTGTCATACTGAGCTTTTGGACTTGGATTACCTGTGCGTGGTGATGTCGCCCAGGCATGCGCTGGCGAAACGCACCGCCATCACCTTGGAAGAGCTCAAGGCCGAAAGCCTCATCCTCCGGCGCGAGGATGCAGGCACGCGCCGCCTGTTTGAAAGCAGCCTGACCGGCCATATGGAAAACATCCGCAACTTCGACGTACGCCTGGAGATGGATAACATCAACGCCATCAAGGAATTGGTGGCCGCCAATCTGGGCGTGACCATCATCGCCCACAGCGCCTGCCGCGAAGAGGCCGCCGATGGCCGTCTGGTGGCCGTGCCGGTGGAGGGCATGCGCATGGTGCGCGAAATCAATGTGGTTTATCAGGACGATTTCAACCATCCCGAAGTATTGGAAGAAATCCGGCGGATCTATCAGGGCTTTCGACCCTGAAACATCAAAAGCGGCCGCACGCTGCTTTTTTCCTATTGACAAACTGTCTATACTGTGTACAATGCATATGCACACTTAAGTGGAGGCACACCATGGACATCATTCTCACCAATGCGGGCGGCCAACCCATCTACGACCAGATTGTATCGCAGATCAAGGCGCAGATTCTCTCCGGCAAGCTCAAGGAAGGCGATGCTCTGCCTTCCCTGCGCACATTGGCCAAGGAGCTGCGCATCAGCGTGATCACCACCAAGCGCGCCTATGAGGAGCTGGAACGCGAGGGCTTTATCGTAAGCCTGACCGGCAAAGGCAGTTTTGTGGCGGGTGCGAATACCGAGCTGATCCGTGAGGAACACCTGCGCCGTCTGGAGGACCATCTGCGCGAGGCGGTGGCCCTGTCGCGCCTGTGCAATCTGGATTTGGATGGTCTCACCGGTATTTTAAGCATGCTCTATAAGGAGGAGGACCTATGAACAACGCCCTGGAAATCACGGGGCTGACCAAACGCTACCCCGGCTTTACGCTGGACCATCTTACCTTTTCTTTGCCCGAAGGCTGCATCATGGGTCTGATCGGGGAAAATGGTGCGGGTAAAACCACCGCGCTCAAGTTGATGCTGGGTCTGGCGCGTCCCGACGCGGGCAACGTGCGATTGCTTAGCCGCGCCGCAGCAGACCGCGAAACCAAGGAACACCTGGGCGTAGTGATGGACGAATGCGGCTTTCCCGAAAACCTGACGTTCCATGACGTGGACGCCATTTTGAGCCGCTGCTACCGCACCTGGGACACACTGCGCTTTCAGGGCTGGGCCGATCGCTTTGAGCTTCCCCGCAAAAAGCCTGTTAAAGCCTTTTCACGTGGTATGCGGATGAAGCTGTCCATCGCGGCGGCTCTATCGCACGACAGCCGGCTTTTGCTGCTGGATGAAGCCACGAGCGGTCTTGACCCTGTTGTGCGCGACGAGATGCTGGACGTGCTGCGCGATTTTATCCAGGACGAACGCCGGTCGGTGCTGCTGTCCTCGCACATCATCAGCGATCTGGAGAAGGTGTGCGATTACGTAACCTTCCTGCACAAGGGGCGGCTGCTGCTTTCCGAGCCCAAGGATGATCTGCTGGACCGCTATGTGCTGGCAAAAGCCCCAGAGGAGGAGCTGCGCCGCCTGGACCCTGCGGCAGTTGTGGGTATACGCGCCGGCCGCTTCGGAGCCGAGGCGCTGATCCTGCGCAGCGCGCTGCCCGGCGGCATGGTGCATCAGCCGGCCACATTGGAGGACATCATGCTTTACCATATCAAGGAGGAACATTGAGATGAAAGGACTTCTGATGAAGGACCTGCTCAACCTCAAGCAGACGATGCGTGTATGGCTGCTTCTGCTGGCACTGTTTATCGTGATCGGCTTTGCCCAGCAGAGCCCGCTTTATGTGGGCAGCATGCTGACGGTTATGCTGCTGTTGCTCCCGGTGAATGCTCTGGCTTACGACGAAAACTGCAAGTGGGAACCCTACGCCCTCACCATGCCCGTCACGCGGCGTGACCTGGCGCTGAGCAAATACCTGCTGGTGCTGCTGGGCGCAGCGGTGATGGCTCCGCTGTCGGCGGTCTGCTCGCTGATGATGGGCGTAGAGGCGCAGGAGGTGCTGTCTATCATCGGTTTGTTGCTGTCGGTAGGGCTGTGCATGGTTTCCATCATGCTGCCGCTGTTGTTTCGCTTCGGTGTGCAGAAAGGACGCATGATTATGATCGTACTGGTATTGCTGCCCGTTGCGGTGACAGCTGCGTTTCCCGGCGCATTCACGGCAGCCCTGCCCAACGGCGCCGGATGGCTGCCTCTGGCGGCGTTTGTGCTGCTGGCGCTTTCCGCCGCCATATCGGTGCGGGTGTGCGAGCGCAAGGAGTATTGATGACTTACGAATAGCACAGCGCCGCGACATGGGCATTTTTCCCTCTGCCGCGGCGCGTTTGTTATTCTTCCGTCTCTCCCGGCACATAGGCCAGCAGGTCCCCCGGCTGGCAGTCCAGCGCCCGGCACAGCCTGTCCAGCGTGCTGAAGCGGATGGCACGCGCCCGGCCGGTTTTCAGGATGCTGAGGTTGGCCAGCGTGATGTCTACCTTGGCCGCCAGCTCGCTTAGGGTCATCTTGCGTCGGGCCAGCATCATATCCAGATTGACTTGTATCGCCATGGCTGCCTCCCTCACACCGTCATTTCGTTTTCTTCGCGCAGAAGGGCGGCGCTGCGGCACAAACCGCTCAGGGCGAAGCTGGCCAGTCCTGCCGTGCCTGTAACAAACATAAGCCCAAGGCCCGTCATTGTCAAAAACGGCGGAAGGGCCTGACTGATCCACAGGAAGACGCCCAATCCCACGCACAGTCCAAAACACGCCGCGGACAGCTGCCAGATGTGCCTGAAGCGCTCGGCATTAACCACCACAAAAGCTTTTCCCCGGCCGATTGTGCCAAATATCTGCCACAGAAGCGCCAGTGCAGCAAGTGTGGGAAGTGCAAGCAGCCACCCAAAGCCTACGCCCCAACCGTACCAGGCCGCCAAATCCGGCCGTGCGGCGCATACATGCGCCATATACAGGGGCACAAAGCGAAGAACCACCACCAGCACAGCGCAGGCGCACAAAATCAGCGCTGCCCTGAGCAGTCTGGCTACCGTCGTGTTTTTCATGCAAAAGCCCTCCTTTTTTTATTGGGTTGAACAGATGATAGCACAAAGTTTATCGTTTATCAATAATATTTTATTGTAATTCGATAAATCCAGAGATAAGAAAAGCCCGCACGGCGTTTACCGTGCGGGCCAGTTTTCCGTTTGATATTCGGCTTAGTACATGCCGCCCATGCCAGCGGGGCCACCGGCAGGAGCAGCGGGTTCGGGAGCGGGAATGTCGGCGACGAGGCTCTCAGTGGTCAGCACCATCGCGGCCACGCTCGCGGCGTTCTGCAGCGCGGAACGGGTGACCTTGGTCGGGTCGATGATGCCGCGCTCGATCATGTCCACATACTCGCCCTTGAGCGCGTCATAGCCGTAGCCGTTCTTGTGGCTGCTCTTGACGTTCTCCACGATCACGCTGCCGTCGATACCGGCGTTCTTGCTGATCTGACGCAGGGGCTCTTCCAGAGCGCGCACCACGATTTCCACACCGGTCTTGGCGTCACCGGCATAGTTGGCCAGCTCAGCCTGCACAGCAGGCAGGACGTTGAGCAGCGCGATGCCGCCGCCAGGCACGATGCCCTCTTCCACAGCGGCGCGGGTCGCAGCCAGAGCGTCTTCGATGCGCAGCTTGCGCTCCTTCATCTCAATTTCGGTAGCGGCGCCCACCTGGATGACGGCCACGCCGCCAGCCAGCTTGGCCAGACGCTCCTGGAGCTTTTCCTTATCGTAATCGCTGGTGGTGTCCTCGATCTGGCTGCGGATGGAGGCAACGCGCGCGGCGATGTCTTCCTTGCTGCCGGCGCCTTCCACGATGGTGGTGTTCTCTTTGTCCACCTTCACCTGACGGGCGCTGCCCAGCATGTCGATGGTAGCTTCCTTGAGCTCCATGCCCAGTTCATCGCTGATGACCTGGCCGCCAGTGAGCACGGCGATGTCACGCAGCATTTCCTTGCGGCGGTCGCCAAAGCCGGGGGCCTTGACCGCAACGCAGGTGAAGGTGCCGCGCAGCTTGTTGACAACCAGCGTGGCCAGAGCCTCGCCCTCCACGTCCTCGGCGATGATGAGCAACTTCTTGCCAGACTGCACCACCTGCTCCAGCACGGGCAGGATCTCCTGAATATTGGAAATTTTCTTGTCGGTGATGAGGATGTAGGGGTTGTCGAGAACCGCTTCCATCTTCTCGGTATCGGTGACCATGTAGGCGCTGGCATAGCCGCGGTCAAACTGCATGCCTTCCACGGTGGTCATTTCGGTGCGCATGGTCTTGCTTTCCTCAACGGTGATCACGCCGTCGTTTCCCACGGTTTCCATGGCCTCGGAGATCAGCTTGCCGATGGCTTCGTCGCCGGCAGAAATGCTGGCCACCTGCGCGATGGACTGCTTGCCCGTGATGGGCTGGCTCAGCTTGGCCAGAGCGTCCACGGCGGCGCTCACGCCTGCCTCGATGCCGCGCTTGAGCACCATGGGATTGGCGCCGGCGGCCAGGTTGCGCAGGCCCTCACGGATGATGGCCTGAGCCAGCAGGGTAGCGGTGGTGGTGCCGTCGCCGGCCACGTCGTTGGTCTTGGTGGAAACTTCCTTCACCAGCTGGGCGCCCATGTTCTCAAAGGGATCTTCCAGCTCGATTTCCTTGGCGATGGTCACGCCGTCGTTGGTGATGAGGGGCGCGCCGAACTTCTTGTCCAGCACAACGTTGCGGCCCTTGGGGCCAAGGGTGATCTTAACGGTATCCGCCAGGGCGTTTACGCCTTTTTCCAGCGCGCGGCGGGCTTCCTCGCCGTACTTAATCTGCTTTGCCATAATGATGTTCCTCCTCTAGAGATATTGCGTCGCTCAAAAAAACCGGATCATTCCACGGTGGCCAGAATGTCGCTCTGGCGCACGATGATAAGCTCCTGTCCGTCGATCTTGACCTCGGTGCCGGCATACTTGGAGTAAATCACCTTATCGCCGGGCTTTACGTTCATCACGATTTCCTTGCCGTCCACCATGCCGCCGGGGCCCACGGCCAGCACCTCTGCCATCTGGGGCTTCTCCTTGGCGGTGCCGGTGAGCAAAATGCCGCTCTTGGTGGTTTCTTCCATCTCAACGTTCTTGATGACCACACGGTCGCCCAAAGGCTTAACGTTCATCACTGTATCCTCCCTGTCCATATCGATTGTGGTTTCGGTCTTGTTAGCACTCATACTAAACGAGTGCTAACAACAGTCCTTACTATACGTTATTTCCTGCCAAGTGGCAAGCCGCTATTCACCTGTTTTTTGGCTCTGCGGGCGAAAAAAAGATTTCCATTATGCTGTTGAATCTTAATTTCTCGAATTATTTTCAATTATCTATTGTTTTCTTTATATTTCTTTTGTATTTGAATCGTGCGGAAGGACAGCCCTGTGGTACAATAGCAAAGCAACCGAAAGGAGAGGATTTCATGCCCGTCTGTGAGCCGCTGCTTGCCTGGTACGACGCTTTCCGGCGCGACCTGCCCTGGCGCCACACCCGCGATCCCTACCGCATCTGGCTGTCGGAAATCATGCTGCAGCAGACCCGCACGGAAACCGTAAAAACCTATTATGAGCGGTTTTTGACGCTCTTTCCCACCGTGGCGGACCTGGCACGGGCGCCTCAGGAGCAGGTGCTCAAAGCCTGGGAGGGGCTGGGGTACTACAGCCGTGCGCGCAACCTGCAAAAAGCGGCGCAAACGGTTGTGACCGAACACCACGGCATGTTTCCCGCAAGCTATGAAGGGCTTTTGTCCCTGCCGGGGGTGGGCCCCTACACCGCGGGAGCGATTGGCAGCATCGCCTTCGAGCTGCGCGTGCCGGCGGTGGACGGCAACGTGTACCGCGTGGCCTCGCGCTTCTACGGCGTGCGGGAGGACGTGGGCCGTCCAGACGTGCAGCGCCGCATCCGCGACCTGGTATCGGCCGACATCCCGGCAGACCGTCCCGGAGACTACAATCAGGCCCTGATGGAGCTGGGCGCCACCCTGTGCCATCCCGGCGAGCCAGACTGTGCCTCCTGCCCGTGGCGCTGCCTGTGTGACGCAGCGCGCGAGGGCGACGCGGCGCTTTTGCCCATACACGAAAAAAAACGTCCGCCCAAGCGGGTGGACGTGGCCGTATGCCTGCTGACGCGGGACAGCCGCGTGTTGGTGACCCGCCGGGGAGAGCGCATGCTGGGCGGCCTGTATGTATTCTGGCTTATGGAGGACGAAACGCACCCGGAACGTGCCGAAGCCCTGCTGCGCGAGACGGGTTTTCCCTGCCGATTCGCCGGGGAACTGGGGCAGGCGCGTCATGTGTTTACCCATCGGGTATGGGAAATGCAGCTATGGCATTTTTCTCTGGAGAATGAGCCCTCGCCGCAGGCGTTGGAAGTCTGCGGCGGCCGCATGGTCACGCGGGAAGAGCTTTGCGCGCTGCCCCTGCCCACGGCCATGCGCGCGGCGGCGCAGGCGGCGCAGGCGCTGCTCCAGCGCCCGTCAAGCCCGGCCCAAAACGGCTGACCCGCGGCTATCCCCGCCATGCGGGCGCGAAAACGTCGCTTCAGCGCCCGCGCCTGCCGGACAGCGCCGCAGCCAGCGCGGCATAGAGTACACCCGCCACGGGCCACATAATCCAACTTCGCCGCCAGTCGCCAGTGATAAAGCTGTAGGCCAGATAGATGGACACCATGCCAAGCCAGAAAGCAGCGCTTATGCTGCCATGGCCATGCCGCCTGCGCTTGGCTTCCCGGCTGTAATCGCCTTCCTCCAGCAGCTTTTGCAGGCTTTCCCAGCGGATGCCCACGCGAATCAGAAACGTAGTTCCAAGCCCTGCCAGCGCCAGCGTCACGCACAGGGCGGCGATTACCGCCACGGCGCTTTCACTTAGCATGGCGGCTATAATCAGCGGCAAGGCGGCCAGAATGCACAGGCTCACGCCTGCAACGTTCCACCGCCCATAGCGCTCCCGGCTGCTTTCCTGCTGTTCACGGGCCATCTGGATCACGGTGCGTGCGGCCTGAATCGGTTCCTTTTCCAGATACTCGTAGCGTTCGGAGGCGATCCTGCAGGACAAAAACACCGCCACCGCACCCGCTGCCAGCACAAGCAGCGCCGCGATTCCCACCGCGCCTGCCACATTTTCAGAGAGCCGGCCCGCCTCGGCCAGAGCACTGAGCATAAGCAACGGAATGGGCGCCAGCACGCAGGCAAACACCGCCCAGGCAATGCGGTCCGCCATCGTCTCCTTTAAAGAAAGGAAGGCTTGGCCTTCCTCCATGGTTACGGCGCGCGTAGCCTCTTGCACGGGCCTGTCCGGCTCGAGGTTATCCCTGAGCAGGCTGTCCGTGCTTACGCCAAACAGCTCCGACATGCGCACCACGCGGTCAAGGTCCGGCATGGCCTGCCCACTTTCCCATTTTGACACCGCCTGACGGCTTACGTCCAGCCGCTGCGCCAGTTCCTCCTGCGACCATCCGGCCTGTTTGCGAAGCGTGGTTACTCTTTCCGAAAAGCCCATATGCTGTTCCTCCCTGCTTGTTTCGCGGCGGCATTCGCTGCTGCCGTGGCATCAAGCATAGCGTCAGGGGCGGTTGCGGCGCAAGCAACTGAGGCTTGCAATCTGTCAAGCGACAGTTGCACTGCCTCCTGCTTTCCCGTTTTCTTCAAGGCTGCTGCCGCACCAGCGGCATTTGACAGCCTTCTCATGGACGGGCTCACAGCAATAGGGGCACAGGCGCTCTTCCTTCTTTGGCTGCTGGCGTTTGGGCATCAGGCGGTTCATGGCCCTCACCGCCAGAAACACGCACAGCGCAATGATGAGGAAGTTGATCGCCGCCTGCAAAAACGCTCCATAATTCAGCGTGCCCACGCCTGCCGCCTGCGCCGCCTCTATGGAGGGGTAGCTTTGAAAGTCCAGCGCCACAAACAGGCCACTCAAATCAGCGCCGCCTGTCAGCAGGCCGATCAGGGGCATGAGGATATCGTTGACAAGCGAACTGACAATGCTGGAAAACGCCCCGCCGATCATCACGCCGGTAGCCAGTTCCATAACATTACCCCTGACGCAGAAGCGCCGGAATTCTTCAAAAAATTTTTTCATCTGGTTTTCCCTCCAAAACAATACGGTTCCGTTTGTGTGCATATACAACCGGCTAGATCATACCCCGCCGCAAAAGCAAAGTCAATAAAAATCCCGCGTTGTCACGCGGCGCGAAACATGCTACAATAAGCCGAAAGATCACGAAAACAAGGAGCGGTCGACGATGGATATCTGGGAGGAAGCGCTGGAAAAGCACTATGAATGGGCCGGCAAGCTGGAAATCACGCCGCGTGCGCATGTGAAGGATCGAAAGGCCCTGTCGCTGGCCTACACGCCGGGGGTGGCGCAGCCCTGCCTGGCCATTCGCGATGATCCGGAAAAGTCCTTCCAGCTTACCCGCCGCCACAATCTGGTTGCTGTGGTCACCGATGGCACCGCCGTTCTGGGGCTGGGCGACATCGGGCCAGAGGCAGGCATGCCCGTAATGGAGGGCAAGTGCGTGCTGTTCAAGGAATTTGCCGGGGTAGACGCCTTCCCTCTGTGCATCAAGAGCAAGGACGTGGACGAGATCGTTCGCACGGTCTATCTGCTTTCGGGCAGCTTTGGCGGCATCAATCTGGAGGACATCGGCGCGCCACGCTGCTTTGAAATCGAGCGGCGGCTCAAGGAGCTGTGCGATATCCCCGTGTTCCATGACGATCAGCATGGCACCGCCGTGGTGGTGGCCGCGGCGCTCCTGAACGCGCTGAAGCTGGTAAACAAGCGCATAGAGGATATCACCTGCGTGATCAACGGCGCAGGCTCGGCGGGCGTGGCCATTGCGCATCATCTTCTGCACTTTGGCGTGGGCGATCTGATTCTGCTGGGCCGCCACGGCATCGTGGTAGAGGGCCGCGAGAAGATGAGCCCCGCCCAGGAAGAATTGAGCCATGTGACCAACCGCCGCCACCTGCACGGCGGCCTCACCGAGGCACTGGCGGGCGCGGACGTGTTCATCGGCGTGAGCGTGCCCGGCATTGTCACCGGCGACATGATCGGTTTGATGGCACGCGATCCCATTGTATTCCCCATGGCCAACCCCGTGCCCGAAATCATGCCGGAGGAGGCTCTGCGCGGCGGTGCGGCGGTGGTAGGCACCGGCCGCAGCGACTACGACAACCAGATCAACAACGTGCTGGCGTTCCCCGGCATCTTCCGCGGCGCGCTGGACGTGCGCGCTCGCGACATCAACGACGAAATGAAGATGGCCGCCTCCCGCGCCATCGCCTCGCTGGTATCCGATGAGGAGCTTACGCCCCGCTATATTCTGCCCCAGGCATTCGACCGGCGCGTAGGGCCTGCCGTGGCCCGCGCCGTGGCCGAGGCAGCCGTACGCAGCGGCGTGGCCCGTCTGCCCTTGCCTGACGCACAGGCGTAAAGTGCCATGCAAAAGCCGTGGGATTTTACTATCCCACGGCGCCAGACTGTTTTGGGAGGTTTGGAGGGCCGCAGCCCTCCAAAGTAAATTCGTATCGCCCGGCTTTGCCGGGCGGGCGGGGAGTTTGCGCTCATGGGCGCAAACATTTCTTAAGCATTTGGCGGAAAAGATCGCCGCAGGCGAGCTTTTTCGAAACGCTGAGGCCGTGGGATTTTGCTATCCCACGGCGCTTCTTTGTTTTCACGGAACGGCGTCGTGCGCATGCCGTGCACCATGCCATTTTGCAAAGTAACGGTGGCGAAGCGTACTGACGTTGTGCGTTTTGCTCAGCTTGCCATGCAGCAGCTGGTTGTCATGCGTAACCACATGTACCGCAAGCAGCAGCCAGAACAGGATATACGCCATCAAAAGCGCAATGCATACCAGCACCAGCCAGACGCTGATGGTGCCGCTCTGTGTGCCAAGCGTGATGGCCAGCAGCAGAAACGCAGGGGTGGGCATAATCACCAGATACAAAACGCCGTAACGCACCGCACATTGCCACAGTTTTGGGCGTTCTCCGCTTCGCAGGTCTATAAGGCGCAGGTGCAAAAGCGTTTTGCCCACTGTGCGTCCACCGGTCAGCCATGTGCCAAATACAAAATACCCCACAATTCCCACGGCATAGCAGCCGAACAGCCAGGCTGCCATAGTCGCGGCACCTTCTCCCGACGGCACCACCAGGGGCAGCCGCCACATAAGCGCTGCAAGCGCCGCAAGCATCACCGCAAAGTCAATCAGCGATGCAAAGCAGCGGCGCGTCACGCTCACCTGCTCGCCCTTGCGGTAAGCGCGCGCATCCATCCGCTCACGCGACGGCAGCACATGCATCACCAGCGGGGCCAGCACATAGCCCAGCATTCCTCCGCAGGTATTGGTCATCAGATCATCCACATCAGCCAACCGGTACGGTCTGGGATAAAACCCATAAAGCCCCGTGAGCTGGGTCAGCTCAAAAAACAGGCTTAGCAAAAAGGAAAACAGCAGGGTTCTTTTCAGATTGCACCCGAAGTAATAGCGCAGATAGATTCCCAGCGGGGTAAACATGGCTACGTTGGCTGCCATCTGGAAAAAATCGCGGTTCCACACCAGGCGGTACCACGTGGCAGGCTGGGTCCAGACAACGCCTGCATTGCGCAGCAGGTCCGCTATCTCCCGAAAGGGAATCAGCTGCACGCGCGCGGAGGTAAGGCCGCTGACGATTTCCACATCCGGCAGGGGCAGAATCACCAGGAAATAGGCGCACATCAGGTACAGCACAAACGAATACACAATGGCCGTACGAATAAACAGCACAGCCCCATACCTGCGGTATTGCAGCAGCATGTAAGGCAGAGTAAACGCAAGCGCCACAAAGGGAAACAGCACCAGCGCCGATTTGAGCGGCTCAATGTACTGGCTCACAAAAAGCTCCTTACATCTCAAATTTGGGCAGTGCAGACGTCAGGCGCTCATATCCTTCGATCACCTGATCGCACCAGGCGTCAAAGGCGGGATCCAGACGCTGGCATTCCGGATGGCTGTAAATATACGCAACGGCCTCGCGCACGCCCTGATCAAAGCGCTTTGCCGCCACAAATTCCGGCACGGCGCGTTTGATTTTGCTGTTGTCGAAGATCACGGTGTTGCTCTTGTCCCCAAGGAGAGAACCAACATAGCTTTGGCACAGTGCGCCCAGCGTTTCGCTGGCAATGTGCACAAGGCGCGGCTCCACCCCCAGCGCTGCCCCGATGCTCCCGTACACCTGGTTCCAGGTCAGGCTTTCGTCGCCCGTAATGTGGAACACCTCGCCCAGGGCATGCACGTTGCCCATCAGTCCTACGAAGGCCACGGCAAAATCGTCGCTGTGGGTCAGGTTCCACAGTGTCAGGCCATCGCCAGGCACAATAACAGGCTTGCCCGTGCGCATCCGCTCCAGCACCTGAAAGCTGCCATTGGGTCCATGCAGCGACACGGGCACGCTTCGCCGGCAATAGGTGTGGCTGGGCCGGATGATGGTGATGGGAAAGCCATGCTCGCGATAGGCATGGATCAGCACTTCCTCACAGGCCGCCTTCTGGCGGCTGTATTCCCAGTAAGGATTGCAAAGCGGCGTTCCCTCGGTGATCCACGGCGAGGACAATGGCTTTTGATAGGCCGACGCCGAGCTGATGAAAAAGTATTGTCCCGTTTTGCCGGAAAACAGGCGGATGTCGCGTGCCACATCATCGGGCGTATAGGCGATAAAATCCGCCACCACATCGAACGTCTGTCCTTTCAGTGCCGCCTGTGTTGCCGCCTCGTCATGAATATCCGCATGAATGACGTGCGCGCCCTGAGGTACACGCGCATCCGCATTGCCGCGGTTGAGCAGCGTCACATCCCATCCCCGGCGCACACACAGCTCTGAAATGGCCGAACTGATGGTGCCTGTGCCACCGATAAACAATGCCTTCATGATGAAAAGCCCCTTTCGTGCTTGCTACGCTTCCACATGGTATCACAGTGCGTGCGGGTTTGCAAGGCGGCGCTTGCATTTCCACGCAGTACAGGCTATAATCTTTACATACGTTTTTTGACGGAAAGGAGGCGCGCGTTGAAAATGGACCTTTTTGATTCAAAGCTGCCTTTTTTCAAAGGAAACATGCACTGTCATACCACAGTAAGCGACGGGGCGCTCAGCCCTGATGAGGTCGTGGCCCTCTACCGTGATCTTGGCTATGATTTCCTGGCCCTGACCGATCACCGCCATCTGTCGGCGCCTACGCATCTGGAAGGATGCATGCTGCTGCTCAGTGGCATGGAGATGGATTTTACCCTGCCCGGCGAGCTTTTGCACCTGATCGGCGTGGACATGGATGAACGCCTGATGGATTATGATCTGTCCGTCAGCCCGCAGCGGTGCATCAACCTCTACCGCCGGTGCGGAGGACGCGCCATCGTGGCGCATCCGGCATGGTCGCTCAACACCGTGTCCACGCTCACGGCCCTGCAAAACGTAACCGCCGCGGAGATCTACAACAGCGTATCGACCTATCCATGGAACGGCGACCGCGCCGATTCCTCAAACGTGCTGGACGTCGCGGCGGCGCATGGCGCGCTGTACCGCTTCGTGGCCTCGGACGATTCACACCGCTACCAGGGCGAGGCGGGCCGCGCCTTCACCATGGTGCAGGCCGAAGAGCTCAGCCAGGAGAGCCTCTTTGACGCGCTGGACCGGGGCCGGTTCTACTGCTCGCAGGGGCCGCGCTTTGAGCAGATCTCGGTGGAAGACGGCCGCATCGACGTGACCTGTTCGCCTGTCGAGACCGTGATCTTCTACAGTAACCTTATCTGGACGCCCAACCGCTGCCAGACTGGCAAGGATCTGGTCTTTGCCAGCTACGACCTGACCGTCAACCGCGGCGAACACTACGTGCGCGTACAGCTGATTGACGCACAGGGCCGCAGCGCCTGGTCCAATCCCATTATGCTCCAGTCCTGAGCGGCGAAAGCCCTTTTCTGTTTCCTCTGCCACGTTTTACCCCGAAACGATCCAAATGCAACAGGAGGTACTTATGCGCGACGTGACTCTGGACCTGACCCCCTTTGAGGAAAAGATTTCTCTGCACCGCTACCTCAAGGAGGCGCTGGACTTTCCCTTCTATTACGGCGCGAACCTGGACGCCCTGCACGACGAGCTTGCCAGTGAACACGAGCCTCTGCGCATTGCCGTGCACTATCCCAGAGCGCCGCGCGGAAAAATGGTGGATTATCTGCCCAAGCTGCTGCGGGTGTTTGAGGACGCAGCGCGGGAAAACTATCATCTGGAAATCTCCTACCAGGAACTGGCGTAATAATGTGCCACCCCCCGCGTGGGGGCTATGGGTAGGCGGTGTGTTTCCGCCTCCCCGTTTTTTTGACAAAGCAAAAAGGCGTGGCATATGGCCGCGCCTTCAGCTTGTCGAAAAAATCCGGCTACGCCGGCTTTTTTCGACACAGGCTTAAGAAACGTTTGCGCCCAAAGGCCCAAACTCCCCGCCCGCCCGGCAAAGCCGGGCGATACGAATTGATTTTGGAGGACCTGCGGGTCCTCCAAACCTCCCAACGGGTTTTTTGACAGTCTGAAGACGCGGCGTATAGCCGCACCTTTTGCTTATGTCTGTATCATTCCCTGGCCTGCTGCCGGTCCAGAAGCAGCAGCACCATCACGCTCATGTCATCTCTGGGCGCGCCGCCGCCTGCCAGCAGCGCATTTCTGAGCAGGGCGTCAGCCATGCGCTGCGGCTGGATATACAGGCTCTCCGTCAGGGCCTGGGTAAACTGCTCGTCCGTTTCAAAGGCGTCGGCCACGCCGTCGCTGACCATTACGAGGATATCACCGCTATGCAGACGGTACTGCATGGAGGTGGCTGACGCCTCCGCCAGAATGCCCAGCGGCAGAGACGCGCCCTCCACCTTTTTCATATGGCTGCCACGCACCACCCACGAAGCGCATGCTCCCAGCTTTTCGGAATACACGTTGCCCGTCCACAGGTCCACATCCGCCAGGTCCACGGTGGAAAAGCGCTCGTCCTCCTGGGTGGAAAGCATGATGCCGTTCACCGCCGTGATGGCCTGGCGGCGCGTATAGCCCGCCTCCAGCAGCAGGGTAAGCAGCTCAAGGGTCTTTTCGCTCTGCCGGTGCGCCTCCTCGCCATGGCCCATGCCATCCAGCAGCATCAGCAGCAGCCGTCCGCCCTCGCAGCGTTTGGCCGTGCACGCATCGCCGCATACCCCGTCCCCCTCGCCGCGCTCGCCCGCGCACACCGATGCCATGCCCACCGACGCGCTGTAGAGCGGGATTTCTTCCAGTTCCACGCGCCCGCGTCCCGCACGGGTGATGGACAGGGGCAGATCTTCCTCCGTGGCCAGATAGCGCAGCAGCATTTCCAGCGGCTTTTGCACCGGCATCATGCCATCGGTTTCCAGCGCGGCCTGAAGATGCCCGTCCACCCTTCGCGCATAGCTGAGCCGTGCGGGGACGTTAAGCTCCTCCAGCGCCAGGTTGAGAATGTGCGCGGCCTTGAGGTCGTTGAGGCTCTCGCCTCCGGCCATCATGCCCAGCTCCCCCAGCGTGCCCGACAGCGCCGCCAGATGCGTAAGCGTCAGTTCCCGCTCGTAGCGCGCTTTTCTGATGCCCGCCTCACGCCGCTTGAGCGCGGTCAGGGCCTCCTGCGCCGTTTCTTCAATGGATTCGGCGCGCAGGCAGCCATGTTCGGCCAGGGCGGGAAGGTTGTCCTCATCCACCGCTTCGCCCCGTTCCACCCGCTCCATCATGTCCGCAAGCAGGCGTTCCGTCCGCACACGTCCCTTTCCCCAGCAAAGCTCACGGTTGGCGCACCGGGCGCAAAGCAGCTCGCCCAGCTCCTCGCCGCTGGTGATGGCCTGGCTGCCCGGATCGGGCAAGGCCTTGGCCAGCCGTTCCAGCGCGTCGCGCATGTGTGCGATACGCTGGGTCACAAACGCCGTTTCCATGCTCCGCACGCCCGGCTCCGGGCCGCGTGCCAGCGCGCGCACCCGTTCCAGCGCCCATCCGGGCAGCAGGGCATATGCCGCCGCCCCTGCGAGCGCCGCCCAAAAAGGAACCGTCGGACCGCTCAGCGGCGTCAGCGAATACCCAAGCGCCCACCCCGCCATAGCAGCCGGGGGCAGCAGCCAGCGCCGCCGCTCTACCGCCGGAAGGCCGCATAAAAGTCCCATCAGCGACAGCGTCGCCGCCATGCGCACATCATGCCCGCCCAGCGCCAGCGACAGCCCGCACATAAGTCCCGCGGCCACGCCGTACACCGGTCCGTTTGCGGCAGCGTACGCCACGGTCATCCACACGGCGGCCAGCTGCCCCAGATTGAGCGCGCCCATCCAGAAATACCCCGTGCCGCCTACCAGCAACAGTCCCAGCGCAGCTACGCAGGCGCGTTCCCGCGTGCAGGTGGGCGCGCCGGTGGAGGCCATGCCATCCAATGCGCTGCGGAAAAACGCCGCGCTCAGCATGCTCAGCGGTACCGCCGCAAGGCTGAGCAGCACGTCCAGCGGCGCATGACCGGCCAGCGCCGCAAATACGCGCGGCATCATCGCCAGGCCGCCAAGCGCCGCCGTTTCAATGCCCGGCCTGGGCCTTAGGCGGCGCAGCGTAAGCCACAGTCCCACAATTCCCACATACTGCCATACATCCAGTTCAAGTCCCCAAAGCGCCCGCACCGCCAGCGACGCGCCCGCGCCAGCCAGCATCAGCGCCGTGGGTTTTTCTGCACGCGAAAGCAAAAACGCGGCCGCAAAGGGAGACGGAATGCCAAACCACCGCACAAAGGTAAAAAGAAAGACCGTCACGGCCTGTCCCCCAGGCCGCGCCGCGCTGCGCGCAAACATCATCAGCCGCCTTCCCGCGCGCCGGACGCCTTTTCCTCTGCGCTCGACCGCCTCCTGCGGCCGGGCCGTTGAAGTCTCCATACGCCGCCTCCCCATGCCAGTGTACAGCCAGTATAGCCAGCGGGCTTTTCTCTCCGTGTCGGTTTGCGGCGCGAAGCATGTCAAACATCCCGCAGGATGCGGCATTCTTCGCGCCGTATAGGACCGCTCCCCGCGGCGCAACCTAGGGACAACCCTATCAGGCAGGAGGAGCTAACGCATGGAGAATCAGAAAAAATGGGCCGGATGGCTCATCGCGGGACTGGTGGCGGCGGTGGCGGTAGTCGCCGTGGTCATGACCACGGGAACCGCCGAGCCGCCCGCCGTCACCCCCACCCCGGCCGTCACCGCTTCACCGATGGCCAGCCCGACCCCGGAAGCCACACAGCCCACCGCATCGCCCCAGGCCGCAGGCGGCACCGTCAACGCAAGCGCCATCGGCTATGCCGGTCCTGTGCTGGTGCGCCTGACCATGGATGACGCGGGCACGATTTCCGCTATCGACGTGGGCGGCGTGCGCTTTCTGGAAACAGTGGGCGTGGGCAGCGGCGTGCGCGAGGAGGCGTTCACATCACAGTTTATCGGGAAAACGCCGCCGCTTGAACTGAACCAGGACATCGACGCCGTCTCCGGCGCCACCCTGTCCAGCCAGGCCGTGGTGGATGCGGTGAACGATGCGCACGCCTTTTTGATGGCACGCTGACAGGATTCGACAAAGGTTTCGGTCATATCAGGCAGGTTACGGAGGCCGCATGGGCGTATCCTTATGACGGGAGGTGCGCTCATGCGGCTTTTGATCGCAGTGCTCAGCACAGGAACGGCCCGCCTGATCGCGGGGGCTATGGAATGCCGGGGATTTGCCGTGCGGATCGCGCAAAGCGGCACGCAGGCGCTGGAACTGCTTTCGCGGGACCGGTTTGACCTGCTGCTTTTGCATGCATGCCTGCCCGGGCTGGACGGCTTTGAAGTGCTGGAGGCGCTTGCGGCGTCCCGCCATCCCTGTCCTCCGCGCGTGCTGTTTTTATGCGAGCCGGAGCTGTGCGCCTCCCGCCCTGCCATGGCGGACGCGGTCGCGCCCATCTGCGCCGCTCCCGAAAAGCTGTGTGCACTGATGGAAACGCTCATGCAAAAGCCGCTGCCAAAACTGGCAGCGGCCCAGGAGCCGGATATCACGCAGGCGGTGGAAGCCTTTTTATGCGCCATATCCATGGATCGCCGCTACAAAGGCCGCGCCTATGCAGCGTGGCTCCTTGAGCATCTGGCTCCCTCACCGGCCCTGGAGGAGCGCTCCATGGGTCAGCTCTACCGCTGGTGCGCCTGCGCCTTCGGCACCACGCCCGCCGCCGTGGAGCGCTGTGTGCGCGTATCGGTGGAAAGCGTGTTTACCCAGGGCAGCATGCGGGGCATCGAACGTTTTTTTGGCGCCACAGTGGACCCGGAGCGCGGCAAGCCGACCAATCGTGCCTTTCTGCTGCAAGCCTCCCAACAGATCCGTCTGGATCACTCCTTGGCGGATACGCGCTCGCCAAACAGCAGCGAGATGCACCACAGCCCGGCTGCACCCACCAGGGTGTAGACGATGCGGCTGACCACCGCCGCCTGCCCGCCGAAGAGATACGCCACCAGATCGAATTGAAAGATGCCAATCAGCGCCCAGTTGATGGCGCCGATGATCACCAGTACCAGTGAGATCTTATCCAGCATAGCAAGAAAACCTCCTTCCATCCCATACCCCGGCCTTTGCCGAGGCTTCTGTGTCAAGGATGCGCCAAACGCGCCCGGATTATGTCATCAAAAAGCAGGCATGAACATCCGTACCCGCGAACACGGTTTTTGAAAGCCATGGCTTGTAATGGGAAAGCAGCCGTACCTGCCCGCTCAGCGTGGCGCTTGCCAGCGCCATGGGGCCATGGCAGCACAGGCCGGCGCACAGCGCCAGATCCGGCAGGTTCCAAAGCAGCCGTCCCTGCGGGATGTCCAGCTTCATCAGTCCGTCGCGCGTGCTGATGAGTGCACCCACGCCGTCCGGGCACACGCACAGCCCTCCGGGCTGGCCCGGCAGGTCGATCAGCTTGCGCGGGCGCGGCGTGCCCGGAGCCAGCGTGTACACCGCCGTGTGGATATCCTCACCCTCGGCAGCGCACACTAACAGAAGCCCGCCCCGCCAAAAACCTGCGGCAAAGCACGGGCTTTTGGTGTAGATGGTCCGCTCGCGCACCAGCTCCGGTGCACTGAGCAGATAGGCTTCATCCACCGCCCCGCCCGCAGCCAGCAGCAGCCGCCCGGACGCATCCAGGCACATGGTGCGAGGAAACACTCCCACCGGGGCCGCAAAAATCAGCTCTCCGGTGGCCGTCAGGCGCGTATGGACGCTATCGGCCTCTGCGCTGAGCTGGTATACATACCTCCCACAGGGCGACAGGCACAGCGCGGCCAATCCCGGCGCGGTGGGCATGCGGCCGATCTCCCTGAGCCCGTGGCAGGTCAGGCACATACATTCCCTGCTTCCGCCCACACACACGCAGGCGCTGCCGGCGCATGTCAGACGGGGCTGTTCTACGGTGCAAGGCACCTGGGCAAGCGGACCGCCTTCGTCCGCGGCTTTCCAAACGCCCAGCCGGGCATCCGCGATGATCAGGCTCATGGCACCGCTCCCTTCCCTGCCTCTTTTCAAGCGCTACTGTCACCCTATGCGAAAGAAGGCGGGATGTGAAAAATCCGGCAGGAAAAGCGGGCCGCCATGTCGAAAGCAATAAATTGGCTTATTTTGTGTAAGCCGCAGAAAAAGGAGAGACGCACACATGATGCACTATAAGACCCGTGGTACCTGTTCGACCGCCATCGACCTGGAAATCGAAGACGGAAAGATCACGGCCTGCCGCTTTACCAACGGCTGCCGGGGCAATACCGACGGCCTGTCGCGCCTGGTGATCGGCCAGGACGCGCGCGAGGTGATGAACCGCCTGCGCGGCGTTCAATGCCGCGGCGGCACCTCCTGCCCCGACCAGCTCAGCCGCGCCATAGAAATCTGCCTCGACCAGCAACAACACAAGTAAGGAGCGCCCGCTTTGCCAACAGAAGGACTACAGATTACCAAATTCTCCGAGGCCGCCGATCTCAGCGACGAGATTCTCAAAGCCGTTGAAAAAATGGGGTTCAGTGAGATGACCCCCGTCCAGGCCAAAACGCTCCCCCTGATGATGGAGGGGCGCGATCTGATCGCCATCGCTCCCACGGGCACGGGCAAGACCTGCGCCTTCGGCATTCCCATGCTGGAATACGTGAACCTCAAGGACAAGCGTGTCCAGGAGCTGGTGCTGGCCCCCACGCGCGAGCTGAGCCTGCAGATCACCGACGAGCTTCGTGCGCTTTCGCGTTACATCCCCGGCGTGCGCATCGCCTGCCTCTATGGTGGGCAGCCGATTACCAAGCAGCTTTCCCAGCTCAAGCAGTGCCCCCAGATCGTGGTGGCCACGCCTGGACGGCTGCTGGACCACATGAACCGCGGGAACATCCGCCTGGACAGCGTGCATACCATGGTGCTGGACGAGGCCGACGAAATGCTCAACATGGGCTTTGTCAAGGATGTGACCAAGATTATCGAGGCCACGCCCATCGAGCGGCAACTGGTGCTCTTTTCCGCCACCACCAACCAGGACGTGATGACCATCGCCTGGAAGTACCAGCAGGACCCGGTGGAGATCGTCATCCCCGCGACGAAGGAAAACCGTCCGCAGATCACCCAGTACGTGATCGCCACCGAGCGAGAGCACAAATATGAGCATCTGCTCTATCTGCTCGACAGCGACGTGTACCAGCGCGTGATGGTCTTTGTCAACACCAAGGACATGACCCAGCGCCTGTGCAAGCGCCTCAAGGACGCGGGCTATCCCGCCGACTGCCTGCACGGCGACATGCGCCAGTCCGCCCGCAACGAGGTCATGCAGGCCTACCGCAAGGGCAAGTTCCAAATCCTGCTGGCCACCGACGTGGCCGCCCGCGGCATCGACGTGGATGATGTGGAGGCCGTCATCAACTACGACCTGCCCAATGAAAACGAATACTACCTGCACCGCATCGGCCGCACGGGGCGCGCGAAAAAGCACGGCGTAGCCTTTACGCTTCTAACCTATACCGAAAGCGTACGCTTTGACGCCATTCTCAAATATATCATGGCCAAGCCTGTGCCCCTGCATTTCAACGACATGGGCATATTGGTCAGCGAAACGGGCGAACCTTTCTTTGAGGATATGTAACAGCATTTGGAGGCGATTGACATGGGCATCATCCCATCCCGCAACCTGGAGGAGCAGCGCCGCGAGGAAAACGGCGTGACCTACTTCGACCGCGGCGTAATCGAGGGCAAGGACGGCCGCAAATACAGCCGCTTCGCCATACAGACCCACTTCGTCAAGGTGGGCGAAGATCAGGCCGTGCTTGTGGAACAGTACGTGCGCCCGCTCTATCAGCCCGGCGACGTGCTCAGCTTCGGCGCAAAGGTCATGTGCATGTGCGTCAAGTCCGTCAAAACGCGCGATGAGGTCAAGCCCGGCTGGTGGGCCAACCACCTGTGGCGCTTTGCGGGGATTAACCACACGGGCGTGGGCATGCATGAGCCCTACAAGCTGCAGCTGGTTATCGACATGTGCGGCCTGCCGCGCGTGCTGCTGGCCGCCGCCGCCAGCGCGGTGACCAAGCTGTTTGGCATGCACGGCGTGTTTTACAAGGTGTGCGGCAAGGGCGTGGGCGGCATCGACGGCTTCTACACCCGTTCCAGCTTCGAACTCTACCACCAGATGGCCCTCATCAACCCCGACAATCCGGATGAGCTGTGCGCAAAGCTCTATCAGGCCACGGGCATCCCGGTGGTGCTGATGGACGCCAACGACCTGCAGCGCGACCAGCTGGGCAAGAGCCCGGACTTTCCCCTCACCGACGCGCAAATTCAGGACGCCATGGCGGACAACCCCAGCGGTCAGGGCGATGAGCTGACCCCCTTCATTCTGATCCGGCCGCTGAACTAAGTGAATCTGCCGCCCGCCCTCCAAGGCGGGCGATTTTCAAACCCATGCTTTTGAAAGGACGATACCCATGAACGCAACGGAACGCTTCCTTCGCTATGCCGCCATCCCCACGCGGTCGGACCCCAATTCCACCGCGACCCCTTCCACGGACTGCCAGTTCGCCCTGGCACGCCTGCTTGCGGACGAGCTGACGGCGCTAGGCCTCACAAACGTGCGTGTGACGGACAACTGCTTCGTCTACGCCGCGCTGCCTGCCACGCCGGGGCTGGAGGGCCAGCCCTGTCTGGGACTGATCGCCCATATGGATACTGCGCCCGATTATCCCGGCGAGGGGGTCAAGCCCCAGCTGCACCCGGACTATGACGGCGGCGACATCGTGCTCTCCGCCACGGGCGCGGTGCTCTCGCCCGCGCGCTTCCCCAGCCTGAATGGCCTCAGGGGCAAAACGCTCATCACCACTGACGGCTCCACCTTGCTGGGCGCAGACGACAAGGCCGGCGTGGCCGAGATCATGACCGCGCTGGAACGCGTGATCGCCTCCGGCAGGCCGCACGGGCCGGTGGCCGTGGCCTTCACCCCGGACGAGGAAACGGGCCTGGGCATTGCGGGCTTCGACGTGGAGGGCTTCGACGCTGCCTACGCCTACACCGTGGACGGCGGCGAGCTGGGCGAGCTGAGCTATGAAAACTTCAATGCCTGTGAGGCCACGCTGGACTTTCGCGGCGTGAACGTGCATCCCGGCAGCGCCAAGGACACCATGGTGAACGCAAGCCTGCTGGCCATGGAATACAACGCCATGCTGCCCTCCGCAGAAACACCGCGGCACACCGAGGGCTATGAGGGCTTCTTCCATCTGGAGGAGATGGAGGGCGACGTGGCGCACGCGCGGCTGGTCTACATCGTGCGCGACCATGACGCGGCACGCTTTGAGGCGCGGCGGGATCAACTGCGCCACATTGCGAAGGTGATGAACGAGCGCTGGGGCGAAGGCGCCGTAACCTTGACTTTGCGCGACCAGTACCGCAACATGAAGGAGAAGATCGCGCCCTATCCCTTCCTGATTGAAAACGCGCGCGCCGCCATGCGCGCGGCGGGTTTTGAGTCCTTTGACGCGGCGGTGCGCGGCGGCACGGACGGCGCGCAGCTCTGCTACCGCGGGCTTCCCTGCCCCAACCTGTGCACGGGCGGCTTTGCCTTCCACGGCCCCTTCGAGCACATCGCGGCAGAGGACATGGAGCTTTGCGCCCGCATGCTGGAGGAGCTGATCTGCCTGCCCCGTGAGTGATCCGGCATACAAACACAGAAACGGCGCCCGGTATGCCGGGCGCCGTTTTGATTTGCGTCAGTAGTTGTACTGAATGACCTGCTGATAGGCGCGGTAGTTGCTGGTGTGCAGCAATTCACGGCTGGTTTCCTGGCCATCCTTGTACCACACCTTTTCAGTTTCCACCACATAGCCGGTGCGGGCCTTGACGGTGGTCTTTTCCGTGCCGTAGGGAAGATCGGTATTAAGCTCATACTTGACCTCACTGGGCGGGTCGATGGTTTTGACCACGGTGGACTGAAGGTCGATCGTCACGCCTTCGCCCAGCGACATGCCCCATATTTCCGCGCTCATGCGGCGGTTTTTATAGTACGTGATGATAAAGATGGGGCTGTTGGTATTGTTTTTGAACTGGAAATCCAGATTGGGCCAGTTGACGGTCGCATCTTCGCCGATATTGACGTAGGTGCTGGGCCATGCGTGCGGGCTGCGGGAGACGATTTCCAGATTGGCGCGCGCCACGGCGTTGAACAGCGTGGAGGACACTTGGCAGATGCCACCGCCCACCTCCTCGATGCTCTGGCCTGCGGCGATGGCCCCGGCGGACTTGTATCCCTTTTCGGTCGTGCGCTGGCCGGTGGTCTGGTTGAAGCTGAACGTTTCACCGGGCATGAGGGCCGTGCCGTTGATGGCCTGACAGGCCAGGTCGATATTGGTATTGCGGTTGGAGTCGTTGGTGGTTTCGGTGGTGTAGGCCGCGATAAGCCCAAAGCTGGCCACCAGCTCATCCTTGGTGACGGCGGGTTCGGTCACGATGGGGTCCACCGTCACCGTTACGCCGCTTTCCCAGCGGTCCAGCGCGGCGGTCACCCGCTCATAGAGCAGGTCCTGGTCCAGCGTGACACCGGGCTGCGATTCGGTAAAGGTGAAGGTGCGCGTGGCATAGTCGAAGGACTGGATCTGCGCGTCCACCGGATCGCGCGTCACATAGGCTGCAATGTCCGCCACCAGCGTGCGAACGGCCTCATGGTCGTAGCTGGCGGTGGTCGTCAGGTTAATCCCGCTTTCCCGCAGGGCTACGGCACGGTTGGTACGCTCACGGAAGGGCGTCTGCATCGTGCTCTGAATGGTGGTGGTATTGGTGCGGCCAATGGCGTAGGCGCGTTCCAGCACGTTTCCCAGGTCCCGCTGGGCCGGCACGTTGCTGGAATCCATCGTCCAGGTCTTGTTGCCGATGTCCACCGTAACGGAAAAAGCGTTTGGTACGTCAGACCCGTTGGCCGTGAGCAGCTGGCGCGCCTCCTCCACGGTCATGTCCCCTACATGGATGCCATCGACAAAAATGCCGGGATAAATCACATCGCGGTCCATGTAGTCACGATACTGCTTGTAGGCCGCCACCACTTCGGGGTCATAGCGCAGAAGCTCGCCATTGATAAAGGCGTAATTGCCGAAATCCTTCCAGAAATAGCCCGCCATCTGCGGCATCATCACGACCGCCAGCACCAGCATGCCCAGCACGCTCAGAGTGATCACGGCCACGCATACATACGCGCGCCAGCCGGGATGATCCGGCTTTTCGCTTCCCCCTCCGCCGGTGGGACGCCTGGGGGGCCGATCCCCGCCCGCGCGTCCATGCGCCCGTTTGGCGCTCTGAGACGGTCCCGGCGCAGGCCGGGCCGGTCTGGGCTCAGGCCTTTTCACGGCTGCCGTTTCCAACGGCTGGTCCCAGGAAAGGTCATCATCATAGACAAAGGCATCGCGTCCAGGCGAAACGGCATCCCCGTTTTCGTACGTCTCATCCAGCATGCTGCGGTACTGCGCCGTTTCCATGCGCGCCGGTGCAGCAAATTCACCCTGCCCGTCCACAACGACCCTTTGGGCGCGCTTCACGCTGGGCCCCGATTGGGCCAATCCCGGACCACCTGCGCCATAGCGCCCTGCCGCCATCCAAAACCCTCCCCGCCGCGGCTCAGTTCCTTTCCCTGAGCATGCGGAAACTCAATACCTCGAGGCCTTCATCCAGGTGCACATTCACCACGGACGTTCCCTCCGGCACCTTCAGATCCAGCGGTGCGAAGTTCCAAAAGCCCTTGATCCCACGCTCGCAAAGCGTGTCCACCATCCGCTGCGCATGCGAAACCGGCACCGCTATCACGGCGATATCCACCGTGTTTTCATCCAAATAACGTTTCAGCTCCGTCACATCCTGCACAACGTTGCTGCCCACCGTCATGCCGATTTTGGCCTCGTCGCTGTCAAAGATGGCGATGGTTTCAAAGCCGTTGGCTGGGAAGGAATCCGAAAGCGCCACTGCACGCCCTATGTTTCCCGCTCCCACGATGATCATGCGATGTGCGCGGTCCACACCCAGAATGTGGCCGATATGCTCGCGCAGTCCGCTGACGGAATAGCCGTATCCCTGACGGCCAAACCCGCCGAAGCAGTTGATGTCCTGCCGGATTTGCGATGCGGTTAAGTGCATTCGATTGCCGAGCCCCTGGGAGGAAATCTGGTGGACACCCTCTTTTTCCAGTTCCTTGAGATGCCGGTAATAGGCGGGCAACCGCTTGATGACCGCCTCGGATACATAACCTGCCATAGCGAACGTTCCTCCATTCCGGGTTGTCAAAGCAGCGGCCTCCCACAGCGGCCGCTCCGGCGACATTTGTCTGAAAAATCAGTTTTTATTATAGCACAACGTCTGTTTTCTCACAAGGCGTGTGCGGTGAAAGCATCTGAGAAAAGCAGCCGTGGAGCATTCTCCACGACTGCTTTCCAGGCCCGGCGGGCTGTCAGTTTTGCTGCTTGAGGGTAATGACCACGTGACGGTTGGGTTCCTCGCCCTCGCTGTGAGTGGTAACAGCGTCGTTTTGCTGCAAAGCGCTGTGTAAAATGCGGCGCTCATAGGGGTTCATAGGCTCCATGACCACCTTGCGGCCTGTCTTGACGGCACGGTTTGCCATGCGGTTGGCCAGGCGGCGCAGCGCCTCCTCACGCTTGGCGCGATAGTTTTCGGTGTCCAGCGTGACGCGAATGTAGTCCTCGCTGCCCTTGTTGACATACAGGCTGGTCAGGTATTGCAGCGCGTCCAGCGTTTCGCCGCGGCGGCCAATCAAAATGCCCAGCGTGTCGCCGAACATGTCCACGCGCACGTTGCCCTCCTCGTCGCGGCGGGCGTTGATGGTGACCTCCACGCCCATCAGACGGGTCACGTCCGTCAGGAAGGTGAAGGCGCGTCCCTCGGGCGCCTGTGCATCGGCGGGAGGCTGCACCGTCTCCGGCGCGGGCGCGGCGGGTTTTTCGGATGCCTGTTTGCGCTCCGCGGCGGGTTTTTCGGCCTTGGCCGGCTTTGCGGGCTTCTCCGCTCTGGGCTGCTCCGTCTTTTCCTGTGCAGCGGGCTTTTCAGGTTTCTCTGCCTTGGGCTTGGAGGCGCGCTTGCGGGCGGGCTTTTGCTCCGGCACCTTGACGGCTTCCTCCAGCGCGACGGAGGAAAGCACATCCTCCCCGCCCTCGGCGTCCTCGCGCACGGTCAGGCGCACCACCACGGGCTTGCCGCCCAAAATACCCAAAAATCCCTTGCTGCCTTCGTCCAGGATATCAATTTTGACATCCGCAAAGGAAACGCCCAGCTTTTCAAGGCCCTGGGTAACGGCCTCTTCCATGGTTTTGGCGCTGGATTCCACAGACCTCATTTCAACGCTCCCTCCCCTGCGGTCTCAGGCTGATTTTCGTCCATCTTCTCAAACATCTTGTTCATCACCAGGCCCTGCACCCAGGCAAATACGTTGCTGACCACCCAGTAAAGGGCGAAAATCGCGTTGTAGCTGGAGCAGATCCACAGCGAGAACAGGGGGAAGAAATACTTCATAAACTTGTTGGTGCCGGCTGCGGGATTGTTGGGATCGGCGGCGGGCTGCGGCTGGGACAGCGTCATCAGATACTGCGTGACGGCGGCCAGAATGGGCAGAATGAACCAGCCGTTATTATGCGCATAGATGCTGAGGTTGACAATCAGCAGGTTCAGCTGAGGAATGACGGACCACAGCTGCGTCTCCTGCGCATAGATAGGCAGGGTCTGAAGCGCAGCAAAGACGGTTTCACCGCTGATGGTGGTGGCGTCAATGCCATACTGTGCAAGCGCCGTTACAGATGCGGGATCAAGCGAAGCAAAGACCTTGGCCCAGATATCCGCAGGAATAATGCGCAGATTAGCGCTGTCGGCAATGACGGGATTGAAGGGGCTGTCCGGCATCCAGATGTTTTTGATCCACAGCCAGCTTTCGTTGGTCTGCGTGCCGGTGGTGAGCAGGCCCAGGGCCTGGCTGGCCATTTCGGTGTTGGCCACGGTACGCATGGCGGCGAACATGATGAACAGAATCACCATGGAAACCAGCATCGGCAGGCATCCGCTCATGGGGTTGATGCCCTCACGGCGATAGAGCTCAGCGGTTTTCTGGTTGAGTTTTTCCTTGTCGTTGGCGTACTTTTTCTGCAGCTTGGCCACCTGCGGCTGCAGACGGGTCATGCGGCGCATGCTTTTACGGCTCTTGTAGTCCAGCGGCAGAAGGACCAGCTTGATCAGAATGGTAAAGATGACCATGCTCCAGCCGTAGTTGTGAATGACGGAGTTGATGCCGTTGAGGATCGCGACCAGAAAGTCGTTCATCGGGGGTCATTCCCTCCTTAATGTGGTATCCGGGATGTCGGGGACGGGGTCATAGCCGCCCCTGCAAAACGGGTTGCACCTTAGCAGGCGCTTGAGCGCCAGCCACCCTCCACGCAGCGCACCGAAGCGCTCAATAGCCGTGTAGGCATACTGCGAGCACGTGGGCTGGAAGCGGCACGCGGGCGGCGTATGCGGGCTGATATGCGTCCGATAAAAGCGGATAAGGCCAAGCAGCACACGCTTCATGGCGTATCCTGTCCGGCCGGAGACAGCGCGCCGGTGCGGGTAAGCAGCTGCTCCACCTGCCGGCTGAGCTGCACAAAGGGCTGCTCAGCCGCGGACGGGCGGGCCACAAACACATATAAGCCGCCGCTCATGCGCCCCAGAAGCGGGCGCACGCACTCGCGCAGGCGGCGTTTGGTGCGGTTGCGCACCACAGCCACGCCCACCTTTTTACTTACCGAAAAGCCCACCCGCTTTTGCCTGTTTTTCACAAACAGCAGCGTCAAGTCCTTTGTAGAGGCGCGTTTGCCCCGGCGATAGACGTAGCTGAACTGCCGGTTGGGTCCCAAACGGTTCTGCCTTTGCACGACGAAGCCATCGTCCTTTCGGGGGAATCTGCGCTTTTGGGCGGTATCGGAAAAGCCCGTACCCACTTCACCCGATATCAGAAATGGGGCGGGCTTTACCGAACCTTGCTTATGAAGCCGTCCTGACGGAATCAGGCGCTGAGCACCTTGCGGCCACGGCGGCGGCGGGCGGCCAGCACACGGCGGCCGTTCTTGGTGGACATACGGGCACGGAAGCCGTGCACCTTGCTGCGCTGGCGCTTCTTGGGCTGATAGGTACGGAACATCAGTAAACACTCCTTACAGAAATCAATGTATGGCGTCGCGCGCAGCGGTTGCAGCACGCAGGATACCACAAAACAACTATTCTAGTATAGCCAACGCACCGCCCTATGTCAAGATGAAAGGCATGTTTTCAGCGAAAAATGTGAGATATACTGGTGCGGGGAGAAGGCGGCGGGCATATGCCCGCGATATCTGCAAAAAATCGCCCGCAGGGCTGCTGCCCGCGGGCGCCGGGTTTATAACTGATGCCTGCGTTTTCTGCCGGAAAGTGCCGCCGCCGCAAGGCATGCCCCCGATGCCAGCAGCAGGGCCGTCCAAAGGGTTCTCTGGCTGCCTTCCCCGGTTTGCGGCGGCGCGGAAGCGGGCTGGGTCATACCGCATTTGCTGCATTTGCCGTTTTGAAAATCATGGGCTGTTTTAGCAATGACTTTTCCTTTTTCCAGCAGCATGCCGCACAGGCTGCAAACCTTGTCGCCGGTGTAACCTTCGGCTATGCAGGTTGCCTGCTTTTCACCGACAAGGCTGATCTGGTCGTGGCGGTCCAGCACAAAATGCCGGGCGTCATCTGCCACCAGCACGTCCGTCTGGGCGGCGGCAGTGGTCTGCGCCCTTTGGGGATCGGTCATGTTGCCCGCCGCGTCGGTATAGTACTTCGCTTCCTGTACCATCACGTCCGCACCGGTGCCCGTCATCTGCAGGGTGACGGTGCCCTGATTCGCAGGCGCATCATACCGGCCGTCACCGATGAGGATATCGCCGTTTCCGCAGTTCTGGCTGCCGGCTCCGTATTGGAAAACGGTGTTTCTGATCGTCAGATGGGTCGTTGCTCCCGGCTGGGCCACCGCGCGAACGGGCGCCCCGTAGGTTCTGGTGCTTGCCGCCTGCGGAGAATCCATCAGCGCGCAATCGGTAAAGGTACAGTTTTCCAGCGTGATATTCTGCACGCCCGCCGATTTGTGATTGATGTTCAGCCCCACGGCGATATCCGTAAATGCGGTGTCGCTGATGAGAATCTCTCCGGCAGCGTTGGTATAGAAAGCCGTATTGGCATTGCTTCCCCGCCTGCATCAAAGGAGCATCGGCTTAGGGTAATGTTGATGCGGCCTTCTTTATTGGCATTGTTGGTGAAATAGACCCGGTTCATGTTCTTGCAGTTTTCAAAGTACAAATTGACCGTATGGGCCGTATTTCTCTGGCCCCATGCCGCAATGCCGTTGAGATCATACACCCTGACGGTGATGTCCCTGTCCAGAAATACGCCGGACGCGCTCTGCCTGCCGCTGTCGCGGTCATACCGGTAGATATCAATTTCCAGATCGCATTCGCCTCCCGAAACCGTAGCGCCGTTTCCGTGGATAATGATATCATCCGCCACATGTCCATGGGTAAGGGAACCCACATCGGCATTGGTTTTGCAATACAGCTCGGCCACCCCTGCCGGCCGACTCATGTACACGGCATTGAGCGCCTGGGCCAGCGTGGGATAATAGCTGCCGTTGTAATAAACCGTATTTGTGCCAAAGGAAGCATCGTCGGGCTTTGCTTCCATGCCCATGGCGAAAAATGGCACCAGCGCCAGCACGGTTATCAGCAACAGCAGGACCCGGGGTTTCCTGTTCAATGCAATCCCCTCACCTTTTTTCGAATGTGTTTTTCGGGACAGAATCTCATGCACTTCTGAAAAGTGATTTTTCACAGAAGTTCCATAGCTCGATATATTATCATAATTATTTACAAGCATCAACCGAAAACCATATATTGGAATATTCCTTTCTGCTTCGCTCATTTCCGCTAAAAACCGGCATGCATGCTTTTGTGTCCAGCGCAGCATACTGGATACGAAACCAAATCATCGGAGGAATCTGCATGAACGCCGAGCGCATCACCCTGGTTCCGTCCTCGCTGATGCATGGGCCGCGTCCAGCCGAACGCGAAATCTACCGCCGTGACCCGCCCGCTGTGGGGCAGGGGCGGCCCGCCATTGTTTCCCCGGGAGGCAGTCAGCATGGATAAGCAGCGCATTCACACCAATCCCAAGCACTATTCCTGGCTTACGGAGCAGCTTTCGCCCCCCTCGCCCCTGGGCGCGGGGCTTGGGCGCGCCTTCTGGGTGGGCGGCCTCATCTGCGTGCTGGGCCAGATCATCGCGGACGTGGGCGTACATTGGCTGGACATGAATGCGCGCGCCGCCTCCAGCCTGACCAGCATCACGCTGGTGTTTCTCACGGCGCTGCTCACGGGCATAGGCGTATTTGACAAACTGGGCAAATACGCGGGCGCCGGGTCCTTTGTGCCCATCACCGGATTTGCCAACGCCATGGTGTCGCCCGCGCTGGAATTTCGCCGCGAGGGACTGGTGCTGGGCCTGGGCGCCAAATTGTTTTCCATCGCCGGGCCGGTGCTGGTATACGGTATCGGCGCCTCTGTGCTGGTGGGCATCATCTACGCGCTTTTTTTCCGCTAAATTAGCTGCGGGAAGCTTGCAGCGCCGTTGAAATGGCAAAGCATTGCGCTTTCCGTATTTTCGCAACGCTCCACCGTTTCTGCTCTGTCAGATACCAACACCATATGACCTTCGAATCCCGTAACAATGATCGACTGCCGGGCAGTGAATCGCAGCGGATGCGCCTTTCCGTCTAAAAATAAAAGCCTGCATCGTTATTGGCTGGCCAGATTGCAGGAAACTGTATTCATCAACTAAAAGGCCCGGAACCAATTGCGTTCCGGGCCCGGCATCATTTGTCGCATTGCCTGCCGTGTTCAATTATGCTTATGCTGCCTGCTAATCAGCGCCTCATTTTTGCGAATCAATTCGCACCGCTGCTGTACGCAGGCCACGCTTCTCATGGCGTCCGGCGGCGTATTGAATACATAGTCCTCCAAACGGGAAAGCGTTGTGGTGGCAACATGCAGACGTGTATCAGAGGAAGCATAATAAATCAACACTTCTCCGTTTTCACGCACCACTGCGCCGTTGCTGAAAACCACATTGCTTACATCACCAACGCGTTCCTCGCCTTCCGGTGCCAGAAAATACCCGCCGGGCTGTGCAATAACAACCCAGGGTCGTTCCAATTCTGTGGCAAACGCGTATAAAACATATCGTAGCCCTGTCGCGGTATTGCGGACCCCATGGGCGATATGAATCCATCCCCGGTCCGTGCGGATGGGCGTAGCGCCCGCTCCATTCTTTGCTTCCGTAATGGTATGATACCTCCGGCAGCTGGTGATGATTTCTTCGTCGATCTGAGGATGCAAAATGTCATCGCACAAGCCAAAGCCAATGCCGCTTCCGCTTCCTGTATCGATAAAGCCGTCCATCGGACGGGTAAAGAACGCATACTTCCCGTTTACAAATGTAGGATGCAGAACAACGTTCCTTTGCTGGGGAGAACGCAGGGTGACCAGGTTTGGAAGCCGTTCCCAATGAATCAGGTCTTTGGTTCGAACGATGCCGGCAGCTGCTACCGCCGCGCTCAGGTCACTCTGCGATGAATCTTTGCTTTCCGAACAAAAAACGCCGTAAATCCACCCATCCTCATGCTCGGTCAGGCGCATGTCATACACATTGGTTTCTTCCGGACAGGTATCCGGCAAAAGAATCGGTTCGCCTACGAAACGGAACTGATCGACGCCTGTTTCGCTTTTTGCAATTGCAAAGAACGACTTACGGTCCCATCCTTCTACGCGTGCCACCAGATAAATGCTTCCATCGCGCTGGATAGCACCCGCATTGAAAACCGCATTGATGCCCAGCCTTTTCATAAAGTATGGATTGGTTTTTTCATCCAGATCATACTGCCATTCAATCGGCACATGCCCGGCTGTCATAACGGGATTATTCCACCGTTCAAAAATGCCATTGTGATATTGGGTATTGATGCTGTTGGGTTTGCAAAGCAATTCTTCCTGCAGCTTTTTTTGCTGAAAATACTCGGGATGAATCATGACAGCCTCCTGATGATTTCCATGCACATTCTTCCGTTATGATACGGGCATTTCCATGGTTCAACGATGTCTTTGGCCATGTTGGGATTCCCATTTGCATCGGCCTCCCAGAACCATTCTGATCCAGGCCGCTGGTCAATAATATGCTGCTGAATATACTGCCAGATTGCAATCACAGCATCCCGGAATTCAGTCTCTTCCGGCTTCAGCTGCCATGCATGAAGGAATCCCACCATGGCTTCCGCCTGTACCCACCACACGCGCGTAGCATTCACTTCTCCCCGGTCGCATTCATTCAGCAGGCTTCCCTGTACAAATGCTTCCCGATACACATGCCGCGTCATTTCCTGCAGGCTTGCACGCAGGCGTTCAAGCAGCGCATCGTCCTCCAGAAGGGAACATCCCCAATCCAGCAGCCACGCACTCTCGATATCATGGCCGTAGGAATGCAGATCGATCAACGAGCGATACGCCTCGTCAAAAAAGACCTCCTGCCGTTTACGTGAAGGGTTGTAGATCTTCTCCAGATAGAGATGGATCATGCCGCGCAATTTGTCTGCAACCAGTTCGTCGTGCGTTACGGCGTACAGCCCGCTGTATGCTTCAAAGACATGCAGTAGCGTATTCATTGTGCGATATGCCATTACGCCGTTTTCAGATAACTTTTCGTTGCTGGTCGGCTGAAAATCCTGCGTAAAGGCTTCCAGATAGCCCTTCTCATCACGACAGCGGCTTTCTATCAGCCGCATCAGTCCCAACGCCTGCTCAAGAGCCTCTTTTCGGTGTGTAAGCTCGTAATATGCGCACAGAGCATAGATAGCAAACGCCTGATTATAGGTATGCTTCGTACCATCCATCACCCGGCCGTCATAGCTCACTTCCCACACCACGCCGCCATGCGTGCTGTCCATGCAGACATCCGTCAAAAAGCGATAGGCATGGTCGGCATATGCCGTCAAAGACGCATCTTGCAGCGCAGCGGCCGTTTTGGAAAAGAACCACAGAATACGGCTATTGAGTATTGTTCCCTTATTGGCGTGTTTCCTGACTTGCAGGTCTGTGCCCATCTCACCGTAATATCCGCCATGTTCGGCATCCAGAAGTCCCTTCCAAAAAGGGAGAATATGTCCGGTCAATTCAGCCTTTACTTGCTCGACCAATTTTTCCATGACGTCTCTCCTTCTAACGGTCTGCATGGTTCAGATTGGAAATAGACTGTATGAACAATCCTTCCCGCAGGGTTTGGCAGTCGATGTCATAAGCCGTCAAGCGCTTGGTTTCTCCCGGCATGACAAAGAAATGGTTGTCGCTGAACAGGCAATCGGCGTCTTTTACATCCAGCCATATATATTGAAACGCTGGACTATAATGCAGCAATTTTCATCAATGGTGTCAAAGTAGATCATCATTTGAACGCTTTTGTGCCTTTTGAAAAAGATATAAAATCTTACCTTGCGCCCGGTGCAAACACATTGCTCATCCGCCTGACAAACGGAGCTGAGGGAGCGCGTCCTTCGCTGGACTCGTTAAGCTATTACAATGCCTCCGGAGATGAAGCCCGGCGGTGCTATCTGCGCAAGCCCCAGTTCAGCTATGGATGGGACTGGTGTCCCTGTGTGCCCACATGCGGAATCGGCGGCACCGTGGAACTGCGCGGTATCAGCGGAGCTTTCATTCGTGACGCCCGTCTGGACACGATGAGCCTCCGTCAAGGCACTGCTGACCTGGCGCTCAACGTTACATTGGAAGATGTGGGCATGACACGGTCCGGCTTTGGAACGCTGTCTCTTCAATTGTTTTTTGAAGGAACAGACGTTTTCCAGCACAGCATGGACGTACAGCTTGTCGGAGGGCTCAACTATCTCTCCCATGCATTTTCTATTCCCAACCCTCATCTTTGGCATGTTAACGGAACGGGAGATGCCGCGCTTTATACGCTTGTACTGGATTTGGAATATCGGGGAGAGCACCACAGAAAATCTTTGAAAGTTGGTATTCGAACCGTCAGCATTGATTACAGCGCAAGGGAGGATGGCACCCGTAATTTTCGTTTTTTTGTAAATGGCAAGCCTGTGTATTGTATGGGAGGCAACTGGGTCCCTCCGGATGTAGTCTATCTGCGTGTGCCCGATGAAACCTACCGTACACTTGTGGATGAAGCGGCGGATGCCCATTTCACCATGCTGCGCGTATGGGGAGGCGGCCGCTATGAGCCCGATGTTTTCTATGAGCGTTGCAGTGAACGTGGTATCCTTGTAATGCAGGATTTTATGTATGCCTGTGCCCTTTATCCCGATTGGGACTCCTCATTTATGTATCAGGCCACCCTAGAGGCCGACTATCAAACCCGGCGGATCTCGCACTACGCATGCGTGGCGGTTTGGGCAGGGAACAATGAAATTGCGGAAAGCTATTGGGGCTGGTATGATGAATTGGCCAAAGGCCGCTATGAATATGGCACCCATATTTTCAACTACGTGCTTCCTCAAGCGGTACATACCAACTGCCCCCTGATTCCCTACATGCCCAGTTCCCCATTTTTGGGTGAATGGCCGAAGGACCCTTCCCAGGGAGACATACATCTGTGGGGGCTGATGTGCACACTGAAGCAACGCTACCAGATGGAGGATTATCATTCCTTCCTTCCCAACGTAACGCATGAAATTTATGAAGAAGTAGCCCGTCAAATCCGCTTTAACAGCGAATATGGATTTTATGGTTCCCCCATGCCTTCCACCATTCGGCGCTACCACGGAGACGAGCCGGTAAAAGCGGGAAGCAAGATTCTTGCTCATCACAAAGAGCCTTTAGGTCCTGCGGGCATGCGTGCGCTATGCATTGAAAATCTGCTATGTCCGGTGGATAGGATTTCAGGCGATGACTTTTTCATCTATTCTGCCATTGCGCAGGGAATCGAATATCATCAACTGGCACGGGCTATGCGGAATTACGAGCATTGCAGCGGAAACCTGATTTGGATGTTTAACGACGCATGGCCGGAAAGTGGTTTTACACCCATCGACTACTACCTGACCAGAAAACCCAGCTATTATTATCTGAAACGCGCTTTTTCCCCGCGAAAGTTCCTGATAAGCGTTTATCAAGGTCAGGGCAAGCTGATTCTGATTAATCATACCGGAGAAGATACGCTGGTTTGTTTTGAGTATGGTTTCATGACCTATGAAGGCGCAGTTTGGTGGCAAAAAAGCGCACAAATTCATCTGCCGGCTTTTTCATGGCATATGCATTGTACCTTCCGTGCCGATTACGGTGAAGAAGAAGGGATGTATTATGTGCGTACCGCAGATGGTGATGAATCCGACTTTGGGCATGACACGTCTCTGCGCGAGTACTGGCGGGATACGCCCAGTCCAAAGGGAACATTGTCCTTTTCTCTTTGCCGCGAAGACGAGGCAACATTGGTAACGGTTACGGCCGGCAGTGTCTATCTGCCCATTGTGGAAATCCAGTGTGCGGATGACCGAACCAAAATGGAGGACAATTATTTCGATCTTCTGCCCAACATGACCCGCACCATCAAGGTGGAGGGCATTGTCAACAATGTTCGGGCATTGCCCCTGTATGCCTGCAAGCGGGACTATGATCCCCGTGACCCCTACGGTTTCCAAAAGAAGCGCCTGGCTCACACGGAAAAATAATTGCGCTTGCCATCTCTGTGCAGAAAGGGGCGAATCTCGTTATATTGGCACTGCTGCTGCCATCATGCAGCACATCAGTAATCCTTCCATTTTCAAAAAATAAATTTGACATGTCCAATAAATAGCCTGGCTACATTCAACACGCACGGGGTTGTTCTGCAATGCTCCGTGTGTGTTTTGCTGCTTGCCGTTTGCATCTTCCAGTTGATGGTTTCCTCCAAAAAAGTATCATGCATGCTTTTGAATCCTGCGCGGCATACTGGATATGAAACCAGATTCGGAGGGCCTGCATAAATGCCAAGCATATCTCCTTAACATGATCTGCATTCGCCGTACCGTTTTTGCTGCGCAGTGCCGGTCATCTATGCTGACAGCTGCACCTATTCTTCCATCAAAATAACGCAGGGAGGGAACTGCCGTGCCGCTCAAGCGCACCGGCTTACAAACCATTGATCTTCCACTTCGGCCCACTGTATGCGCATCGGCAGCTTTTGTGGGCAAAAAGGAAGGGGAAGGGCCGCTGGGAAACCTGTTCGACCATGTGGCTCAGGATGAGCTCTACGGACAGGACACCTTTGAACTGGCGGAAAAGCGCCTGTATCTGGATGCCATCCGCAAGGCCATTGAAAAAAGCAGCCTGAAGCCGGAGAACGTACAGTTTCTGCTTGGCGGCGACCTGCTCAATCAGATCATAACCGCTTCCTTTTCTGCCCGGGAGCTGGGTATTCCCTTTATCGGACTGTACGGAGCCTGCTCTACCATGGCCGAAAGCCTTTGTCTGGGCAGCATGCTTCTGGACGGCGAGCACGCTTCCACCGTAGTCTGCGCAGCCAGCAGCCATTTCTGTACCGCCGAGCGGCAGTACCGCTATCCACTCGAATTTGGCGCCCAGCGCCCGCCTACTGCACAGTGGACCGTAACCGGGGCAGGCGCGGTAGTGCTGAGTCTGGCTTCCCCGGTTCCGCCGCAGGCGCGGGTTGCGCGCGTATGCATGGGACGCGTGGTGGATCTGGGCGTAACCGACGCAAACAACATGGGCGCAGCTATGGCGCCAGCAGCGGCGGATACATTGCTGGCGCTCCTGTCGGACACAGGCACCACGCCCGCGGACTATGACCTAATCGTCACCGGCGACCTGGGCCAAGTGGGGCGCGATTTGCTGCTGCAGCTCATGCGCGAGCAGCGCATGCCGCTGGATGAACGTATTCACCGCGATTGCGGCCTGATGATCTACGACCGCGAACGACAGGATGCGCATGCTGGAGGCAGCGGCTGCGGATGTAGTGCATCAGTGCTGTGCGCGAGCCTTCTGCCCGCCCTCCAGCGGGGGGACCTTAAGCGCATCATCTTTATGGCCACGGGCGCTTTGATGAGCGTGACCAGCAGCCAGCAGGGCGAAACGATCCCCGGCATTGCCCACGCGGTCGTTCTGGAATCCCCCAAGCCATAAAAATCGGGAGGCAAACGCATGTCGTTGCTTTGGATGTATCTGAAAGTTTTTCTGGTTGGCGGCGCGCTGTGCGCCATCGGTGAATTGCTGGTGCTGCGCACGCGGCTCACGCCCGCACGCATCCTGGTGTGCTACATCCTCGCCGGGGTACTACTCAGCGCCGTAGGGCTCTACGGCCCGCTGGCGGATTTTGCCGGTGCAGGTGCGACTGTGCCCCTGACAGGCTTCGGTCATGCGCTGTGCCAAGGCGTGATGGGCGCTGTGGATGAAATCGGCTTCATCGGTGCCTTCACGGGCGGACTGTCTGCCACGGCGGGAGGCATCGCGGCGGCGGTGTTCTTCGGCACACTGATCGCGCTGGCCTTCAAGCCCCGCGCCAAATAACCGTTTCTGCGTTCCCCATGCGGGGGACGCTTTTTGTTACAAGTCAATTCTTGACATCACAGGTAGACAGGCGTATCCTATCGGTAGACAGTTGTCGTAACCATGTGAGAGAACCACACCCTGAAAGGAGCCTGTCCGCCATGCGCAGCGCAGCCCTCTATAACTTTCTGCTGGAAGCCAACATGATGGCCGGCATCGCCATTTTGCTCATGCTGCCCGTCCGCCGCTTTCTGCGCCCATGGCTTGGCAGCCGGGCAATCCGTTTTCTGTGGCTGCTGGTTGCGCTCAGGCTTCTCTGCCCGCTGGTGCTTCCCAACCCCGCCATCAACGCAATCCGCTCGCCCTTTGCCCTGGACGAGGCCATCCGCCCCATCGCCGGGCAAATCAAGGTGCGGCTGACGGACGCGGCGCACGATCTGCATCAGTCCGCCGCGGACGGCTCTGTGCAGGAGCGGGTCTTTGACGATTTCGTGGATGCCTCCTATAACGGCATGCTGGCCCTGCGGGGCATGCAGGTGTACGTCATGGGCGCGGCGCTTGTCGCGGGATGGTTCCTCCTGTGCAACGTGCGCTTTCGCCTGCGGCTGCGTCAGGGGCGAATCACGCCCATCGAGGGGCATCTTCTGGAGCAGTATCTGGCGCTTTGCCGCCGGATGGGCGTCCGTCCCCTGCCTGTGTACTTCGCCGACCCTCTCCCCTCGGCCTGTCTGGTAGGGGTGCTCAGGCCCTGCATCGCCCTGCCGCTCACCGCTGCGCCATCTGAGGCCGTGGAGGTGCTCCGGCACGAGCTGTGCCACTATCGCGGCCATGACCACTGGTGGGCGCTGGTGCGGCTGGCCTGCTGCATCGTCCACTGGTTCAACCCGCTGGTATGGCTGGCCGCCTCCCTCAGCCGCACCGACGGCGAGCTCGCCTGCGACGAGCGCGTCACAGACGGCATGGACGCGCGACAGCGCAGGGCATACGCCTCCGCGCTGGTGCTGGCCGCCACCCGGCGCGATACGCCCGGCATGGGTGTGCTGGCCACAGGCATGACCATGGCCGGTTCCAGGCTGAAAATGCGCGTTGCCTCCATCGTCGGGGGCGCACATGCGCGGCGCGGGCTGGCGGCAGGCGTTGTGCTGCTGGCATGCATGGCGCTTGTGGGTGCGTTTGCCACAGGAGAATATCTGGTAACGCCCGCCATCCCCTCCGCCTCGGAGGTCCCGCTGCCCGGCACGCTGAGCGATGAGGCCGCCGCCGTGACCTATGCCCGTTCCCTGTGGCACAGCGCCGACCTCAGTCAGGACACCGCAGGCTTTGCCTTCGTCGCCGCGCCGTCGGACGGGGGCGGCTGGACGGTCACCGGCAGCGACGGGGAAGCGGAGCTTTCCCTTTCCGTGAACGGGACGGGCGTTTTCCTGAGCAACGGCGCGGTCCTGCAGGGCTATGACCAGTCCTTCGCGTGCGACCCTCCCCGGCGGCAGGACGGGGACTGGTATGCCCGCTTGTCGTCCTACCTGATGGACTTTGCCGCACGGATGGAGCCGGACGCAGCCCGCCTGATTCAGGGCATGCGCTATCCGGACGAGAGGATGAACCCAGACGGGCGGCGCTATGTAACGGCATGGGGCGTGGATGGCGCAGGCCAGACCCTGCGCGTATTCCGGGTGCAGATGGAACCTGTGTTTCGCGTCATCCTGTACCGCAGCCCCGCCGGGGCCGTCTGATCCCCCATCAACGTCAAAAGGAGTGATCTTTGCATGAAACGTCTTTTCTGCGCTTTGCTGATGATGGCTCTGCTCATTCCCTGCGTCGCGCTGGGCGCCTCCCTGAGCGAGGATGCGCTCTCCTACGCCCAGAGCTGCCTGACGGAGGTATATGGCTATACGGCCGAGGATGCGGACGGTTTCACCTTCGAGGTGGCGGAAACCGACGAAGGGGTTGTCGTCACCTATTTCAATCATCCGGGCTGGAACTACACGGTTGTGCGTTCTTATGACGGAAGCACAGTGGCTACCACGCCCTTCCGCGCGGAATCGGATTATCCCTACTACCCCGGCGAGGGCAGCGTACGGCAGGGCCTGTACACCGCGCGGGACGGCGCATGGTTCACCCGCTGGGATGAAACCGCCCGCAGCGAGATGGCCGCATGGATGGATCTCTGGGGCGTGACCCCCACCCCGGCTTTGGCAGAGGGATTGAGCAACGGCACCCTTACCCCCGCTCAGGCGCTGAACGAGTTCTTCCTGTCCTGCTACGGGCCGGAAACCGCGTGGCCCAAGGCGCTTACGGAGTGGCGCGACGAGGAGCTGGATAGCTACGGCTTTGTTCTGGAGGCGGTCTCCCAGTCCTCAGAGGGGGTTCGCACCTACCCCCTGGAGGATGCACAGGTGACGGAGTTCTCCGGAGAAACGCCGCCAGAGCTGGCTTGCGCGCTCTCAAACCCCAACCTGTCCGGCTGGACACCCGTCAGTGGCGCCTACATCGCGCGGCAAGGCCTCGAAAGTACGGGACTGACCGTATTTGAGCGAGGCGAGGAACGGATGCTGTGTTCCCTCTGACACGACGCGGACGGCTGGTTCTTCCTGCCCGTGGGGGAAAGCGCGCTGCTACCCGGCCGCGAGGTGTCCGTGCGCTACGGGGGTGGCGGTGCGTTCGAACTGCGCTATCCCATCTCCGAGGCGGAAAGTGAAGTTTTCTCCGTCACCCCCACCGCCTGCGCCGCCAGCGAGAACTTCACCCTGCGCTATTGCCGCCTCAACGGATACAGCTATGAAAATACCGATACCGGCGCGTTTTTGCGGATCGACAGCGAAGTCTTCGGCGACGGCGTCAGCTACCGGTGGTATCGCATGACCAACCGCGACTCCGCCGGGCAGGCCGCCACCGTGACCAGTACCCCGGTCCTCCTGCCCCTGTTTCTGGACTTCTGGGACATCAGTACCTTTCCCCGTTCCGAGGCCGCTTTCTATGAGGCCGAGGGCGACGTCCTGCCCGACGGCCTCGGCGTGGTGGCGGGCGTGCGCCTGCGCCGGGAAACCTCCACCCGCTCGGATATTCTGGGCGACTACTTCGGCGGTGTGCCCGTCGAGGTCCTTGAGGAGCTCCCTGGCGATCCCTACCCCTGGTACCGCGTGCGCATCGGCCGCGCAGAGGGCTACATGAGCAGCCTCTACGTGGCGTATCCCGGCTCCGTGTGCAGCATGGAACCCCTGCAACGCAGCTCATCCCTGCCGCCCATGGCCGCCGTGACCACGGATACGGCGCTCAAGGTGGGCACGGGCTGGCTTGACAAGTCCCTCGCCACCCTCCCCGCCGGGACTCGCCTGCGCGTGCTGGCCGAACAGGGCGACTGGCTGCATGTGACCGTCGCGGACGGCCCCATGGGCTGGCTTGCGCTCACCGGCGGCCTTGAGGACGGGTATGTAAAGGCCGCCGATGTGCGTATCGCCGCCACCGAGGCGCAGCTGGACTGGATGGAATAAAGCCCGAATCGCGTATTCCGGCGGCCCCCTTTTGCTGGGGCCGCCTTTTTTTCCTGTTATTGCAAACTTTGCACCCGCCCGCGCGTCTATCAGGTGAAGGCCTTCAAAACAAACCAACCGGCAAGGGGGATGGCGGCATGGACAGAAGCGGTTTCGAATCGCGTGTGCGGGCGCTGTGGCCGGGCATGGTGCGTTTGGCGCGTTGTGTCACGCACAGTCATGCCGATGCGGAGGACGCCGCCGCGCAGGCGGTGCTCAACTGTTACCGCCGCCTCGCCTCCCTGCGGAACGATTCCGCGCTTGACGCGTGGCTGATGCGTGCCTGCCTCAACGAGGCGCGCAGCATCCTGCGCCGGCGCCGCCGCATCGAGCTGCGCAGCGACTGGCCTGACGGGCCCGCCGGGGCGGAGGACGGCCCGCAGCTTACGCCGCTTCTGATGCGCCTTGACGAAAAGGAGCGCGTGCCGCTGGAGCTGATGTATTTTGAAAACTATCCGCCGGATCAGATTGCCGCCGTGCTGGGCGTGCCGCGCGGTACCGCCGCCTCGCGCCTGAGCCGGGGACGGCGCAAGCTGAAAGCGATCATTGAGAAAGAAGGGCTTTGACCATGGATGACAGGGCATTTGATCAGGCCATGCGCACGCTGGCCGCGCGGGAAAGGCCGCCTGAGGCGGACGCGCGGCTTGCACAGGTGCTTTCCTCTCTGCCGGATGCGCCCATGCCGCGCCCCCGCATGTGGCGGCGGCTCGCGCCCGTGCTTGCGGCGCTGCTGCTGGTGTGCGCCACGGCGTTGGCCGCCCGGCTGGGGCTTCTGTCCTTTTGGGAAACAAACCCGTACCGCCTGTTTCATAACCGCGAGCGCGTCATGCCGGAGCTGAGCGTCCGTCCTCTGCGCGTAACAGACGCATCGGGCCTGCGGCTTACGCAGGTTTCGGCCACGGATGCGGCGTGGATTGAAGGGCGGCTCACGCTGTCGCTTCGCATCGCGGCACGGGACGGACAGCCACTGGCCGTCGGGCTTCCTGAGGAGGACGGCGTGTGCCTCTCCGGTGCACAGGACGTGCAGGAGGCGGCGCCCCCATCCGCCACGGTGCTTCTGCAGGACGGCTTCGCCTGCTATACCCGGCCCGATGGGGCGGATGGATGGCCGGATGACGGCATGTCCGTCACCTGCCGCCCGGACGGGGACGGCGTGCTGCTGGCCCTGCAGCTTCCCCCGGACTTTATCACCGCATCCGACCTGCCCGCTCTCACGGACGGGGACGTAATTCCCCTCCGCCTGGAATGGACCGTCTACGATTCCTCCCGGGCATGCACAACCATTGAAAGCGCGCTGCTCGCCGCGCCCGCTCCCACTCAGGCCGAAAAGGAGGAGATGGACCCATGAAACGCATCTGGACGGTTCTTCTGGCGGCATGCCTGCTTCTGCCCTGCGCGGCGCGGGGCGTGGAAGTGCGCGACGCATCGGGCGTAATCGAAAGTGACGGATGGCTTCGGGGAGACATCGTTGGCGTGAGCGCAGAAAGCGGCGAAACGGCGCTGGCCCTGCGCGTGGATTGTCCTCTGCCGCCGGATTTTTTGCCGGAGCAGTTGGCCGTGATAACCACCGAATGGATCGCGCCGGACGCTTCCGCCGTGGGCAATGCCATGCGCGAAACCGGCGCGCACTGGCGCGACGCGGATCTCAAGCGCTTCAGCCCCGCCTTTGTATCGGGAAGCGCCTCTCCCCTCTCCCCCGCCGCAGGCAGCGGGGAGAACGCCGGCGCCGCACGCATGCAGGCCAGCGCCACCGCGCTTGCCTTTGTGGCGGCCTGCGGGCTTGGGGAAGGACAGGTTCTAAGCGCCCTGCGTCCGGAGGATGAGGCGCGGCAATCCGCGCTCAGCGAATCTCCCCAGGTGCGGGAGGCCTTCATTGCGCGCACGCTGGACGAATGGTTTACCCCGCGGCTGGACTATACCTGGGTGCAGCTTGCCTTCACCCTGCGCGGCCTGCCCGTATCGCCCTGCACCTGGCCGGATGCGGACGGGATCGGCCAGACCTGCGTGGCCAACCTCTATGTGGGCGACGCAGGGGAAATGCGCGACTTCACTTTATCCTACACCCCACGCGAGGTGAGCGCCTCACCCTGCACCGGAGGAGTGAAAAAGCCTCTGGAGGCGCTTGAGGAGCTGGCCCGTCACTTTGACTGCACCCGGCCCGCGCCCCGCGAGGACGAACGTGGGCGCGCCCTGCCCGCCCACTGGCCCGTGGTGCTGGACATCCGCCCCGCCTATCACACCGCTGACGGCGTGACCTTTTTCCCCGCATGGCTGATCGCCGCCGCCTGGCAGGAGTCCGGCGGCGATACCGGCACTCTCTGGCTTACCACAATCGACGCCCGCAAGCCCTGACAGGTACAAACCGGCGCTCGCCCTTCCCCGGCCCCTCCGGGCCGCCCGGAAGGGCGAGCGCCATTTGCTGATAAAACCTGGAATTTGCCGGTCATTTCCAAGGGCGCATGCCCGCGTCCCGGCGACAGCGGCCCGCCGCGCCTGCTAAGCGCGTCTGCGCAGAAACAGCCGAAAGAAGCCGCTCAAAAACCTTGGCGCACGCACGCAGATCATCCTGACAGACAATTTTCTCACCTCCAAGCCTTACTCAGCCTTAGCAGCAGCGCACCCGCAACGATCAGCCCCAGCCCCAGCAGCGCCAGCCATGCCCAGCACGGAATGCACAGGAACAAAAGCACCACTCCAAGGGCCAGCAGCGCATACCCCACAATCATCAGCGGCGCATTCTTCCCGGACGGGTAGCATCTTTCCATAGGCATGCGGCGTCACCTCGCTCATTTTCAATGTATGCAGCCCGCGCCGAAACATGCGGGGTTTTGCGCGTGTTTCCCCGCGGTAGGCAAAATCCTCCCGCACAAACAAAAGGGGCCCGCTCCCCCCTCGGCCCGCGCCCCCTCGCGTATTCCCTTTTTCATACAAACGGATTGTAAAACCGGTTCCCGTCCCAGAAGGTCACAATCAGGCTCATGGCAAGCAGCGCCGCGCCTACCCCCAGGGCAATCCAGTCGCCCTTTCGTAGCGGGCGCTCCACATACCAGGTGCGCTTTTTGTTCTTTCCGAAGCCGCGCAGCTCCATGGCGTTGGAGATCACGTCCACCCTCGCCAGGCTGGACATAATCAGCGGCAGGAGGATGCTCACGCTGTTTTTCAGGCGCTTCCCCAGCTTTTCCTTTTTGCCAAGTTCCACGCCGCGGGCCTGCTGGGCCTGACTGATGTTGTGGTAGTCGCGCTGGATGTCGGGGATGTAGCGCAGCGCGATGCTCACCGCATAGCCGATGCGGTAGGGCACGCCGATTTTGTTCAGGCTGGCGGCAAACTCGCTGGGGTCGGTGGCGGAGATGAAGAGGATCGCCACCGGCAGCGCCACGAAGTATTTCAGGGAAATGTTGAGCATGTAGAACAGCTGCTCGCTGGTCACGTCGTAGCGACCCGCGATGTGCACAAGCACATGCCGCGTGCCGTAGATCTTGGTGCCCTGGCCGGGATCAAACAGGAAGATGAAAAAGTTGTTCAGCAGCAGGAAAACCAGCATGAACACCAGCATGAAGCGCACCTCGCGGATGCGGATGCGGCTCAGGCGAAACGCCGCAAAGCTGAACACCATCAGTACCACCAGCACGCGCGTGTCGTAGGTGACCATGCTGGCAAAGGTGAACAGCAGGAAAAACGCCAGCTTCGTCGCGCCCGTAAGGGCATGCACCGGGCTTTTGCGGGGCAGGTAATTAAGCACCGTCGTGGCGGCCATGGCTGCGCACCTCCCTGTCGTAAGCGATGAAGCGTTCCACAAAGGCTTCCGGCGGCGCGATGCCCGCGCGGCCTGCCAGCGTAAACAGGCTGGTTTCCTTCAGCGCCGCGCGCCCTACCAGCTCCGGGTCGCACAGCACGGCGGCGGCGGAACGGTCGGCAATCAGCCGCCCCTCACTGAATACCAGCGCACGCGGCGTGTATTCCAGCATCAGGTGCATATCGTGGGTAATCATCACCACGGTCACGCCCTGCGCGTTCAGCCCGCGCAGAAACTCCATGATCTCCGTGTAGTGCTTGAAGTCCTGCCCGGCGGTCGGCTCGTCCAGAATGATCAGCTCCGGCCCCATCGCCAGCACACTGGCAATGGTCACCCGCTTTTTCTGCCCGAAGCTCAGCGCCGAAATGGGCCAGTTGCGGAACGGATATAGCCCGCATACCCGCAGCGTGTCCTCCACGCGCGCGCGCGTTTCCTCCTCGCTCAGCCCAAGCGCCGCCAGCCCCAGCGCCACCTCGTCATAGATCATCGTTTTGGAAATCATCTGGTTGGGGTTTTGCATCACGTAGCCGATGTGCGCGGCGCGCTCGCGGATGGTGTCGCCCCCGATGTCGCGCCCCTCAAACAGCAGCGTGCCCTCGTCCGGCGTTTCAAACCCGCAGATCAGCTTGGACAGGGTGGACTTGCCCGCGCCGTTGCGCCCTACGATGGCCAGCATCTCCCCCCGCCGGATGGTAAAGCTCACGTCCGTAAGCACGCGCCGCTCTCTGGTGTACCCGAAGCCCAGCCCCCGCGCCTCCAGCAGCACGGGCTTCTCCGGCGGCTGCGCCTCCGGCGTGCGCGCCTCAAACCACGCGCGAAGCCTCGCTGCATCCGCCTCATCCAGCCTCAGGCTGTCCACGTGGGCGGGCTGCTTGTGCGGCGTGACGTCCACGCCCGCATACCTGAGGGCCGACAGGTACAGCGGTTCACGGATGCCGTTTTCGCTCAGCAGGCTTGTGGAGAGCAGTTCGTCCGGCCGCATGTCGGCCAGAATCTCCCCTTCGTTCATCAGCACGATGCGGTCCACGCTGCGCCATAGCACATCTTCCAGCCGGTGCTCGATGATGACCACCGTGGCGCCGGTCCTGTGCTGGATGTCGTCGATCAGCTCGATGGCCTGCTTGCCGGTGGCCGGGTCCAGGTTCGCCAGCGGCTCGTCAAAAAGCAGCACCTTCACCTCGTCCACCATCACGCCCGCCAGGCTCACGCGCTGCTTCTGCCCGCCGCTCAGTTCGTGCGGCGCATGGCCCAGATGGTTTTCCACGCCCACCAGCGCGGCCACGCGGTCCACGGCCTCGCGCATGGTGCCCTGCGGCACGCAGTCATTTTCCAGCGCAAAGGCGATGTCCTCGCCCACGGTCAGGCCGATGAACTGGCCGTCCGGGTCCTGAAGCACCGTGCCCACATGGCGCGACAGCGCAAACACGCCCGCCTTTGGCGCGTCCACGCCGTCCACGGTCAGGCTTCCCGTAACCGTGCCGGGATAGCTGGCAGGAATCAGCCCATTGAGACAGCTGCCCAGCGTGCTCTTGCCGCTGCCCGACGGCCCGGCGATAAGCACCCGCTCGCCCGGATAGATGTCCAGGTTGATGTGGCGCAGCGTGGGTTGCTTCTGCGCCCGGTACTGAAAGGAAAAATCCTTGAACGATATGATGGGGGCCTGCAACGTCGTCACCTCGAATGCACAAAATGGACCGCGCGCAGGGCGCGGTCCATCCGGGGTAGAGGGGTCACTCCTTGTCCAGCGAACCCTTCTTGGCGATGGTCTTGGCGTAGGCCGCAGCCAGCAGCGCGCCCACGATCACCGCAGTGAGGGAATTGACCACAGCCGCCATGGCGCCCTGCGCGAACACCTTGTTGGCCGGCTCGGCGTAGATCAGGATGTCCAGCACTGGCGCAATGCCCAGCCAGGCCACCACGTTGGCCACCACGTTGGCGATGGCGAAGGTGATGACTTCCTTCTTGCCGAAGGTGCCTTCCTCAATGGCGATCTTCTTGGCGAACAGGCCGACCACCACGCCCACGAAGGCGCTGGCGATGACCCAGCTCCACCAGGGACTGCCGCCCCAGCTCAGGTCGATCAGCGTATGGCCGATGAAGCCGATCAGGCCGCCGGCCACGGGGCCGTACATGGCGGCCAGCAGGCCCAGCACGGCGTACTGCAGGCTGATGTTGGTGTTGGGCACGCCGCTGGGGATAGCCACAAAGCGGCCCAGCACGAAGAACAGCGCGGCGCCGATGCCGATGGCAACCACGGTCTTGATGGAGGTGTTTTTCATGATGATTCCTCTCCTCTTCCTCTTTGGTTTATGGCAAGCGGGGACCCTCCCCGCGGGGAAAGCTCATTCGTATACGATACGCGGGGCCTTGCGCATGGAAATGCGCCAAGTGATGCCGGTGCCGATGTTGTACGCCTTGGAAAAGCTGCCCTGGTTGATGGCCACGGCCACGCAGTCGAGGCTGTTTACATAGATGAGCGGCTCGCCCACGTTTACGTCGGCAAAGGAGCGGGCGTAGACCATAATGTTTTTATACAGCGTGCGCGTGTCGTTGCTGATGGTCACCTCGGCGCGGCTGCCGTGCGTGAGGTCCAGCTTCAAAAACAGCTCGCGCGGGATGTTGGTCCACAGCGATCCGAAGCGCACGTCCAGCACGTCGATGGTGCCGCTTACGCAGTCGCCCTCCATGGCGGCCTCCACCACGGGCAGTTCGATCACGCTGTCCACCGGAACTTCCGGCCCCACCTCTTCAAAGGTGATGGCCCCGCTGGCCAGCCGCGCGCCGGTGTAGGCGTAGATGTCGCGGCCGTGAAAGGTATAGCTTTCGCCGGAACCCGGCAGGCGGTTCACCGTTTCGTCGATCACGCGCGCCTGCGCGATACCGCAGATGCGCTTGACGTGCGTAAGGGTACCGTTGTCGGGGGTAATCACGTACTGCCCCGCCGCCGTGCGCACCGCGATGGAGCGCCTTGTGGAGCCGACGCCCGGGTCCACCACGCTCACAAACACGCTGCCCGCCGGCCAGTAGCTCACCGTCTGGATCAGCCGGTAGCTGGCTTCCCAGATATCGTACTGGGGAATATCATGCGTCAGGTCAAACACGCGCAGCTCCGGGCACACGTTTTCGGCCACACCGTACATGGCGCATACCGCTCCGTCGGCGTATCCAAAGTCGGATTGCAGGATCATTGGCTGCATAAAAAGCCCTCCCGTTCCAGATGATGCTCGCGCAACAGGCCAAGTATACCCGCGCTGCAGGGGCTTGTCAACTGCTATTTTCTCATATTTTTCCGCTATCTTCTGATATCGTAGTTCATGTTGGCCAGCCTGCGCATGCCGGGGCGCCGCCGGCGCTGCCGGCCCCGGACCCGGATGGCATGCGCCTCCTGTCATATCCCCCTTTTTTTCCATTTTTCCTTAGCCGCCTGCGCGCAGGGATTGCTTTCCTTTTCCGCTTTTCTGTGATATAATGAATCAAAGGCTGAAAAAAATTGAACAGGAGGTTACCCGTCATGGCTGAAACCAAATCAACGACTACCCGGAACCAGAACCAAACGCCTCTCTACATCGTGTGTGTTGCCCTGCTTGTGGCCGTTGTACTGGCCATTGTGGGCTTTATTGGCAAGAACAACGCTACCCAGCAAAACGCCGAACTGACCGTCCAGCTTGAGGAACTCACCGCTGCCGGTAACGATTTGGAAGAGCAGATCACCGCCATGACCGCCGCGCTGGAAGCCAAGGACGAGGAAATCACCAAGCTCAATACTTTGCTGGAAAACGCTGAGGCCGTCCGCGCCGATCTGGAAAACCAGCTGTCCTCCGCCGTGACGCTGAGCACGGATACCCAGACGCAGCTGACTGAGGAGAAGGAGCGCGCCACCGCGCTGGAGGCCTCCCTCACCAAGGCTGAGGAGCTTCTTGCAGATACGCAGGCCCAGCTCACCGAGGAGAAGGACCGCACCACCGCGCTGGAGGCCTCCCTCACCGAGGCTGAGGAGCTTCTTGCAGATACGCAGGCCCAGCTCGCCGCCGCCCAGACGCAGGCCGCCGACCTGTCCGACCAGCTCGACACCCTGCAATCGCAGTATACCGCACTTGAGGAAAGCAGCACCGCGCTGACAGAAAAGGTGGAGGGCCTCTCCTCCGATAAGGCGGACCTTGAGAAGCAGGTGGAAGAACTCACCGCCTCCAAGTCCGATCTTGAGGCCAAGGTAGCGGAGCTGGGCGTCGCCCTAGAGGCCAGCGAGGCCCAGGTGCTCCAGCTCAACGAGCTGCTCCAGCCCACCCCCACGCCCTCGATTGCGCCCACCTCCACACCTGCGGCCACCCGATAACCATCCGTAAAGGCATATCAAAGCGAGGCGCTGCCGTATTTAGCGGCAGCGCCTCGCTTTTCATACGTTACATCAGATTTTCAATCAGCATGATCGGCCCATCCTGATACAGTATGGGATAATCACCCAGGATCTCCCAGTCCATGCCAACCTCATGGCAAATCAGATAGGCCCGCTCCTCTTCCTGCAAGAAGGCCTCAATGCCGCCGTTTCTGCATACCAGATCGCCTGCGAGCATGGCTGTCAGCTCGTCGTCCTGCACCCAGGAGCGGTAATCCACCGCATAATAGTTGTTTTCGGATTCGTACTGCACATAGATGGACGTTCCGGGGTCCAGCTCGCGGTCAAACATTTCCCAGATCAGACGCTGGTAGCGGTCCTCGTTGCCTGTGGTGCTCACGGAATGCCAATTGCTCAGGCCCAGTGAAACCATCACCACCGCCGCTGCTGCCACACAGGCCACGCGCGGCAGCGCCTTCCACCCGCCGCGCAGAAGGGTGCTCCCGGCCATGCCAAAGCCAACGGCCAGGGGCGGCAGACACACGAAGATATACCAGTACAGCTTGCTCACGCACAGGCTGTAGAACACCAGCGGCACGGCAAACCACAACAGGATGCCCCACTGATCCCGGGTGATGCGCACGTGGCGCACTGCCTTCCATATCAGAGCAATCAGCATAGCGGCCGCCGCCGCAATGACGGTCCGGTCCGAAAGCAGGTAGGAAACGTAGTATCCCGCGCCGCCCCTGTGCTCCTCATGGACGGAGGTTGCGCGCTTCACCACGTCGATGGAGAGCATCTTTTCAAAAAACAGCATTCCGTCGCGCTGGTAGCGCGCGATTGCCCAGGGCGCAATGGGCAAAAGCCCAAAGAAGATCAGCCCCAGATAATGCCGCGGTCTGAGCCTGCGGATCTCCTCTGTCACCAGCAGGTAAGCCAGACACGTGACCGGGATGAGCGCGGCATGCCAGCTCTTGCTCATGAACGCCAGTCCGAAACATGCCGCCGTGCCATAAAGCATCTGCGGGCTGCGGTGGCTTTCCAGCATGAAGATCATCGCCAGCACATAAAACAGCAGCATCTGCGCATCCGCATCCCCGAAGCGGGCAAAATGCGGCCCATAAATAAAGCTGCAGCCCAGCAGCATCAGCTGCGTCAGCAGGCTTGCTACCCGGCCATAGCGTCGCCGGGTCCACAGGGCCAGCACAATCATGGTCAGCATCATGCTCAGCGCGCTGTAAAACCTCATTCCCAGCGCATTGTAGCCGAAAATCTTATACCCCAGCATGATGCAGTAATCCGTCAGCGGCGGCTTGAGGTTCCAGTAGTCCGGCTCGCCGCGGTACGTGGTGACCACATAGTCCCCGCTCTGCATCATTTCATAGGCATTGATGCCGTGGCGTGCTTCGTCGCAGTCGCTGATGCCCGTCTCGCCCAGGTTAGTGAAGAGCAAGACACCACCTGCTGTCAGCAGCGCCGCCAACAGCATCCAGTACAGCGCTTCCTGCCAAAGTTTCTTCTTTTGCACGCAGATTTCTCCTTTCGGAGTCACGCTTCCACCGACAGGGATGTAAGAAAGCGAATCTCCAGCTCGTCATGCTGCGCCGTGCCTGCGGGCAGGCTGCATAGCGCGCGGCCTTCGCGCTCCACGCGCAGCAGCACGGGCCAGGTGTGCTCCCCGTCGGAGCACAGCGCCCGATAGTTCCCCCTGGGCACGTCCTGCTTGCCGTTGGGGGTCATAAACAGCTCCCAGCGCCTGCCCCGCCGCGCGGCAACCGCCGCCTGACGCGAGTAGGGCCGCCCCAGCAGCGCGCGGGCGCGGGCCGCATCGCCCTGCCGCAGCCATCCGCGAATGGCGGTGGAACTGACTTCCTGCCCCTCGAAAGTGATCTTGGGCACCACGGAAGCAGCAAATCCCAGCGCGCCACCCAACGCTGCCAGCAGCGCTGGCGTCCCTCCGCCCTTTTTGCCAAAGGTGTGGTTGTAGCCGCATACCACATCCGTCGGATGAAACTGCCGCACCAGATGCCCCACATAGTCCTCCGGCGGCATGTCCATCACGGCGCGGTCAAAGGGCATGGCGTAGAGCACATCCACACCCAGGCTTTCCATCAGGCGCACCCGCTCATCAAAGGTGGTCAGCATGGGCGGGCACCTCTCCGGCGCAATCAGCCGCAGAGGATGGTCCATAAAGGTGCACGCCACCAGCGGCACGCCCTCACGGTCGGCCAGCGCGCGTCCTTTTTTAAGCAATACCTGATGGCCGATGTGCACGCCGTCAAACATGCCCAGCACCACCACGCTGCGGTCGGCCGCATAGCGGCCGTCCAGAACGGTCTGCATCTGTTGTCCCCCTCATTTGTTCATTCTGCAAGCCAGGTCCTCACTTTGACCTCGCCGCCCTGCCGCTGCGCCACGGCCAGCATCTCGCCCCTCAGCATCAGCCCGAAGGGAACCTGCCCGTCTATGCCCTGCGCAGCAAAGCGGTTCCACGGCACGCGGCCGCCGTTTCGCACGGCCTTTTCCAGATCCGGCGGCACCTGCGCCATGGGCATGTGTCCAAGGCATGTTTCGGGCGGAAGCAGGCATCCGGCCAGCGTACCCTGCTCAGCCATTTCAGCAAGCGCCTCCAGCGTAAAAGCCGTCTCCAACCCGAACGGACCGCTGCGCGTGCGCAAAAGAAAGCGCATGTGAGCCGGGCAGTTCAGGGCCACGCCCAGATCGTGGCACAGCGTGCGCACATAAAAGCCCTTGGAGCAGCGCACACGCAAAAGCGCCCCGTGATCCGGGGTAAGCCCCGTCAGGCTCAGCGAATAGACCGTGACCGCCCTGGCGGGCACGCTGGCCTCCTGCCCTCTGCGCGCCAGGTCGTACAACCTCTGCCCGTCCTGCTTGAGCGCGCTGTACATGGGCGGCGTCTGCATGATCTCCCCCATGAAACGCGGCAGGATGGCAGCAATGGCGGCTTCATCCGGCCAGCAGTCCGCGCAGGCAACGGGCACGCCCTGCGCATCCTGCGTATCGGTGGCAACCCCGAAGGCAACCTCCGCCACATATTCCTTTTCCTTGTCCTGCAAATAGTCAAACAGACGAGCGGCCTTGCCCACCATTACCGGCAGCACGCCCGCCGCCTCCGGGTCCAGCGTGCCCGCGTGGCCCGCTTTCACACCGCCCAGCAGGCGGCGCACATAGCCCACCACCTGCGCGGAGGACATGCCCGGGGGCTTGAGCACGTTGAGGAAGCCGCACAGCGGCTTTGTCTGCGTCATGCGTCCACGCCCCCAAACGCCTCCGCCAGCGCGGCTTCCACGGCCTGCGCCGCCTGCGCAAGGGGCATGTCCACGGTCAGGCCGCTGGCCAGCCGGTGCCCGCCCCCACCGAAGCGCGCCGCCACCTGGTCCACGCGCCAGGGTTCCAGCGCGCGCAGGCTCACCTTCACCCGGCCGTCCTCGGTCTCGCGGGCAAAGTAGGCCATCGCCACGCCTTCCACGTCAATGGCATAATCTACCAGCCCGTCAGTGTGGCCCCCGCTGGCTCCCGCCTCGCGCATCTGCGCAAGGGTCAGCGTAAGCCCGGCCACCTTCCCCCCACAGGTCAGGTGCAGGGAGGGCAGCGCCTGGCCCAGCAGCCTCACAAACGGCAGCTCCTTGACCCTGAATAGCCGCCTGGCATACTGCGCCAGGGGCAGGCCCGCCTCCATGAGCGCGGCCATCATGCGGAAGCTCTCGGCGCTGGTACTTTCGTAAATAAAATTGCCCGTATCAGTGGACAGCCCGGTATACAGGCAAATGGCCTCATCGCGAGTAATGGAACCGCCCATGGCTTCCAGCAGTCGGTACACCAGCACGGCCGTCGCCGGGGCGTCGCCGTCGATCCAGTTGATCTGCGCAAAGCCGGGGTTGGAGCCGTGGTGGTCCACCACGGCGGTGCGGGTGGCAGCAAAAAACGCCGCCGCGCATGTGCCCAGCCGCTCCGCACAGCTCACATCCACCGCAATGGCAAGATCAGCCGCTTTGGTCTGGGCATCCGGCCCCTCCACAGCGGCCACACCCGGCAGAAAGGCCAGGTTCGACGGCACTTCGCCGTCCAGCAGCAGCCGCACGGACCTGCCCATCGCCGTCAGGCGCAATTTCAGTGCCAGCGCGCTGCCCAGCGTGTCCCCGTCGGGCGAGACATGGCAAAACAGCAAGACGCTGCCCGCCGCTTGAGCGGCGGACAGCACCTGCTGCCGCGGATCGGAGTTATTCCTGACCGTTGCTTGATTCATCGTTCGTTTCTTCCTCCGGGCGCACCTGCCTGAGCACAGATGCGATATGGATGCCGTACTCGATGTTGTTATCCTGCTCGAAGAGGATTTCCGGCGCATAGCGGATAATCATGCTCTGGCCTAGCTCATGGCGCACGAAACCCGCCGCCTTTTTGAGCGCAGCCATCATGGGCGCGCGGTCGGCCTCCTCCAGAATGCTCACGTAGATCTTGGCATAGCGCAGATCGCGCGTCACCTCGGCCCGCGTCACGCTGAAGGTGCCGTGGATGCGAGGGTCGGACAACCGCTCGCGGATGATGCGGTCCACTTCGCGGCGGACCTGCTCTGAAATGCGGTCAATGCGTTGATAGCTCAATGAATCGCTTCCTTCAAAAACGTATGCTCGTCCGGCGGGGAGGGAGCGCGCTCAGCGCTCGACCTCCTCCATGACGTAGCACTCGATCACGTCGCCTTCCTTGATGTCGTTGAAGCTGTCGAAACTCACGCCACACTCGTAGCCCTCGGCGACCTCCTTGGCGTCGTCCTTGAAGCGCTTGAGGCTGGAGAGCTTGCCCTCAAACACCACCACATTGTCGCGGATGAGGCGTGCCTCGGCGTTGCGCTGGAGCTTGCCGTCCTTGACATAGCAGCCCGCAACGGTGCCCGCGCCAGTGATGCGGAAGGTGCTGCGCACCTCGGCATGACCGAGCATGACTTCCTTGTACTCAGGCTCCAGCAGGCCCTTCATGGCCTTCTGCACATCCTCGATGGCCTGATAGATCACGCGGTAGAGTCGCACGTCCACACCCTCGCGGTCGGCGGCCTCGCGGGCGGAAGCGTCGGGGCGGATGTTGAAGCCGATGATGATGGCGTCAAACGCGGAGGCGAGGTTCACGTCGTCCTTGGTGATGGCGCCCACGGCGCTGTGCAGCACGCGCACCTTGACTTCGTCGTTAGACAGTTTTTCCAGCGCCTGCTTGACGGCCTCCACGCTGCCCTGCACGTCGGCCTTGATGATGATGTTGAGATTGGTCAGCTTGCTCTGATCGATGCGGCTGAACAGGTTATCCAGCGATACCTTGCTGGAGGCAGCCACGCGGGCGGCCTTGAGCTTGTCGCGGCGCTCCTGCACCACCTGGCGGCCCAGATGATCGTCCGCCACGGCCATCATATCGTCGCCCGCGCTGGGCACGTCGGTAAAGCCGGAGATCTCCACAGGCATGGAGGGACCCGCCTCGGTCACGCGCTCGCCGCGGTCGTTGACCATGGCGCGCACACGGCCGCTGGCCATGCCGGCGACGATGTTGTCGCCCACATGCAGGGTACCGTTTTGCAAAAGCACGGTGGCCACGGGGCCGCGCGCCTTGTCCAGCTTGGCCTCGATGATCACACCCTTGGCCATGCGGTTGGGATTGGCGCGAAGCTGCTGCATGTCGGCCTGAAGCAGAACCATTTCCAGCAGCGATTCGACGCCCTCACCCGTGTGGGCGCTCACCGGCACCATGATGGTGTCGCCGCCCCATTCCTCGGGCACCAGCTCGTAGGCGGTCAGGTCCTGCTTGACGCGTTCGGGGTTGGCGGTGGGCTTATCCATCTTGTTGATGGCCACGATGATGGGCACTTCCGCAGCCTTGGCATGGTTGATGGCCTCCACGGTCTGCGGCATCACGCCGTCATCCGCCGCCACCACGAGGATGGCGATATCCGTGGCCTGCGCGCCGCGGGCACGCATAGCAGTGAATGCCTCGTGACCCGGCGTATCCAGGAAGGTGATGATGCGGCCGTCCACCGTGACGGTGTAGGCACCGATGTGCTGGGTAATGCCGCCCGCCTCGCCCGATGTGACGTGCGAATGGCGGATGTAGTCCAGCAGCGAAGTCTTGCCGTGGTCGACGTGGCCCATGATGGTAACGACCGGGGGACGGGGCTGGAGGTCCTCCTCCGCGTCCTCAAAATCGGTCTCGGCCAGGTCGTCCTCGGCGGTCTTGGCCAGGTTCATCTCCAGCGTTACGCCGAAGTCGCTGCACACCAGGCTTGCGGTGTCAAAGTCCAGTTCGCTGTTGATGTTGGCCATCACGCCCAGCAGCAGGAGCTTTTTGAGAATCTCGCCCGCCGGCTTGCCGATGCGCTCGGTCAGGTCCTTGACGGTGATGGTTTCGGCAGTCATGTACGCCTTTTCAATCTTGATGGGGGCCATCAGCTGCTGCGCACTGGGCTTCTTGACGCGCGCACGGCGGCCGCCGCGCACCACATCGTCGTCAAAGCCGTTGAAATTCTCGCGCGCAAGCTGCTTGCGGTTGCGGGCCACGCGTTCGGGATCGTGCTGGCGCACGTAATTCTTCTTGTTCGGATCGTAATTGCTGACGCGCTCCTTCTCCATGGAGGGCGTCATTTCCACGGTGGGCTTGCGGCCGCCCATCGCAGGACGGGGACCGCCGGAGCGACCGCCAAAACCGCCGCCCATAGGACGGGGACCGCCCTGACCCTGACCGCCTGCGGGACGGCCATACGAGCCCTGCGGATTCGCGGGACGGCCATACGGGCCCTGCGGGTTCGCCGGACGGCCATACGGACCCTGCGGGTTCGCCGGACGGCCATACGGACCCTGCGGGTTCGCGGGGCGGCCATACGGACCCTGCGGATTCGCCGGACGGCCATACGGACCCTGCGGATTCGCGGGGCGGCCATACGGGCCCTGCGGATTCGCGGGACGGCCATACGGGCCCTGCGGGTTCGCTGCCGGACGGGGACCGGGCTGCCCCCCCTGCACGGGACGCGCAGGCTGCGCCGGACGGGCAGGCTGTCCTCCCTGTACGGGACGGGCGGGCTGCTGTACCGGGCGTGCCGGCTGACCGGCCTGTGCGGGACGCGGCGGCTGTGCGGCAGGCCGGGCTGCGGCGGCAGGCGCGGCCTGGGCTGCGGGTGCAACCTGAGGCGCGGGCACGGGCTGAGACGCAGGTGCGCCGGCCTGCGGGGCCGGACGGGCCGCGGCGGGGGCCGGAGCGGGCTGGGGCGCAGGCTGAGCAGCCGGACGGGCTGCCGCAGCGGGCGCAGGAGCCGCCTTGGGTGCGGGTTGTGCAGCCGGGGTGGCCGCAACAGGCGTGGGTGCCGACTTGGGCGCAGGCGCAGGCTGGGGCGCGGGTGCCGCCTGAGGCGCAGGTTTTGCTGCCGCAGGCGCCTGCGCCGGCTTGACGGGCGCCGGCTTTTTCTCCTCCACCGGTGCGGGTTTGGCTTCTTCCTTGGGTGCGACGGGCTTGACTTCCGCTTTTGCTTCCACCTTGGGCGCCTCCTCGGCCTCGTCCATATCGGGCATGGTATATGCCTTGGTATGCTGGCTCAACAGGCGCTGCTGCTCGGCCTGCTTCTCCTCTGCGCGGCGCTGCTCCTCCTCACGAAGAAACTGGTTTTCCAGCTTCCGGGCGGCCTGAGCCAGATTATCCGCGCTTTTGCGCATGGTGGACACGCTGCCCAGCATATCCTCCGCGCCCTTGAGCAGCTCCTTGGTGGCATCCTTGAGTTTCACTTTGGTCATTGTACCGCTTGCACCCCCGCATAATCTTGCAATGTATTGGACCGGCGGCCAAAGGGATTGCCGCGCGATCGTTTCCGCCTCACAGGCGGGGTTGGTCCCTGAGCATTTCCAGCAGCCTGTCCGCCATGCCGTCCGGGGCAACCGCCACGGTCATGCGGGAAGGCTTTCCAATGCTGTGCCCCAGCGCGCCGGGAGACAGCGCGTAAAGAGGCGTATCATGGCTGCGGCATGCGTCAGACAGGCGCTTGAGTGTGTTGGCGGACGCTCCCGCATCCACCAGCGCCAATGCCGCACAGCCGCTGCGAATCAGATCCACGCAGGCTTCCTGCCCGGTGGTAAGGCGCCCGGCGCGCAGGCACAGGCCCAGAAAGGAAGTTACGCGGCTTTCCACCTCATGGTTCATGGCTGCGCCTCCCGGCTTGTCAGCAGCTGTTGCATGGTTTGGGTCAGCTGTGCGTTCACCTCGTCGCTCAGCTTCACCTCCAGCTGGCGGTCCAGCTGGCCCTGCTTGAGCGCGCGTCTTAGGCATTCCGCGTTATAGCAACAATATGCGCCGCGGCCGGGCTTTTTGCCTGTGGCATCCAGGCTCACCAGCCCCTCGGGTGACCGTACCACGCGCAGAAGCTCCTTTTTGGGCTTCATTTCGCGGCAGCCTACGCACATGCGCATGGGAATCTTACGCGGCTTTGGCGGCACGTTTCACAACTCCTTCTGTATGGCACACGCCGGGAATCAGAGGGTGTCGTCCTCGTCGGGGTCCGTTTCGAGGGGAATGTCGCGCAGCTCGGGCAACCCGGACTGGCGCAGCTCCTCCAGCGGCGCGGGCTCGTCGTAGTAGGCCTGGAAGCCCAGGGGCTCCTCGGGCACGGGTTCGTCCATGGCCATGTCGAACATCTGGGCGGCCTGGCTCTGGCTCTTAATGTCGATGCGCCAGCCGGTGAGCTTGGCGGCCAGGCGGGCGTTCTGACCCTCTTTGCCGATGGCCAGGCTGAGCTGGTTGTCAGGCACGACCACGCGGCAGGCCTTTTCGTTCTCCGCCACAAATACGCTCAGCACATGCGCGGGATTGAGCGCGTTGGCGATGAATTCCGCCGGGTCGGGCGACCACTTGATGATGTCGATTTTCTCGTTTTTGAGCTCGGCAACCACCTTTTCCACGCGGTTGCCGCGCGGACCCACGCACGCGCCCACGGGGTCGATGGTGACCTCGGTGGAGTGCACAGCCATCTTGGTGCGGCTGCCTGCCTCGCGAGCGATGGACTTGACCTGCACCACGCCCGCGGCGATCTCGGGCACCTCCATCTCAAAGAGGCGCTTGACCAGTCCGGGATGGATGCGGCTTACGCGCACCTGCGGGCCGCGAAGCATTTCGCGCCCGGTGCGGTTTACCTCCAGCACGTAAACCTTGATATGGTCGTCGATGTGGTATTCCTCGCCGGGCATCCATTCGCTGTCGGGCAGAATGCCTTCGGTGCGTCCCAGCTCCACGTATACGCCCTTGGGCTCCACGCGCTGGACGATAGCGGTGAGGATCTCGTTTTCCTTTTCGGAGTATTCATCGTAGATCTTGCCCTGCTCCGCCTCGCGGATGCGCTGCATGATGACCTGCTTGGCCGTCTGCGCCGCAGTGCGCAGAAATCCCGTGGGGGTCACGTCGATTTCGGCAATGTCGCCCATGCGGTAATCGGCACGGATCTTGAGCGCGTCCTCCAGGGTGATCTGGTTGGCAGGGTCCTCCACCTCATCGGTGATGGTTTTGCGGGCAAACACCTGGGCCACGCCGGTGGTACGGTCCAGGGTGACGCTCAGGTTGGTGGGCGCGTTTTCCTCGCGGGAGACGTTTTTCTTGTATGCAGCCTTGAGGGCTTCCTCAATGGCGTTGTAGAGCATCTCCTCGCTGATATCCTTTTCGCTGGCCAGTGCCTTGACCGCCGCGATGATTTCCGCCTGAACGCCGCTTTGCTGGTTCTTTCTGGTCGATCTCATGGTGTTTCCCTGCTTTCTCTATTCTTCGTCATCCAAGGCGTCACATTCGACGTCGGCAAAGTCGTCCTCATCCAGCTCGATCACGGGCTTGACCACTGCCACCTCCCGACGCTGGAACACCAGCGGCTGGCCAAGGGCGTCGGTGATGGTTACGGTGGCATCGTCCATGTCGGTCAGCAGCCCGCGAAACGCCTTTGCGCCGTCACGCGCGGCAAAGAGCCTGACCTCCACCACTTCGTCCCTGTGCTTCTCAAAATCGCGCCGGGTTTTTATGGGACGGTCCGCGCCGGGGCTGGATACCTCCATGATGTCGTAATCCACATCTTCCAGCATGGGCTGAAGGCGCTTGTGATAGTGTTCGCAGTCATCCAGCGACAGGCCGCCTTCCTTGTCCACGTACACGCACAGGCATTTGCCGCGGCTTTCCTTTTGCAGGGTGACCTCCACCAGCTCCAGGCTCATTTCTTCCGCCACGGCACGCGCGCGCCGCTCCACTTCGCTCACGACAGACTGGCCCGCGCCGTGCGCGCCCTTGCTCTTTGCCATACCTTCTTACCCCATCCGTTTCCTGCTGAAAATGTCCGTTGCAAAAAAGCAATCAAAAAGAGCGGTATGCTATCGCCCATGCTCTTCCTTCATGCCGCTTTGTCAACCGCAAAGCGCGGCCCGAAGGAATACGCCCTCCGGCGCCGCCGCGCCCCCCGTAGAGGCGCCGCACGAAAGAAAAGGAAAGCGATACCCACTCTTTTACGAAAAACCCTTCTTTCCTCTGGGTCGAAACGTTGCCAGAAACAGCCTGCAACAACAGGCAGTAAGCAGTATACCACAACGTTTTTGGAAATACAAGCATTTTGCCGGATGTGGTGAAAAACTTGTATGCTTGCCGACAGGCGCCACGGTTTCGCTTTACAGTCAGACGGCGCTGTGCTACACTTTTCGCAGTTTCAGGCGCGAAAGGAGAATGCCGGATGACTCTATGCAACCTGTGCCCCCGGCGGTGCAACGCCATGCGTGGTCCCGACCGCGGCGACGGCTATTGCCGCATGGGCACCCTGCCGGTGGTGTCCCGCGCGGCGGCGCATCTGTGGGAGGAGCCCTGCATCAGCGGCACACGGGGCAGCGGCACGGTGTTTTTCAGCGGCTGTGCGCTGGGCTGCGTGTTTTGCCAGAATGAATGCATCAGCCACCACAGCCTGGGCCGGTCCATGAACGCCCGGGAGCTGAGCGAGCTGTTTGCGCGGGTGGAGGATCTGGGCGTGCACAACCTGAACCTGGTCACTCCCTCGCATTTTGCTCCGGTCATCTTTGAGGCCCTTGACCTGCGCAGGCCGGGCATCCCCGTGGTGTGGAACAGCAGCGGCTATGAAACGGTGGAACTGGTGAAGGCCGCGGCCCGGTTCGTGGACGTGTTTCTGCCGGATCTCAAGTATTACAGCGCGGAAACTGCGCAGCAGCTGGCCGGCGCGCCGGACTATTTTCCCGTGGCGCTGGCTGCCATCCGCGCCATGTGCCAGGCCAAGGGCGCGCCCGTATATGACGCGGACGGGCTGATGCAAAGCGGCACGCTGGTTCGGCACCTGATTCTTCCCCTGCGCATCTCTGAAAGCATGCGCATTCTGGATGCGATTGCAAATGAACTGCCTCCCGGCACGCCTGTGAGCCTGATGCGGCAGTATACGCCCATGAACGGGGTGACTCTGCCCGGCCTGGACCGGCATCTGACGGCCAGGGAATATGCGCGCGTGCGCGATTACATGCTGGCGCTCGGGCTGGAGGGATATCTGCAAAGCCCCAAGTCCGCCGACAGCGCCTTTACGCCTGCCTTTATGGACGAGGAAAGCACGCGGTTGTTTCCTGCGGAAATGTGAAAAACAAAAAAAATGAATTTTTTCGCATTTTGGGGGTTGACATTCTCGATTGATGGAGTATAATAATTTTCGCTGGTTGTGATACCGCTTCACGAAAGCGGACCGGCTGGCGGATATGCACCATTAGCTCAGTTGGTAGAGCACCTGACTCTTAATCAGGGTGTCCAGGGTTCGAGCCCCTGATGGTGTACCAGAAAAGCGCCTCGCAGCATGCGAGGCGC
>JAEYCB010000014.1 GCA_023404345.1 Bacillota bacterium
ACAGGCCCTGCCTGGCAGCTTGAATCAGTGCGCCCCTGCGAGCATAAGTATGGGGCATCCTGTTGATTTTCACAAAATGCATGTCCGCCTATGTGAATCCTGCCATTTATGCGGTGTTGCCCTAGAATTGGGCGGCGAACCATGTTCGGTCCGCCGCCGCTTGCTTTTTTCACTTAGTACTCTGCACTGCCCGTGGTGCGGGGGAAGGGAAGCACATCGCGGATGTTCTGCATGCCGGTGAGATACATCACCAGCCGCTCGAAGCCCAGGCCGAAGCCCGCGTGCGGGGTGGTGCCGTAGCGGCGGGTGTCGAGGTAGAAGGAATAGTCCTCCTCGCGCATGCCCAGCTCCTCAATGCGGCCCTTGAGCACGTCCAGGCGCTCCTCGCGCTGGCTGCCACCGATGAGCTCGCCCACGCCGGGCACCAGCAGGTCCACGGCGGCGACGGTTTTCTGGTCATCGTTCATGCGCATGTAGAAGGCCTTGATCTCCTTGGGATAGTTATAGACGAATACCGGACGGCCGAAGTGCTTTTCGCTTAGGTAGCGCTCGTGCTCGGTCTGAAGATCCATGCCCCAGGAGACAGGATATTCGAAGGACTGGCCGCTCTTTTGGAGGATGTCGATAGCGTCGGTGTAGGTGCAGCGGGCAAACTCGCTGTTTACAATGGCGCTTAGCCGGTCGATGAGGCCCTTTTCCACGAAGCTGTTGAGGAAGGCCATCTCCTGCGGGGCCTTGGCAAGCACACCGGAGATGACGTACTTGAGCATGTCCTCGGCCAGCGCCATGTCGTCAAAGAGGTCCGCGAAGGCGATTTCCGGTTCCACCATCCAGAATTCCGCCGCGTGGCGCGGGGTGTAACTCTTTTCAGCGCGGAAGGTCGGGCCAAAGGTGTACACGTCGCGGAACGCCATGCAGAACGTTTCCACATTGAGCTGGCCGCTCACGGTCAGGCTGGCCTGCTTGCCGAAGAAGTCCTCGCCGTAGTCAGGCTGGCCATCCGGAGTCAGGGGCAGCTTGTCCAGCGGGAGCGTGGTCACCTGGAACATCTCGCCCGCGCCTTCGCAGTCGCTTGTGGTGATGATGGGGGTGTGCACATACACAAAGCCGCGCTCGGCGAAGAAGGCGTGCAGCAGCTGCGCCGCCAGTGAGCGGATGCGGAACACCGCGTAAAACGTGTTGGTGCGGGGACGAAGGTGTGCGATGGTGCGCAGGAATTCAAAGGAATGGCGCTTCTTTTGCAGGGGGAAGTCCGGAGCGCACATGCCCAGTACCTCCACCTGAGAGGCCTTGACCTCGAAGGGCTGCTTCATTCCGAGGGTGAGAACGAGCTCGCCGGTCACGCGGATGGCGCTGCCCAGCGTGATCTTGACCGCACTGGCAAAATCGCGGGTGTGACCGTCCTCCAGCACGATCTGGAGATTTTTGAAGCAGGTGCCGTCGTTGAGTTCGATGAAGCCGAACGCTTTGCTGTCGCGCACGGTGCGCACCCAGCCGGACACGGTACATTCCTTGATGCCCGCCTCGGGGGGCGTAAGATACAGATCCCGAATGTTCAAATCCGCCATGGAAAGGAAGCCTCCTCTATCAGCGTGTCGAAAAAGTCCGGCTGCGCCGGCCTTTTCCGCCAGATGCTTAAGAAATGTTTGCGCCGGAGGCGCAAACTCCCCGCCCGCCCGGCAAAGCCGGGCGATACGAATTCACTTTGGAGGGCCCGCGGCCCCTCCAAACCTCCCAAATGGGTTGCGTCTGCGCTTTGTCCTGAATACCCTCAGGCGTGGCGGCCCAGCATCGCTGCGCCGATCATGCCCGCGTCCGCGCCCAGACGCGCGATTTCTACACGCGAGTAGGGGAGCGTCTTGAACAGCAGGTAGCGGGGGATGCGTTCGCGCACGGCCTTGAGCAGGAAATCGCCCGATTTGCTGATGCCACCGCCCAGCACGATCATCTCCGGGTCCAGGAAGGCGATGATGGTGTAGATGGCCTTGCACAGGTAGTCCACATAGTGGTTAAAGACCTTCATGGCCACGTCGTCCAGCTCCTTGGCCGCGTCAAAGACCATCTTGGCCGTCAGCTTGCTCACATCGCCGCCGCACAGATCGTACATAAGACTGTCGGGGTGCTGCAGCACCATCTGCTTGCCCATGCGGATGACGGCCGTGGCGCTGCAGTAGCGCTCCAGACAACCGTAGTTGCCGCAGGAGCAGGGCTCGCCGCCAATGTCCATGGGGATGTGGCCGATCTCGCTGCCCACGCCGTGAAAGCCGCTCCACGGGCGGCCGCCGATCACGATGCCGCCGCCTACGCCTGTGCCCAGCGTCATGAACACGCTGGAATGGCACCCTGCGCTCACGCCGCAGATGCTCTCGGCAAAGCCGGCCACGGTGGCGTCGTTATCGATGTAGACGGGCTTGTTCAGATATTTTTGCAGCTCGGTGCGCAGCGGCACGTCGCTCCAGCCCAGGTTGGTGCAGAAAATCACGTTACCCGTCTTTTCATCAGCCACACCGGGGATGCCCACGCCGATGGAGGCTACGTCCTTTTCCTCAAAGCCGCCGCGCGCCATTACGTCCAGCATGCAGCGGCCCATGTCGCGGATGATGTCCTCATAGGGGCGGCCCACCAGCGTAGGGGTTTCGCCCTGGGAGAGGATGGTGCCGCTTTCGTCCACCACGCCAATTTTAATGCCGGTACCGCCGAGGTCGATGCCGATATATACCATAGACAATCCTCCCTGTTGTATCAGGTATGATTTGCGGAGTTCTGTGCGATCAGCTCGTTGAGGCGGCGGTCCAGCTCATGCGCGGCACTGTAGCCCATGCGCTTGAGACTGAGGTTGCGCGCAGCCACCTCGATGATGATGGCCAGGTTGCGCCCCGGCCGGACGGGCATGGTCTGGTAGGGCACCTTCACGCCCAGAATGGTCACGGTTTCCTCCGTGAGGCCAAGGCGGTCGTATTCCTTGGAGGAATCCCATTTCTCCATGTGGATGACCATGTCGATGGACTTGCTGACGATGACCGAGCCCACGCCGTACATGGCGCGGATATCGATGATGCCGATACCTCGAATTTCCATGAAGTGGCGTACCATCTCCGGCGATTCGCCGACCAGGCGGTCGTCAGCCACGCGGCAGATGTCCACCACGTCGTCTGCCGCCAGCTGGTGTCCGCGCTTGACCAGCTCCAGCGCGGCCTCGCTCTTGCCTACGCCGCTTTCGCCCGTGAGCAGAATGCCCACGCCGTAGACGTCCACCAGCACGCCATGGCGCGTGATGTGGGGGGCCAGCACGCGGTTTAGGTACATGATGGCCTGTAAGGTAAACTTGGTGGTCTTGAGCTTGCTTTGGAACACCGGAATGTCATGCGCACGGGCGATTTCCAAAAGGTCCCGCGGGGGTGTCATGCCCCAGCAGCTGATGATGCAGGGGATGGGATAGCTCATGTACTTTTCCAGAACGGGACGGCGTGTGCGCACATCCAGCGATTCCAGATAGGTCATTTCCACCTTGCCGATCACCTGTGGGCGCTCATGGGCAAAGTATTCATAAAAACCGCAGAACTGCATGCCGGGCCGGTTGATATCGGTCACGTTGATGTCCAGCTGCGTTTTGGTGGTGGCGCTGAGAAGTTCCAGGTTCAGTTTGGTACGAAAGTCTTCCAGGTCGATCATTCCGGCGCCTCCTTACAGGATGTGCTCTGCCACGAAGCGGGCCACGCCGTCCTCTGTGTTGGGATGGCAGACATGGGATGCCGCCGCGCGCAGTTCAGGGATGGCATTGGCCATGGCCACGCTGTTGGGGGTGAAGGCCAAGAGGCTCATATCATTCAGGCTGTCGCCAAAAGCGACGGTGTGCTCCGGTACGATGCCAATACGCGCAGCCAGACGGGCAAGCGCCTCACCCTTGGTGGCTCCCGGAGGCTCTGCCTCCAGAAAATAGGGCTTGCTCATGGTAAAGGTAGCCCGGCCCAGGAAGCGCTCGTTGGCAACGGGCATTAAGCGCAGCACGTCCTCCGGCTCGCCCACGCTGAGCACCTTGGGCGTGGTGAAATCAAGAAACGCGCACAGATCGCCCACGGCCACGCCCTTCATACCGGAGGACTGCTTGTAGCGGCGGGCGATATCGCACTCGGCGGAATAGTAGAAGGCCTCGTCGGTGTAGACCTGCACATACAGCCCGTTTTCCGTAAGGAAGGCGCAGATTTCGCGCGCCAGATCCACATCCAGCGTCAGCTGCTCCAGCAGCTGGTGATCTGCTCCCACGATTTCCGACCCGTTGCCTCCGATGTAAGGAAGACCCGTGTCCAGCTTTGCCATAAAAGGATACATGCTGGCATGCGTGCGGCCGCTGCAGGGAATCAGGCGGATACCGCGGCGTTTCACCTTGGCCATCACCTCAAGGGTATAATCGCTCAACTGGCCGCGGCCATCCAGCAGAGTATCGTCCAGGTCGGTCACAATGGTGTCGATGGTCATGAGACTCCTCCTTCTTCGGTAGGGCGTCGGGCTTCAAAAAAGCGCCGCAGAAGGGCGGCGGCTTCCGCCTCCAGAAGCCCGCCCACGCAGGAGAGCCGGTGATAGAAGGCGGGATCGCTTGGCAGGGCATATACGCTTTCACAGCAGCCCTGGCGAGGGTCGCGGGCGGCAAAGTAACAACGGTCCAGGCAGGCCATCACCATGGCCCCGGCGCACATGGGGCAGGGTTCCAACGTTACGTACAAGGTACAGCCGGTCAGCCGCCTTGCACCCAGCGTGTGCGCCGCTTCGCGAATGGCCAACAGCTCGGCATGTGCGGTGGGATCACCGGTTTGTTCGCGCAGGTTGTGCGCACGAGCGATGAAGTGACCGTTTTGCGCTATCACAGCGCCAACAGGCACCTCGCCTTCTTCAAAGGCAGCCCTGGCCTCCTCAAGGGCCAGGTGCATCAGGGATTCGTGCGGGGTCATACAGCAGCGGCCTGGCCGTCGGACAGCGTGCAGGCACCGTTGACCTGATCGGCCTCCTTGAAGGTAGGTACCAGCTCATGCAGGCAAGCCAGCATATCGCCGCCCTCGTCCAGGCAGCGGCGCAGCCGGTCCAGCATGGCGTCCAGCGTGGACTTGTCCACCAGTTCGGGCTTGGCCACGAAGATCTTTTCGCTCTCCGTTTTGGCGATGCCCTCGCCCGCAAGCAAAAGTTCCTCGTAGAGCTTTTCGCCGGGGCGCAGACCCATGTAGACAATTTCCACTTTGCGGCCGTCGCGCGGGGCATAGAGCTGGATCATCCGCTCGGCCAGCTCGCGAATCTTGACGGGACGGCCCATATCCAGCACGAAAAGTTCCCCGCCCTTGGCGATGCTGGCAGCCTTGAGCACAAGGCAGGCGGCTTCGGGAATGGTCATGAAATAACGGATGATGTCCGGGTGGGTGAGCGTGACCGGCCCGCCCGCGCGGATCTGCTGCTCAAAGAGCGGCACAACGCTGCCATGCGATCCCAGGACGTTTCCGAATCGCACGGCGGTGAACTCCGTATCCGTCTGGGCGTTGAGCGCCTCGATGATCATTTCGGCCAGACGCTTGGTGGCGCCCATGACGTTGGTGGGATTGACGGCCTTGTCGGTGGAAATCAGCACGAAGCGCTTTACGCCATGCCGGACGGCGGCCTGCGCAGTGAGCCATGTACCGAATACGTTGTTTTTTACGGCCTGGTCGGGACAGTCCTCCATAAGCGGCACGTGCTTGTGCGCGGCGGCGTGGAGCACCACTTCGGGCCGGTAACGGGCGAAGATCTCATCCAGGCGCTGCGCGTCGCGGATGGAGCCCACGCAGAGAATGAGCTTTTGTTTGAGCGGGTCGCCGTAGAGAAGCTTGAGCTCGCTAAAGAGATCGTACATGTAGTTTTCGCTGATGTCATAGAGGATGATGCGTTCCGGCTCCAGCGGCAAAAGCCTGCGGCAAAGCTCGCTGCCGATGGACCCGCCGCCGCCGGTGATGAGCACGGTTTTCCCACGGAAGAATGCGGCGACCGGCGTCATGTCCAGCTGCTCCTCCGGGCGGCCCAGCAGGTCGCCGATGTTGACATCGCGCACCAGGGCGCTGGGGACGGCAGCTTCGTTGCCCAAATCCTGCAAGGGGGCGAGGCGGCGCACACGGCAGCCGGTGGCCAGGCATTTTTCAATCAGGGGCTTAAGATCACCCTTGGGTGTAGCAATGGCAATGATAATTTCATCCACGCGGTAATCGCTGGCAAGCTTCAAAATGTTGCCTGATCCGCGCACCACGGGCACGCCGCTGAGTTCCGATCCGGTGCGGATGCGGTCGTCATCCACCACCAGTACGGGTGCGCGGTTGCCGTAGCTGCCGCGCTGCATTTCGTGCACAATGCTTGCGCCGGCCCAGCCCGCGCCCACCACCATCACGCGGCGTACATCGTCGCGTGACGTGCGCAGCAGCGTAAAGCGCTCGCGGGTGACCACAATGCGGTACAGCAGGCGGGAGGCGCCCACCATCGCCATGGAAATGATCCAAAACAGCAGATAGACCATCCTGTGCAGGCGGAACAGGTTTTGCGGGCGCACAAAGACATTGGCCGCCAGGGAGAATACATAGGTTGCTACCGCGGCCACCAGCGTGGCCAGGGCAATACGCAGAACATCGCTGGCGGAGGCATACTGCCACATGGTGCGGTACATGCCAAAGGCGCAGAATATCAGCAGAAAAATGACCGTCATGGCAGGCGCCAGGCGGATGGAATTTTCAAAGAAAGTATAGGAAATATTAGAAGAATAACGCACCACCTGCGCCAGAAACAGCGCGGCGTTTACAAGCAGTACGTCAAGGAGCACCCACAAAAGTGTGCGTGCCGGTTTTTTCATTCTGGGACTTGTCGAAGTCACACAGCCGCCCCCTCAAGCCGTCATGGCAAAATCACATACACGATTATTATACCACAGAACGCGGCAGATGCAAGGCTGGGACGGCTGGAAGGGCCCTGTTACAGGCCACCGTCAAATCCTTTCGGGAGGCCTGGAGGCAGAAGCTGCGCAAATTCAATCGCAGCGGCGGACGCTAGCCACGCCCGCCGCTCGTTTCATTCAAGCTGCTCTCCAAGCGAAAGCCGAATCCGACTACATGTGCGATGAACTGGCAAGCCTTGTGGAGCAAGGTTCCTTTGTGCCGTTGCCCGGCCGGAGGCCCCGAAGGGGGAGTCGGGGGGAGCGTGAGCCCTATGGGCTGTTGCACGAAATGCAAAGCGATTTGCAGAAGCGAGCAAGCGCAAGGACTGTACGTATCCGGTGCGCAGAGTGCCAATGCTTGCGGGCGGCAGGAAAACGGCGTAACCCTGTCGGAAAAAACGTTGGAGAAGAGTTTTTCCTTCGCAGTTATCCCGCCAGCCGCACTCCGTAGGCTTTCATCCATATATTGACCTGTACCATATAAGCGATGGTCTGGGGTGTGGTCATCAGCTGGCCATACCAGGGAATGGAACGGTCGCAGTGCAAAAGCAATTCCAGCGGTTCGCGCTGCATAAGCCCCAATAGCGGCGAGGACGGATCGTCCAGAATGTCCCGGAGCATACGGCTGACGGCGGCGCGATAAGCGGGATGATGCGTTTTGGGATAAGGGCTTTTTTTGCGCCAGAGCACCTTCTGGGGCAGCAGGTCGCGCATGGCGTGGCGCAGCAGGCCCTTTTCATGACCGTGGTATTCCTTCATTTCCCAAGGTACGGTATACAGGTATTCGGCGATGCGGTGGTCGCAGAAGGGAGCGCGGAGCTCCACACCGGCGTGCATACCCATACGGTCCTGACGGTCCAGCAACGTCTGCATGAACCAGCGTTCATTGAGACAGGTCATCTCCTTCATGCGGCGTTCGGCAGCCGGTTGGCCAGCAAGCAGCGGGGCCTGGCGGAGGGTGTCCCGGAACCGGCGGTCAACATAGGCTTCAGCATCGATCAGGCTTTGCCATTCGGGTCGCAGAAACTCCGCGCGGTACGACGTGGACTGCGCCCAGGGAAAGCCGTATTTTTCCCGAACACCTTCATCGCGAAACCAGGGATAGCCGCCGAAGATTTCATCCGCGCATTCGCCCGAAAGGGCTACTTTAGCCTGCGTTCCTACCTCACGGCAAAGCAGCAGCATCGATGCGTCCACATCCGCCATGCCGGGCAGGTCGCGGGCCAGCACCGCGTCCAGCAGTGCCGCGGCGAGGTCCTCACTTTTGAGCACCACGTTTTCATGCTTAACGCCGAGGGCACGGCGCATCAGCCCGATATAGCGGCCGTCGCTCTCCGGTTCGAAGCGACCAGCTGTAAAGAAGTGGTCGCTACCCTCGTAGTCCACCGAAAAAGTTCGCAGTTCAAGGCCCAGATCTTTCCAACGGCGCGCTGCTACCGCCGCTAAAATGCCAGAGTCCAGGCCGCCGGACAGCAGCACGCACATGGGTACGTCGGTGGGGAGCTGGCGCTCGATAGCGTCCAGTACCAGCCAGCGTACCTTTTCCACCGTCTGATCAAATGTGTCGTTATGCGCGCCGTCCGAAAGGCTCCAGTAACGCCGGGAGCGCAGGCCGCCCTGGCCGCACAGGGCGCAGTGTGCGGGTTGAAGTTCTTCAACGCCGCGAAATACGCCGCAGCCGGGCGTGCGTCCTGGCCCCAGAAGCATGATTTCAGCCACGCCTTCGGGTCCCACGACCGGTTCTACCGCCGGATGAGCCAGCAGGGTTTTTAACTCTGAGGCAAACAGCAGCTTTTTGCCCCGCACAGCGTAGAACAGGGGCCTTGCACCCATGCGGTCACGCGCCAGAAACAGCCGCCTGGCCCGCTCCTGCCAAATAGCAAAGGCAAAGACACCGTTGAGCTTGTCAAGGCAGCCCTCTCCCCAGGCCAGATAGGCGTTTAAAAGCACCTCCGCGTCTGACCGGGTGCGCGGAGCAAGACCCAGTCCGGTCAGCTCTGCCCGCACTTCGTCAGCGTTGTAGATTTCGCCGTCGCATACCAGTACGAAGTGCTCGCCCCCTCGCCGCGCCTCCATGGGTTGGCATCCGCTGTCCGGGGCGGTCACGCACAGGCGCGCGCTCAGAAGCAGCGCCTCGTTGTCCCGGTAGCTTCCGGTCTGGTCCGGCCCCCGCTGCCGCATGGTTTGGAGCATTTGTTCACAGATTTCCGGCGCGGGACCCCCGCCCGCGTTCCAGTCGATCACGCCCGCGATTGCGCACATGCCGTACTCCCCCTTCAAACCAAAGGGCGTTCCTCCGCTTGGGGAGGGAACGCCCATGTTCGGTTCAGCATATGCGGCTGTATATCGGGATGTGACGCGAAACAAAGTGCTTTATCCATCCTTTTCCTGCTCGACCCGGTCCATGAAAGCGTCCACCGCATCCACGATGGCGGGCAGCTCTTTGGAAAGGGTGCAGACATGTGGCATACCGTTTAGCCACAGCTTTTGCCGGACCTCGCTGCCTACGCCGTCCAGAATACAGTCGGCGCTACCGGCCCAGATGGTTTCGTCCGCGTCACTCTGCACGCACAGAATGGGGCAGGTGATGTTGAACAGGTTTTGCCGGGCCAGGCGGATCAGATGATTGAGGTCTGCGCCCTTGGCCGTGGGAAAGCCCGTGTAGCCGAAATCATAGGCCGGGTCCACCAGACTGGCACGATTGCCAGGATCACCCCAGGAGATGCGCTTTATGAACAGCGAGGCAGGTCCGGCCAGATGCAGAAAGCGGTTTTTTACCCCCATGGGCGCGGAAATGGGCACGCAACCGTCTACCTTCATTTGCTCGGCCGCCAGCAGCGCCAGCACGCCGCCCATCGAAAGGCCGCATACGGTGAATACGCGCAAATTCCCCATCATGTCCAGGCATGCCTGCTTGACAGCCTGCAGCCAGCTCTGCCAGTCTGCGCGGGCCATAGCCTCCTCGGTTTCGGCATGACCGGGCAGATTGATGGTGCGCACGGTACGGCCGCGCTGGGCCAGCCCGTCCGCAAGTCTGCGCATGTGCGCCGCGCTGCCCGTGAAGCCGTGCACGAGCAAAATACCGTTGTCGCCGCCCTGATGATAGAAGGGACGGCATTCCTCACGGTCAAAATAACCAGGCTGCGTGGGTTTCATGGTTTGGCGCTCCCTTCTTGAAAAAACGTGGCATGATAAGCTCTATGCCGGGTGGGACGGGCTTATGCATCCAGACGCTCGATGTCTTCATGCTTGCCCATCACCAGAAGCGTGTCCCCGGCCACAAAGTGCATGTCGGGCGCGGGAGCCACCAGAAAGCGCTCCGCACGGTGGATGGCCAGAATGCTTACGCCATATTTGCGCCGCACGTTCACGCCAATGATGGAATCGCCCACCCAGCGGTCCGGTACGCGGATTTCCATGATTTGATAGTCGTCACTGAGATTCATCAGTTCCAGCACGTTGGGCGTAATGATGGAACGCGCCAACCGGGCGCCCATGTCCCGCTCGGGAAAGATGACCCGGTCCGCACCGATTTTGCGCAGCACCTTGGCATGCAGGTCGTCATTGGCCTTGGCCACCAGGTAGGGCACACCCAACTCCTTGAGCAGCACGCACACCAGAATGCTGTCGCGCATGTTCTGACCGATGCTGACGATGGCCGCGTCAAAGTTTTTCACGCCAAGTGTGGCCAGCAGCGTTTCATCCGTGGCATCCAGCTGCATGGCCTGCGTCACGTGCGGGGCGATGTCGTTGACAAGTTCCTCGTCGGCGTCTACGGCCAGCACCTCCTGACCCAGGTCGCACAGTGTCTTGGCCAGGCTGGCGCCGAAGCGGCCCAGACCCAAAACCAGAAATTGTTTGCTTTTCATAGGGTATCCATCCTTTCCCTTTACCCGATCATAATCTTTTCTTCGGGATAATGCACGCGGTTGGCACGACGGCTTTCCAGACGGTTGGCCAGCGCATAGGCCAACGTGAGAGGACCCACGCGGCCGAAATACATCAGCGGCATCAGCAGCCATTGCGAGGCGGGAGTGAGCGTGGTGGTATTTACGCTGGACAGGCCTGTAGTACTAAAAGCTGAGGTGGTTTCAAACAGGAGGTCCAGAAAGTCATGGCCCCTGCCGCGCTCTACCACGCTGATAATGCAAGTGGCGACGAGAATGGCTGCAAACGCAATTAGCACGATGGTTACAGCCCGCCGCGCCGTATCGGCGGAGATTTCACGTTTGAATATCGTAATGCGTTCATGCCCGCGCACTACCTGCATGACCACCAGCGCCAGCAAAGCGGCTGTGGTGGTTTTTACGCCGCCACCCGTGGAGGCGGAGGAGGCACCCACAAACATCAGCACTGAACCGATCAACTTACTGGAATCGGTCAGGGACGCCTGATCCAGCGAGGCAAAGCCTGCCGTGCGGAAGGTAACGGACTGGAAAAGGCTGTTGTAGAGCTTCTGCCACACCGTGAGTCCATTACCCAGCGTGCGGGGATTGTCCCACTCCAGGGCCAGAATAGACACCATGCCAAAGACGATCAGCCCAGCGGTCACAGCCAGCACCAGTTTGGCGTGCAGGGGGAGCTTGCGCCAGCGAAAGTGCGCATGAAGGCATTCCAGAATGACCGGAAAACCCAGACCACCCAACATAATGAGTGCTGTCAGCGTCAGGAGAATCACAGGCTCTCCCTTAAGATGCGTAAGGCTTCTATATCCGCCGAAGAGGTCAAAGCCCGCGTTGCAAAACGCGCTGACCGATGTGAACAGGCTCTGCCACACGCCGCACGCAGGACCGTAGAGCGGGATGAGACGGACCATAAGCAGCGCGGCGCCCGTCAGTTCCACTACCAGCGCAATCAGAAAAAACGCCAGCGTCAGCCGCACCATGCCGCTCAGGGCATCCTGGTTCATGGCGTCGCGCAGAATCATACGGTCCCTGAGGGAGATGCGCCGGCCCAGAACCACCATGATCAGCGTGGCGAAGGCCATGAAGCCCAGTCCACCCACCTGGATGAGCGCAAGCAGAACCACCTGCCCGAAGAAGGAAAGCTCCACTCCCACATCCACGATGGACAGGCCCGTAACACATACGGCGGAAGTGGCGGTGAACATCGCCTGACGGATGCCCACAGTATGGCCGTCTGACGAGGAGACGGGCAGTGTGAGCACAAGGCCGCCCACCACAATCAGGAGAAAAAAGCCCAAGGCCAGAAATCGCTCGGGCTTGATGGAACGTTTGTGGGACGCGGGTTTGCTTGCGGCTTGCACGCTGGGCCTCCTGTATTATGACATAAAATGGCCGCTATACGGCGGAATACAAGGGGTATTATATTCGTTTTTTTCCTTTTTGTACAGTCGGTTTTCAAAGCAAAGCCCCCTCGCCGCCAGTCGGGGCAAGGGGGATACGAAGATTAGAAGCCGACAGGTTCAAAATCGGCTACGCCATGTTTGCACAGGGGACAGATAAAATCCGGAGGCAGCTCGTCGCCCTCGTAGAAATAGCCGCAGATACGGCACACAAAGCCGCGGCGGGGCTTTTCTGCCTGATCAGCGGGTTTGGGATGGGGCTTGGGCTTGACGTTGGCGAAATAATAGGCGTAGGTCATGGAGGGCGCGCTGGAGAGCTTGCGGGCCTCAGTGACCAGCGCGATGTAGAGCATGTGGGTGCCGCAGTCGATGGCCTGCTCCACCTTGCCTGAAATCAGCGCGTTGGCGGGACCATTGATATAGCGCAGGCCGTTTTCACTCACAGGGTCGGCCCGGCCAGCAAACTTATCTACGTCGCGGCCGCTTTGGAAGCCAAAGTGACGGAACAGATCCATCGTGGCCGCCTCGGTCAGAACGCTTACGTTCAAGAGCCCCGTGAGCTGGATGACTTCGTTGGTATAGTTCTGCTTGTTGACGCTGACGGCGATGCGCGTGGGGTTTTCAGTCAGCTGGGTTACGGTGTTAACGATGCAGCCGCAGTCGCGGCCATTCTCGCGGGCAGTCAGCACATACAGGCCGTAGCTTAAGGTAAAGAGGGCGGTGGGATCGAGCACCATGGTCATTCCTCCTTTGAATACGCGTGCTGTCTTTACTCTACCCCAAAACATGGATGCTGAAACCGATGTTTTGTGATATACTGTGCCGGGAAAGAAACCACGGAGGCGAGGCTTATGGCGGCATGGCGCCGAATCGAATATCCACAGGACAAGGGGGAGTGTTATCGCCTCCTGCACGGCCAGCTGGCCGCACTGATGGAAGGCGAGCGGGACGTCCTGGCCAACCTGGCCAACGCGGGCGCTTTGATCTATCAGGCCCTGCCCGATCTCAACTGGGCGGGATTCTATCTTTATAAAGAGGGCATGCTGGTGCTGGGCCCGTTTCAGGGCATGCCGGCGTGCGTGCGCATTCCGCTTACGCGCGGGGTATGCGGCGCGGCGGCACGGGAGCGGCGCACGCAGGTGGTCCCAGACGTGCACGCCTTTCCCGGCCATATCGCCTGCGACGCGGCCTCCAGAAGCGAGATCGTGGTGCCGCTGCTTGACGGGGACAGGCTGCTTGGCGTCCTGGACATGGACAGCCCGCTGCCCGGCCGCTTTGACGAAAGCGACCGCGAGGGGTTGGAGGCGCTGACCCGCCTGCTCATCGCGGGCTGTGACTGGAACGCCTGACTAGTGGGGCACTTGCAACCCCGCGCGTTATCCTGTACAATAACACGGTGCCCGCTTATGCGGCGCACTATGACGATATGAGAAAGGAAGCCGCACCCCATGCGAATCAGCAAAAAGGCCATTCTGGAAGGGCTTCGCGCGCTGTATCCCGACGCTGGGCCCGAACTGCACTTCCGCGACCCCTACGAAACGCTGGTGGCCGTGATGCTGTCGGCCCAGTGCACGGACAAGCAGGTCAACAAGGTCACGCCCGCGCTCTTCGAGCGCTATCCCACGGTGCGCGACATGGCCGCCGCCAGCGTGGAGGACGTGTACCCGATGGTCAAGAGCTGCGGCTTCAAAACCAAGGCTGCCAACATCGTGGCCGCCTGCCGCCTCATTATGCAAAACCACGGCGGCGAGGTGCCTGGCACCATGGAGGCGCTGACTGCGCTGCCCGGCGTGGGGCGCAAAACCGCCAACGTGGTGCTGGCCAACGCCTTCGGCGTGCCCACCATCGCGGTAGATACACACGTATTTCGCGTGTCCAACCGGCTGGGGCTGGCTGATGCCAAGACCGTTGAGGAGACCGAGCGCCAGCTGCAAAAGGCCATTCCGAAAAAGGACTGGGTGGCCGCGCATCATTGGCTGATCTTCCACGGACGGCGCGTATGTCACGCGCGGGGCCCCGAATGCGCCACCTGTGCGCTCAGACCGCTGTGCAAGGCGGCGAAGGCCGCGGGCGGCGCGGTGACGACCCCCGCGCCCGCGCGCCGGGCGCACAAGGAGGACGCGGCGCAGGCATAAGCGGCGCGGCAAGGATTGCAGGAATAAGGAGTAGAGTACATGGCTTCATTTGTGGACCGGGTAAAAATTACCGCCAAGGCGGGCAACGGGGGCAACGGATGCGTGTCGTTTCACCGGGAAAAATTTGTGCAGAACGGCGGCCCGGACGGCGGCGACGGCGGAAACGGTGGCAACGTTGTCCTCTACGCTGACCCCAACATGCACACGCTGCTGGATTTCCGCTTTCACAGCAAATATCTGGCCGAAAACGGCGCGGACGGCGCGGCTGCCCGCTGCCATGGAAAGCGCGGTCAGGACCTGGTTATCAAGGTGCCGGTGGGCACGGTGTTCCTGCGCGAGGAGGACGGAGCCGTGGTGGCCGACATGAGCCAGCCGGGCGAGCGCAAGGTGCTCCTGCGCGGCGGGCAGGGCGGCTTTGGCAACCAGCACTTCGCTACGCCCACGCGCCAGGCCCCCAACTTCGCCAAGCCCGGTATCCGTACCGAGGCGCACGTGTTCCGCCTGGAGCTGAAAACCATCGCGGATGTGGGCCTGGTGGGCTTCCCCAACGTGGGCAAGAGCACCATTCTGGCAACCCTCACCTCCGCGCGGCCCAAGATCGCCAACTATCATTTCACCACCCTCACGCCCAACTTGGGTATCGCCCGGCGCTACGAAACCGAGTTTGTTTTGGCCGATATTCCCGGCCTCGTCGAGGGTGCGAGCGAGGGCGTGGGCCTGGGGCATGACTTCCTGCGCCACGTGGAGCGCACACGGCTGTTGCTCCACGTAGTGGACGCCTCAGGGAGCGAGGGACGCGACCCGCTGGAGGATTTTCGCATCATCAATGAGGAGCTGGCCAAGTATGGTGAGCCGGAGGGCCGTCCCCAGCTGGTGGTGCTCAATAAATGCGACCTGATCTACGAGGACAGCGAGATTCAGCATCTGAAGCAGGCGTTTGAGGAACTGGGCTACGAGGCGTTCCCCGTCAGCGCCGCGCAGAACCGCGGCTTTGATGCGCTGCTGGACCGAGTGGTCCGCCTGCTGCCGGAGCTTCCGCCGCCGCGTGTGTTCGAGGTCGAGGAGGCGGAAGAAAGCCACGTCCTCCCGGACGACGGCTTCACCATCCGCCGCGAGAACGACACCTTCTACGTGGAGGGCGCGGCTATGCAGCGCTTTGTGGACAGCGTCAACTTTGATGACGAGGAAAGTCTCAACTGGTTCCACCGCACGCTTCGCGACCGCGGCATCATCCAGGCCCTGCGCGACAAGGGCGCGGGAGAGGGCAGCACTGTTTCCATCGGCGATATGGAATTTGACTTCATCGAATAAGGAGTACGTCATGCTTACCAGCAAACAGCGTGCCAGCCTTCGCGGCATGGCCAATACCATCGACACCATTCTCTACATCGGTAAGGAAGGCATCACCGACAACACCGTCAAGGAGGCCTACGACGCGCTGGAGGCGCGCGAGCTGATCAAGTGCGCCGTGCAGCAGGGCTGCGAGCTCACCGCCCGCGAGGCGCTGGACGAGCTGTGCGCCCGTGTGCACGCCGAGCCCGTGCAGTGTATCGGCCGCCGGTTCGTGATGTACCGTGAGAGCAGGCAGAATAAGCGTATCGAACTGTAGGACGCTGGAGGGAAGCGTGTGCCTTGCGGGTGCACGCTTCCCTTCATCACCTCCAAAGTGAATTCATATCGTCCGGCTCTGGCGGGCGGAGGTAAACATTTCTTAATCATCCGGCGGAAAAGATCGCCGGAGGCAAGCTTTTTCGACATGCGGAGCATCAGGGAAGGGAGGCCGGGGCATGCTGAACAGAGTGCTGGACGCACTGGGCACGCTTAGGTCTCCCTTTGCACCCTATGAAGCGGACCTTCACCTGCGGGTGGGGGAATGCCTGCGCGCCGCGGGCCTGCCCGCGGTGCATGAGGCCCTGCTCGCCCCCGGCTGCCGCATCGACTATCTGGTGGGCGGCGTGGGCGTGGAGATCAAGAAGGGCCGGCCCGATCCCTCTGCCCTTCGGCGTCAACTGGACCGCTACGCCGCTTGCGGCGGGGTGGAGGCGCTGGTGGTGCTGACCGAGCGCGCGGTGCCGCTTCCGGCCCGCCTGCACGGCAAGCCCGTGCGCGGGGTGGCGCTGAACCGCCTGTGGGGGGTGGCGTTGCCGTGAATGATGATTTTTCGCTGATTCCGCCCTACCTTCTGGACACGGACGGCGCGCAGCCGGAGGAGGGAGCCGCGCATCGCACCTACGGCACGCTCAGTTACAACCGCCGCCGGGACTGCTGGGTAATCAAGGGCGACCCCGGTGTGACGGAGCTGTGCAAGCGGCTCTTTCCGGGGTCGGAGAGCGGACGCCGGGGCGAGGCGCGTTTCCCGGCGCACCGGCGCATCGTGGGTGACCTCAACTGGCTGATGCTGCGCTATCCGCTGGCCGTACGTGCCGCGGATCGGGAGCACTGGGAGCGGGCGCTGGCCGACGCGCGGGAATATGTGGTGCGCCGCGAAACGGCGCGGCTGATGCCCGAGCGCGTGGAGCCTAGCCCGTCGGTCTTTACCGGCACGCTCACGCCCTTTCAGCAGGAGGGGCTGGCGTTTCTTCTTCGTACGGACCGGGCGCTGCTGGCCGACGAGATGGGCCTTGGCAAAACGGTGCAGGCGCTTGCGATGCTGGCGCAAACGGGCGCGTATCCGGCGCTGGTTGTGGCCCCGCCGCACCTGCTTCGCAACTGGGAAAACGAGATTGTGCGCTTTGTCCGAAGGCCGGACGGCGCGCCTCTTTCAGTGCATGTGATTCGTGGCCTCAAGCCTTATGCCCTGCCTCCGGCGGATATCTACCTGATGCACTACCTGCTTCTGCGTGGCTGGAAGGAGGCGCTGCCCGAATGCGCCATCCCTACCGTGATCTTTGACGAAATTCAGGAGCTGCGCAACAGCGGCACCGAAAAATACTCTGCCGCAAGCCTGCTTGCCGGGGTGGCCCGCCGGGTGGTGGGCCTCAGCGGCACGCCCATCTACAATCGCGGCGCGGAGATCTGGAATGTGGTCAACATACTGGACTTTCATTTTCTGGGCGATTACGAGAGCTTCACGCGCGAATGGTGCTATGGCTATGGGAACCAGATCGTGACCAAGCCAGAGCTTCTGGGCGAAAAGCTGCGTGAGGAGGGCATGATGCTCAGGCGTACCAAGCGCGATGTGCTCAAGGAGCTGCCGCCCAAGCGCCGGCTGGTCATGCCTGTGGAAAGCGACGACGCGGTGTACCGCCGTCTGATGCAGCCCGTGCGCGAGACGCTTTCACAGCTCAGGAGCGACGGGGAGGCCACGCCCTCCCAGCGCGCCCTGTGGAAAATGGCGGTGGAGAGCGGGGAGCGGCAGGCCACCGGCATGGCCAAGGCGCCCTACGTGGCGCAGTTTGTGCGCGCACTGCTGGACGCAGATGAGCGGGTGTTGCTCTTTGCGCACCATCATCAGGTGATGGACCTGTACAAAAAGGAGCTCAAGGCGTATTCGCCCGCCTTCATCACTGGACGTGAAACGCCCGCCATGAAAGAGCGCTCGGTTGAGCGCTTCATGGCGGGGCGTACGAATTTGTGCTGCCTGTCGCTGCGTGCGGCGGCAGGCCTCAACCTGCAACGCGCCAGCTGTGTGGTCTTTGGCGAGCTGGACTGGTCGCCCGCCGTGCACAGCCAGGCGGAGGACCGCGCCCATCGAATGGGCCAGACGGACTCTATCCTGTGCTATTATCTGGTGTCCCAGGGCGGGAGCGATCAGGACATGCAGGATGCGCTGGGCCTGAAGGTGAGCCAGTTCGTGGGCCTCATGGGCGATGAGCCACCTGCTCCGGAGGACGAGCTGCTGGCCGCGCAGGCCGCCCGGCAGCATATCGAGCAGCTGGTGGACCGGCTTCTGCGCGACGCCGGGTGAATTCTTACCTGGGCAAAATGACCGTGACGCCTGCTTCGAAGTCCTGTGGGGCGAGGCAAGGATTGGTGCGCAGCAGGCTGGCCACGGGCAGGTTGAAGCGCATGGCCACGGCCTCCAGCGTTTCGCTGCCGGTCAGGGTATAGGTCTCCGGCAGCTCGCAGGGCACGTTGTCCTTGGGGATGCACACGCTCTGGCCCACGCGCAGATTTTCGAGATCCACGCCGGGGTTGGCCGTTTCCAGCGTGTGGCGGCTTACCAGCCCGCGCAATTGCAGGTCGGATACGGTCTGCCCCTTCTGCACGATCCACTGTTCGTCCTCGGTGCAGGGCAGGGTAGTATCCGGTGCGGTCTGGCCGGTGGAACCGGTCATGCAGGTGGGCTGCGTGGTTTGCGTCATGCCGGTGGGCTGGGCCGCGCCTGTGGCCTGCGCGGACGGCGTCATGCCGGTGGGCTGTGTGGTCTGCACCATGCCCGTAGCCTGCGTATTTTGCGATGTGCCCGTAGCCTGCACTGTGCCGGTGGCCTGCTGGACGCTGGATGTGCCGGTGGGTTGCGTGGCCTGAGCCATGCCTGTGACCTGTGTCGTGCCGGTGGACTGTTGGGTGCTGGTTGTACCGGGAGTCTGGGAGAGTGTCGAGCCGCCCAGCCCACCCGTCTGCGGGGAATCGTCCTCCTCGCGGGGCACGCACAGCACGTCGCCCACCATCAGGCGGGCGGGGTGGATGTCGCGGTTGGCGGCCAGCAGGTCGCGCAGGGGCACGCCCAGTTTGTGCGCGATCAGATAGAAGCTGTCGCCACGCTTGACGACGTATTCTTCGGCGCATTTGCCTGTGGTGGTACCATTTTGTTCGGCCATAGAGGTTTCTCCTTTCGGGATGATGTCCCTACAGCCTATGAGCCGCCGACTGCCAACTTGCCTACCAGCTGCGTCCGCGGCGCTCAAAACTTGTGGCCGCACGCTCAAGATCCGCATAGGTGCAGATGTCCTGACGCTGCTCCTGCAACGCCACCTGTGCGTCGGTCGGCAGGCTGCTAAAGAGCTGCTGACTGGCGGGGTCGTTTTCGACCAAGTCCCGCAGAGTAGGGTAAATATCCATATTGCGATCACCTCATTAAAAAGCATGCCCGTCAGGCAAGTGGACATGCATCCCAAAAAACGGAAAGGTCGTGGCCCATGCCGCTGGTCAATTATTGCCGTAAATGCCGTACAGAAACGCCCCTTGGCGAAAGCTGTCCCTACTGCGGGGGCAAGCTGGCCAAAACCGGGGAGCAGCTGTCCTTCGGCATCATCCGAACTCCTGTGACGGACTGGTTCTCCTGGAATGACGTGCTGCGCGTAGCACTGCCGGCATGGCTGGTGGCGCTGGGAGCCGTGCTGATGGCTGAGGCCTCAGCTACGGGCGCGGCGGGCGTGACAGCACTGTTTCAGCAGGGGTTTTTGTGGGTGATGCTTGGGGTGCTGGCAGGGATGCTACTGGCGCTGCTGGCGGTGCTGCTGCTTCGCGGTCCGGAGCGCGTGCACTTCGTCATGGACCGGCAGGGGGTGCATGCACGCATCTACATGCCGGAGGGATGCGGCGCGCTTCGGCTGTATGCGCGCTTCACCACACCGGAGGCTGTTGAGCGGCTTGCCGCCGGAGACGACCGCCCGCCGCTGGAAGGGCTTATGCTGGTTAGGCGCGTGACGCTGCCCTGGGAGAGCATCCGCCGGGTGCGCGTGTGGCGTGAGGGGGCAACGTTGCTGTTTTTCCATCCCCGGTACTGGCAGGTGCTGGCCATGCGCTGCCCGCTGGCCGATTTGCCGCTGGCGGAGGAATATGTACGCAAGAAACTTAAGCGCTTCAAGCGTGTGAAGGTGTTGCCTCCATTGCCACGGAAGCAGGGGAAAAGCGCGCAGCCGCGCGCCTCAAAGGAGGAGATACCGCATGCGGATACGCAGGTATGAGCCGGATGACCTTTCGCAGATCATAACGCTATTTTACGATACGGTGCACACGGTAAACGCCGCCGACTATTCCAAAGAGCAGTTGGACGACTGGGCTGATGGCGCGCCAGACTTGGACCGCTGGAGCCGCTCCCTGCTGGAGCACCATTCGCTGGTGGCGGTGGAGAGCGATGACCTCATCGTGGGGTTCGGGGATATCGACGGGACAGGATACCTCGACCGGCTTTACGTGCATAAGGACCGTCAGGGACTGGGCATCGCCACGGCGCTTTGCGACCGGCTGGAGGGGGCGGTGGATGCGCCCCTAATCACCACTCATGCCTCCATTACAGCCCGGCCATTTTTTGAGGGCAAGGGTTACCGGGTTATTCGGGAGCAGCAGGTGGAGCGCCACGGCGTGTGGATGACAAATTTCGTGATGGAGAAGCGGCGGCAGGCTTAGCCTTTCGCAAGTCGGGACGAGTGCGTTGCACTATTGTCCAAACTCGATACCCCGCAACATATCGACATTGATCTGGAGCTGGATGAGCTGGACGTCACCAACGCAGAGAGCAAAGCCACCTATCAGGAGATCAAGGACTATGTGCTGGAGCACAGCGGCCTGAAGGTGAGCAGCCTGTACATCGCGCAGGTGAAGCAGAAGCATGGGATCATTGAGCGGGAGTGCTATAACGCACCCAAGACAGAGGGAGGCAGGGTTCCGCAATGTCCGGAGGAGAAGGTGGCGGCGATTGAGGATGCACTGAAGCACTTTGGGATGATCCTGCCTTGACACAGAGATATTTCTGAACACCACCAATAAGCAAACTGGTGCACGGCAAAATAACCGTACACCAGTTTATTTATTTATCTTCCATTAAACCTTATTTGCAACGCATCTACGAACATAAATCCCGCAGCCCAACATAGCCGTCAACGGTGCTGAAGCGATCAGGCCGAAGGAACCCACCAGCGTATTGAGCAGCTGGGATGCAACGTACTTGAAGTTGATCACATCCATCAGCGCTGTGCCTTGCCCGGCAAAGTACATCAGCATGGACAGGTAGTTGCCGGAGTAGGCCAGCATCAGCGTGGTGGTCATCGTGCCCAGAACGCTGCGGCCTACCACAAGGCCGCTCTTCATCAGTGCCAGGCGGCTGATGTCAGGCTTGTGAAAATAGATCTCCTCCAGTGAGACTGCCACGTCCATGGAAAGATCCATCAGCGCGCCAGAGTTGGCGAGGAACATCATCCCGATGTACAGGCTGCGGGTATCAATCGCCATGGAGGATTGCGCCAGAAGCGGTACTACATAGGGCAGATCGCCGCCATCCAGCTTCAGCAGATGGGTCAGCAGAATGGCGGACGTACAGGTCACCAGCGTGCCAGCCAGAGAGCCCGCAATGGCAATCGCGCAGCGTTTGGTGAAGCCTGCCACCAGCAGGTCGATGATCACCGTCAGCACCACCACGGTCACGAAGGACGCTGCGATGGGGTTTACGCCCTGCAGAAGCAGCGGAATCAGCAGTTTCCACACAATGACTGCGCTGGCGACCAGTGATACCAGCGCGCCGCAGCCGATCACGCCGCCGAAGACGATCAGCGACAGTGCCAGCACAGCAAATATCCACATTTCCGTTTCAGCGCGGTAATGGTCAACCAGCGTCATAGCCAGCTTGCTGCTGCCCTGTTGGAGCATTGCCCAGGCGGTATCACCAGGCACGAAGAGCTTGTCCTTATCCAGCGCCGAATTCAGGTAGTTGTAGGACATATGGCACTCGCCTGCATGTTCGCCTGTCAGGATGATTACGCGGCAGATCTGCACACCGTTGTAGGTAATGCCGATGGCGTCCAGCATGGTGTTGTCTACCTCATCAATACGCACCTGCTCGCGGGGAAAAGCGTTGGTCACGTTTGTCTGCGCATCCGGCAGCAGGCACAAAAGCGCGCACGCAATCAGCATCACGCCGCACAAAATCAAACTCTGTCTCCGCTGCTTCTTCATATGGCGTCTCCTTAAGAAGCGGGACGCTCGCATAACGAACGCCCCGCTGATGTTGTTTTGCTTTACTTGGTCAGGCCCATCACTTCCATGGTACGGTTGAAGATGTCGGTATTGTCGTACAGACCGGAGAAGTTCTCCGCGCCTGCGCCCATGGCGTACACGGGGATCTGCAGACCAGTGTGGGCGTAAGAGGTGTAACTCAGGCCGGCCTTGTTGTTGATGATGTGGCTGACGGCCATAGAGAAGGGCTCGTAGCCGCCGTAGAGCAGGGCAGCTTCCTCGTTGCTCATCAGGCCGGTACCCATGCTCATGGCGTAGGCGGTCTTGAGGGCGGTCAGGTCAGTATCCGTCAGGGACAGGGGCTGATCGGCAGCAGTGGTCAGACCGTAGTACTTCTCGACTTCCGCCATGGCCTCGGCAAAGGAAGCACCATTCTCGCGCAGGTTGGCGATCACCGCATCAAAGTCGGTGAAGGAGATGGTCTGGTTGGTCAGGTAGCCAAAGTGGGTGTCATAGCCGGTGGTGGCAAAGCCGATGGTCATGCCGCCGGTCTCGTGGTCAGCAGTCACGATGATCAAGCACTCACCAGGATGCTCAGCGGCGAAATCGACTGCCACCTGCACCGCGTCGGACAGCGCAATGGTCTCATGGATGGAGGTCGCGGCGTCGTTGGCGTGGCCAGACCAGTCTACCTTGCCGCCCTCGCACATCATGAAGAAGCCGTTCTCATTGTCCAGCACCTTGATGCCGGCCTCGACAAACTCCGCCAGGGACAGGATGTCTTCACCCTCAGCCACCTTGCGGACGCGGTCGATCTCATAGTTGATGGAGGCAGAATCCTGCAGCACGGGGCTGATGGCCAGCACGCGGCTGTCGGTGGTGTTCAGGGCACGGATTTCCTCATTTGTAGTGGGGACCATCCAGCCCTGCTCTGCAGCGATGGCAATCAGCTCGTCAGCCTGCTTCTTGAAACCGCCGCCAGCCAGGTAGTCAACGGTCAAGCCGGTCACAGCCTGCAGGGCAATGTCATAATAGTCATTGCGGCTGGGCTGCTTGGCATAGTAAGCAGCGGGCGTAGCATGATCCACGGACACAGAGGAGATCACACCGACCTTCTTGCCAGCTTCCTTCGCATACTCGGTAATGAGCTTGAAGGGAGTGGTCAGGGTCACGTCGTAGTTGATGACGCCGGACAGGGTCTTCTCGCCGGAAGCCATGGAGGTGGCAGTGGAGGCGGAATCCGGGCAGAAGGAGGAGGCGTCATAGGTGGTCATCATGCCCAGATAGGGGAACTGGGTGAAGCTCAGCTGACCGGGGACGGGAACCTCGGAATCGGGATTGGCGATGGAGCCCACATAGTACTGCGTGGCAGCCACCTGCGGGTTGCCCATGCCATCGCCGATAAACATGAACACATACTTGGGCGCGGCAGCGTTTTCTTCCGCCATACCGGGGACGCACACCAGCATCATGGCCAGCGCACACAGGAGAGCCAGGGTCTTCTTCATTACTTATCAACCTTTCTTTATTGGGGTACGAGAGGATGATAGCAGATGAATATTTCAATTATACCCGTGTTTTCAACAATTCTTAGTAAAAAATTATACCGAAATGTAAAACCGAAATGTTCCACAATGTGACGACATTCATTTGAAGGAAACCAACACCGAGCAACTTCTGTTCCATTTTACTATCAGACTTTTTATCAAAAATGATCAGTATTTCGTAGTCTGGCAACCGAACCGCTGGGTCATCCAATAGGGGCGCGGAGCATCCCTGTTGGCACACGACTTTGCATGAGATCCGGCTTGCCGGATTAGCGAGAGCAAATGCTTGCATTTGCCGAGCGTAGTCAGCGAGCGGCCTTGCCGCTTGATGACCGGTATTGCAAAGTATAGTGTGTTATACCTTTTGTGACCGCTGACGGCGGAAAGGGGTGTGCCCGATGTGGCGCAGTGCTTTCCGGCGGCAGCTGAGGTCGGGCAACGCCCGACTAACGCAGCCCATTGCCTGCAATGGGCAAGTGTAGCCAGCGCAGCCCTTGTGGCTGTGATGGCCGGACGAGAACAGGGGCAGATGTGTGATCATTGTATCACGCACCTGCCCCTGTTTGTATGTAGGCGACACTGTCGCCGGGGGCACAAGAGGTATATCACCCACCGCAGCGACGCACCTCGTTGGCTCCATCGGATTCCCCGTTATCAGCGGATTTCTTCAACATTTCATACTGGGTCTTAATGTCATTCATTACGTTCCCCACAGCTCGCTCCAAATCCTGCAACGATTCGCTGCTGATTCCCTCCAGCCCCTGCATCGGTGACAACAATTGCGCAGCAAATTGGTGCTGATCCATCTGCGGGATAAACGCCAACTGCCCCTTGTCCAGTTGCTGCGCGATCTGTTCCATCGTTTCGTCAGTGAACAGAGCTGTCTGTGCTGCCCGGTTTTCACCCACTTTTACCTTGATCTGCCGAATCGCTGTCAGGAACTCGTTTTGCAGCATCGTTTCGTCCGCCTGATAAATTGGCTTCTTCATCAAATCAACAGTCTGTGCTGTCTGCTCAGCTGCAGGTGTGCCCAGTCTCATGACCAGATTGCTCAGTTTTTCGATTTGCTGGTTGTGCATTGCAAATCCTGCCGCGAACACCTCGTCGAAATAGAGTGTCAGCCGGTTCAGTACGTTAATGAATGTTGCATTTGTCAGCAGCAGATTGACCACCGCCGGATTGATTCGATGGGTATACAGGTTCTTCGCCGCCTCGGTGGACAAGCCCAGTTCGGATGCCGCATGGTTCATCTTGTCTTTGATATCCGTCCGCCCCAACAGATAGTCTGTCGATACATTGAAGACATCCGCTATCTTAACAAGATTCTCATTGGTGATGGTCACCGTTTTGCCGCTCATAAACCGGCTGAGTGTGGCGCTGTTGATGCCCAGCTTCCGCGATAACTCTGCTTGCGACATCTGCGCAGCTTTGGGATCGTCCACTTCGCCCAGTACAGGACGCAGCAGGTCGCGGATCCTCTCCTGCGTCGTGCTGGACAACGATTTATAGTCGTTCATGGTATGCACCTCATTTCATCTGTTGTGTGCCATAAAGCAGCACATTCATTCCCATAATAAACGATTCTGGGAGCATCTTCCCTGCATTCGACAAAGGTAGACATAAAGTTTTATCTGTCCGGGCATTGCATTTCTGCAACGATCCCTGACTTTATCTTTGCTTCATTGCAATTTTATCAAAAAATCAGTCTATGGACTTTTCTGAGGTACACTCATGGTGCGACGTCGTAATCCCACCCATAAAGGAGACCCAACCCATGAGCATCTTTGAAACCATCAAAGCGGCGGTCAGCGTACTGAACCGCCCCCTGTCAAGAAGACAGGTAAAAAAAGAAAAATTACGCCACGAGGGTCTGGTTCCTGTAAGCAAGGGGAGCCAGACCCTT
>JAEYCB010000033.1 GCA_023404345.1 Bacillota bacterium
GTCTTAATAGATAGCGGTAGAGCCTTGTGAAGATTTCCTCTTTGTTGTCCCTTGAATTTTTTCTGATTCTATCCAAAATCTCGATTGTTGGTTGCATTTGAGGCTTTCCTCCCTAATCAAATTTCAATTTTGGAATGCAATAACTGTTCTCCTTCGTCTGGAATACAGGATATATTCCGTGAGAGTCGTTACTTCCCACAAGACTACTATGAGAACTCCGTTGCCATATCGGATATTCAGCGTCATCTCCCTTGCCTTTCGAGGGCTTGGGATTTATCACCCACAGGGGGCATTTCGCATAGCTCGTTTGAGCATTCCGACTTAGGCAATCCCCAGTTAGCGTAATAAGTAGGCTTGATGAAGAAACGGATGTTGCCGTCCGTGATCTCGCTGTTGGTCACGCCCTGCCCCTGCCCCACCATTTCCCTGCCCGTCTGCCGGTCCGTATGCGGGGCTTTGGCTTTCTGCCGGCAATGGGCTACTGGTGACCGCGCTTTTCAGCGCTCGAACTGTCATTCTTAGTGGTGTTGATGACCACCGCCACCACCCGGTGGTCGATGTCTTTCTGCATGGATTCTCCTTTCAATGCTCGATCTATCTATCCATCCGTCCAAATCGGCTACTGCATGCAGCTCGCAGTTTGCCACCAACGCTGCCAGTTGACTTCCGCCCGGGTAAAGCTTTCCAGCGTCATGGGCGCGTTGTACAGCGCCGTTAGCAGCTACCTGCGGATATTGCGGATCGGGTTGGTAGTCCACTACATGCACAGAAGCACATACTCGACGTGCTCACTGGTGAACCGCCTAAGCTGTGCCTTGACCGTCTCGGCAAGACGTTCCTCTCCGCCCACGCTGAGCGTTTCTTTGCCGGAGCAGTGTGTTTCAGCTATCAGGACTACAAGCTCGTTAAGCTGCGCGGCGCTCATGCGCGGTTCCTCCAGCAGCGCGTCATACTTGATCTGACATTCCATCCGCGCTCGCGAGCAGTTCAGCTCGTTCCTCCCCTCCCCTTGACAATATTTGCCGTTATGGTATAATGAGATTCGTTCTCAAATTTTAAGAATCATTTTCAAAAGGATGGGAACCTGAATGATCGGCTACCAGACCCAACAGCGCAACTCTCTTCTGGCCTTTTTTCAGGCGCATCCCGACCAATCCTTTACTGTGGACGAGGTAACGGCGCTGTTGCGGACCCGTCTGGGGGAAAATGCGCCTTCCCGCAGCACCATTTATCGTACCGTGGCGGGATTGGAAGCAGAACATGCCCTTAAGCGCTGTTTTCTGGCAGACAGGCGCAAAAGCGCCTACCAGTACCGCGATCCGCTGGCCTGTGCCGCTCACCTGCACATGCGGTGCGAGGCGTGCAACACCGTGGTCCATTTGGACCCAGAGGTTTCCGCCGCTGTGGCAAAGCTTCTGCATGAGTCATCAAACGTATTTTTGGATATGGGCAATACCACGCTGGTGGGCCGTTGCGAAAAATGCGGCCACACCGATTAACATACCGAAGGGAGGCGGCGTTCATGCGCAAACGCAGGCTGTTAGCGGGCGTGTTCTGTGCGCTGTTAATTGTCGCCCTGATGGCGTCCGGCCTGTTTGTTGCCGCGCATGCACAGCACTACTGCACGGGAGACCACTGCCCCGTATGCGCGGTGCTGTGCGCCTGCATGGGGCTGTTGCGCCTGGCTGCCACCTTTGCTCTGCTCTCCCTCGTTGCCTGCGCCGCCCTTCATGCCGCCCGCTGGCGGCTGCGCGCGACGCGTTTTAACGGCTTCTTTGTCACGCTTGTCAGTCTGAAAGTAAAACTTTCCAATTGAGATATCATTTGCCCAGCGGGAAATTTCCCCGTACTTTTTCCGTTGGAGCGCGGCCGACTGCAACGTCGGCCATTGTTTCGGGTACCTATTTTTGTAATATATCGGTACCCTGATTTCTCATACCCAAAAATAGCATAACGAGGTGTATTCTATGTTTAAAAAGCTGCTTCTGATAATGTTGGCCTGCTCGATCGCGCTCGTTTTTGCCGGCACGGGCCTGGCCGAAAGCGACCGTCCCTTGCAGGTCGTGTGCACCACCTTTCCTCAGTACGACTGGGCGCGTGCAATTCTGGTAGAGAAAGACTCCGGCGTGGAGTTGACTCTGCTGTTGGACAACGGCGTGGATCTGCACAGCTATCAGCCCACCGCCGCGGATATTGCCCGCATTTCCGCCTGTGATCTGTTCATCTACGTGGGCGGCGAATCGGACGAATGGGTTGAAGAGGTGCTGGCCGCGGCGCAGAACCCGTCCCTGCACGCCCTTTCCCTGCTTTCCTGCGTGGAAGCACGAGAGGAAGAAACCGTAGAGGGCATGCAGGAAAGCGGCCATCACCACGATGCCGCCTTCACGTTGGAGGACATTCAAAACCGCACGCTGGAGGATTTTGGCGGGGAATGGGTTTCCCTTTGGCCCATGCTGGAGGCCGGTCAGCTGGACGCCTTTTTGCGCCACAAGGCCGGAGAGGCCGGCGACCCGGCCGTTACGGTGGATTCCGTTCGTGAAAAGTACACCGCCGTATGGGCGTGCGACGCGGTTGGCATTACCGTTGAGGGCGATACCATCTCCTTTGACTACGGCGACGGGCAACCTCCGCGCGTCTCCGAATACGCCTGCGCAGGCTATTCCGCCAAGGTCAGGGATGACGGCGAAATCACCGTGCGCTATCAGTTTGAGGCTGTTTCCGGCGACGGTCCGCGCTATGTGCAGTTCAATGACCATGGCCATGAACCCGGCCCGGCGGAGCACTTTCATATCTATTTCGGCGACGGGGGCTTTGATGCGCTCGCGGATTCATCGACCCACCCGTTCTTTGTACCGGCTTCCCTCACCACGGAACAGGTGCTGGAAAGCCTTACGGAACACGGCAGCCACGCTGAATACGACGAGCACGTATGGCTTTCCCTGCGCAACGCTCAGATCATCGTGCGCGCGATCTGCGAGGAGCTTTGCGGCCTGAATCCCCGCTTCGCGGAGGACTACACGCAGAATGCCGGGGACTATCTGGCCCAGCTGGAGCGTCTGGACGCTCAGTACCAGTCCGTTGCAGACCACGCTACGCGCCGCACCCTGCTCTTTGCCGACCGCTTTCCCTTCCGCTATCTGACGGAGGATTACGGTCTGGAATACTACGCCGCATTTTCCGGATGCTCGGCGGAAACGGAGGCCAGCTTCCAGACCATCGCCTTCCTCGCGCAAAAGGTGGACGAGCTGGACCTGCCCGTGGTGCTGGTGCTCGAGGACGGGGACCATGCCCTTGCCAGAACCGTCGCGGCCAGCGCCGGCAAGGCAGACCTGCCCATTGCGGCCCTCAACTCCCTCCAGTCCGTAACAGCGGGCGACGTGCAGGCCGGAATCACCTACCTCGACGCCATGCGCGCCAATCTCGAGGTGCTGCGTCAGGCGCTCGAATAACCATTTTCCGGCAGGCCGGGTGCATCCGCCCGGCCTGCCCCTGCAAGGAGGGCATAGTGGATGTCGGAGACATGCAAGCGCATCTGCGCGCTTATGCTGCTGATGCTTGTCAGCCGCCCGCTTCCCTGCGCGCCCGCGCGCGCGGAGAACGGCGGGGCGCAGGAGGTCATCGTGGAGGTATGCACGGAGAAAGGGCCGCTCAAGCTGCGCCGTGCGCCGGACAGCGGCGCGCGGGTGCTTGCCGAAATGCCGCGCGGAAGTCTGGCAACGGCGCAAAAGCATGACGACAGCTGGTACCGGCTGGTCTATGACGGGATGGAGGGCTATGCCATGGCGGAGTTTCTCACTCTGCATGAGGACCTTTCCCCCGACGCGCTCAACTACCATACCCTGCAAAACGGCGACTGCGGCGAGGAGGTAACCGCTCTCAAGCAGCGCCTGTCGGAGCTGGGATACTACCGCGAAGGCAGCAAAATGACCAATCGTTTCAATGATACGCTGATTCAGCGAATCAGGATGTTCCAGCGCCAGAACGGGCTGGAGGAGGACGGCGTCGCTACGCCTGCGCTACAGGCCCTGTTGTTTTCGGATGGAGCGCAGGCCAACACCGAGCCATTGCCTCAGGCCCCTACCCATTACCGCCGCACGCAGTCCTCATCCGACGGGGAGGACGGTACGCAGTGGAAACGGACCGTGTGCGAATGCTGCAATGGCAGGGGCTGTATCTGCTGCGGCTACACCGGCTGGGTCTGGACGCCGGATTGAGGGAAGGAAGGTGCTCATGATACAGTTGATCTGTCAGGACCTGTCGCTGGGGTACGCCGGCAGGGTCGTGTGCGAAGGCATTGATTTTTCTCTTTCTCAGGGGGATTACCTGTGCATCACGGGCGAAAACGGCACTGGCAAAAGTACCCTGATGAAAACGCTGCTGGGGCTGCAGTCTCCCCTGCGGGGATGCGTACGCCTGACGGGTGGCCTGAAACGGCGCGAAATCGGATATTTGCCTCAGCAGGGGCCGCTTCGGTGCGATTTTCCAGCCTCCGTGGAGGAGGTGGCGCTTTCCGGCTGCCTCAACCGCTGCGGCCTTCGGCCTTTTTATACCCGGGCGGAACGGATGACGGCCCATGCATGGCTGGAACGTCTGGGACTGTCGGGATTGCATGGACGGTGCTACCGCGAGTTGTCCGGCGGCCAGCGGCAGCGTGTGCTGCTGGCCCGCGCCCTGTGCGCCTCCCGCAGCCTGCTTATGCTGGACGAACCCGTATCCGGGCTTGATCCCGAAGCATCGGCGGAAATGTATGCCGCGCTGCGCCGCCTCAACCGGGAGGACGGCCTGACCATTGTCATGATCTCCCACGACGTGGCCGCGGCCGCCCGCGAGGCCGGGCGCGTTTTGCACCTTGGCCGCCGTCCGCTGTTTCTGGGCGCGGCGGCGGATTATCCTGCCAGCGCCGCAGGCGCGGCCTTTCTGGCTGCGGAAGGAGGGAAGCAGGGATGACGGAAGGACTAATGGATATGCTGCGCGGCTATTTTCAATTTCCCTTTGTCAGGTATGCGCTGGCGGCGGGTGTGCTGATCGCGCTGTGTTCCTCCCTGCTGGGGGTTACGCTGGTGCTGCGCCGCCTGTCCTTCATCGGGGACGGGCTTTCGCATGTGGCCTTCGGCGCGATGGCGGCCGCGACGGTTTTGAATGTTGCGGCGGACATGCTGGTGGTTTTGCCGGCTACCGCGCTGTGTGCGGTGGTGCTGCTGCGCGCCCGAACGCAGGCCGCCGTGCAGGCGGACGCCGCTCTGGCCATGCTGTCCGTGGCCGCGCTGGCGCTGGGCTATCTCATGCTCAACGTGTTTTCCAAGTCGGCCAACCTTTCGGGCGATGTGTGCTCCACGCTGTTCGGCTCCACCTCCATCCTTACGCTCACGGCGCTGGAGGTATGGCTGTGCGTCGGTCTGTCCGCTGCGACGGCCGGGGTCTTTCTCGTGTTTTATCACAAAATCTTCGCCGTCACCTTCGATGCGGACTTTGCCGCCGCCACGGGGGTTCCTTCGGCGGCCTATGACCTGCTGATCGCCGTGGTAGCGGCTACGGTTATCGTGCTGGCCATGCATCTGGTCGGCTCGCTGCTGACCTCGGCACTGATCGTTTTTCCGGCGCTGTCGGCCATGCGGGTATTCAAGAGCTACCGGGGCGTGGTGCTGTGCGCGGCGGTGCTGTCCGTGGCATGCGCCGCTCTGGGAATCGTGGCGTCCATTCTGGCCTCCACGCCCGTGGGCGCCACCATCGTCACGGCAAACGCCATAGCGTATGCGGCTTTTGGCCTGATCGGGAGGGTTGTGCGATGAAAAGGCCAATTCATCCCCTTCTCTTGCTGATCGTCCTGACAGGGCTGTTGCTTGCCTCCTGCGCCAGAACCGATCCGCCGTCCCTGCCGCCCGCCGCTCCGCCGGAGCCGTCCGCCCTTCCGGCGGCGCTCTCCACGCCCCTGCCCAGCCCATCGGAGGAAGCGCCTCCACCCATGGAGCTGGACCTGAGCGTCATGGGACCGGGCATGGCCTACGCAACCCTTTACAACATCCTTTTTGAACCGGCTTCCTATGTGGGGCAACGGCTGCGCGTCAGCGGCCCCTATGAGGAAAACGTCATCGGCGCACCCGGCGTCACCTACCGCTTTATCGTGGTGGCGGACCGGCAGGCCTGCTGTGCGCAGGGGCTGGAATTTGTGCTGGCGGATGATGAAGCGGCCTATCCGGAACCCGGAACGCAGGTGGAGATCTGCGGCGTGCTGGAAGCCTATCAGGAGGATGATCAAACCTATGTTCGCGTCGTAGCCGACGAGCTGCGCGTTCTATAACGCTCGTGAGCCTAAAAGAAGGGTACCCCCGGATGGCGTCCGAGGGTACCCTTGCGTATTTCGCGGCGTCTAGTTGCCGCGCTTGACCAGTTCCTTATCCGCGCAGGTGGCGTAGACCAATGCCTCCCCAAAACCGCCGTGTGCGGCCACATCATAGCCACGGATAGACGGCGCGCAAACATCCCAATAGCAATTGCTATAAATGGGCGCGGTGGGCAACTGATTGTGCCATTCAGTTTGGAAGGCCAACCATCGTTCCTGATAGCGCTGCCGGTCCCCTGCCTCTACCTGGCGCATGGCCAGGGCCGCCTCCATCAGCGCGGAATCCCGCAGGCCGGATGTGTTAAAGGCACCCTGCCAGGCCTCGTCCGTATGATAGGTATAGAAGGGGTCGAACGGTTCGCGGAAGTTGGTGCCCAGGAAAAACAGGTTGCTGGTACGGGTTCCCCCGTCATGGCGGTAATACTGCGCCAGCATCTGCGCAAAGCTGACCGGCTGCACAACCACGCGCACCCCCAGATTCTCCAGCACCGGCACAATCATTTTCTCCAGCGCGTCGGACACAACGCCAGGCGTTTTGGCCCACCGGAGTTCCAGTGGGACCAGCCTGCCGTTCTGTTCCTTATGGCGTATCCCATCGGCTATGCCGGCATAGGCGCTGCCACTGCTGTTTAGGCAGTAATCGGACTGATCCAGCTCCCGGCGCGCCTGCTCCGGATTGTAGCGGATATCGTCAAACGCAGCCAGCCGTCCGACGTCGGCCCGCGTCATCCACTGGCCGTAACCATAGTGTCCATACACCGGCTTGGCATATCCGCCCAAAGTAGTAGCGCACAGCGCATCACGGTCCACGCACATGGCCACGGCGCGACGTACATGCACATCACTGGTCGGCGCCTGCTCGCATGCAAAGGCCAAAAATGCATAGCCCGACCGGAAATAGCTGGTAAGCGACGCCTGCTTTTCATCCAGGGCCCGCGCCCGGTTGACGGCCGCTCCATCCGTCAACCGGTTCACGATTTGGACCTCGCCGCGTTCAAAGGCGGCCACAGCCTCGGCGCCCGGCAGCTGAATCACCCGCACGCGCTGGATGCAGGGCTTTTGTCCCTCGGCATTGCCAAGATAGGCCGGGTTGGCCTGCAGCTCTATCAGGCTGTTTGCCGCATCACAGGTCACCAGCTGATAGGGGCCGCAGGTCACTTTGGGCTGGTGCAGATACCCATTTTCGGAAGTCAGCGTTTCCTGCAGCAGCGCAGTCGAAAGCTGAAGCGGCGTTTGGGCGGGATCGTCGGCAGCGTAGAGAAAGCAGCCTTCCCCTCCATCCTCCACGGCATATCCCGGAGCAATCACCCGGATGGGGCACGGCCTGACCCGCACGGCGGCCAATCCATAGTAATGAGGCAGCTCTGCCGCCATGGCAGTGATGGAAAAGCGAAGCGTGTCCAGCAGCCGCACCCCTGAAAAGGTTGCGGATGCTCCCGCAGCGTAAGACTCCCAGCCCGCCACATGCGAATAGATCGAGTTTACGCCACCGAGCTCGTCCACCGCCGGGCTGGAATGCAGCAGCAGCGAAAACACATAATCCGCCGCCGTAATAGGCGTTCCTTCGTTATACATCAGGCCAGGGGCAAGGGTGAAGGTGTAGGTGTAGGTGTCTCTATCGCGTTCTCTTGTTACTTCCAGGGTTTTCACAACCGTGCTGTCCAGCGCAAAGCCATCCCGCGAGCGGGAATAGACCGTATCGTATCCATGCAGCATGGCGCGCAGGTCCAGGTCCACGGAATTGCTGCCCCACATGTTTGAAAACAGGAAGCCGCTCATCTGCGTGGGCACAGCTACGGTCACCCATCCGCCTTCAGCCTCAGCAGGCGCATGAACCATGAGCAGCGCCAGCACCACCAGCCAGACCAGGCGTTTGTTTCGATTCATCATGATGTTCCTTCTTTCCTCCATACGGAAGAAATGTTTTTTGCCGCCCGCTTGAAAGGGGGCGTCATTCGATGGTATCACCCAGCGTCTGCGCGTCGCTCACGCCGGTGGCATGCCAGTCTGTGGCCGTAATGCCGGGTTTCTTGGACAAGCCTCCGCCCGGCTTGTTGCCTCCGGGCTTATCTTTCCTGCCCTCCGGGGGTTTTCCTTGATGCGCTCGTAATACACACGAATCACATTGTTTTCGCTGTCGGCCCCCACCGCAAGGGTACAGGTATCGCGCACAAAACGGTAGCCGGCTTTGCTTTTGTCAGGATAGGTGGAGATCACTTCACCGACGGCCGCCTCGTGCATGAGGGTCGCCTCGCCGTCGCATTTGCCGTCGTAGAAGTATTCTACCTTATACTGGACTTTCGGTGCCGGATCGGCGGCGTAGTAAAGCGTAAGGATATTGGACCCGCCGCCCAAAACAAGGCCGGAAGCCGGATCGCAGCTATGGTAGGCATAACCGGGAATGTTCTGCTGCCAGTCTCCGGCGAGAACCGCCTCGCCAAACGCACCCATGCGCTTCGTTGATTGGGCCAGCTGCCTATCGGTGCCCCATTCGCAGTGACGCACCATATAACGCACCATGCGCCGGGCATAGACCACGCTGATAACGTTGCTCTGTGCGTCGGCGGACACCACGATGGCAGCCGGAATGCTCACGCCATCCCGATACCCCTCGCCGGGTTTCTTGGCATTGAGACATCCTTCCCCCTCTCCCGGCGGTACCACGCGAAGCGGTCGTCTACCCGCGCGCTTGCCTGGTACGTGCCCAGCAAGTTGTCCGGCGCGACAGCGTCGCGGTAATAATTCACCGTTACGCCCATTTCCATGGGACGATACACCACGTGGATGCGATGGCTTGCGTCCACATCATAGAGCCAATACGCCGAGGGAGATGAATCCGCAACCTCCACACCGTCCACCATGACGCTGCTCAGCTCATATCCCGGCTTGGACGCATAGTGCACGGCGAGCGACGCCATATAGGCTACCTGCGTATCCCCCTCCGGGACGATGGTTCCCCCTTCGACCGATGAGGTCACGGTGTAATACGCATCGACCCATTGAGCATAAAGGTCATTGACCTCACGAATCCTTACGCGCGCCCTGCTGCCTGGTCTGTAGGCGTCGCCGCTGCCATCCGGCCGGGTGTTCCAACCAATAAATACTTTGCCCCGCCAAAGGAAAGGATTGTTGCGGATCACCACCTGGCTGTTGTTGGCGCTACTCTCGGTTTGGGTTAGACCGCTACCGTTGTTGGCGTGATAGATCAGCCGCACAGGACCCATGGGGATGGCCCACTGAGCGGTCAGCGTCATATTCTGAGTGACGGTCACCGCACCGCATGGCTGATAAATCCGGCCATCTGCGCTGCTAAGCCAACCGGTGAAGAGTGCGCCGTTCTTGCCCGTCAGGGGCGACGGTCCCAGTACAGCCGCCTTCGCGCCATAGCCGTAGCCCTGATCGTCCACAGGCGGGTTACCGCTTCCCCACGCGCCCGGCTGATAAGTTATCTGGTACGCCTTCTCAACCCTCCAGCGGGGGAAGAGGACAATATCGTGGGTGATGTGCATATCGGGATGAAACAGCTTCTTTGCGCCGTTCTCCGTCTGATATTCCCAGCCGAGAAAGTCGTCAGGCTCGCTGTCCGCATCAGGCTTGACGAGCTCGCTTACACCAGGCAGAGAAAATCCCTCATCGCCGATGGTCCGTCCGCTGGTCACGCACCAGTCCGTGGTCGTATACGGCCGGGTACCTTCCCGGTCCAGGTAAACTCGCACCTGGTAGCTTTGAGGACGCCATGCGGCATAAAGAATCATATCGTGGTCCGGCATGGTTTGGGAAAAATCGGCCTCGGTGCCGGGCAGGCATAATTCCGTGGTAAACCAGCCGGCAAATATGGCGTCCTCTGGAATGGTGGTCACCTCGGGGCGCTGCGGCACATATTCCATTCCTGCAAGGCTTTGCTGATAATACAACGGATTGGTACGCTCGAACGCAACCGCATTGAAAAAGCGCAGGTTATGGATATTGCGACCATAGTAGAAGTCCAGATGGAAATGGGTGCTGTCATCCCTGATGAGAGAGGCTCGGTCGTTGGCATACGTCACGTTATCAAAATATGTAAAGCCTTGGATGTCATAGTGGTCATCGTGCGTAGAATATCCATTGGCGGAGTATGTCATCCATTTATCCGTTTTGTAAAGCTTCAGAGATTTCCCTTGGTATTCAATCGCCCCATTTTCTCCTGGCAGGGTTTCGATATAGTAATTGAAGAGAACTGTATATCGGCCGGATTCATCGGGCTTCCAAAACGACTTCCCGCCAACCGGCATCACAGAAAGGCAGGTTTGAATCGTGCTTCCGGCAAGCGATACAAACCACCCGCTGGTGTACTGCTGCGGAAAACGGATGGACGGCCAGAACATTTCGATGTTGGCGCCATGTTTGGCCGTTATGGTCAGTTCGGGAATTACGTAGGCGGAAGTGCTCTTTGCACTGTAAAACAGAACCTGGTACACATTGCGGGTATATCTGATGGTAACAATGGTGCTGCCATCGCCCACGATGCGCTTCTGTTCCACCTGCTGCACGGTAAACCCCTGCGCGCTAAGATCATATGGTTCGGCCTGAGTCATGCTGCCGGAAGTTCCTGTTGCCGGCATTGACCTGCGTTGGATCGCTGAAAGAGGCGATAATAACAAAGTACAGCGGATAGGCGCACATTATTAGCACGATGGCCATTAAGATATAAATAAAAGCATTGAATATTCGATCGCTTCGCGTAAGCTTTATTTGATTTTTGATTGCATTGTTCATTTTCTTCCGTCCTCTCCAGACCGTACGTTACCATAGCCCGCTTTCGGTTGTCTTTCGGGAGATCCAGTTGACTAGTAACACCATGGCGCAGCAGATTACAGCGTTAAACATGCCAATCGCTGTGGAATAGCTGAATTGCCCATTTAAAATACCAACTTTATAAACATAAGTGGATATAATTTCTGATGCACCCGTATTCAAGTTGTTTTGCATCAAAAACGCTTTTTCAAACCCAATAGACATAATATTGCCTGTGTTCAGAATAAGCATGGTAACAGCCGTAGGCATAATGGCAGGAATATCCACATACCAAATGCGCTGAATTTTGTTTGCCCCATCGACAATAGCCGCTTCGTGCTGATCTGGGCTAACACTGGCCAACGCAGCCACATAGATAATAGATGACCACCCCATGCTCTGCCAAATGCCAGACCATACGTAAACGTGCTTGAATGCGCTTTCGCTGCCAAGAAAATAAAAGGATTCTCCTCCCAACTTTGTAATCAATATGTTGACAATATCACTTGAAGGAGCCAGAAACACGTTGAGCATGCTTACAAGAACCACCGTAGAAATAAAATGTGGTGCATAAGATACCGTCTGTACCAACTTTTTGAACTTGCCATTCGGCAACTGGTTCAAAAGAAGCGCAAAGATAATGGGAATCGGAAAGCTCGCAAGCAATGTGTAAATGCTGATAGTAAGCGTATTTTTGATCAGTTTGGCGCAATTATAGGAGGTAAAAAAGCGCTGCAAATATTTATAAAATGGTACAGCCCAAGGGCTGCCTAAAACGCCTAGCTTGGAATTGTAGTCCTTAAAGGCAATGAGTAAGCCGTACATTGGTCCATACAGAAATATCGCAGCATAGATCAGCGTTGGCAGTAACAAAAGATACAGACCCCAATACCGTCGAAAGTTGGATTGAATGGTCCGCCAGGTACGATAGCGCGGCGCCTTTGTCTGATCACACGTAAACGCATGAAGGTTCATCTTGTGGTTCTCCTTCCTCAGGTGTTTGCTGGCCCTTACGATTGTCCTGATGATAATATACCGGTGCAGAATAGGTCAATTATTCATTTTATGGTTGAATTTCAGCCGTAACAACCATTTTCGGCCGTTGCAAGCTACCGAATGATTTCACGTGAATTTTGAATAACGCGCATATAATTTGGATAATCCCTTGCAAAGCAGCAACAATTCAAAACCGGGCCGGAAATCTTGACGATACAATGATACATTTTGTTCTGATGTAGACACACACCAAGCATGAGAGAATAATTTTAATAAAGCTCAATGAAATCGAACTTTTTTAGTTTTTGCCACGCTGACTCTTTTTCAGGTTCTTCACATCCGTTGTCTGTTTGTCCGGGACGCATCCAATGCGGAAGCAAAAGCGGCTTCCTCTGGGGCCCGTGTGAATATACTGCGCGGTCAATCAATCGAAAAACAGGCTAGGAACATAAACTTCCTGTGTCAGAACATGTGTCGTTGCAACTTGAACGAGGGTTGTCCGGTGTCCACCAGCACAATATCCAGCATCGCACATGCGTTGTGAAATATCAAAGATAAAGTACCTGAGTTTAGGCTTAATATGTGATCGTTTGTCTATTCTATAAAAGCGGATGTTACAGCGGACTTTCATGGCGCCTACATATATGCCCTTGGTGCGCATGCTGCTTAAATTCAAGCAGATGATTACGTGTTATGCTGCGAATATCTCTCAGCTTAATCTGTCGCAGGTAGCCGGAATATGGGAAAGCCGTAAAACTGTGTCCTGATAGGGTGCTATAATATGGCGATTTCTCCGCATTACTCACTGGGTTCCACCGTGTGAGTCTCATGCGTTCAGCTGGATTTCTGCATGCCCAATACCATATTCGGGGGCAAAGTCTAAGGCAATACCGCATAAAAAAAGCAAAACGCAGGCCAATATGATATAATGGACGTATGGATAAGCAGATGACGATTTCCGCATTCAGCGATGAGCTGGCGCAGGTGCGGACGAAGAAAAAAGAG
>JAEYCB010000035.1 GCA_023404345.1 Bacillota bacterium
CTCTTTTTTCTTCGTCCGCACCTGCGCCAGCTCATCGCTGAATGCGGAAATCGTCATCTGCTTATCCATACGTCCATTATATCATATTGGCCTGCGTTTTGCTTTTTTTATGCGGTATTGCCCTAACACTGACGGTAAGCGCTGAAGAAATCGGCGAAAGCAGCTTTACAGCGGAGTATCCCTCTCAGGAGGGTGACGCCACCACGGCTTTCACCTTCAGCGCCACCCTGATCAATAACACGCTCTCCAGCCAGACCTATTCCTTTACGGCCAATGCGCCTACCGGCTGGCAGGTAAGCTTCCTGCCGTCGGGCGAAACCACCAAGGTGGCCGCACTGGACGTAGAGGCACGCACTACGCAGGCCGTGGATATCTCCGTGACGCCGCCGGAGAATATCGAAGCAGGCACCTATGAGATTCCCTGCACCGCCACCTCGGTCAATGAAAGCATGAGCATCGACCTGTCAGTCACCATCACCGGCTCCTATGGGATGGATCTGTCTACACCCAGCGGACGTCTCAGCCTGGATGCCTATGCCAATCAGGAAAGTGCCGTGCAATTGAGTCTGACCAACACCGGTAACAGCGACCTGACCAACGTCAACCTCACTTCCAGTGCGACCAGCGGTCGGAATGTACGCTTCTCCACTGAAACCATCGATGTGATCGAGCCAGGCGCCACAGTGGAAGCCACTGCTTACATCACCCCAGGTGAGGAAGCCATGTCCGGCGATTATGTGACCACCCTCACCGCTAAAAGCAGCGACGCCAGTGACAGCGCGGAGTTTCGGATCACCGTCAAGACCGAAACCAAGTGGGGCCTGACGGGTATTGGCATTATCGTGGTACTGGCGGTAGTAATCATCCTGGTCATGCGTAAATATGGGAGGCGCTGAGCATGGCTGGCACGATCATTGAAACCAAGGCGCTGACCAAGCGCTATGGGGCACTGACCGCGGTGGATGACCTGAACCTGACCGTACAGCAAGGCGAAGTATTTGGCCTGCTGGGCCCCAACGGCGCAGGCAAGACCACTACCACGCTCATGCTGCTTGGGTTGACCGAGCCCACCAGCGGAACCGCCTCCATATCCGGCGTGGATTGCACCCGTAACCCAATTCAGGTCAAGCGCTTTGTAGGCTATCTGCCGGACAATATGGGATTTTATCCCGATATGACGGGACGGCAGAACCTGCGCATGACGGGCGCGATGAATGGCCTGTCGGGCGATTATCTGGAGGCGCGCATCGACGAGCTGGTGGCCCGCGTAGGCATGACCGAGGCCATAGACCGCCGGGCAGGCACCTGTTCCAAGGGCATGAAGCAGCGCCTGGGCATCGCGGATATTCTCATCAAAGACCCTGACTTGCTCATTATGGACGAACCCACCAACGGTATCGACCCTGAAGGCATGCATGAGCTGATGGCTTTGATCCGCGAGCTGGCAGAAAAGGACGGAAAAACCATCCTGATCTCTTCCCATCAGCTCCATCAGATTCAGCAAATCTGCGACCGTGTAGGCATCTTTGTCAAGGGAAAGTTGGTAGCCTGCGGTGAAATCAGTGAGTTGGGCAAGCAATTGGAGCAGGAAAGCGGCTTTCGTCTGGAGGTGGGCGCGGAGCCGGGCGGCAAAGCGCTTGCTGAAGCGCTCAAGGGCGTGGAAGGCGTTTCCTCCGTGGAAGAAAGCGGAGAAAACTTCCTGGTCCAGTCTGCCACGGACATGTGCGACGCGATAGCTCAAGCCCTGCTGAAGCAAAAATTCCGGCTTACGTACCTCAGGCCATGCGGTAGCGATCTGGATGAAATCTATTCAAGATACTTTGTAAAGGCAGGTGAGCAGCATGAAGGCAGCCGCAGCGGCAGCATCTTCCGCCATCTCCGGGGCGAAGCCAAAGCGTGAAGCAGGTGGCTTCTCCACACTATATCAAAAGGAGCTGGCCGATCATTTTCACAGTGCACGCTTCAAGCTGGTATTCGCGCTTCTGATCATCACCAGTCTGGCCAGCCTCTATGGGGCGCTCAGCAGCATCTCCGACGCGACGTTCTCCAGCAGTGAATACCTGTTCCTGGCACTCTACACTGCCAGCGGCAGCTCGATCCCCTCGTTTGCCTCGTTCCTGGCATATCTGGCCCCGCTTGCCGGTCTCGCCCTGGGCTTTGATGCCATCAACCGCGAACGAACGCAGGGCACGCTCACCCGGCTGGTGTCCCAACCTATTCACCGCGATGCGGTCATCAACGCCAAGTTCCTGGCCGGTACCACCGTAGTGTTCATCATGATCTTCTTCGTGGGCATCATGGTGGGGGGACTGGGGCTGGCCATTCTGGGCATCCCGCCCGTGGGAGAGGAGCTTCTGCGCATTTTCTCCTATCTGGCGCTCACAGCTGTGTACACAGCGCTGTGGCTGGGCATATCCATCCTGTGCTCTACGCTGTGCAAGCATGCGGCCACCTCGGCGCTGATTGTGATCGCCGTATGGATTTACCTGACGCTCTTTGCCAGCATGGTGGTGAGTATCATCGCCAACATCGTCTATCCGCTGGAAGGAATCGAGGGATACTATAATATATATAACAACTATCAGCTGCAACTTTCTCTGGAATGCACCTCGCCCTACTACCTGTACTGTGAGGCAGCCTCCACCCTGCTCAACCCCAACGTACGCACCATCGGTATCACCACGCAGGCCTCGGTATCGGGCGCCATTGCCAGCTACCTGTCCTTTGACCAGAGCCTGCTGCTGGTATGGCCGCATCTGACGGTCATGCTGGCGCTGACCATAGCCGCGTTCACCGTTTCCTACATTGCCTTTATGCGGCAGGAAATCCGTGCCTAAAACATGGCAAAGCGCCCGCACTTGGTTTATGCCAAGTATGGGCGCTATTTGCTATCTGCAAAAGGCTCAATCGACGGGCAAAAGCGCGGTCACGGTCAGCCGGCCACCACTAACTGCGGCAGAGATTTTTCCCCGGTGTGCACTGACAATCGCCTGCGCAATGGAAAGCCCGATGCCATGTCCACCGCCGTCCGACCCCCGCGAGCGGTCCCCACGGTAAAAGCGGTCGAACATGTTATCCACTACATCCTTGGGCATATTCTCCACGCCGTTGTCTACCGCCATGCGAATGAATCTGCCCTGCCTTTCCAGCGTCAAGTTCACATTGTCACCCTCGCAGGAATACTTGAGAGCATTGTCCAGCAGAATGTCCGCCAGCTGACAGAGGGATTTCTCATCGCCCACATACGCCAGCATAGGCTCTATGTGGATGCACAGCGTGCGTCCACGCGTTTTGGCCAATGGCTGAAAGGATTCCGCCGTTTCCCGAATCGCATCCGAGAAAGGAAATTCGATCGTTCGCAGCTGCGTCTCCGCCTCCTCCATTTTGGACAGACAAATCAAGTCATTTGTCAGTGCGGCCAGGCGGGCAGTCTGTGTCTGAATATCCTGAATCCACTCATTTTCGCCCGTCTCCATACGCAAAATTTCCAGATCGGCATCAATAATGGTGATGGGGGTTTTGATCTCATGGCCTGCGTCCGTGATGAACCGGCGCTGCTTGCGGTAGCTTTCAGCGATGGGACGAATCATGCGGCCGGAAAGGAACCATACCAGCACAAACACGGCGCCCATGCCCGCCGCTGCGATGCCCACACTATAGATCAGCACGCTGCGAAATCCTGCCAACATGCGGCCGCAATCCAAAAAGGTGATCAGAGTGCCCTGCTCCACAGCATAGCAGGCATAGCGGTAATCCTGCACAAAACCACCCGCCTGCCCGCTTGAAAAGGCTTCCTCCGCATACCGGGCCACCTTGGCCTCGTCCACGGCAAAAATCTGATCATTATAGGTGGCTAACACGTTTCCCCCATCATCCAGCACGGCTGAAAAGAAACGGATTTCATATGGCAGCTCGGGTGATTTATATCGGTCCCCGGCATTGCGCCAGTCGATAGCCTGGACCGGCACGGGCAGCTCGCCCGCATGAGCGTTGAGCAAAGCGAGCACGCTGTCGGCGTCATGGACGATTTCGTCATAGTTGAGCACATTAACAATGCCCAGGATGATTGAGAGCACCAGCAGCATGGAAAACATACTGACCAGAATGAACTTAATGCGCAGCTTGCGAATCATGGGACCTCCTCCAGCGAGTAGCCGGCGTTGCGGGCCACGCGAATCTGCACATTGGCGCCCAACGATGCCAGCTTTTTGCGCAGATAGGATATATACACCCAAACCACGTGCACTTCCGCATCGGTGTCATAGCCCCAGATCTTTTCCAGAAACCGCTCGGTGGGAATCAGCCGGCGCTGATTGGACAGGAGCATCTCCATCATTTGAAATTCCTTGCCCGTCAGCCGGAAACTGCCCGTAGGCGTAGAAAGCTCATAAGTGGTCAAGTCCAGCATCACGTTGCCCATCATCAGCCGGTTGGTGTCCATTCCACGGGATACGCGGGTCATGGCGCGGATGCGGGCCAGCAGTTCCTGAGCACTGAAGGGTTTTGTCATGTAGTCGTTTGCCCCGCTGTCCAGGCCGGTCACCTTGTCGCACACGTCGGATTTGGCGGTGAGCATCAAAATCGGCAGGGAGACACCGCATTCCCGTGCCCGGCACAGCACTTCGATGCCGTCCATCCCCGGCATCATGATATCCAGGATGGCCGCATCATAGTTTCCCGTCTGCAGGTAAGCCAATGCTTCTGCCCCGTCGTAGACGGCGTCAGCCTCGTAATGATGCTTCTTTAGCAGGGTCACGAGTGCCCGTGCCAAAGATTTTTCATCTTCCGCCAGCAAAATCCGCATCCGCAATTCCTCCCGGATCCAAAGGTCAAAGCATGGTCATTCCGCTTCGGCCAGCAGGATGTCCAACGCATCCTGATAGGTACGCGCCACGCAGGTAGCGCCATGTCCTTCGGGTGGTTCCTTTCCATCAGTGAACAAAATACTGCGTACTCCCGCAGCGTTGGCCGCAGCAATATCGGCTGTCACGCTGTCGCCCATCACCATTGCTTCCTCCGGAGCGCATCCTGCCATCTCCAGCGCCTGATACAGCATGGCCGGATGAGGCTTGGCATACCCAACCTCCTCGCTGATGACCATGCCGGAAATGTAAGGCGTAAGTGTACAGTCGCCGAAGCGGCTACGCTGAATCTGGGATATACCGTTAGTAATGAGGTAAATAGGCATGCAGGCGCTCACCGCGCGGCAGAAATCCTCCGCGCCAGGCAGGGTGTAGCGCTGCTGACCCAGCAGTTTCACATAACAATCACACAGCGCGTGTGCATCGCCGTCAAGGCCGGTTTCACACAAAAAATCTGTAAAGCGGTCCACCCGCAGACGTTCCTGGGTGGTTTCTCCCCGCTCCAGCCTGAGCCACTGGGCATGATTGACGCGCGAATAAACATCCAGGTTGCCGGGTGTTACGGGGATGCCGAAGCGGCGGAAGGTTTCCGCAATGGCCACGGCCTCACCCCTGTGAAAGTCAAACAAAGTACCATCAGCGTCAGCCAGAAGTACGCGCAGAGGCATTGCTCTTTCCCCTCCTCAAAATCCACGGCGCTCAAGCGCCTCCGGCGAAGCCACCGAATAGCCGAAGAAGCCCAGCGCTTCGCCCAAAGTGAAGTATTTGCCATGAGCGTAACCTACCAGCTCCATGGCCGCCTCGTCAATGGAGCCATCGGGAAGGAAAAAACGGTCCTGCACGCTCACCTCCACAATATCAGCCAGAAACAAATCATGACTGCCCAGCTCTTCAATGGAGTGAATCCGGCAGCTTAAAAACGCAGGCGCCTCCGCCACGGCGGGCGCAGCCTTAAGGCCGGGCGCGGACATGGGCGTAAGGCCCAGGTGGACAAACTTGTTCACTTCCCGCCCGCTCTTTACGCCGCAGAAATCCATGGCCCGGCACAGAGCGCGGTTGGTCAGGTTGAGCGTAAACTCTCCTGTGCGTGCGATCATGTCATGGCTCAGGCGGCTTTTGCGTATGCTGACGGAGAGCATGGGCGGCTTGGAGCATACCACACCCGTCCAGGCCACAGTAATCAGGTTGGGCGCGCCGCCGTCCGGGTCCTCGCAGCCCAGCATCACAGCCGGAATGGGGCAAAGGTAGGTGGTAGGACCGATGGCGCGAAATTTGGCAACTTGTTCCATTTAGGCCGTCCCCCTTGTCAAGTGGATGGGGTCAGTGTACAATGAATGACGAAATGTGTCAAATGCGCGCTGGAAAAAGGGAAGGGGGCGCCTCGATGGCCAAATATCATTACAAATACCGCCGGCCTCAGCGCAGGCGCTTTCCATTCAAAAAAGTTCTGTGGTGCCTGGTTGCCCTTATGCTGATTGCATATCCTTTTTGGGAACCAACAACGCTTACCGTCGAAGAACACACCCTGTATGTAACCAATCTTCCGGCCAATTTGAAAAATCTGAAAATCGTGTTTGCCTCCGATATTCACCAGTGCGCCTGGTTTCCGCAGAGCCGGGTCAACGAACTTATCAGCACGATTAATGGTTTGAATGCAGACATCATCATTCTGGGAGGCGATTACGCCACTGACAGCGATTCGGCGATTGAATTTTTCCGCACAGCCCCCGCGCTGCATGCGCGGCTGGGCGTGTTCGGCGTGCTGGGAAACCACGACCGCACCGAGCCGGAAAGCAACCTTGCTGTGTTGATGGCCGAGATGAAAAACTACGGATGCCTGCCCCTTGTTAACACCGTATCCCGTATGAAGCTGGGTCAAACCTATGTCTACGTAGCCGGTGTGGACGATTACTACAACGGCTCCCCGAATGTGGAAGAGGTAGCTTCACAGGTCAACAGCAACGATTTTGTCATCTTCGCCGGCCACTCGCCGGACCTGATGCCGGATGTGCTCAGCGCCAAAAGCAGCGACGGCGATAACCACTGGTTTGATCTGGCACTATTTGGCCATACGCACGGCGGACAGATTAACCTGCTGGGATATACGCCATTCAAAGCCCTGCTGCCAGAGGTGGGCAATCGCTACATGAGCGGCTGGTTGGAGGAAAGCCGTGCGGCAATTTTGGTTTCCAACGGTGTCGGAACTTCCGGCGCACCAGTGCGGTTATTTGCGCCCCCGCAGGTTCACCTGATTACGCTCAAAAGCCGGTAGGTTTTCATGGGGGATGAAATCCGCCTGTTTTTACAAAGTCGCACCCATTGCTAAATTCTGTTGAATATCAAGCGTTTCCGGATTTGGAAGCGCTTTTCCAATGGATAAAATGGCAAATCGACCGGCAAAATATAGCAAGCATGTCTTGACAGCCGCCAGGGGAATCTTTACAATATCCGTGGACGCAACCGTCTACTTTTTATCATCGGGAGAAGAATGTACGATGCCATACGTTACCTTTGTACCTCAGGCTCCTATGGGAGAAAGCGCTGATCCGGGAATCTTTGTGCAGGGCACGCATGTGCCTGCGCCGCTCGTGGAGCGCAGCGGCGTATGGATCAAAACTGCCGGAAGCGCCATTTTGCTTCAGCAAAACTACCGGCTTTCCACCTGCGACGCGCCGCTTTGGCTGGTGGTAGATGATGGGGGACTGGTGTTTGAGCACCGCGATATGAAAGTGCCGCTCAAAAAGGGCGAATGCGTGGTCATCCCGCCACATACAGAAGGCTGCATGATCAGCCAGGCCAGGGATTCCCGCCTGCTATGGCTCACGGTGGAAGGTGCGCTGACCGAGGACTTCATGCGCCAGATGAACGCACTCAACCGCGTACCCGCCAAGCAGGGCATGCTGCCCAGCATGGTGGTGCTCATCCGCCAGATTGTGCAGGTACTGGTGCGCCATACCGGCACGGGCGAAGCCAGCTATCAGCTGGGCCAGTTGCTCTGGGGCCTGATTGCGGCGCACTCCGGACAAAGCGTGGCCACCAGCGCAACACTCAGCCATGAAATCGCCCGGGTGGTGGATGCGCTGCGCGCCTGCCGCTACCGTGACGCATTCAGCCTGGCAGACATGGCTGCCATCAGCCGCATGCCTGTGGAAACGTTCCGCAAGCGCTTCACTTCGGAGCTGGGCATTCCTCCGCTGGGCTATTTGCAGTTTCTCAAAATGGAGCGTGCCAAGACGCTTCTGCGCGACGGCATGAGTGTGCGCCAGACGGGCGTAGAAATTGGCATGCCCGATCCCTACCACTTCAGCAAACAGTTCAAGCATATCGTTGGCATGAGCCCTACGGCCTACCTCAAACACGTGGGCACCGAGGAACGCCGCACGCGGATGGGAAATTCCGAAATGTAATCCCTTACAGCGTCTTTTGCCCCTTGCACCAGCCAAAAGCTGTGCTATACTACTGCTTAGCGGGAGCTTACCCCCCTGCTCGAGCGAAATCAAGGAGTGATTGGTTTGATCCAAAAGATCGGCATCCTGACCAGCGGCGGCGACAGTCCCGGAATGAATGCGGCGGTGGTCAGTGTGGCACGCTGCGCGGCTGCGCACGGCATTCAGCTCATGGGCATTAAACGCGGCTACAACGGCCTGCTGGGGCTTAGTGAAAACCCCGAGGACGACATCGCCGCTCTGGACCTGGAAACGGTGTTGGATATTGCAGATCAGCGCGGCACTTTTCTGCGCACAGCCCGCTGCGATGAATTCAAAAAGCCGGAAGTCCAGCGCCAGTGTGCCAACAACCTGCGCAAGATGGGCATTGATGCGCTGGTAGTCATCGGCGGCGACGGCAGCTTCAATGGCGCCATGCATCTGTGTGAACTGGGCATCCCCTGTGTGGGCATTCCCGGCACCATCGACAATGATCTGGGCTATACCGAGGCTACGCTTGGCTATGATACTGCCGTAAACGTATGTGTGGAGGCCGTGCGCTCCATTCGTGCCACCAGCCGCAGCCACGACCGTCCCGCCGTAGTGCAGGTCATGGGTCGCAACGCGGGCGATATCGCCATGAAAACAGCCATGGCCACGGGCGCCGAAATGGTGGTCGTTCCTGAAATGGACTGGGACGTGGATGTGCTGGCTGAACGGCTTAACGGCCTGATTGCCAAGGGCAACACCCGTGCCACCCTTGTCATCGGCGAGCACTGCTGGCACAAGATGAAGGAATTTGACTGGCGCAAGTTCTTAAACGACAACGGCAAGGTCGTCTATCCCGGCGAACCCATCAATGCCGAGCGTCTGGCCAGTATCTTAAAGCGCAAATGCGGCGGTATCGAGGCCCGCGCTACCGTGATCGGCTATACCCAGCGCGGCGCACAGCCCACCGCACAGGACAGTGCCTTCGCCTTCGAGGCCGGCCATCTGGCCGTGCAGCTGCTCAACCGCGGCATCACCAACCAGGCCATCGGCATCCGTCATGGCCGCGTGTTTAACATGCCCTTCGGCGACGCGCTGATGATGAAGAAGCACTTCGACCGTGAAACCTACGAGCTGATCAATTCTCTGTGAACCCACTCAAGGCCCGTCGCGTTTTTCAGCGCGGCGGGCCTTTTGCGCCTAAAGATCGTCGGCGTCCTGCACGGGTGATTCGCCGTCCTGCGCGGTGCCGGTGTAGCTTCCCAGCACATCCGTGCTCTTTGGCTCGTCGGCCATATGCGCCAGGTCACATAGGCGTTTGGGGTCAGGGCGCGGTTTCCGGGGGCGCTTTTGCATGGCGGATTCCTCCTTCCTTTTCCGGGCGCAGCACGGCCAAAACCGGCAACGCCCGGAATTAGCATGTACCACCCGCGCCTGAAACATGACTTCTTTAACGACTTTAACGAAAGGAACGGACAGACCCATGATGATCGCGCAAAACGCCGCTGCAGACGTAGAGATCATTCTCTCACACCGGCACGATCAGGGTGCAGACTGGTGGACCACTCCGGACCACAAGCTGCTCAAAGGCGCCCCCTTCACCACGCTGGAAAGCGCGCTATATCTGATGGAGTTGGGCATTTCGCCCAAGCACGAAGCGCTTGAAAGCGTGGCGCAGCTGATTTTCGGCGCCTGGCGCGAGGACGGGCGCATCCGCACCGCGCCCGGCGACCTTTACCCCTGCCATACCGCTCTGGCAGCCAACATACTGTGCCGCATGGGCTATGCTCAGGATGCGCGAATAAAGCGGACACTAAACTATTTTTTGGATACTCAGCAACCAGATGGGGGCTGGCGGTGCGAAAAATATAGCTTTGGCCGCGGTGAGGAAACACGGTACTCTACACCCTACACCACCTTGGTTGTTCTCGATCTGTTCCGACAAATTCCCGGCTTTGAAGGCGATCCGCGATTGGACCGGGCGGTGGAGTTCCTGCTGACGCATTGGGTCATCCGCCGGCCCATCAGCCCATGCCACTACGGCATCGGCAGCCGGTTTTTGCAAATCGAGTATCCCATGCGGGGCTACAGTCTGTTTTACTACGTATATGTACTCTCCTTCTATGCGCAGGCGCGGAACGACACGCGGTTTCAAGAGGCATTGGAAGCGTTAAGTGCCAAAACCGTGAATGGAGAGATCCCGGTAGAACGAGTGGTGCCAAAACTGTCAGTACTGCAATTCTGCCAAAAGGGACATATCAGTGCGCCAGCCACGGCCCGCTGGCACGAAATCCTGAAAAATCTCGAAAAACACGCCCCAGACATTGCAAAAAGCAAGCCCGGAACCCTTGCCAAGCGGGCGGAAATGTGATATACTTCTACCGATTACGCACCTTTGCAGACCATGCGATTGTGCCGTGCGGATGCGCGGTGGCCGCATCGGGCCAATGCAAGGGGTGGAAAAAACAAGGAGGGTAAACTCAAATGGCAGTTATCTCCATGAAGCAGCTCCTGGAAGCGGGCGTGCACTTCGGTCACCAGACCCGTCGCTGGAACCCCAAAATGGCTCAGTACATCTTCACTGAGCGCAACGGCATCTACATCATCGACCTGCAAAAGACCGTGCGCAAGGCCGACGAAGCTTACAACTTCGTGCGTGACCTGGCCATGTCCGGCAAGAGCCTGCTGTTCGTAGGCACCAAGAAGCAGGCCCAGGAATCCATCGCTTCCGAGGCGCAGCGCTGCAACATGTTCTACGTCAACAACCGCTGGCTGGGCGGCATGCTGACCAACTTCCGCACCATCCGCACCCGCGTGGACCGTCTCAACCAGATCGACCGTATGGAGCAGCAGGGCCAGTTTGACGTGCTGCCCAAGAAGGAAGTCATCCGCCTGCAGCATGAGCGCGAAAAGCTCGAAGCCAACCTGGGCGGCATCCGCGAGATGAAGAAGCTTCCCGGTGCTCTGTTCGTGGTCGATCCCCGCAAGGAGCACATCGCCGTGAGCGAGGCCCGTGCGCTGGGCATCCCGATCGTGGCCATCGTGGACACCAACTGCGATCCCGACGAGATCGACTATGTCATTCCCGGCAACGACGACGCCATCCGCGCCATCAAGCTGATCTCCTCCGTCATGGCCAACGCCATCCAGGAGGGCAAGCAGGGCCAGGACGCCGCCGCGGAGCCCGCCGCTCCCGCCGCTGAGTAACAACGGATTTTGTATGCATTCAGGAAGCGCCCGCCCGCGCGGGCGGGCGCTCCTTTTATCTACGAACGAAATTTGGAGGTATGTGATCATGGCAATCACTGCGAAAGACGTACAGACCCTGCGCGAAATGACCGGCGTGGGTATGATGGACTGCAAAAAGGCCCTCACCGAGGCCGAGGGCAATATGGACAAGGCGGTTGAGCTTCTGCGGGAGAAGGGCCTGGCCGCTTCTCAGAAGAAGGCCGGGCGCATCGCCGCCGAGGGCATGGCTTACGCCGGCGTCATCGACGGCGTGGGCGTGGTGGTCGAGGTCAACGCCGAGACCGACTTCGTGGGCAAGAACGAGAAGTTCGTGGACTTCGTTAAGGGCGTGGCCGCCGTTGTGGCCGCCAACAAGCCCGCCGACCTGGATGCCCTGATGGCCCTTTCCTACGGCAACGGCCGCACCGTGCAGGAGGAGCAGCAGGAGATGGTGCTCGTCATCGGCGAGAACATCAAGGTCCGCCGCTTTGCTTTCTTTACCGATGGCATCTCCGTGCCCTATGTCCACGCTGGCGGCAAGATCGGCGTGCTGGTAAACCTAGAGACTGGCCTGACTGCCGAACAGGTGGAGACCGTGGGCAAGGACGTGGCCATGCAGATCGCCGCCCTGAACCCCCGCTTTTGGGACAAGAGCCAGGTTGACCAGGCCACCCTGGATGAGGAGAAAAAGATCCTCCTGGTGCAGATGGAGAACGATCCTAAGATGGCTTCCAAGCCCGAGAAGGTCAAGGAGGGCATCGTCGCCGGTAAGCTGGGCAAGTTCTACAAGGAGAACTGCCTGCTGCAGCAGGAGTTCGTGAAGGATAACGCCATGACCGTGGAGCAGTATATCGCCTCCGTTGCCAAGACTCTGGGCGGCACCATTACCTTCAAGAACGCCGTCCGCTTTGAGAAGGGCGAGGGCATCGAGAAGAAGCAGGAGAACTTCGCCGAAGAGATCGCTAAGCAGCTGGGCAAGTAAACCACAGATTGTCTTCGAGCGCCGGACACTGAGTGTCCGGCGCTTTTCCATGCCTGCGCGTTCTCCTGCGCCCGCCTCCGGCGGGCCGCGCCGCATGGCGCGTACAAGCGTTTTGCCGGAGGCAAAGCCTTGGATTGGGGCGGATTCATTCCGCCCCAATCGAATGAAAATCGGGGCACCCCGCCCGGCAAGCCGGGTGGGGCGGAACTTCGCCGGGGAGATCGCCAAGCAGCTGGGCAAGTAAACCGCAGATTGGCTTCGAGCGCCGGACGCTCAGTGTCCGGCGCTTTTCCGTGACAGCGGGTTCTGTTTGGTGCAGGGGGATTGTGCTTGACGCGGGGGACGTGCTATACTAAGTACTACATTATAAAATGAAAACGGAGGACAACAATCATGAGGAAAGATTTTGGAGCCAAACCCTTCCTGTACCCTCAGCCTGTCTTGATGATCGCCACCTACGGCGAAGACGGCACCCCGGACGTAATGAACGCCGCTTGGGGCGGAATTGCCGACATGAAGCGGGTGGCCATGTATCTGAGCGCCAGCCACAAGACGGTGAAAAACATCCTGGCCCGGAAGGCCTTCACGGTGAGCATGGCGGATGCGGACCACGTGACGGAGTGCGACTACCTGGGCATTGTGTCGGCCAATCAGGTGCCGGACAAGGTGGCCAGGGCGGGGTTCCATGTGACCAAGAGTGCCCATGTGGACGCCCCGCTGGTCGACGAGCTGCCCCTGGCCCTGGAGTGCCGGTTTGTTAGCTTTGACGAGGAGAGTGAGCTGTTGGTGGGCGAGATCGTCAACGTCAGTGCAGACGAGCGCATCTTGAACGCGGACGGCACTATTGATCCGGCCAGGCTGCGCCCCATCACCTTCGACATGGCGAACAGCGCCTACCTGGTGCTGGGGGAGAAGGTGGGCAACGCCTTCCAGGACGGAAAGAAGCTCAAGTGAGAGAATGCGGCGGTTCGGCGAGGCAGTCCGGGCCGCCGCTTTTCCTCTTGAGTGGTGTCTCCCCGCCTGCTATAATAAAGAAAACAGATGTTCTATCAGGAGGCGGTATCATGGAGGATTTGCTGGAGGGGCTGAATGAGGCGCAGCGGGAGGCGGTCACGGCGACCGAAGGC
>JAEYCB010000050.1 GCA_023404345.1 Bacillota bacterium
CCTACGGAGCAGCTGGGTGTGGTGCTGTCCGGCCGTGTCATCATCGAGATGGGGGACGTGTGGGGCAACAACAGCGTTCTCAGCAGCGTGGGCGCGGGCGGCATCTTTGCGGAGGCGTATGCCTGCGTGCCGGGCGAGCCGCTGATGGTCAACGTGACCGCCGCCGAGGATACGCAAGCACTGCTGCTGAATATCAGGCGCGTACTGGAGCCCTGTGCCAATGTCTGCCCGCGCCATGTACGGCTTGTGCGGAACCTGCTGACACTCTGCTCGGAGAAAAATTTGCAGCTCTCCCGCCGGGTGCTGCACACCGGCCCCAAGTCCATTCGCAAGCGGCTGCTGTCCTACTTTTCAGAGTGTATCAAGCGCACCGGCTGCTATTCCTTTGATATTCCCTACAACCGCCAGCAGCTGGCGGATTATCTCAGCGTAGAACGCAGCGCGCTTTCCAACGAGCTGTCCCTCATGCAGCGGGACGGGCTCATCCGGTATGAGAAAAACCATTTTGATGTTATGGAGCAAATTGATAGTTGATGTAAAGGAGGTCGCCGATGAATATCAGAAAACGAACGGGCGAAGTTGTCCCGTTCCAAGAAGAAAAGATCCTGAACGCCATGAAAAAGGCATTTTTCAGCCAAGGGCAGGAGATAGACGACCGGGTGCTCGATGAAATGCTGTCGGTTGTCCTTAAGCGCCTGCCGGAAAACGGTGGACTGACCGTAGAGCGTGTACAGGATGAGGTGGAGCGCGTACTCATGGAGTGCGGACACTATGAGGTGGCAAAGGCATATATTTTGTACCGTGAAAAGCGCGCCGCCCTGCGCCGCGTCCGCGCAGACCTCGCCCGCGAGGTGGGGGATGATGCCCTTGAGGACGTCCTACGGCAGATCCAGAAGGATTTCGAGGAAGAGGTTTATCCCCTCAGCGCCTTGCGGCTGAAATTTGAGAGCTTCTGCAAGCCCGCCATGACCACGGATGCGAAAATGGAAGCCCTTACCAAGGCGGCGGTGGAGCTGACCACGGTGGAGGCGCCCAAATGGGAGTTTATTGCGGCACGGCTTTTGAATCACACCTTTTCCAAGCGCAATGCCTCGCGGTGGACAGAGCGCGGTGTGAAAGGCCTGTATGAAAAGCTCCGCTATCTGACGGATAAGGGGCTGTACGGCGACTATATCCTCGCCCGCTATTCCCGTGAGGAGATCGACACTGCGGAGGGCTTTCTGTGCCCGAAGCGGGACACACTGTTCACCTATTCCGGCCTTGACCTGCTGCTCAAGAGATACGTCATCCAGTCCCGCAGCCGTGAGCCGTTGGAAACGCCGCAGGAGATGTTCCTGGGCATCGCGCTCCACCTTGCCATGAACGAGGCCTCCGGCCGCATGGACTGGGTCAGGCGGTTTTACGATATGCTCAGCCGCATGGAGGTCACCATGGCCACCCCCACCATGTCCAACGCACGAAAGCCCCATCACCAGCTTTCCAGCTGCTTTATCGACACGGTGCCGGACAGTCTGGACGGCATCTACCGCTCCGTTGACAATTTTGCCAAGGTGTCCAAGTTCGGTGGAGGCATGGGGTTGTACTTCGGCAAGGTACGGGCCACCGGCAGCTCCATCCGGGGCTTTCAGGGGGCGGCGGGCGGCGTCATCCGCTGGATCCGGCTGGTGAACGACACTGCCGTTGCCGTGGATCAGCTGGGCATGCGGCAGGGCGCAGTGGCGGTCTACTTAGATGCGTGGCACAAGGATCTCCCTGAGTTTTTGCAGCTGCGCACCAACAACGGCGACGACCGCATGAAGGCGCACGACGTGTTTCCTGCCGTGTGCTATCCCGATCTGTTCTGGAAATTGGCGGAGAAAAATCTTGACGCGCCGTGGCATCTCATGTGTCCCCACGATATCCTCACCGTCAAGGGCTACGCGCTGGAGGACTATTGGGGCGAGGAGTGGGAGAAACGGTATCTGGACTGCGTCAGTGACCCCCGCATCGAAAAGCGCACCGTCACCGTCAAGGACATTGTGCGGCTGGTGCTGCGCTCGGCGGTGGAAACTGGCACACCCTTCGCATTTAACCGGGACGCCGTCAACCGCATGAACCCCAACGGCCATGCGGGCATGATCTACTGCTCCAACCTCTGCACGGAGATCGCCCAGAATATGGCGCCCATTGAGCATATCAGCACCGAGGTGCGGACGGAGAACGGCGATACGGTGGTGGTGACGGTCACCCGCCCCGGCGAGTTCGTGGTCTGCAATCTGGCCAGCCTCTCCCTCGGAAATCTTCCCGTGGAGGACGATGCCTACTTGGAGCGCACGGTGGAGACGGCGGTGCGGGCACTGGACAACGTCATCGACCTGAACTTCTACCCACTGGAATACGCCCGGCTCACGAACCACAAATACCGCAGCATTGGACTTGGCGTCAGCGGCTATCACCACATGCTGGCAAAGCGCGGCATCCGCTGGGAGAGCGAGGAGCATCTTGCCTTCGCCGACGCGGTGTTTGAGCGCATCAATTATGCCGCCATCCGGGCGGACACGGCACTGGCACGGGAAAAGGG
>JAEYCB010000028.1 GCA_023404345.1 Bacillota bacterium
ATGGGGCAACAAGAAGTACATGAACATGAAGCACTTGGAGGCGGCTCTGGAAGACGTCTCTATTGCTGGCTGACCTCATTCAGCCGGAGTCTGCAAACCGATTTTGCGCATAACTCTTGACAGTACCCATGCCGTTCGTATAAAAAGCGATATTACTTTCTTATTCTTCCCGAACTTTCGGCGGGCGCTTTTTTGTGCGCTCAAACCAAAAACCGGCCCGGCGGCAGAAAAGCCGCCGGGCCGGTTGCGTTATTTTCCGTTACAGCCACAGCAGGTAGGCCAGCGTGGCGAACAGTCCCAGACAGAACATGAGCAGGCCGAAGCTGATGGAGCGGGTGAGGCGCTTGAACTGGAGGCCGGCCTCCTCCATCGCGGCGGCGAACACGCTCTCGTAACGGGTGCAGCTGGAACGTTTCAAATGGAATAGGCGAGTGATGAACACGCTTGTACCGTCGCAGAAGCGTCCGAACGCATAGGTGAAGCGGTTGCCCACCGGCACGGGCTGACGCGGGGACAGCGGCGGCAGGAAGATGCGCCGGATGCCCAGGATCAAGCCGTCGCACAGGCCGTCTGCCAAACGGGCCAGAAGACCGCCCGTGGCACGCAGGGCGATGATCACCCCATCCATCAGCCGGTCCAGTACCAGCGCTATACCGTAACCCACAGCAATCAACAGCCTGAGCACCGGACGGTAGATCAGGTCCTCAAGGTCCAGCCACTTGGGCCAGCGATCGGGGTAGGAGCGGGAGCCCTTCTTCTCCTTGCTCATGATAAACTGCCAGTTGAGCGCATAGAGCACCGCGCCGATGACGATGGACTTGGCCGCGCCCAGCAGGTTTTCGCCGCTGAAGTAGGCAATGGGCATGTGTGCAGGCGGGGCGGCATTAAAGAACGGCCGGGCCAGTTCACCGATGCCACTCATCAGCACGCCGGGCAGCAGACCCAGCACGGGAATGATGGCAGCGCACAAGCCTAACGCGATGCCAGAGGGTGCGGAGAGGTATTTGCGCATGCCGTCGTACTCGGCCTGGCGCGTGGGGTTCTTCTGCCAGAACAGGCACAGGTAGAGCTTGAACATATAGCACAGCGTCATGCCGCCGGAGATGATGAACACCCATTCCGCGATCTGATAGGGCAGCGCGCCCTCGCCCAGCGCGGTCAGCTCGTGGATGTATTCCAGCAGGCCCTCATGCAGAAGGGACTTGCTGGCGTAGCCGCTGAAGCCCGGAATACCAGCGATGCCAAGCATCCCCATCAGGAAGCAGAAGTGCAGCAGCGGTTTTTTGCACCCGAAGCCGCGGACCTCGTTGAGGCTCAGCGCGTGCGCGTTCATGGCCACAACGCCCGCGCACAGGAACAGCACCAGCTTGAACAGCGAGTGGTTGACCATGTGCTGGATGGTGCCATAGGCCGCCAGCCCGTTTTCGCCTGCGCACAACCCCTGCAGGCCCACGCCCACCATGATGAAGCCGATCTGACTGAGCGACGAGCAGGCCAAGGTGCGCTTTAGGTTGGTTGAGAAGATGGCCAGCAGCGCGCCCAGGAACATGGTGATCACGCCCAGGCGGAAGATCAGGTCGCCGAAGGCCGCGCAGCCGCGCATCAGGTAGCAGGTAAGCACCAGCATGCCAAAGACGCCGGCTTTGGTAAGCATACCGGAGAGCAGCGCACTCGCGGGCGCGGGAGCCACCGGGTGCGCCTTGGGCAGCCAGATGTGCAGCGGGAAAGCGCCGGCCTTGGCCCCGAAGCCGAAGAGGATCAGCACCGCGGGCAGCCACAGCGCGTCAAAGCCATAGGCGGTGACAAAAGCGGGCAAGGAAGAGAAGGGCAGCGTCGCCATGCGGGCGGGCAGCAGGAAGATGCCCATGAGCATGACCAGGCCGCCGATGACGGCGATGTAGAGGTACGTCTGAGCCGCACGCATAGCCTCTGGGGTTTCTTCGTGCGCCACCCAGGGGTAGCTGGCCAAGGACATGATCTCGAAGAACAGGAAGGCCGTGTAGAGCGAATCGCTCAAAAACAGGCCCACTGTCGCGCCCAGCGTCATCAGGGTGAAGAAGGCGTAGCGGCCCGTCGCGTGATCATGCCGCAGATAGTCGCGACTGAACAGCGACGTAACCAGCCACATCACCGAAGCGATCATCGCGTACAGCGCACGGAAACCGTCCGCCCGCATGCGGATGCCCATGCCCAGGAAGCCTTCCCAGGTGAGCCGCAGCGCGTTTCCGCCCGCGGCCAGCGCCGTGAGCCAGATCAGCGCCGCCACCTCAACCGCCGCACAGGCGATCATCACAGCGATGGCACGCTGGCCGCTCTTGCGGCCCAGCGCCCACGCCAGCGGTGCGCACAGCATGGGAACGACGGCCAGAATCAGTAAAATCAAAGAACCGTTCATACCCACACCTCCTTACAATAGCCCCGCCGCCACCTGGCCCAGATACCCGGCCAGCGGCGCGGAGGCAAACACCAGAATCAGCATGACGATCACCAGCAGAATCAGCGGCAGCTGCATACGCCAGCCGGGGTCCAGCCGCTTGCCCTCAAGCCCCGAATCCGGGCTGAGCGGAAGCGCGTAGGCCGACACCGCGGGCGCGAGCATGTAGATGGAGGTGAGCACCGCCGAGAGGATCAGCACCACGACGGCCACAATGCCCAGCACGCCGCAGTCCAGCGCGGCCGTGGCCAGCGCCCACTTGCTCTGGAAGCCCACAAAGGGCGGGATGCCCACCAGCTCGATGCCGCAGAACAGGAACACCGCCATGGTGAAGGGCATCACGCGGCTCATGCCGCGCATCTCCCCGACATAGCTCTTGCCGGTACGGATCATCATCGCGCCCACGCAGCTGAACAGGCAGATCTTCATGATGGCGTGATACACCATGTGAAGCAGGCCGCCCTGCAAGCCTTCGGGGGTGAGCAGCAGCGCGCCCAGGAGGACGTAGCTGAGATTACTCATGGTGGAGTAGGCCAGCCGGCGCTTCATATGCCGCTCGCGAACAGCCATGGCGCTGCCGAACACGATGCTGAACATCGCAATGATCAGACAGACCGTCTGCGCCCAGGTGCCACGCATCAGATCCGGGCTGAAGCAGTAGTGGCTGAGGCGAATGACCGCGAAGGCGCCCGCTTTGACGACCGCCACCGCGTGCAGCAGGGCCGTGACCGGCGTGGGTGCCACGCTCGCCGCGGGCAGCCAGTCATGGAAGGGGAAGATGGCCGCCTTGACACCAAAGCCCAGGAAGCCCAGCACGAACATGGGAAGGAGCAGCTCCATCGGCACGCTTTTCAGCGCCGGGATACCGCCGGCAACAAAGTTGGAGTTGCCGCTGAAGTGCATCACCGTGGCCAGTGCGAGGAACGCCATCGCCGCGCCGCCCAGCGAGTAGTAGACGTACTTGCGGCCTGCGTAGACGGCCTGCGGCTTCATGCCGTGCATGACCAGGAACAGCGTTGCCAGGGTCAGCAGCTCGTAGAAGATGTAGAGGGTCATCAGGTCCTCGGCAAAGGCGATGCCCAGCGTGACCGCGTAGCTGAGCAGGTAGAAGCCGAAGAAGTGGTTTTCCCCGCCCTCGTGCGCCATGTACTCAAAGGCGTACAGGGTGGAAAGCGGCCACAGCAGCGCAACCAACCCGCCAAAGACACGCCCCAGACCGTCGAGCTTGAAACTGATGGAAAGCAAATCGGACAGTTTCAGCAACGTGATGGGATGCGCGCCCGGCGTCAGTACGCACCACGCGACGCAGATGGAGGTGGCCAGCGTGGCGGTCATGGTCAGCACGTGGCAGGCCCGCACGTCGCGGGGCCGCCAGATGAACAGCGCGACCGCGCCCAGAACGGGCAGCAGAATGGAAATCAACAGCATATCTCGGCCCGCCTCTCTTTTACAGCACAGACGCCGCGACGGCGCTCACAGCGGTTTCTACCAGCGAAGGACACAGACCCAGAATCAGCGTCAGCGCTGCCAGCACCACCAGCGGCCAGAGCATGGAGGCTTTCAGCTCGCAGGGGGAGGTCTCCAGCGCCGCCTCGCCACTTGCGTGACCGGGGAAGAAACCATTGATGCTCACCGGCAGCAGATAGCCCGCCGTGAGCAGCGCAGATACCAGCAGCACCACCGGGCCAAGCCAGCTGAAGGTGGCCACGCCGCTCGCCATGGCGCCCTGCGCCAGCTCCCACTTGCTGAAGAAGCCGCACAGCGGGGGCACACCCACCAGACTTACGCCCGCGAGGGTAAAGCACCACAGAGTGGCCGGCATGCGCTTGCCGATGCCGCGCAGATCGCGCACATCGGTCAGGCCGGTCTTGAGGATGATGCCGCCGGCACAGAGGAAGAGGAGGTTCTTCATGATGGAGTGGAAGTACACGTGCAGCATCGCGCCTTGGAAGGCCGTCTCGTTGAGCATGAACAGACCGAAAAGGACATAGCTGACCTGCGACACGCTGGAATAGGCCAGGCGCTTCTTGAGCACCGTTACCTTGAGGGCCATCATCGAGCCCATGAACACCGTGATCAGCGCCAGCATGATCAGCGCCGTCTGTACCCAGGTGCCGCGCAGGAAATCCGCGCCAGTCACATAGAAGATCACGCGGATGATGCACAGAACACCCGCCTTGGTAATCACGCCGCTGAGCACCGCGCTGGCCGGAGCCGGAGCGATGGGATGGGCCGTGGGCAGCCAGCCGTGCATGGGGAACATACCAGCCTTGGTGCCAAAGCCGATCACCGTAATGAGCAGCACCCACAGAAGCAGCGGACCCTGCGCGGCCACCGCGTCAGCCGAGAGCGTGCCGCCGGCGACGAACAGCGGGGTTTCCGCATTGGCGGTGAAGAAGAAGATACCCAGCAGACCCATCATCGCGCCCGCGATGGAGTACAGCAGGTACTTCATGCCCGCCGCCACGGCCTCTTTGGTCAGGCTGTGCAGAACCAGCGCCACAGACAGGAGGGTCATCAGCTCGAAGCACAGGTACATCGTCACCAGCGTGCCCGCGAAGCACAGCCCCAGAAGCGCGCTCAGGGTCAGCAGGTAAAAGGTATAAAAGCGCCGCTGCGCGCCCTCGTGGGCCATGTAGCCGAAGCTGAACGCGCCGGAGAGCAGCCACATACCGCTCATCAGGAGACTGAACAGCCGCGACAGCCCGTCCGAGGCGGCCACCACCGGAAGATCCTGGGAGATGGTAAACAGGGTCACGCTTCCATCACCCGTCAGGCACAGAGCGATGGTGAGCAGAAAGCTCGCTACAAGCGAAACCAGCACGAAGCGGTCACGCGCCTTGTCCGGCCTGACCGCGGGCAGAAACCAGCACAGAAGCGCGCACAGCGCGGGGAACAACGGGGTCAAAATCAACAGGACCGCCTGCATCTTGACATCCTCCTCACTCAAACATCATAAGGCCATTGGTGATGGCCGTGACAATCGGCTGCGCCATCAGGCCCACCAGCAGGTTCAGCACCACAAAGCCCCACATGGCCGCGCTGGAAAGCGGGCTGCGCTCCGGAGCGGGGGCCTGGAAGCCGTCACGCGGCGGACGGTAGAGCGTGATAACGGTCTTCATGAAGTACAGCACGTTGAGCAGCGTGCTTACCGCCAGCGCGGCTAGCAGCACCCACATGTGCAAGCCGCCCCGGTAGAGCGCGGCGTTGCTCAGGTACAGCTTGCTGATGAAGCCGCCCAGCACCGGGATGCCCACCAGGCTCATGGCCGCCACGCTGAAGCATACGCCCGCGGCGGGGTTGCGGAAGCCCGCCCCCCGCAGGTCGGAGAAGCGCTTGCTGTTGCCCGATGCGTCGGCCAGGCCGGAGGAGGAAATGAACAATGCGCTCTTGGCGCATGCATGCATGAGCATGTGGTAGATCGCTGCCACAAAGCCCATACCCGTGCCCAGGCCCAATCCGGCGTAAATGTAGCCGATCTGCGCCACGGAGCTGAAGGCCACCATGCGCCTGAGGTCATGGCTGAAAATGGCATCCACACTGCCAATGATCATGCCCACGATACCAAAGACGAACATCAGGTCCATCACATGGCTGCTGGTGACCAGCCCCATGCCGATGACGCGGTAGAAGATCTTGATGAGCAGGAAGATATAGGCCTTGCTCACGATGCTGGAGAGCACTGCGCTGGCCGTGGGCGTGGAGTACCCGTAGGCGTCCGGCAGCCAGGTATGGAAGGGATACAGGGCGCTTTTGATGCCCAGGCCCACGAAAAACAGGCCCATGATGACGGTGATGGGCGTTGTGTATTCGCCCGAGGCGGAGAGCTCCACCAGCGAGTCATGGATGTTTTCCATGAGCAGGTGGCCGGTGAGGTTGTAGGTGATAGTGATGGCAATCAGCGTAAGACCGGAGCCAAGGAGGCTCATGATCATGTAGCGCATGGCCGAGACCATCGTGCGTCCGTTCTGACGCGACATGATGAGCGCGCAGGCCGTGAGCGTCATGATTTCGATAAAGACATAGGCGGTGAAAAGGTCATTGGTGTAGAGCATGCTCATCATGGCGGCCAGCACCAGATCCAGCATGACGCAAACGATGTTGACCTTCTTATGGTCCACCTGCTCGGTGAGCTTGCGCATGCCGCCCAGGACACTGAGCAGCATGATCAGGCTAAAGACCACCGCAAGGGTGGATTCCAGCACGCCTGCGCGAAGCTCGTTGCCCCAAGGAGCGGGGAAGTGACCCATCCAATAGACATAGCTTTCGCCGTAACCCCACATGAAAACCGTCAGCCACAGGTTGAGCGCCGCGACCACCGCGGAAAGCCCCGCTGTGACCCACTTGGCCACGCGCCCCGGCAGCATGGCGCTGAAGATGCCCGACACCATGCACAGCATGATGGAGAAGAAGGGGACGTTCTGTACAAATTGCATATCAGTCGTCCTCTCCCTTCATCATAAGCGTGATGCGGTCAATGTCCAGCGTATGGTAGCGCCGGTAGAGGCGCACGGTGAGTGAAAGCATCAGGGCGGTCACGCTCACGCTGACCACAATGCCCGTCAGCACCAGACCCGCAGGGATGGGGTTGATGTAATACTGGGCAGAGATGATGCCATCGGTTAGGATGGGGGCGGTGCGGCCCTCAATGTAACCCACAGAGGTGAGCAGCAGATAGATGGCCGTATCCATAATATTGAAACCAATGATCTTTTTAATCAGGTTGCGCTGGAGCAAAAGCGTGGTAAAGCCGATGGCGAACAGCAGCACTGCCACGATTTCCTCCAGATGGTCCTGGATGATGGTAAGCATCGTTTACATGCCCCCCTTGCGAAACAGCGTGTAAAACGCGTACATCGTACACATGACGATCAGGCCCACGCAGATGTTCAGCGGCAGGATGAAGCCGGAGGAGAGGATGGCGCCGGGCGTGCCCAGCGGGATGCCGCTTTCGATGTGGTTGGCGCCGGTGTAGAAGGAATAGCTCTTGAGCCCGGCGTAGGTCATCAGGGCCAGGAAGGTGATCCAGCGGAAGGTGCGGTAAGTGAAGAAGCGCTCGGTCTTCTGGAAGCCAAAGGCGTTGAGGTAGAGGATCAGGCCCGCGCCCATCACCGCGCCGCCGCTGAAGCCGCCGCCGGGGCTCAGGTGGCCGTTTAAGACGATGTACATGCCATAGAGCAGGATCACCGGCACCAGAATCTTGGCGGCCAGCTGGAGGATGGCGTCGTTTTTAGGCTCGTGGTGACGGTCGTCCCACTCGGCTTCCAGCATGGCGGCCGTGGGCTTTTCGCCCGGCGCGTGGTCGCCCAGCTTGAGCAGCAGCAGCACGCTGCATGCCGCTACAAACAGCACCGTCGATTCACCGAAGGTATCGAAGGCACGGTAATCCAGAATCATGCCGGCCACAAAGTTGATGGCGCCGGTTTCCTCGATACCCTTTTCAATGTAACGCTGGGAAACTTCATTATTGTAAGGGTTGTCCGCCTCGCCAAAGGGGGGCAGGGCCACCACTGTGCTCATCAGGAAAAAAATGATGAAGCAAAGCACCAGTACCGCCGAGAGATGATAGAACCGGTTGATGAGCTTTACGCCCTTGTGGCGCGACCATTCGTGTACACGGGCGTAGTAGGAACGCTCTTCTTCCACCAGATGGGTGCGCTGCTCATCAGCGCGCTTTTCCTCGCTGGCGTACTCATCGGGGCTTTCTTCCCGGAGGGGCGCCTGGTCCATGCTGCATTCAATTTCGCTGTCCAAGACGCTGTCACCGCCGGTTTCCCAGTTGACAAAGCGCTCCCACAGCGAGGGGCGGGAATCATTTCTGTTCTGGGTCATTCGGCTCGTCCTCCTTCTCGGGCTTGATGGCGTGTATCTTCTTGAGCACGATGAAGAACAGGATGCTGGTGACGCCTGCACCCACGGCCGCTTCGGTGATGGCCAGGTCGGGCGATTGCAGAAGCATCCACACGATGCTCATCAGTACGCTGTAAGCCATGTAGATGACCACGCTGACCAGGAGATTGCGGGTGAGGCACGTGGCGATGGCACAGATCAGCAGGAATCCAAGGACAATCACGGTAAACAGACTGTTCATAGGTCGATCATCTCCATTTCCTGCTCGGGATGGTCATTGGTGGTCAGCTCCAGGCGAGCAATCAGATGGCTGCCGGTGGGACTGGTCAGCCACAGGAACAGCGCCGTCAGCAGATATTTCAGAATGACCCAGCCGTCGTTTTGGGAAACACAAAGGCCGGTGAGCACCAACAGAAGGCCCAGCGAATCCCCCATGGAAGCGGCGTGCATGCGGTTGAGCACGTAACGGAAGCGGTACTGCGATACCACGCCCACCAGTAGCACAAACAGCCCGGCCAGCATCAAAACGGCCGTCAACACGAAGCGAAACCAGTCAAGCATCGGTGTGGGCCTCCTTTTCCTTCTTTTCGCGCTCTTCCAGGGCGACGCCCATGTACACCTTGCACAGCACCACCACCGCCAGGAAGCCCAGCAGCGCGTAGATGAGTGCCACGTCCACCAGATACCCCTCGCCCAACATGGCGGCCAGGATACAGATCATGGCCATGGTGAGCGTACAAATCATATTGATGGAAACGATGCGGTCAGCAATGCGCGGGCCCTGAATGGCGCGGAACAGGCAAAACAGTGTAAGCACGCTCAGGCATACCAGAACGGCCATATAGAGCGCATGATAGGCATCTGCGATATTCATGCCTTTTCCTCCTTTGCCTTTTGCATTTTTTCAAGCGCCTGGGAAAACGACGTGTTGTCGATGCCGTCCATAAACTGCGTATCCAGGCAGTGAACGGTCAGGCGATCGCCTTCGCTGTGCACGGTGATGGTACCGGGCGTGAGCGTGATGGAATCCGCCAGCGCACTTTGGAAACCACCCTTCAGCGGCGTACGGAAGGTGACCAGATGGGGTTTTACCTCAAGCTTTGGAGCGAACACGATGCGCGTGAGCGCCAGGTTGCACTTGACGATTTCCGTCAAAAGCAGCCCGACATAGCGCAACGCGGCAGGAATCAGCCGCGCTGCAGCCCAATCTTTTTTGGGACTGTAGCCCATAAACGCGCAGCAGAAGGCGTACAGCACACCGGAGAGAACCGCGCCGAAAGCGGCGATTTCCCATGTCAAGCGGCCATTAAAGACCACCCATAACAAAAAGAACACGAAAAACATACGTTAGACCTCCTCCCTCTCGCGGACGATGGCCCGTCTCCCCTCATTTAATAGGTAAGAACACGAAAACCATCAGTTTGACATTGTACGCCGCAGCAGTGGAAAAGTCAACGCCGGTCAGGAATGGTTTCGAATTTTTTCGCCAGACTTAGCGCACGCTTAGCGATTTTTGGCGATACAGGTAAACGGCATCGTACCAGAAGTTCGGGCTGCTTTCCGTGGCGATCAGTTCGTAGCGCTCATCGATCCATTCCGGCTGTTTGCCCCGGGTGATGACATAATCGCAAAGCCCCTCCCGCAGATAGCGCAGCTGCTCACTGAGCATTTCCTCCAGGGGTACGTTGGTCTGATGAAAGTATTTTACGTTGGGTACTAGCCCTGCGGCGGTATAAAAGCCCGCGTCCATAAAGCCGTAATTAAGCAAAGTCGCATTGGGCGTCTGTTCCAGATAGGCGGCAATCCGGTACTGCATAGTATCCTCACGCGGCTGACCGAAGGAGGCGCCATAGTCTGCTGTCATATTGCCGCTAAGCAGCGAACACAGGCCTACGCATCCGGCGGTCAGCACAGTAGCACAGCCAGCCAGTTTTTTGGGGGAAAGGCGCGCAAGCATACCTTCCAGCACGCAGCCCACGGGAATAAGGCCAAGAGGCGTCAGTGCGGCCAGCGCAAGCCCGTAATAGGGATAACTTTTGCCCCCTACAAACACACCCAACGCACCCACAAGCGCCGCCAACCAGACGGCCAGTCCTTGATGGCGCGGACGTTTCCACCCGAACCATACCAGGCCGCCAACCAGGGGCAGCGAGCAGGAAGGATTGTCCCGTAGCCATTCCCAGCCGCACAGCAGCATGGTTTTTATTCGTTGCACGAGGCCGGGTGCAGCTTCGGCCGTGGAATAAAGGAACAGATTATCATACAAATAAACGCCCAGCCAGTCTGAGAGCGCTCCATTTGCACCAAAGTAGATCACCCAGGGCAGGCAGGACAGCGCAAAGCCTGCAACCAGCCAGCCAATCGAGCTCCACAGGCCACGCCAGTCATGCTGGACCGCAAGATAGATCAGCAGCGCCAGGAACAGTCCCGCGTGCAGGCCGGAGATGGTAAATTTGATCCAAAATACACAGCCTGCAAGCACACCCTGCCACAAAAGCTCCCTGGCCGGCATGCGCCCGCCGCCACGGCCAAAATGGCGCAGAATGCCATAAAGCGACCAGACTACCAGCGGCAGGCACAGCTCCTCGGCGCTGTCGCCCTGGGCAAAGCTGGGGGAGGCGTAAACCAGCAGCGCCAGCACAGGCAGGGCCAGCCATGCGCTGCGGCGCGCACCATATAGGGTCATCAATTTATGGGAGCCGGTTAAAAACAGGGCTGCAAAGCAGATCTCCATCAGATATACGCCGGTAAAATCCCGGAAGGAGATCAGTGCGCATAACGCATGCAGGGCATAAAGCAGCGGCCCCTTATGGTCGTACAGGTCGCGATAGACCACCTGTCCCCGCACCATACCCTTGCCGATGGTAAAGTAGATGTTGGCGTCGGACCAGTCATTGATGGGATAGCCGAAGGAGGACTTGGAGCAGAAAAACAGCACCGCTGCGGCAACGAGCAGCGCATAGGCGAACACCAACAGGTCCTGTCTTCGACGGAAAATAACAGCACGCATAAAATATCCGCCCCTTTCCGTGCGTATTGATTTGTTGACAGTGTACCATATTTGAAAATGGGAAACAAGGTGCGATCCCTTGCAAGAGAACGGGTTTCAAGCAGCTTGCAAAAATGGAACGGACAGGGTACAATAACAACGTATCATAAGAACTGATAGGGCCGATCGGCCCACTTCTTCCAAAGGAGGGTACGCATGAATCCTTACGTGTTTATGACCGACTCCGATTCCGACCTGCCCTTCCGCTACGTGGATGAACTGGACATGACCATGGTGTACATGCCCTATATCCTGGACGGAAAGGAATACTTTGATGACCTGGGACGCAGTGGCAGACAGAAAGAATACTTTGACAACATGCGCGCCGGCGCGGCGCCGGTCACTTCTCTGCTGCCTACAGCTGCCTATGTGGAATACTTCGAGCCCTGCTTCAAGGATGGCAAGGATATCCTGTTCGTGGCGTTTTCCAGCCAGCTGTCCGGCACGATCAACAACGTGTACGCCGCTCGCGAGGAACTCTTGGCCAAATATCCTGACCGCCGCATGACGGTGGTGGATACCCTGAGCATTTCCGCCCCGCAGACCATCCTCATCCTCAAGGCCCACGAGCTTTACCGCCAGGGCAAGAGCATGGACGAGGTGGCCCAGTGGCTGGAGGACAACAAGATGCGTGCCCAGGCCTGGTTTACCGTGGACGATCTCAAATACCTGCGGCGCGGCGGCCGCATCGGCGCCATGGCGGCTACTGTGGGCACCATGCTGGACCTTAAGCCCATCATCACAGAGAACCGTGCGGGTAAGCTGGTTAGCTCCGACAAGGTGCGCGGCCGCAAGGCGGCTTTGCGCCTGATTGCAGACAAGGCCGCTGAGAACATCGACGATCCTGCGCAGGCCATGACCATTATCCTGCATGCAGATGCACCCGAGGACGCTGCCAGGCTGGAAACCATGCTCCGGGAGCGAGTGCCCGCCCTGGGAGAGATTCAAACCTATTATGTAGGCCCGGTCATCGGAGCGCATTGCGGCCCCGGAACGGTGGCTATCTGCTTCTTCGGCAAGGAGCGCCCCTGCTGATAAAACGGCAAAACGATGCCGCCGGCCTCTTTGGACAAGAAGCCGGCGGCATTACTTTATAATTTAAGGAAACGAACAAATTTGCACCTATTGCAAATCCATCATAGCCAGTCTTTTGAGCTGGATCTGACAGCTGAAGGATTCCATTTTGTCCAGTCTGCCGCGTGGCAAACCGTGATTGAAGCAGCCGGACGGTTGCTTTTTTTGATGTACCACAATGCCGGCAGGAATATCCTTGAAGCCGGCGTCCCTGCTGTGCTGAAATCAAAAAAGACGAATAAGAAGCAAGAATCGTTCTACAGGTCGCAAAAAAGTGACTTAAAGGACTTTTTCATAGGGACAGGACGTTGATATAGTTAAACCGCATTGTGTTGCATATGGGGGGATAGACAATGGACTATGTGGATTTGGGCAGGCGTGTGCGCAAGCAGCGTCAACTGATTGGACTGACGCAGCAGGAATTGGCAGAACGCATCGGCGTAAGCACATCTTTTGTGGGGCATGTGGAGCGCGGAACCCGCAAAGCCAGCCTGGAAACGCTGGTTGCGCTGTCTAACGCACTGGGGGTTGGCGTGGATTACCTGTTGGCCGGAAGCTTGCAAAATGCCCCTGACGAAGAAAATCCCTCCGTAGCCATGGACCCTAACCGCCGTATGGTTATTCGCGAAATCCTGAGCACCCTTCAGGAGCATTTGTCCGACTGGGGACCGGACAAATAAAGCGGTCAGCCGAGCATATCGCGTACCACGTCGCGCATGGAGTATAACCCGGCCGGCTTGGCCATCAGATAGGCGGCAGCCTTGAGCGCCCCCTGGGCAAATAGGGCGCGGCTTTCTGCACGGTGCGTCAGGATTAGCTGTTCGCCGTTTCCATAAAAACCCACTTCGTGTTCGCCGGTCACGGTGCCGCCGCGTACCGCATGGATACCGACATCGCCGGCTGTGCGCTTTTGCGTGCGGCCGTAGCGCCCATAAACAGGGTTCGTTTCGGGCCCTTTTTCTTTTTGCACGGATTCGTAGAGCAGCAGGGCGGTGCCGCTGGGGCTGTCAGCCTTCATGCGATGATGCTTCTCCACAATTTCCACATCAAAGCCTTCCAACGTGCGAGCGGCCATGCTTACCAGCTCAGTAAGCACGTTGACGCCCAGGCTCATGTTGGCGCTGCGCAGCACCGGCAGGGTCTGCGCGGCCTCGCGGATGCTGCTTAGCTCCACATCCGTATAGCCAGTGGCGCACAGCACCACGGGCATGCGGCGGGTGAGCGCAGCCTGTAAAATCTCCGGCAGCGCATCTGGCCGGGAAAAGTCAATCAACACATCGGCGTCCCCCTGGATATGCTCAAAGTCTGTGACGATGGGAAACGAGGCCGCCTGCCCCGCGTAGGCTACATCCACGCCGCAGGCTACTTCCACGCCCGCGCCCTCCGCTGCCAGTGCCAGCTCGCGGCCCATGCGTCCCAGCGCTCCGCCGATGATGATTTTCATATTCCCGTACCTCCTTTTGCTTCTGTCAGGCAATCAGAATACCCATTTGTACCAGCGCCTCGCGAAGCTTGCGCTTTGTAGCCTCCCCTGCGTCGATGAGCGGCAAGCGCAGTTCGCCCCCACACAGGCCCAGCAGCTCCATGGCGTGCTTGCAGGGGATGGGGCTGACCTCACTGAACAGTGCCCGCACCAGCGGCAGACATTCGGTCTGCATGGAGAGTGCCTTTTCCGTTTTGCCGGAGAAATAGGCGCTGGTCATGCCGCTCACATAGGCGGGCGCTACATTGGCCAGTACAGAAATGACACCCTCGGCGCCCAAGGCCAACAGAGGATAGATCATGTCGTCGTTGCCGGAATACAGGGTGAGCCGGCCGCGCATGGCACTGATCTTCTCCATCACGCGGGGCAGGTCATAGCTGCTTTCTTTCAGGGCAACGAAACGGCCACTCTCCGCCAGACGGTCGATGGTTTCGGGCGCGATATCCAGCCCCGTGCGTCCGGGCACATTGTAGAGCACGATAGGAAGCTCCGTGTGCTCGGCGATGGCCATGAAGTGGGCGTAGAGCCCCTCCTGCGTCGTTTTGTTGTAGTAGGGGGTCACTACCAGCTGAGCCACACAGCCCAGGTTGCGGTAGCGGTGCTCGGTATCAATCACGGTCTGGGTGCAGTTGCTGCCCGTGCCGCAGATGACCGGCACGCGGCCCCGCGCGGCGGCGACCACCTCGCGGATAACCAGTTCACGCTCGTCGGGGGTCAAAGTGGCAGGCTCGCCGGTGGTGCCGCAGGCGACAATGGCTGCTGTGCCGTTATCCACATGCATTTCCACCAGGCGGCGGAGGGCCTCCACATCCACCTTGCCGCCCCGCAGGGGGGTGACCAGCGCCACAGCGCTGCCACGGAACAGGGGTTCATGCTTCATGCTCAAAACCTCCCGTCAATCAAAGATCCTTATGGGGAATGTACCCCAGCTTGCACAGGTATTCGGCGCTCAGCACGCCGCCGCCCGCTGCGCCGCGAAGCGTGTTGTGGCTCAGGCAGACGAATTTGTAGTCCATTACCGGGTCCTCACGCAGACGGCCCAGGCAGATGGCCATGCCCCCCTCGGTGTCCCGGTCCAGCCGGGTCTGGGGACGAGCGGGGTCATCGAAATAATGAAGGAACTTTTTGGGCGAAGAGGGCAGGTCCAACCCCAGCGTGGCGGGCTGGCAGCTGTCCCAGCGCGCCAGAATCTCTTCGCGGGAAGGCTTGCGGCCGAACTTGACGCTTACCGCCGCCATATGACCGTCGGAGGCGGCTACGCGCAGGCACTGCGCGCTGATAACCGGAGAAGTGGCATCCACGATGGTCCCGTTTTCCACGCGGCCGAAAATTTTCAGCGGCTCGCGTTCGCTTTTTTCATCCTCGCCGCCGATGTAGGGGATGACGTTGTCGATCATCTCCGGCCAGGTCTCAAAGGTTTTGCCAGCCCCGCTGATGGCCTGATAGGTGCATACCGTGACCGCCTTCGGCTCAAAGTCCAGAAGCGGCCACAGCGCGGGCACATAGCTCTGGATGGAGCAATTGGGCTTGACGGCGATGAAGCCGGTATGTGTGCCCAGCCGACGGCGCTGGGCTTCGATCACGGCGGCGTGCGCACCGTTGATTTCGGGAATCAGCATAGGCACGTCGGGGGTGTGGCGGTTGGCGCTGTTGTTGCTGATGACGGGCACCTCGGCCTTGGCGTAGCGCTCCTCCAGGGCACGGATATCTTCCTTCTTCATATCCACGGCGCAGAACACAAAGTCCACCAGCCGGGCCACGCTCTCCACATCGGCGGCATCCAGCACCGTCAGCTGGCCAATAGCCTGGGGAACCGGCGTGCCGGGAAAGGCCCAGCGGCCCGATACGGCCTCGGCGTAGGTTTTTCCCGCGCTGCGGCTGGAAGCCGCCACGCACGTGACTTTGAACCAGGGGTGCTCCTTCAAAAGCAGCGTGAACCGCTGCCCAACCATGCCCGTTGCGCCGATGATGCCGACCCGATATTGCTGCATGATGTAACCCCGCTTCCTTGTTTATGTAGTCCATAAAAAACAGGTTTCCCAAACGGTGCGCGCCTTATCAGCATATGCCGCCAGATGCGCCGGGTGCCGCCGGGAAAGCACCTTCGGTAAAGGATACCATGATGGGTGGGATATGTCAATTCCGGGGCGCGCTTTACAAAATTCGCGGCATATGCTATGATACCCCAAGCCCTTTGCTGCACACGGATGTCACGAAGGCGCCGTTCTTCCTTCCGAAGAAGGAGTTGGGCTTTTGGGCGACCATGCAACTGCAAAGGAAGGAAACAAAAAATGAAGAAAAATCAAATGATCCGCCTAGTGCTCTCCGCGCTGTTTCTGGCCATTGGCTTTGTGCTGCCCTTTCTGACGGGGCAAATTCCGGAGGTGGGCAGCATGCTCCTGCCCCTGCACCTGCCTGCGTTGATCTGCGGCTTTGTCTGCGGATGGCCGTGGGGGCTGCTGGTGGGCTTTGTGCTGCCCATTGCGCGCAGCCTGCTGTTTGGCATGCCGCCGCTGGTGCCCACGGCGCTGGCCATGGCCTTTGAGATGGCAGGATACGGAGCCGTCGCTGGCCTCCTGTACCAGCGCCTGCGTCCGGGCCGGGGACGCGTGTATGTTGCGCTGATCGGCGCCATGCTGGCGGGACGCGCGGTGTGGGGACTGGCCAGCTGGCTGATCTATGCACTGCTTACGCAGAACCGTTTTGCGATGACTGCGTTCTGGATGGGCGGTTTCGTCAACGCATGGCCGGGCATGGTGCTGCAGGTGGTGCTGGTGCCGCTGATCGTGATGGCGCTGGAGCGCGCCCGGCTGATTCCGCTGAAGGAGAATTGAAACAACAGCCATGGAGAAGGCGCTTTTGAAAAAGCGAATTATGGAGACTCCGCAAATGGAGCCTGTGGACGCAGTCAAGCTCGTGTATCAGAGCGCGTTTGGCTGCGGCCATCTTTTGTCGGGGGACTGCGCGGGGTGGGTGGAAGCAGAGCTGGCGCATACTGCCCCGTGCGACGGAATGCCCGCGTTTACACCCATCGGGAGAGGGCTGTGTCGGCTCAATCTGGCAGCACCCGCTGTGCGGGAGTTGCCGCCGGAGCGAATCGCGGATATGATGAGCGTGACCATGGAGCAGCCCTTGGGGGGCGAGGAAGCGATGTCCGCTGGGCTGGAAGCTCTGCAGGAGCTGGCCCGCGCAGGGGAGACACCGTTTTTGCAGGAAAGCCTGGAGGCGTTTCTTGACGCTTGGGACGGTCACACGCCCGTGAGCCACAGCGCTGCGTACCGGGCTGCCTATGCCCCGGCGTACCGTGTGGTACGTGAGGACCTGGGCACGCTCGTGCCCGTGGTGGCACAGCTCGAGCGGCGCCTGGCCGAAGCCGGCCAGGCGCTGGCAGTGCTGGATGGCCCCTGTGGGTCGGGCAAAAGCACGCTGGCGGATGCGCTGGCAGCGCTGTACCATACGCAGCCCATCCGCATGGACGACTTCTTTTTGCCTCCGGTGCTGCGCACGGAGCAGCGGCTTATGCAGCCAGGAGGCAACGTGCATTACGAACGCTTCCTTGATGAGGTGCTTGCGGGCCTGATGCGCGGCGGCGACGTGCCCTATCGCCGGTATGACTGCCAGAGCGGCGCATGGCTGGACCGTGTGCATCGCGCCGCGCCGGTTGCGGTGATCGAAGGCAGCTACAGCCATCATCCGGTGTTTGCAGCGGAATACGCCGCGCTTGGCGCCCTGCGCATCTTTGTTTATACAACGGAGGAAGAAAGGATCAAACGCCTGCGTATGAGGGAAGGGGAACGGTTTTTTACCTTTCAAACCCGCTGGATTCCTCTTGAAAAAAGATACACAGAGGCGTATGATATCAAAAGTGGGGCAGATATCGCCCTGGAGAGCCAGCCATGGGCCTGACCGGCCTTGGCGCAGAGGAGGAACCGGATGCGGCTTTTGGTGATTGACGGGCAGGGCGGCGGTGTTGGCAAGAGTCTGATTGCCGCCGTGAAACGGATTGCGCCTGAACAGGCTATCATTGCCGTAGGCACCAACGCACAGGCCACTGCGGCCATGCTGCGCGCAGGCGCGGACCTGGGAGCTACCGGCGAAAGCGCCATCCGGTATCAATGCCGCCATGCCGACGTGATCGCCGGCGTAACGGGCATCCTGCATGCCAATGCCATGCTGGGCGAGATTTCGCCGGCCATCGCAGCGGCAGTTAGCCTGAGCGAAGCGCAGAAGGTGCTGGTGCCCCTGGAACGCTGCGGTCTGATGATCGCGGGAGTGGGCAAGCAGCCGCTGGACAGCCTTATCCGCGAGGCAGCGCGCATGATCTGCATGCTTTGCGGCCATCCTGTGGACGGCTCCGAACAACAAAAAAGAGGGGAATCATCAACATGAGCGAATGTACGCACGATTGTTCCACCTGCAGCCAGAGCTGCGGCAATCGCACTGAGCCGGAAAGCCTGCTGGCCAAGCCGCATGAGCTGTCGCACATCAAAAAGGTTGTGGGCGTATGCAGCGGCAAGGGCGGCGTGGGCAAGAGCCTGGTCACCTCCCTGCTGGCGGTGCTGGCCCAGCGCCAGGGTCTGAAGGTGGGTATCCTGGACGCGGACATCACCGGCCCGTCCATTCCCAAGGCGTTTGGCATCAAGGAAAAGGCCATGGGTACCGACGCGGGCATTCTGCCGGTCAAGACCAAGACCGGGATCGACGTGATGAGCCTGAACCTGCTTCTGGAGAACGATTCTGACCCCGTGGTTTGGCGCGGTCCGGTCATCGCGGGTGCGGTGGGCCAGTTTTGGACCGACGTAATCTGGGGCGACAAGGATGTTCTATTCATCGATATGCCTCCGGGAACGGGCGACGTAATGCTCACCGTGTTCCAGACCATTCCCGTGGATGGTGTGATTCTGGTATCCACCCCGCAGGAACTGGTGGAGATGATTGTGGAAAAGGCGCTCAAGATGGCCGGGATGATGGAGATTCCCGTCATGGCGCTGGTGGAAAACATGAGCTACGTCGCTTGCCCTGACTGCGGCAAGCATGTGGAGCTGTTTGGCAAGAGCCATGTGGCGGAGATTGCCCAGCGCTACAATATTCCGCTTACGGCCCAGCTGCCCATCGATCCCAAGCTGGCGGGCGGTATTGACAAGGGCATGATTGAGCTGTTTAACGGCGACTGGCTGGACAAGATCGCCGACGCCGTGTACGACCTGCCTGCCAGGGCCGGCAAGTAAGGAGGACCTTATGCGCATCGACAGGGACGAAAAGGGCGCACGTGCAGAGGCGCTGTTTCGCGAGGGGTACAACTGCGCGCAGAGCGTGGTACTGGCCTACGCGGAAGAAATGGGCCTGGAGCTGAAAATGGCGGCCCGCCTGTCCAGCGGCTTTGGCGGCGGCGTGGGTGGCCTGCGCGGCGTGTGCGGAGCTGTCAGCGGCATGGCCATGGTGTATGGCATGCTGTGCGGCTATGACCGGCCGGAGGAAAAAGAGGAAAAGAAGGCCGAGTACGCCGCCATCCAGCGCCTGGCTGACCGCTTCCGCAAAGCGGAGGAGGACATCGACTGCCGTCCATTGTTGGAGCGCGCCGGTATCGACCCGTCCAATATGCCCAGCGAGCGCGACCCCGAGTATTATGCAAAGCGGCCCTGCCCGCGCCTTGTGCGGCAAGCTGCGGCCATTCTGGCCGATGAGCTCAATGCGAAGGAATAAGGATTTGGAAAAGCTGACAAAGACGCCCCCGGACCATATGGTATGCGGTCCGGGGGCGTCTTGTCGATTGTTGCGGGCTTACAGCCGCACCACACCCTTGCGGATGATAATGTTGCCATAGAGAGCTGTTTCACCGGTCTGCACCACGGCATAGGCCGCGCGGGCGCGGTCCATGAAGGCGTCGTGCTCCATCTTTTCCATATGTACGCCGGGAAGATCGATATCCGCCGCCTGCTGGAAACGCTCCCAGATGGGGGCGGTGTTGCCGGGGTACATCCCGTCGGGTATTTCCATTACGCACAGAGGCGCATCCACAAAATCATCCAGCGGGAACAGGGGCATCAGCGCTGCCATCACCTCGGCACCACCGTGGCCGTCCATGCGTACACAACGCTTGCCGATGGAAGCAGATGGGAAGTTGCCGTCGGCAAGCACCAATTCATCGCCGTGGCCCATTTCAGCAATGATTTTGAGCAGTTCTGGGGTCAAAATGGGAGAAATTCCTTTCAGCATGTTTGTACCTCTTTTCTATTCGTTACGCAAGGGTATAGGCGGCAATACCAATGAAGGCCACAATAGAGAGCAGCGTTGAAATAGACAACGTCGTAGATATGTATTCGCCATGGCCCGTTACATCCGCATACAAAGGGATAATGAAGGGGGCGGGCAACATATAACCAAGCATCAGCGCTACCAGCAGCGGCTTTTGGAAAGGCACCACAGCAAAGATGATCAATGCACTCACGCAGCACAGCAGGCCCATGACCACCAGGCGAAGCAACGCTGTAGTCAGCACCGGCCTCATCAGCTCGCGGCTGAAAGAAAGTTCATAACCTACTATGAGCAGAATCAGCACAGAAGTTGGAGCAGTGATAAAGGAAATCAGAGAGCTTACCAATGGTCCAATAGTTGAGGAAGCTACCCACTTTCCCACACCGGCCAAACCAAGCACAATGCCCAGCAACATGCCCACACTGGCCGGGTTTGTCAGCATGTTGCGAAGCACTGCCTGGACGGAAGGCTTTTGCCCATTGACCACTTGAAGGGCGGAGAGAAACACGGTGTATGCAAACATGGTCTGTCCCACATCCGCCATGGCAAAAATATGCGTTTCCGATGCGCCGTAAAGCAAGCCGAAGAGAGCATAACCCAACATGCCCCCTTCAAAACCCGTCATCAGAAACGGCATGAATTTGCCGTGACCGGGGTTGAAACGCCGGGCCCAGAAGCCCAGCAGCAGGGCTACGCCTAGGCTGACAAATACCACGGCAAAGGTAAGCGCGGTAGTACCGGAGTAGTCGGCGGTGAAGAATGCGTTAAAAAGAACCACCGGCAAAGTAATTTTTCCTACCACAGCTTTAATGCCCTGCAGGCCGGAAGCGTTGATCCATTGCCGCTGTTTGGATACGTAACCAAGAAGGATGACAAGCAAGACAGGAAACACCATTTGGAATATGGAAAGCGCCATTGAAAGCTCACCTTCTAAAAAGGACCACCACGGAGCGGGGAAAGAATATCCCCCGCTGCCGGGGCAGCCCTTGTAATGAAAATGACCAGGTATTAGTGGATCAGATCCTGATAGAACTCGTAGGCTTCCTTGTCGGTGAAGCCCTCGTGCACGATCTTGCGGATGGCCTGCGCCATTTCCACACTGTGCTCGCTCTGGAAGATGTTGCGGCCCATGTCCAGACCGCGCGCGCCGCCCTGAATGCTGCGATAAGCAAGCGTCAGCGCCTCATCCTCGGGCAGCTTCTTGCCGCCGGCCACCACGATGGGCACCGGGCAGGCAGCCACGATCTCCTCGAAGTTGTCGCAGTAGTAGGTCTTGACCAGCTGCACGCCCATCTCGGCCACGATGCGGGTAGCAAGCTTGAAGAAGCGGTCGGTGCGCTCCATGTCCTTGCCCACAGCCACCACGCCCAGGGTGGGGATGCTGTAGCGGAAACCGGCGTTGATCACGCGGCTAAGATTGTCGATGCTGGAAAGCTGTCCATCGGCGCCGATGAAGGTCTGCACGGCCATGCAGTCGGCGTTCATGCGGATGGCATTTTCAATGTCGCAGGCGATCCCTCCGCCGTTGGACATATCGTCATAAAGAACCGTGGAATCGTAGGTCACCCGGACGCATTTTGCCACAGGAGCCGCCGGGGAGATACAGGAACGGATCATTCCCCTGGTGCCCATCAGGACGTTTACATGGGGGATCAGCGGCGGGATCACCAGGTCGATCCGCTCTAAACCGGCGGTGGGACCCATGATGTAGCCGTGGTCAAAGGCCAGCATCACCGTG
>JAEYCB010000060.1 GCA_023404345.1 Bacillota bacterium
GCTAGGTAGTCCTCCACAGCCTGAATCTTTACCTCCGGCGGTATTTTGCCTTTTAAACTCATGATAATTGCTCCCTCCGTTTCGACAGTTTTGTTTTCCCGCTGTCTACTTTAAAGGGAGCATATCAAGGCGTGTCCGCCGCCTTTGACTATCGGATAAGTCCGCCTGCGGCGGCCTTTTCTGCGAGAACGCGTATCATCCGCCAATATCGGCGCTGTGCGCAGATGGGATTTTGGTATGGTCAGCAGTGCGTTTTTCCTGTATAATAGGCGGGTAGGGGATGAACCCCTGAAGGGAGGCGCAGCCGTGCCAAAGGAGCGCATCGGCATCATGGGAGGGAGCTTCAATCCCATCCATGACAGGCACATTGAAATCGCCGCCTGCGCAAGGAGAGAACAAAAGCTGGACCGCGTCATCTTTTTGCCAGCCGGCAATCCTCCGCACAAGCATGGGGGGCTGGCGGACGCGGAATACAGGTTTGAGATGACTCGCCTTGCGGTGAGCGGCATGCAGGGATTTTCCGCCTCACGCATGGAAATCGACCGTGAGGGTGTGACCTATACCGTAGACACCCTGACCAAGCTGCAAAAGCAGATGCAGGGTGCGGAACTGTACTATCTTATCGGGGAGGATACGCTTTTTGACCTGCCCAACTGGCGCAGGCCCGACAAGGTATTTACCCTTTGCCGCTTTCTGGTATGCAACCGGAAAAGCGAAGAATTGGCGCAGCATCCGCAGGTGCGCGCACTGGAGGAACGGGGGGCGAAGTTTACATTTTTGTCCCTGCCTCCGAATGCCGAGTCCGCCACCGCCATCCGGGAGGCGCTTGCACGGAGAGAAACGCCGGGCGGCGTAAAGCCGCAGGTGCTGGAATATATCCGCATCATGGGGCTGTACGGATGCAGCGAAAGCCCGCGCGGGGCGGCGGCGTACTATCCGCGCCTGAAGCAGCTGCTTACGGACAAGCGTCTGGTGCATTCCCTGCTGGTGGCTTCCACGGCAAGGGATCTTGCCAGCCGCCATGGCGTAAGCGTGGACCAGGCTGCCATGGCCGGGCTGATGCACGACTGCGCCAAGTGCATGCCGCTGGCTCAGCAGCAGCGTATCGCCCGGGAAAGCCGCCTGCTTTTGGACAAGGAAACCCTGCAAAGTGAAAACCTGCTTCATGGTCCCGTGGGGGCCGTGGTGGCAGAGCGGGAGTTTGGCGTGCGGGACCCCAACGTGCTGTCCGCCATTCGCTGCCATACGACCGGCAAGGTGGGCATGCTTCCCCTGGATATGATCGTCTACCTGGCCGACAAGATCGAACCGTCGCGCCGCAGTTATCCGGCGCTGGAAAAGGTGCGCGAGCTGGCGCAGAGCGACCTGGTGGCCGCCATGCGCTATTCGCTGGAAAGCACGCTGGCCTATGTGCGCTCGCAGAAAACCACGCCTCACCCCACTACCCAGCGGGTGGCCGACTGGCTGGAACGCCTTGTATCGACAGATATGGGCAACCCCATCCGATCATAAAATTAAAGGAGCGAAACGAATGAACGAAATGATCCAGAAGATTACCACGACCCTTTATGACAAAAAGGCGCAGGATATCGTGGCGCTGGATGTGTCCGGCATGACGGTAATTACCGACTGCATGGTGATCGCCAGCGGCCGCAGCGCCTTGCAGGTGAAAACTTTGGCCGACGAGGTGGAGGACCGGCTGAGTGAAGCGGGGGTCTATCCACTGCGCAAGGAAGGCCAGCAGGAGGGCCGCTGGGTGGTGCTGGATTACGGCACGGTGCTGGTGCACATCTTCCATACGGAGGAACGCGAATTCTACCGCCTGGACAAGCTGTGGGAGGCTGACAACAACCGCATCGCCCTGCCATTTGATAAGCAGGAACAAGACTGACACCGCTTTTCGGCAAGCCTTCAGCGCTTGTTCATGTGCCGTTCACCTGCGGGGTTTACCTTGATAACGGCGCGATGCACCAAAGCAGAGGAGGTTGCGGGATGAACGGAAAGCGCGTGATTGTGACAGCGGCCGCAGTGCTGGCAGCCGTGGCCATTGCGCTGGGCCTCTGGACGCTGTTGGAAGGCCGGGCGGATATCGCCGGGCAGACGGTGCCGGGAGAAGGCGCGCTGGACATGGTGCTGATTGATATTGAGGACCAGGATGCGGCTTCGCACTATCATGTGATTACGCTGGGCGTGTACGTGCTGGCGGTGGATCAGAGCAGCCAGGCCTATGCCGCCGGCGTGCGTTCGGGAGACCGGATTGTGAGCGCCAACGGTGTGCCGGTGACCTCCTCCGGGGAGTTTGGGCAGCTGCGCGCGGAACTGGAACCCTCCGCCGTGCTGGAAATGGTGCTGGAACGCAGCGAGGGCGAAGAAAACCTGACGGTAACACTGGTAGAGGGCGCACAGCCGCAGGCGTCCGGGCAGGAAGAATGAAGCGGGGTGAATGATGGATGAAGCTGCTGGTCGTGGATGATGAAAAAATGATCCGTCAGCTCATTGCCAAATATGCCGTGTTTGACGGCTATGAGGTAGCGGAGACCGAAAACGGGATGCAGGCCGTGGAAATGGCGCCACGGGCAGTTATGATCTGATCATTATGGATATCATGATGCCGGAGCTGGATGGCTTTTCAGCTGCCAGGGAAATCCGCAAGACCAGCGACGTACCCATCATCTTTCTTTCCGCCAGAGGCGAAGAATACGACCGGATTCACGGCTTTGAGCTGGGCGTGGACGATTATGTGGTCAAGCCCTTTTCTCCGCGCGAACTGATGATGCGCGTGGGCGCGGTGCTCCGGCGTGCGCAGGCGTCCAGCCACGCAGAAAATGCCCATGAAACCGTGAGCATTGAAAATATGCTGGTAGACTTCACCGCCCGCCAGGTGACCATCGACGGGGCGGAGGTGGACCTGTCGCCCAAGGAGTATGATCTGCTCTTTTTTATGGTGCGCAACCGCGGCATTGCTCTCACGCGCGACCGGCTGATCAGCGAGGTCTGGGGTTATGACTTCTTCGGCGACGACCGCACGCTCGATACGCATATCAAGCTGCTGCGCAAGCAGCTGGGCGATTACGCGCGCTATATCACCACGCTCAGAGGGGTGGGATACCGCTTTGAAAAGGAATGATGCGCCGGCGGCGCTGCCGGCGGGCAGGCGTCCCTCGCTGTGGGGGCGCTTTTTGCGCTTCAAGCAGTCCATGGGCGTGCGCAGCCGCATCTTTTTGTATTTTCTGGTCTTTACGGCACTGCTTCTGATGCTGCTGTGGCTGTTTCAAATCGTGCTTCTGGACGATTTTTACCGTATGCAGAAACCGGACATGCTCAAATCATCCTCCGTAAGCATTGTGCAAAACATCAACAATGAAAACCTGGACGCGCTGGTGGACCGTATCGCCGAAGAAAACAACGTTTGCGTACTTGTGACCTCCGACAGAATGGAGGAGATGGCATCGGCGGATATTTCACCCGGCTGCATCGTGCATCACATAAATCCGCGTGACTTGCAGCAGATTGCAAGCAGCCTCCAGGATGACGGGGTGATGGTGACCACCTTCCCGATGAAAAACTTCCGAAACCGCATGTATGATGAAAAGAAGTTTCTGGGGCGTGTGCCGCCCAGCGACGATGGGGAAACGCGCAGCATGATGACCGTGCAGCGGGCCACGATGGCTGACGGTACAACGGCCTATGTATTTCTCAACGCCATGGTCACGCCCGTTACCGCAACGGTGCAGACCATCCGCAACGAGCTGTACGTGATCACGGCCATTTTGATTTTGCTATCCTTCCTGATCTCGCTGGTGCTGTCGCGGCGCATCACCCAGCCGCTGGTGGAAACCACCCAGGCGGCGGGGGCCCTGAGCCGGGGCGAATACACCCCGGTGCAGAACGTGGGTTACCGTGAAATCGCTCAGCTCAACGCACAGCTTACACAGACCGCGCGCGATCTGAGACGCGTGGAGGAGATGCAGCAGGAGCTGATCGCCAACATCAGCCATGACCTGCGCACCCCGCTGACGCTGATTGAGGGCTATGCCGAGGTAATGCGCGACCTGCCGGGCGAAAACACCCCTGAAAACATGCAGGTCATCATCGACGAAACAAGGCGCCTGAGCACACTGGTCAACGCCGTGCTGGAACTGAGCAAGGCGCGCAGCAGCACAGGCGGAGGAGAACCGGCTCGCTTTGACCTGACGCAGACGGTGCGCGGCATTATGACCCGCTATGCCAAATTGACAGAGCAGGACGGTTATCGCATTCTTTTTGAGCCCGAAGGCGAAGCATGGGTCATCGCCGACGAGATACAGGCGCAGCAGGTGATCTACAACCTGATCAACAACGCGCTTACCTACACCGGCGCGGACAAGCGGGTGACCATCTCCCAGCGCGTGGCTGATGGCAAGGCGCGAATCTCCGTGAGCGATACGGGCGAGGGCATTGCGCCGGAGGACCTGCCCTATATCTGGAGCCGCTATTACCGGGGCGGCAAACCGCACAAGCGCGCCGCCGTGGGCAGCGGGTTGGGGCTGAATATCGTCAAGGGCATTCTGGACCGCTATGGGCTTTCCTACGGCGTGGAAAGCACGCCGGGGGAGGGCAGCACATTCTGGTTTGAAATGCCGCTGGCCCCGGAAACGGGCGAAAATGCATAAAAAATCCGGGGCAAAGGATGTGGCCTTTCGCCCCGGATTTTGTTTTGTCGGTGTGCTACCACTGCCAAACGGACGCAAAAATAATGGAAAGCAGCATCAGTCCGGCCAACGAAAGGCTGACGATGCGCACCATCGACGTCCTTACATCTTTTCTGCGTTTTGCCTGCCCGGCCATGGCGTTCCCTCCTGCATTGTTGCTACGCTGGTGAGTATACCACAACCGCGTCCCCGGGGCAAGGCCGCAGGCGGGGAAAGGCAAGAGCTGTGCGGTAAATTTACTGAAAGTTCACATAACGACCGGATTTTGGCCGGGCCCGCGCCTTGAAACTTCCGCGTGGGGGATGTATAATGCTTAAGTATATTGCGGAGGTGTGCGCCATGGAGGAGATCCGTCTGGGGGACCGGGTCAGGATGCGGAAAACGCATCCCTGCGGAAGTGACGAATGGACGGTTATCCGCATTGGCGCAGATATCAAAATCAAATGCCTGGGCTGTGGGCGCATCGTGATGATGGAGCGCGCGGATTTTGTCAAGCGCCGCAAAAAGGTGCTTGAGCAGGGATCCGTGCCGGAAGCGGATACGCTTCGCGCCATGGCGGAGCATTCCTAAGGAGGTCTTTTACCCATGGAGGTCAAGGAAGAACAGATGACGCAGGTGGAGGGCGCCGCTACCGGTAAGCCCGGCAAGGAAAAAAAGCCGCTTAACGTCAAAAAGGAAATTCTGAGCTGGATTCTGACCATTGCGGTGGCAGTGGCAGCCGCTTTGCTGATTCGCACGTTCCTGTTTGAGCCTATCCGCGTGGATGGGGAAAGCATGTGCGACACCCTGCAGGATGGCGAGATCATGCTGGTAACCAAGCCGGAATACCTCTTTGGCGACCCGCAGCGCGGGGATGTGGTGATCTGCAAGTATCCCGGCCGCACGGAGAACTTCGTCAAGCGCGTGATGGGCATTCCCGGCGACGTGATCGAGATTCGCTCCAATGTGGTCTACCGCAACGGGGAAGCGCTGGACGAGCCCTACCTGACTCCGGAGCGCAACGACAACGGCTTCAGCATGGCGCCCTTTACGCTGGGCGAGGATGAATACTTCGTCATGGGCGATAACCGCGACAACAGCCATGACAGCCGCAATTACTACGATTATCTCACCCCTGCCGCCCTTACCCGCGATATGATCATCGGGCATGTGCGGTGCGTGGTGTTCCCCTTCGGCGATATTCGGACCATCGAGTAAACGGAAACCGCCCATGCTGAGGCGGATGGATGGGAAAAACAGACGAAGGCCCCGAAGCATTCTGCTTCGGGGCCTTTTCTGTTGCTGCTATGGGATTATTCAGCGGCGGTTTCGGCGGCGGGCACCTCAAAGGTGGGGGCGAAGCCGCTTTCCACAATCAGGTCGTACACTTCCTGGGTGTAGATGACCTGCTCCAGCGCCTTGACCCACTCGGCCTCGGCGTTTTCGGGCTTGACCACAATCACGTTCACATACGCCTGAGCGGCTTCGCTTTCCGCAGTCTCGGCGTAAAGGCCGTCCACGTAGGGCACCAGGTCCACCAGCGTGGCGTTGTTGCCGTTGATGACCGCGTAGGCCACGTCGGCGCGGGCACCGGGGATCAGCTCGGCATTGAGCTCCTGAATGTTCAGGTTATAGGGGTTTTCCACGATGTCGGCGGGGGTGCAGGTGCTCTCAAGCGTGGTGCCCTCGGGCAGCTTGATCAGGCCGGCAGACTGGAGCAGCAAAAGCGCGCGGTTCTCATTCACCGGGTCGTTGGGCACGGCGATGGCGTCGCCTTCGGCGATGTCGTCCAGGCTGGTCTTGGTGCCGGCGTAGATGGCCATGGGCTCAAAGTGGGTGTAGACCACGGGCACCAGCTGCTCAGCTTCGCTGACCTCGGCGTTGTAGCCGGCCAGATAGGGCAGGTGCTGGAAGAAGTTCGCCATCACGTCGCCCGCGGAGGTGGCGGGGTTCTCCACCACATAGTCGCTTACGACGGTAATCTCAAGGTCGTAGCCCAGCGCGGCCAGGTCGTCCTTGACCAGCTCCAGCACCTCGGCATGGGGGTTTTCGGTGGCAATAATGGTGAGGGGCTCGCCCGCGAAGGCGGAGGTCAGGGACAGGGACAGCGCCAGGGTCAGGACGATAGCCAAAATCTTTTTCATGGTTGGTTCTCCTTTCCAAAGTCAGCGTCGTTTATGGTCCAGGCCGCGTGTAAAGCGCGTGCCGAAGACGGTGATGATTTGCACCAGCGCCACCAGAAGCAGGCTGGCGGAATACATGATGTCGAACTTGCGCACGTTGAGGCCCTTGACGATGGCCAACGCGCCCAGGCCGCCGCCGCCGGCCGCGCTGGCCATGGCGGTGTAGCCCAGAATGGTGGTGATGCTGATGGCCGCGCCATTGACCAGCGAGGGCACGGCTTCAGGCAGAAGCACCTTGAAGATCAGCTGCAGGTTGGTCGATCCCATGGACTGGGCGGCCTCGATGATGCCATGATCGACTTCTTCCAGCGAGCTTTCCACCATGCGCGCGATGTAGGGGAAGGCACTGATGACCAGTGGGAAGATGATGGACTTGGTACCGATGGCCGTACCCACCACCAGGCGCGTGACGGGGAAGAGCACCGCCAGCATGATGATGAAGGGAATCGAGCGCAGGAAGTTGATCGCCACGCCCAGAATGGCGTTGAACGTGGGGGAGGGCATGATGCCGCCACGGCGGGTCACCACCAGCAGCACGCCCAGCGGCAGGCCGATCAGGTAGGCGATGACGCTGCTCCACAGGGTCATGTACAGCGTTTCCAGCGTCCCTTCCCACAGCATGGGCAGCAGCTTATCCCAGGTCATGGCACATGCACCTCCTCTACGGTCAGGCCCTCATTGGCCAGGTACTCCATCACGCGCTTGACATCCTCGGGGTCCTGCGGACGGGCGATCATCATCTGTCCGTAGGCCTTCTGGTTGAGCTGGCGGATGTCGGCGGAGAGAATGTTGACGTCCAGCCCGCAGTCCTTGACCAGCTTGCTGATGATGGGCTTTTCGGCGGCCTCACCGTCAAAGACGATGCGAATGGCCGGCTGCGGGGGAATTTCCTCCTGATCGGGCAAGATGCCAAACAGCCTTCGGCCCGCCGCCGACTTGGTGTGCATGAATACGTCGTCCACGCTGCCCTGCTCTGCGAGCTTGCCGCCGTCCAAAATGGCCACCTTGTTGCAGATCTGCCGGATGACGGCCATCTCGTGGGTGATGAGCACCACGGTGATGCCCAGCTCCCGGTTGATCTTTTGCAGCAGCGAAAGGATGCTCTGGGTGGTCATGGGGTCCAGGGCGCTGGTGGCCTCGTCGCAAAGGAGCATCTCCGGGTCACTGGCCAGGGCGCGGGCGATGGCAACGCGCTGCTTCTGGCCGCCGCTGAGCTGCGCCGGATAGGCGCCCGCCTTGTCCTCCAGGCCCACGATGCGAAGCAGCTCAATCACGCGTTCGTTGGCCTGCTTCTTGGGCACCCCGGCGATCTCCAGCGGGTAGCGCACGTTTCGTGCCACGGACTTTTGCATCAGGAGGTTAAACTGCTGGAAGATCATCGCCATGCGGCGGCGGGTCTGGCGAAGCTGCTGCTTGTTCATGGCCAGAATGTTTTCGCCGTCGATGAAGATCTGCCCGTCGGTGGGAGTATCCAGGCGGTTGAGGCAGCGGATCAGCGTGCTCTTGCCCGCCCCGCTCATGCCGATGATGCCGTAGATATCACCCTTGTCGATGGTCAGGCTGATGTTGCTCAGCGCATGAACCTCGCCGCCGGGTATGGGGTAATCCTTGCACAGGCCGCGTATCTCGATTTGCGGTTTCTGCTCCATCCTCTGCACACCTTTCTGCTGGCCAGCCTATGAAAAAACCCACTTCGCGTATTTGCGAAGCGGGCTTCAATGACATGGCACCTGTCAAGCGACGCAACACAAATAGCACGGGCTGAAATCGCACGCGCACATCATGTTCATTCGCATGGCACATAGGTTCGTCACTGGCGACTCCTCCCTTCGCTCACATTGCGTAGTTTGAGATTGTTGGCATGTTACCACAGATTCTGCGGAATGTCAACCAGTTTTGAAAAAAAGGAAACGATTTATACAATCAAAGTACAATCGTTCGGGTTGGATCACTCGTCGCTTTTGGCCTCGTCGCGGGCTTCGCGCGCGTTGATATGCTTTCTCAGGAGAAGGTTGATATACTGCGAAAAGGAGCGGTCCGTTTCCTCGGCATAAAGGCGAATCTTTTGGATGACATCCTCGTCCAGCGTGATGCTGACACTTTTCTTTAGCGGCTTCAATCTTCTCACCTCTCACACATCATAATATTGAATCGTTTGTAATATTGAAAAATATTATATAATCGTTCAACATAGTGTAATACAATATTATTTTGATGATGCGGAGGAGAAATTATGCAGCTTTTTGACGCAATCGAAAACTGCATCCCCGCGATGGAGAAGCAGTATCAGGAAATCTGTCCGCCGCCGGAGGATTTCTGGCCCCCGGTGCTGATGGAGCGCGCGCTGCGTGAAGAAATGGTGGACTGGACGCAGCTGCACCTGCTCACCCCCGGCCTGACCGCTCTGTTTGAACGCGCGGGCGTAACAGACCGGGGCATGATGGCGCGCACCATGGTGCAGTGGTTCTATTATGACAAGTACAGCCGCGAATAGCCGCGCTTAGCCGTGCAGGTACTGGTCCTGCTCAGGCGTGAGCGTATCGATCTTCACGCCCAGCGCGGTGAGCTTGCGAAGCGCCACCTCGCCGTCGATGTCGCGGGGCACTTCGTAGAGCGCGGGCGTCATCTCGCGGCCCTTTTGCGCCAGACGCAACGCGCACAGCGCCTGCAGGGCGAAGCTCATGTCCATGATCTCCACCGGGTGTCCGTCGCCTGCGGCCAGGTTCACCAGCCGGCCCTCGGCCAGCAGGAACACGGTACGGCCGTTTTCCAGCCGGAAGCCTTCAATGTTCCTGCGCGCCTCGTAATGCTCCACGGCCATGGCGCGCAGACCCGCCACGTCCACCTCCACGTCGAAGTGGCCGGCGTTGCACATCATGGCGCCGTCCTTCATCAACAGCATATGCGCGGGGGTCACCACGTCGCGGCAGCCGGTCACGGTGATGAACAAATCGCCCAGCGGCGCAGCCTTCTCCATGGGCATCACGGTGAAGCCGTCCATCACGGCTTCGATGGCGCGGACGGGGTCTACCTCAGTCACGATCACCTTGGCGCCAAGACCCTTGGCGCGCATGCTCACACCCTTGCCGCACCAGCCATAGCCGGCCACGACCACGGTAGAACCGGCCACATTCAGGTTGGTGGTGCGCATGATGCCGTCCCACACGCTCTGGCCGGTTCCGTAGCGGTTGTCAAAAAGGTGCTTGCAGTCGGCGTCGTTGATGCTGAACATGGGGAAATTCAGCTTGCCCGCCGCCGCGCGGCTGCGCAGGCGGATCACGCCGGTGGTGGTTTCCTCACAGCCGCCGCGCAGGTTTTCAGCCCATTCCGGGTGTTCCTCGTGCAGAATGTGCACCATGTCGCCGCCGTCATCGATGAGCACATCGGGCTTTTCGCTCAGGGCGCGGCACAGATAGTCGTGGTATTCTTCCGCGGTGCAGCCGTGCGTAGCGTAGACGGTTACGCCGCTTTCACTGAGCGCGGCGCATATGTCGTCCTGCGTGGAGAGGGGATTGCTGCCCGTCGCAAAGACCTCGGCCCCGCCCTGATGCAGCACCTGGGCCAGATAGGCGGTCTTGGCCTCCAAGTGGATGGACAGGGCCACCTTTAGCCCTTCCAGCGGGCAGTCGCGCTTCATGTCCTGCGCGATGCTGTCCAGCACCGCCATGTGGCGGCGGGCCCATTCGATCTTTTGCCGCCCCTGCGGCGCGAGGGAGGCGTCCCGGATGATGGATGCCATGATACTCACCTCATAATCAGATCATAGAGGGGGAAATAAAGAAACGGAACGACAATGGCGGGCAGGAGATTGGCCACCTTGATGTCCTTCTCCAGCAGCATATTCACGCCGATGCCCATGATGAGCAGCCCGCCCACGGCACTCATTTCGGTGATGACTGCGTCGCTGAGCAGGGGGGCCACGGCGTTGCCCAACAGGGCGATGGCCCCCTGATAGATCAGCACGGGCACGGCGGATAGCATCACGCCAATGCCCAGCGAGCTTGCGAAGATCACCGCCGTCACGCCGTCCAGCGCGGCCTTGGCGATCAAAGTGGAATGGTCGCCGCGGATGCCGCTGTCCAGCGCGCCCACCACGGCCATGGCACCCACGCAGTAGACCAGGCTTGCGGTGACAAAGCCCTTGGCAAAGGTGCTGCCCTGGTCCTCGCCGCGGGTGAGCTTGCGCTGCGCCCACTGGCCCAGGCGGTTCATCTTGCCGTCGATGTCGATCAGCGCCCCGGCAACGCCGCCCAGCACCATTGAAAGGATGACCAGCAGCGTATTGCCTGTTTCAATTGCGCCCATGAGGCCAATGAGAATCACGCTTAGCCCCACGCCCTGCATCACCGTATGGGAGACGGCGGGCTTCATTCCGCGCCTGAGCAAAAGGCCAAGGCACGTACCCAGCACGATGGCCGCACAGTTGATCAGAGTGCCGATCAAGCAATCGCCTTCTTTGGTTTAAGATTGGCCGCACGCAAAAAACCGCCGAAACGCAACGGCGGCTTTTTGCTCTTTGGCAAGATTTACTGCGCGGCCGCCGCGGTTTCCACGGGGTACACGCTGACCTGCTTCTTGTCGCGGCCCTTGCGCTCGAAGCGCACGATGCCGTCCACCTTGGCATAGAGGGTATCGTCGCTGCCGATGCCCACGTTCAGGCCGGGATGGATGTGGGTGCCGCGCTGGCGCACAAGAATGTTGCCGGCGAGGGAGAACTGACCGTCGGCGCGCTTGGGCCCAAGGCGCTTGCTTTCGCTGTCGCGGCCGTTACGGGTGGAGCCCATACCTTTTTTATGGGCGAAAAACTGAAGATTCAGCTTCAACATGATGATGTTCCTCCCATCAGATGATTTGTAAATAGGATGGATACTGCGCTGCAATGTCGAGGAAGCCCTGCTCGGCCGTGCGCAGGATGATCTGCGCGTCGTGCTCGCTGGCGGGGGAAAGGCCGCCGGGAAGCGATACCTGAATCATAGCGGGCTTCTGGGAAACCTCGGGGCAGATATCCGCAACGGTTTCCAGCGCATTGGCGCAGGTGGTGATGAGCACGCTGGCGGCCGCGCACACGATGTCCTCGCCCGCGGGGGCATACCCCGCATGGCCGCTGACCCGGATGCCGCACAGGCCGCGCGCGTCACGCAGAAAGGTGACGGTTGTCATCAGCCGATCGCGGTGATCTCCACCTTGGTGTACGCCTGACGGTGGCCCGCCTTGCGGTGATAGTTCTTCTTGCTCTTGTACTTGTAGATGATGATCTTTTCGCCCTTGACCTGAGCGACCACCTTGCCCTCAACCTTGGCACCGGCCAAAGTGGGGGTGCCGACTTCCACGCCCTCGTCAGAGCCCAGCATCAGCACGTCGAAGCTAACCTTGCTGTCCACTTCCTGGTCCAGCTTTTCCACGTAGATAACGTCCCCCTGGGACACACGATACTGCTTGCCACCGGATACGATCACAGCGTACATGGCAAAGCACCTCCTGAATGATCTCGCCAAGCGACAAGGTGGCGCGTTTGGGCGCACTTCAAAACCCCGCTTGAGCGGCTTACCGAATAAAATTATCATAAAACCCGTGCACTGTCAAGGGTTTTGGCGAAATTTCGCCGCCTTTGCGCGCTAGGCGATGGGAATTTCCGCCGCCTGCGCGATGGAGTAGACATACCCGCGGAAGGAGCGCGAAAACCCTTCCACCACCTGCGTGGAAAACGGCCCCGCCGGGTCGGACAGGCTGGCGGAGAGCTTGTCGCGCAGCTCGCGCCGCACGGATTCGCTCCTCAGGCGCTTTTCCAGATTGACCCGCCGGAGCACAAGCGGCACGTCGGCGCGCATCAGCGCCCCGGATACCGCGCTCCAACCCAGGAGCGACGCCACCGCGCCTACGGCCACGCCCGCCACAAAGCCCAGCGGCCCCGTGGCGATGAGGGCCACACCGCCTCCGCCGCAGAGCAGCCCCGCCGCCACGCTCACAATCACGCCCAGCACAGCGCCTGCCAGCGAAAGGCCCATCCAGTTTCCCGGCTTCAGCTGCACGCTGGCCGCGCCGGTGGCGGTCAGGTCCAGGCGCATCTGGCGGCGGGGGACCTCGAAGCGGTCGCAGATAGGGTCTACCATGGCCTGAAGCCGGTCCGTGAGCGAGGAAAGCCACACCCGCACGGCGGGCGCAAGCGTTTCTTCGGCCAGCGGCGAAGAGAGAATCCGCTCCACGCGCGCGGCAATACGGTCGTTCATCTCGCCAAGCGTGCGGATCTCTCCACGCTTCCACTGCTGCACGATGGGAATGGCCGCCTCGTCCAGAATCAGATCGCAAAGCAGCTTCGCTACTGCCGGAATCAGCGCGGGCAGGGATTCAGAGGCGATGGCGCTCACGCGCGCGTCGGTGATCTCCTCGCGGATGGCCTTGCGAAAGGCGCGCAGGTTTTCGTCCACCCAGCCCGCATAGGCCAGTCCCTTGGCGATGGAGAACTCAGGTTCCGGGCAGCTGACCACGATGGCGCCCGGGAACGCCTCCTGGCACACCTCGCGGAAAAACGGCATGCGTGACGCACCGCCGGTCAAAAGCAGCAGCCGGGGCGGACGCTCCGCCGTGAGCCGGGCGGCGTTTGCCAGCGCCTCCGACACGGCCTGCGAAAAGGAGCGCCCGTCCAGCTCCGGCAAGGGATCGTCCACCAGATGGGCGGCTTCCTCGTTGTCCATTTGGAGCGTGAGGCGCTGCACGCCGTCGTAGCACACCCGAAGCGTTTTCTTCGCCACCGGGGCGGCTTCGCCGGCAAGCCGGGTAAAGTATTCCTCCTTGAGGCGGCGCGCCTCAATTTCCAGATAGCTGTACCAGCTGCGGCTTTCCGAAAGCACGCTGCGCAGGGCCGCCCGGTCGCGGCTGCGCTCCACCGCCCGGCGAAGCAGCGCCGCATCCAGAATGCCGCCGCCCAGCGCCGTTTCGCCAAAGGTGCCCACGCCCGTTTCGCGTCCGTCCACGATATAGGCAAAATCCAGCGTGGAACTGCCGATATCCACCACCAGCGCGCTTTCGTTGAGCACGTCCACATCCAGCGCCACGGTGCGGGCGTACTTGGCATAGAGAAACGCCGCCCGCGATTCTGAAATCACCTGCGGATTCTCCACTCCTGCGCGCACCAGCAGGTCGCGGTAGCGGGAGCGGGCAGCCGTGTTCCAGCCCGCCGGGCAGCCCACCACAAAACGGTCGTCCGGGCGCAGCGCGCCGGACTGGCGCAGGTCGCTCAGCACGCCCCGGACAAAGCGCACCACGTCCTCGTAGCTGGCGGAGTCGGTGGTGAAGCGGCTTTTGAAGCGCACGCTAAGCTCCTGGGCCAGTGCGTCGGTCAGGGCGCGGTCGCCCACGACGATTTCGCCGCCCAGAAGGCCCACGGCGCTGAGCAGGCTGGCGCTTCCGCACACGGGCAGGATGACCGGTTCGATCAGCGAGCCGCGTTCAAAGGCGGCGACGGCGCTTTCGCCGTCGCCCATATCAAAACCGATATATCGCATATCCATTCACCTTTCGCACTCAGGCGGCGTCCGTGCGCACGGCGGCCGTGCCGCGCCTGAGAAGACGCCGGTCCTCCAGGGACACGATGGCGGGCGAGAGCGTGCGCGTTTCGGACTTGCTGGGCAGGGCGTTGAACAGGCGCCGGTTTTCTTCGGTGTAGTCCAGCGCGGTCAGGCCCATGCCGGCCAGCATCCTTCGCGCGGCCTCGCCTGCTGTTTCGCGGACCTCATCATCACACTCATAGAGCGCCTCCATCAGATCGGCGGCGCGCGCCAGCGTGGCGGCGTCGGCGGTTTGGGGCCCGCCGCGAAGCTGCTCGTTGAGGTAGGCAAGGTCGTTGAGCGAGCGGTCGATGGCGCGCATCTGCCGGTCCATCAGCGTGAGCAGACGCTCTGCATCGGGTTTGAGGACCACGCGCACCTCGTCCTCCTGCGTGGGGGGACGGCGGCGTTCCCGCACAAGCGCCCATGCGCCCGCCAGCAGTGCCGCCAGCGCAAAAAGCCAGCCCAAAGTGAGGCCCTTGAGGTAGCAATAGCCTCCCAGCACAAGCTGTATCAGCAGCGCCGCGCTCCACATTGCGATACCGCCGCGTGCGGCAGGCTTGTCCGCCTGCCGGCACGGCGTCCACACCTGCGCGGACGCCTGGCAGTCCACAAGGCCCACCGAGGTTTTGAGCAGGCTCATCAAAACGCCCGCCTGCTGCCTGAGCACATCGTCTGTCATTTCAGCCAGAGCGTTCTGTTCGGTTTGCAAAAGGGCGCGGCGCACCTGGTCCGCCGCGCCCGCCAGATCGGTTTGCTCTTCCAGCGCGGCGCGCAACGCCGGTTTTTGCGCCTGCCAGTGATCAAATACGTTTGTCATGATGATAAGCCTTTCGGCGGAGCTGCTTTAAAAGACGGGAAAAGCCCTGCGCTCCGCCATGATATCACAAAAAACGGGCGATTCCCACAGGCAAAGTCTGTCACAGCGCCTTGAGGCTAGAAAGCTCCTCCGGGGTCAGCTCGCGCCACATGCCGCGAGGCAAATCGCCCAGCCGAAGGGGACCGAAGCGGATGCGGCGCAGGAGCACCACCTGATGCCCCACCTGCTCCACCATCTTGCGCACCTGCCGGTTGCGCCCCTCGTGGATGGTGACGAGCATGTCGGTATACAGGGGCTTGACGGACAGCAGCTTCACTTTGGCACGCGCGGTGCGGCGGCCGTCCACCATCACGCCGTTTTCCAGCCGGCGCGCCTCCTCGAGCGTAACCTGATTGCTCACGCGCGCCAGATACACCTTTTCCACCTCGCGCGAGGGATGGAGCATGCGCTCGGTCAGATCCCCGTCGTTGGTGAGCAGGAGCAGGCCCTCGCTGTCATAGTCCAGTCGGCCCACGGGATAAAGGCGCACGGGAAAATCGCGGAATTTATCCAGCACTGTAGCCCGGCCTTCCGGGTCGGTCACGGTGGTCACTTCCCCGGCGGGCTTGTGGTACATAATGTAGCGCTTTTCCGCCTCCGGCCGGACCGGGCGGCCATCCACCCGCACGTCCTGTCCGGGCTCCACCTGCGCGCCCATTTGGCTGACCACCTGCCCGTCCACGGTGACGTGTCCTTCTGCCATCAGCTTTTCGGCTGCGCGCCGCGAGGCCACGCCGCATGACGCCAGATACTTTTGTAAACGCATAAACGCCTCCTGCGCGGGGGTTCATCCGCGCACAACCAGCATAGCAGAAACATGGAGGATTGGCAAGCGGCGCTTTACTTGGCAGGGGCAGCGTGTTACAATAAAAAAGCAGTTTGTCGAAAAAGCTCGCCTTCGACGATCTTTTCCGCCAGAACACGTTTCCCCTGCGCCTTTGGCGCGGCCGGGGAAATGTGCAGGGAAACCTTGCTGCGCAAGGCTTCCGAATCCACCGCACATGTCAGCGAGGCAGGCCGCCCGCTGGAAGCGGGCAGCCTGTCCCGCGCGAGCGCGGGATTTCTTTTCCAAATCGAAGATTTGGAGAAGAAACCGGAAATTCGGAATGCAGCTCGGAGGGCTGCGGCCCTCCGAACCTCCCGGAAGGGTTTTTCGACAGTCTGAAGGTAGTTTTTGTGAAACGGAGGTTCCAGGCAGATGATTTCGTTTGGCACGGGCGGATGGCGCGCCATTATCGGCGACGGATTTACTAAGCTCAATGTACAGAAGCTTGCCCGGGCGCTTGCGCTGCGCATGAAGGCGGAGGATGTTCAGGACAAAAGCTTCTGCATCGGATATGACCGCCGGTTTTTGAGCCGCGAGGCGGCGCAGTGGACGGCGGAGGTCATGGTGGGGGAGGGCATTCATGTGCTGTTCATCAGCCGTGAGGCGCCCACGCCGCTGATTATGTTTACGGTCCAGTATTACGGCCTGGCCTATGGCATGGCGGTTACGGCCAGCCATAACCCCGCGCTTTACAACGGCGTGAAGGTGTTTACCAAGGGCGGGCGCGATGCTGAGGAGTCCGTGACAAACGAACTGGGCGATGCCGCCAACCGTGTGGCCGAGGGCGATATCCGCATCATCCCCTATGATAAGGCCGTGGCCTCGGGGCTGGTGCAGGAGATCAACCCGCAGAACCCGTATCTGGACGCCATCATCCGCGGTGTGAACATGGACGCCATCCGAAGCCGCGACCTGCATATCATTCTGGACCCGATGTACGGCGTGAGCCGCACGTCGCTGCAAACCATTTTGCTCACCGCCCGCTGCGATGTGAATGTGATCCACGAGCGGCATGACACGCTCTTCGGCGGGCGCCTGCCCGCGCCGAATGTGCAGACGCTGGGCGCCCTTCGGGCCGCTGTGCTGGAGCAGCACGCGGACCTTGGCATCGCCACCGACGGCGACGCCGACCGTCTGGGCATCATCGACGACGAGGGACGCTTCGTCCATCCCAACCAGATTCTGGTGCTTTTGTACTACTACCTGCTCAAGTACAAGGGCTGGCATGGCCCCGCCGTGCGAAACCTTGCTACCACGCATCTTCTGGACCGTGTGGCGGCGGCCTTTGGCGAAACCTGCTACGAGGTGCCGGTGGGCTTCAAGCACATTTCCGCCGGCATGCGCGAGCACAACGCCGTCATCGGCGGCGAAAGCAGCGGCGGCCTGACCGTGCGCGGACACATCAACGGCAAGGACGGCATCTATGCCGCCACGCTGCTGGTGGAGATGCTCAGCGTGACGGGCAAAAAGATGAGCGCCCTGATGCGGGAAATTTACGACGAGTTTGGCACCGCCTACATGACCGAGCGCGACTGGCCCTTCGATGAGGAAACAAAGCAGCGGCTCAACACGTTGCTCATGGTGGATAAAAAGCTGCCGGATTTCCCCGTGCCGGTGAAGGGCGTGAGCTACATGGACGGCTGCAAGGTGCTCTTTGAGGACGGCTGGCTGATCGCAAGATTCAGCGGCACGGAGCCGCGCATCCGCATCTTCTGCGAAATGCCCACCCGCGAGGAGGCTGAGCGCCTCACGGGCGTGATGGCCGCGTTTTTGCACCTGCCCACGCCCTGATGAAACCACGCAAAAAGGCGTTTGGAGCCGCAAGGGTTTCCAAACGCCTTTTATGATGCAGCTTCAGCCGCGAAGCCGTCCCACGGCGGCAAAGATCAGAAAGGCCAGAATGTTGGCCACCACCACCGTGGCCCCGGCGGCGGTGGAAAGCAGGTAGCTTGCGCACAGCCCCACGAAGAAGCAGACCACCGATACCGCCGCGGCACACAGCGTCACGCTTTTGAAACTGCGGCACACGCGCATGGCGGTTAGCGCCGGGAAGATGATCAGGCTGGAAATCAGCATGGTGCCCATCACCCGCATGCCCAGCACGATGGTTACGGCGGTGAGCAGCGCCAGCAGCATGTTGCAGGCCTCGGCGTGCCCGCCCGTGGCGCGGGCAAAGGTTTCGTCAAAGGTGACGGCGAAGATGCGGCGGTAGAATACCGCAAACAGCGTAAGCACCACCGCCGCCAGCACTACGCTCAGGGTTACGTCGCCCTCGCTCATGGCCAGCATGCTGCCGAAAAGATAATTGTTGACATCACTGGTCATGCCGGTGCTCAGGGACAGCACGATCACGCCCACGGCCAGTGCGCCGGTCGAAATCATGGCGATGGCCGCGTCGCCCTTGAGCCTGCCGGTGCTGCTCAGGCGCAAAAGCAGAAAGGCCGCTGCAACCACCACGGGGATGGTCACCGCCATGGGGGCCATGCCCAGAGCCGTGGCGACCGCCAGCGCGCCGAAGCCCACATGGCTGAGCCCGTCGCCGATCATGGAATAGCGCTTGAGCACCAGACTTACGCCCAGCAGCGCCGCGCACAGTGACACCAGCACGCCCACGATGAGCGCCCGCACCATGAACTGATAGCTGAACATGGTGGAAAGCATTTCAAGCATGCGTTTCACCTCCCGCAAAGGCCATACCGAGGGGAGACTGACGGTATGCCTCGGGCGTCCCCAGAAAGGTCACGCCGTGCGCCATGTGCAAAATGCGGTCCGCATAGCTCAGCGCCGCATCCACATCGTGGGAAATCATCACCGCGGTCAGCCCGCGCTTGCGGTGCAGCATGGCGATCACCTCATAAAGCTCGCGCGTAACGACGGGGTCAAGGCCCGCCACCGGTTCATCCAGCAGGAGCAGGCTGCGCGTGGCGCACAGCGCGCGCGCCAGCAGAGCGCGCTGCTGCTGCCCGCCGCTGAGGCGCATGAAGCTGCGGTCCCGAATGTCCGCAATGTCCATCAGCTCCATGTTTTCCATGGCGGTTTGCCGCATGGCGCGGGTAAGAAACGGCCCGCGGCCCCGGCAGCCGCTGGTGACGACCTCCCACACGGAGGCGGGAAAGTCGTTTTGCACGTCGGTGCGCTGGGGGAGATAACCGATTTCGGTGCGCCTGAGGCCATCGCCGTAGCTTACGCGGCCGCTGACGGGCTGGATCAGGCCCAGAAGTCCCTTGACCAGCGTGCTTTTGCCCGAGCCGTTTTCTCCTACGATACACAGGTATTCGCCCCGCTCAACCGTCAGGTCCAGCGCGTCCACGACCACGCGGCCCTCGTAGGCAAAGGCCGCCTTTTCACAGGTGATCAGCGCCATCAGGAAAGCGCCTCCTTCAGTGCCGCCACGTTGTTCCACATCAGGGACAGATAGGTGGCGCCGCCCTCCAGATCCTCGGCCGATACGTTGTGGCAGCTGTGGAAGAGAAGCTCCTTCGCACCGGTTTCCTCGGCCAGGACGTCGGCGGTTTTGCGGCTGGAAAATTCAATATAGAAAATCACGGGAATCTGCTCGGCCCGCACCGTTTCCACCAGCGAGATCACCGTGCGCACGCTGGGCTCGCTGTCCTCGCTGCAGCCGGGAAAGGCCGCGTCGTAGCGCAGGTGGTAATCATGCGCAAAATAGCGGAAGGGGAACCGGTCGCCAAAGACGATCAGGTCGCGCTTGCCATTGGCCACGGTTTCTTCAAAGGCCGCGTCCAGCGCCTCAAGTTCGGTCAGATAGGCCGAAAGCGAATCCTCATACGCCTGCGCGTTTCGGGGCGCGATCTCGCACAGCGTATCGCACAGCTTATCTACGATAATCATTGCATTCTTGGGCGAGGTCCACACGTGCTCGTCCATTTCGGCCTCTTCCTCGCCGTGATCGTGCACCTCCTGCTCCATGCTGGCGGAGGTTTCCTCGGCCAGCATGGTTACGCAGTCCGTCAGGCGGAAGGTACGGGGCGCATCGTCCTCCATGGAGGCGAGAATGCCGTCCACCCAGCTGTCGCTTTCGCCGCCGGCGTATACAAAAAGATCCGCCTGCTGAATGTCGATGATGTCTTTGGGCGAAGGCTCATAGCTGTGGCTTTCGCTGCCGGGAGGCAGGAGCAGACGCACCTGCGCCGTATCGCCGGCCAGCTGGCGGGCGAAATCATAGGCAGGGAAGATCGTGCAGACGATGGACAGCGTTTCCTCCGAGGCAAGGGCGGGCGAGGCGCAGAGTGCACAGAGCATCACTGCGCAGCAAAGAAATGAAAAAAGACGGCGGATGGATTTCATGGGGCTCCTCATTTCGCGTTTTTTTCCTGACAGGCTTCACACAAGCCGTACAGGATGGTCTGGCTTTCGTCCAGGGTAAAGCCGTGGTGCTGGCCAAGGTGGCGGGCGAAGGCCTCCACCTCGTCACAGTGCAGGTGCGCCAGCGCGCCGCAATGCACACAGCGGATGTGCAGATGGCTTTCCGTACAGGGGCTGTGCTGATAGCGGGCGGCTTCCCCGCTTTCGTGGGGGGTATAGCGCCTTAGACGCCCTCCCTGACACAGGCGGGAAATGGCACGGTATACCGTTGTTTTGCTCACGTCCGACCCCGCCTTGAAAAGCGCCTGATATGCTTCTTCGGCCGTGAGGCATTCCTGCGGACGAGAGGCAAACAGCGCGCATACGGCCTCCTGCTGCCGGGTTTGATAGGTACCGCGCTGCGACATGATGCGCGACTCCTTTCAGACGGAAGTGAAAATGAAATTCATTTTCGAATTGGCAGTATACAGCGATTCTCTGATTCTGTCAAGAGGTGCAAGGGATTTTCCGGGCGCATTCTTTGCCGAAAAAAACCGGTCTGCATTGCATGCACCGGTCAACTATGCTATACTACGCACGGTGGACTGGATGTCCGCCTATTTTGGGGAAACAGGAGCATTCTATGAACAGGAAAACAAGTGCGGAGAGGCTGCTGAGCTTTCTGTTTTTGCTACTCACGCTGGGCGTGGTGCTGTATGTGGGCTTCAGCGGCAATGATCTGGAGGCGCTGGGGGAAGCGCTTCGTACCATGAGCCCCGCCTATCTGTTTTTATGCCTGATCAGCTGGATGCTCTATGTGCTGACCGACGCGCTTGCCATCCATCATTTTCTGCATATGCAGGGACACTCGATCCGTCTGTGGCAGAGCCTGCGCGCCGCCATGACCGGTATCTACTACAGCAATATCACCCCCGGCGCCACGGGCGGCCAGCCCATGGAAATGTACTGCCTGCACAAATACGGCGTAGGTATCGGGGTAAGCGGCTCGGGCATGGCGGTCAAGTTCATCGTGTTTCAGGTGGTGCTGCTGGTCGCCGGCGCGGTGCTGTGGATTTCGCATGGCAGCTTTGTAGACGCCCACACACAGGGCAGCAAATGGTTCATTTTGATGGGCTATGTGGTCAATTTCTTTTCCATCGGCATGGTGGCGCTGATGGCCATCAGCCGCCGGGCGGTCAGATGGGTGATTGAAAAATGCATTCGCATTGGCGTGCGCGTGCACCTGTGCAAGGACCCTGACGCTTCGCGCCAGAAATGGGAAAATCACTGCCAGAGCTTTTTGAGCAGCGTGCATCTGGTGATCCGCCATCCCAAGGACGTGATCATCCAGTGCCTGATTGCGCTGGGGCAGCTGATGTCGCTGATGCTGGTGATCATCGCCATCTATCGGGCCTTTGGGCTTTCGGCCATATCGGTGGGAGAGCTGATCACCATGGGCGTGCTGCTCTACATCGGGGCCAGCTATACGCCCCTGCCTGGCGCCAGTGGCGCGCAGGAGGGAGGCTTCGCGGTGCTGTTCCGCGGAATTTTCCCTGATGCACAGCTGTTTGTGGCGCTGTTGATCTGGCGGTTTTCTACCTATTATCTGAGCATTTTGGCGGGCGCGGTTCTGACTGTGGCGGAAAACCTTGGAGCACTGCGCAAAAGACGCACGGGAGAAAAGCGGGAGGGTGTTTCCAACGAGTAAGGCGATTGAGAATAGGCTGTTTTCGGATCGTGACCTGCGCAGGCTGATCATTCCTCTGGTGATTGAGCAGTTCCTGGCGCTGTTTATCGGCATGGCGGATACCGTCATGGTCAGCTCCGTTTCCGAAAGCGCGGTGAGCGCCATTTCGCTGGTGGACAGCATCAACGTGCTGCTCATCCAGCTTTTTTCGGCTATGGCTACGGGCGGCGCGGTGGTGGCTGCGCAGTATTTGGGCAAGCGGGACAATCCGAGCGCCTGCGGCGCGGCCAAGCAGCTGATGTATGTAACGACTGCTTTGGCAACGGTGCTGGGCGTGCTGGCCATCGTTTTTGCCAATCCGCTGCTTACCCTGTGCTTTGGCACGCTGCCGGAGGATACGCTCGCCTACTGCCGCACCTATTTGTACCTTTCGGCGGTAAGCTATCCGGCGCTTGCACTCTATAACGGCGGCGCTGCGCTGCTTCGCGCCATGAACAACAGCAAGGCCAGCATGTACACCTCGCTGATGATGAACGTTTTTAATGTTGGCGGAAATGCCTTGCTCATCTATGGGCTGAACATGGAGGTCGCGGGCGCGGGCACGGCGTCGCTTTTGGCGCGCATGCTGGGCGCGGGCATCATGGTATGGCTGCTGCTCAACCGCGCGGCTCCCATCCACCTGATTCGGCCCACGCATCCCGAACCCGATGTCCCCATGATTCGCCGCATCTTCAGCCAGGGCATCCCCAACGGGCTGGAAAACAGCATGTTCCAGATCGGTAAGCTCATGGTGGCGGGCATCGTGAGCATGTTTGGCGTATCGATTATCGCAGCCAACGCCATTTCCAACAACATTGCCTCCCTGTGCAACCTGCCGGGCACCGCCATTGGCCTGGCCATTGTGACCGTGGTGGGGCAGTGCGTGGGCGCAGGCGATACGCGCCAGGCCCGTTACTATGCCAACAAGCTGATTCTGATGGTGTACGGCTTCAATATTGCGGTGAATATTGCGCTGTTCCTCTTCGCAAGGCCGCTGGCGGGGCTTTTTAACCTGAGTGCGGAAGCCCTCAACGCGTCCGAGGAGGTGCTGCGCTGGTACGCGGTGGCGGCGGCCATTTTCTGGCCGGCCAGCTTTACGGTGCCAAACGCCCTGCGCGCCGCGGGTGACGCGCGTTTTACCATGGGCGTTTCGGTGTTTTGCATGTGGGTGTTCCGCATCGGAGCGAGTTATCTGCTGGTATATTCATTTGATATGGGCCTGCTGGGCATTTGGGTGGCCATGTTCATTGACTGGGTGGTGCGGGCCGCATTTTTCGTGACGCGCTATCTGGGTTCCAAGTGGCTGACCAAGCGGGTGGTGTAAGCGCTCAGCGGTAGCGGCGGCGGAATTCGGTGGGCTGAATGCCGATGAGCTGGCGAAATACGCGGGCAAAGTAGTTGCCATCCCGAAAACCTACGCTCAGCGCGATGGAGAGCATGGAATCGTCCGTTTCCAGCAGGTAGCGCTTGGCGCGCTCCACGCGCAGTTTGTTGACATAGGTGCTCATGCTTACACCCAGCCGTTTTTTGAACATGTGATTCAGGCTGCTTTCCGAGCAGTGGCATTCCGCCGCGAGCAGCGATATGGTAATGGGATTCTGGTATTCCTGATGCAAAAAACCCACGGCGTGGGTCAATAATTCATCCGTGCCGCTTCGTTTGCGCGCGCTTACCAGGTGTTGGCCGGTCACGCTTTCCTGACCCATGCGGTAGGTCATGGCCAGATAGCTGGCCACGAAGTCCAGCGCGGGCAGAAGCGTCTGTTCCGGCACGGCGGTGGGCAGGATGCTCTGCTCATAGAGGCGGCAAGCCATGGACAGCTCCTCTTCCGGCGCACCGGTCATCGCATAGGCGATACGGCTTTGCGCCTCTTCCTTTTTTAGCGGCAGAAAACCGGCTGTTACCGCGCCCAGAAGCTTTCCATCCCACAGGATGGGCGATACGTATTCGCCTACCCCGGCGTAGCATGCGCCCCGATAGGTGCAGCCTTCGGTCAGGCATTTGTTGGCCATCTTTTTCATCATGCTCAGACAATGATAATAGCGGCTCTGGCTCTGCTTGATGAACATGCAGTAGGGATTGCTGTGCCCCAGATAGGGGGTCAGCGCTGCACTGAGCTCCTTGTCGATGGGAATGAAGCCCACGTAGTCCTTGACGCAGATGTGCAGATGAAACGCCGCTTCCAGGTATTCCAGCTGATGAATCAGCGCTTGATAGCGATTGACCTGCGGCATAAAACCCCTCCTGAATAGCATAAAACTGCAAATGATAGTATCAATCAGCACAATTACTGCCAGAAAACAGAATTGTGCTATTGAATTGCAGAATGATACCGATATCCATGCGGGAAATATGGTACAATCTGGCCATACAAGATAAGAGCGGAAGAAAATCAAACCGCCCTGGTCTTCTATCTAGGATGATACTGCAAACAGGGGGGCGTGTCAACAGATGTCGCATTATGACGTTGCCGTAATTGGAGCCGGTCCGGCCGGGATATGCGCTGCGCTGAGCGCAGCGCGGGGCGGAGCGAGCACCCTGCTGGTGACGGACCGTCCTGTTCCTGGCGGAAACAGCTCCAGCGAAATCCGCGTATGGGCGCGGGGCGCAACCGGAGGCGGCAACCTGTTTGCAGAAGAAATGGGAATCTGGGGCGAATTGAAGCTGCGCGCCCTCGCGCGCGACCCGCTGGGCAGCGTGCTCACCTGGGACGATGTGCTTTTGGATGCGCTGCTGAGCCAGCCGGGCCTGACGCTGCTGCTTAATACGCAGCTGACGGCAGTGCGCGTGGAGGAGGGGCAGGTGCAAAGCGTCACGCTGCGCGGCCTGCGCACCGAACGGGAATGGGAACAGCAGGCCCGGCTGTATGTGGACTGCACGGGCGACGGCTATCTGGCCAAGCTGGCGGGCGTTCCCTACCGCGAGGGCAGGGAAGGACGCGACGCCTTTGGCGAAAGCATGGCGCTTCCCGCAGCGGATCGCCGCACGCAGGGATGTTCGATTCTCATTCAGTCGCGCCGGCTGGATCATCCCGCGCCTTATGTTGCTCCTGATTATGCCTATCCCCTGGAACGCGTGCGCCAGCTGGTGGACCGGGGCGGACGTATGGTGCGCGCGGATATGCAGGGCAGCGATTGCTGGTGGTTTGAGTACGGCGGCAGGCTGGACGTGATCGCCGACGATCAGCAAATCTATCTGGAGCTGCGCGCCATTGCGCTGGGCATCTGGAACTATATCAAGAACAGCGGCCGTTACGACGCGGAAAATCTTCAGTTGGAATGGCTGGGGCTGTATCCCGGAAGGCGTGGATCGCGCAGGCTGATAGGACGCGACACCCTGACCCAGAGCGACGTGACGGGCGGTCCCGGCCGCCCGGATGCCGTGGCATACGGCGGCTGGTATATGGATAGCCATCCCTCGGGTGGGCTGCTGAGTGAAAAGGAGCAGTGCCGGCAGCTTGCGGTGGAGTACTATGGGCTGCCCTTCGGGTGCCTGTATAATCCGTGCGTGAGCAATCTGCTCTTTGCGGGCCGCTGTGCCTCCATGAGCTATGCCGCCTTTACTTCCGCGCGGGTCATGAACACCTGCGCCCTGATGGGCCAGGCGGCCGGGACAGCGGCGGCGATGTGTGCCGCAGGAAATCTTGCGCCCGATATGCTGGCGCAAACGGCGCTGGATGCGCTGCGCCGGAGGCTTGCGCTGGATGACGCGCTTTTGGCCGGACGGATGGAAAGCGGTTTTCTTCGCGCAGACGAAGTCACAGCCTCTTCCGTGCTTTTGCCGGTGGGGGAGGCGGTGGATCGGCGCTGGCCCCTGTCTGAAACGACCTTTGTGGTCTATCCCGCCTGCGGCGGCACGGCGCGCCTGATGGTGGAGAGCGAGCGGGAAGCGGATGTGCGCCTTGCCCTGCATGCCTCGCCCTTGCCCTCGCGTCGGGCGCCTTTCCCGGAGGAGGCGAAAACGCTCAGCCTGCACATTCCTGCCGGACGTGGGGAGATCGAGCTTACGGCGGAGGGAGACGGCTTTATTCAGGCGCGGCTGGAGCCGGCGCAGGGGGTGGCGCTGGTGGGCGGCAGGCCGCTTCCGGGTGTGCTGGCGGGCTCGTGCGCCGAGGCGGAATGGTTCCATCCCTGCCTCACGCTTTCCAGAAATGATCTGTATGCGCCTCAAAACGTGCAGGACGGTTACCTGCGTCCCTGGGGCGGACCCCGCGCATGGGCGTCGGAGGGCGTTGGACCGGAAGGTGAGGCGCTGTGCCTGCGCTGGATGCAGCCGGTGCGGCTGGATTCCGTGCTTCTGCTCTTTGACCCCGAACTGTCCATGGAGCTGACCAGCAGCCGCTGCGAAACCTGGGACCCCCATCACCACTATACCGCGCGGCAGGGCATGCCGCCGCAGCTGGTGCGGGATTACCGCCTGACCGTTCGCGGGCCGGAGGGTGAGCGGACGCTTGCCGAAGTATCCGGCAACGACCAGCGCCGGCGCTTGCACTGCTTCGATCCCGTGGTATGCACGGAGCTGGAGCTGCGCATCACCGCCACCTATGGCGGCGATGCGGTGGTCTACGCCGTGCTCCCCAACCCCGAATATGACCGCTGACCGGGCAGCATAGCAATAGAACGACACTGTATTAAGGAGGAGACCATCATGAAAAAGCTACTTGCACTGTTCCTTTGCGCGATGATGCTTCTGACCTGCGCCTCGTCCGTGGCGGAGGGCGCCAACATCGTCTGGGCCGGCTGGTCCGGCGAGGAGGAGGCCACCAAGGACATCTTCCAGAAGATGATGGACACCTACGAGGCCGAAACCGGCAACACCGTCACCTGGGTGGGCTGGACCTGGGCCGACACCGCCCAGCAGCTGCTCATCCGCGTGCAGGGCGGAGAACAGCTCGACATCGCCCAGACCGATATCAGCATCTTCAACACCGTGGCTCAGGCGGGCGTGCTCGCCGACTGGACCGAGATTCTGGGCGAGGACTACCTCAAGGAGAACTTTGAGGAATCCGCGCTGGCCGCCGGCCGCATCGACGGCAAGCAGCTGGGCCTGCCCTGGTCCATGGCGTCCATCAGCATGGTCTATAATCCCGAACTGCTCGCTGCTGCCGGCTGGGAGACCGTTCCCACCACGATCGAGGAGTTTGAAGCCTGCATGGCCGATATCAAGGCCATGGATGAAAGCCTGATTCCCTACGGCCTGTCCACCAAGGATGCCACCTGCGCGGGCGACTTCATGCCCTGGCTGTGGGCCTTCGGCGGCAGCATCTTTGGCGAGGACGGCAGCGTGACCATCAACAGCCAGGCGACCATCGACTGCCTCAACTGGTACAAGAGCCTGCTGGACAAGGGTTACATCGCCATGGACACTGGCCGCGGCGACAGCCGTCAGCTCTTTGCGCAGGGCAAGATTGCCTTCTACGACGACGCGGTGGTAGCCAAGGGCCAGGCCGTGAGCAACGGCGTAGCGCCCGAGGATGTGGTCAACGTCTGCTCCGCCATGCTCCGTCTCGTGCTAAACGAGGGCGACGAGCCTCAGAGCACCATGTGGGGCCATATGCTGGTTGCCTTCGAGGCCAGCCAGAACAAGGAGGCCGTCGCCGAGATGGCCAAGGTCCTCACCAGCGACGCCATCGCTCTGGAGTACTTTGAAAAGAACGGCATGCCGCCCGTGACCAAGAGCGCCGCCGCCACCGATCAGGTGAAGAACGACGCCTACCTCAACGGCTTCCTCACCTCTACCGCCACCGCGCGCCTGGAGGAGACCGCCAGCATGATCAACGCCAACGAGATCAAGTCCGTGATCACCGAGGAAGTGCAGGCGGTGCTGCTGGGCCAGAAGACCTCCGATCAGGCCGCGGCCGACATGGAAAGCCGTCTGAACTCCCTGTAAGGAAACCCGGTTCCATGGGCGGAAGGGGAAAGCGCCCCTTCCGCCCCGCCTATGCTTGAGGAGGGTCCGCAATGATCCAACGCGATCCTGCGCCGCGCACGCGGGGACTGAGCGACCGCCACACCGGCGTGCTGCTCATTATCCCCGGACTTGCAATGTTTCTGGCCATCATTCTTTATCCATTTCTCAGCGCCATCTTCATGTCCTTCACGGACCGCTCGCTCATGCGTCCCACCTATGAGGTCGTGGGCTTTGCCAACTATGCCAAGGTGCTCTCCGACCCTTACTTCGGGCAGACGGTGCTGACCACCGCGGTGTTCGTGGTGCTTTCCACGGCCCTGCCGTTTCTCCTGGGGCTGATCTGGGCGATTGTGCTCAACCAGGGGTTTCGCTTCAGCGAATTTCTGCGCGGCGTGACGCTGGTCAACTGGATCATCCCCGGCACGGCCATCGGCTTTCTGTGGACGTGGATTTTTAACGGCCAGTACGGCATTCTCAATGCCCTTATCGAAGCCTGCGGCGGAGAGGGACAGACGTGGCTGGGCCAGACGGAAACGGCGCTGATCTGCGTGGTGATTGCCCGCACCTGGCAGATGCTGCCCTGGTACATGGCCTTCCTGCTGGGCGGATTGCAGGGCGTGTCTATGGATCAGGTCGAAGCCGCGCGCATCGACGGGGCCAACAACTGGCAGGTGTTTGCGCACATCGTCGCGCCCGCCATGCGCGGCATCATGACGCTGGTGCTCATTCTGGGCGCCATCGGCAACCTCCAGCATTTCGACCTGCCCTGGACCATGGTGCAGGGCGGCCCCGCCCGCGCCACCACCACCCTGTCCATCGAGGTCTACAAGACGGCCTTCAAGAACTGGAACATGGGCAAGGCGGCTACGGTGGGCACCATCTGGGCGCTGCTGCTGGCTATCTTCAGCTTTGTGTACCTGCGCCAGGTCAATGAGAGCGACTGAGGGAGGCGGGAAGAATGTTTCAAAAAACCGTAGGCTTCCGCGTGTTCTTCTGGATGTCGGTGGTGCTGATCGGCGGGTTTGTGTTTCTGCCGCTTCTGTGGCTGATCAACACGGCCCTGAAGCCTGCCTCGGAGACCTTCAGCCTGGCGTTCTTCTCCGGACCGATGACGCTTGACAACCTGCGCGGCATTGTGACCGATCCCAAGATCATGCGCTATTTGCTCAACAGCCTGGTGGTGAGCTTCGCCTCCAGCTTTCTGGCCACGGCGGTATGCGCCTTCGAAGGCTACAGCTTTTCCAAGTTCCGCTACCGGGGCCGCAAGTTTGTCATGGGCCTGTTCATGATGAGCCAGGCGTTTCCGCAGGCCATTCTGCTTTTGTCCATCTACGTGCTGATGCAAAAGCTCGGCCTTCTGGGCAGTTATTACGCGCTGATGATCAGCTACGTGGTCTTTACCCTCCCGGTGGGCACCTGGACGCTCAAGACGTACTTCGACCAGCTGCCCGACTCGCTCATTGAGAGCGCCAAGATCGACGGCGCGGGCAATCTGCGCATCATGTGGAAGATCATCTTCCCCATGGCGGTGCCGGGCATGGTGTCCATCGCCATCTATGGCTTTGTATGGAGCTGGAACGATCTGCTCTATTCCATGACGCTGGTCACTGATACCGCCAAGCGCACGCTGGCCTCGGGCCTGGTGATGACCTTCCTCGGCGAAGCCAGCACCAACTGGGGCGCCATGATGGCCGCCAGCGTTGTCAGCGCGGTGCCCGTCACCATCGTGTTTATCTTCCTGCAGCGCTACTTCATCGCGGGCCTTACCAGCGGCGCGGTGAAAGGATAACGAAACAGGCTTTTACCCGGCGGCTTGCGCGATGATATGCTCCCTTTAAAGTAGACAGCGGAAAAACAAAACTGCCGAAACGGAGGGAGCAATTATCATGAGTTTAAAAGGCAAAATACCGCCGGAGGTAAAGATTCAGGCTGTGGAGGACTACCTAG
>JAEYCB010000013.1 GCA_023404345.1 Bacillota bacterium
TTCGGAAGCCTTGCGCAGCAAGGTTTCCTTACGCCGTCCGCCGCCCGGCGCAGCCGAAGGCGGAGTAGGCGGACGGCGCAAACCTGGCGGAAAAGATCGCCGCAGGCGAGCTTTTTCGACACACTGAGGCGCGGCCTATCCGGCCGCGCCTGTGGCGCATTAGAATCCCCGCTGAATGCGCGCCAGCGCCTCCTGCGTCTTTTCCAAAGTATTGAACGCCGTCAGGCGGAAATAGCCCTCGCCGCAGGGACCAAAACCCGTGCCAGGCGTACCCACCACATTAGCGCCATGCAGCAGTCTGTCAAAGAAGGTCCAACTGTCCATGCCCTCGGGGGTACGCATCCACACATAAGGAGCATCCATACCGCCATATACCTCATAACCCGCCTTGATAAGCCCCTCGCGGATGATGGAGGCATTGCGCAGGTAGTAGCGAATGGTCTCCATGCATTGGGCCGCACCGTCCGGGCTGTAGACGGCGGCGGCGGCTCGCTGCACGGGATAGCTCACACCGTTGAACTTGCTGCCCATGCGGCGTTTCCACATATGGTTGAGCTCCACGGGCTGACCGTTCGCACCGAGGCCATGAACGCCATGGGGAATAACCATCCAGCCGCAGCGTGTGCCGGTGAAACCAGCGGTTTTGGAATAGCTGCAGCACTCGATGGCCACGTCCTTCGCGCCCTCAATCTCATAGATGCTGCGCGGGGCATCTGTGGTGATGAACGCTTTGTACGCCGCGTCGTAGACGATGATGCAGCCGTTCTTTTTCGCATAGTCCACAAAAACCTTGAGCTGCGCGCGGGTGAGCGTGGTGCCGGTGGGGTTGTTGGGATAGCACAGGTAGATCACATCCACAGGCCGGTCCGGCAGGGGTGGCACAAAGCCGTTTTCCGCGTTGCAGGGCAGATAGACCAGCCGGTCCCAGCGATCGCCCACATAGGTTCCGGCGCGGCCCGCCATGGCGTTGGAATCCACATAAACGGGATAGACGGGGTCCGTCACGGCGATCACCGCATCATCGCTGAACAGCTCCTGCACGTTGCTCACATCACACTTGGCCCCGTCGGAGACAAACACCTCATCGAAAGCCACGTCCACGCCCAGCGCGCGGTAGTCGTTTTCAATGATGGCATTGACCAGGAAATCATAACCGTAATCGGGGCCATAGCCATGGAAGGTCTCGGCGCAGCCCATCTCCCGCGCCGCCTTTTCAAACGCATCCACCACCGCGGGGGCCAGAGGGCGCGTCACATCGCCGATGCCCAGACGAATCACGTCGGCGCCGGGATGTTCCTGCGTGTATTCCTTCACCCGGCGTGCGATCTCGGCAAAAAGGTAGCTGCCGGGCAGCTTTTCGTAATTGGGATTGACCTTGAGCATACTTTTATTCCTTCCTCTCTTACTTTCGCAAATCATCCTGAAGCCACACGCCATCATACACAAAGGTAGCGGGGCCAGTCAGATATACATGCCCGTCCTCTTCGCTCCACTCGATCTGCAGCGTACCGCCAGGCAGCGTCACTGCTACGTTTCGGCCACACAGACCATTTAAGCATGCCGCCACCGCCGCCGCACACGCACCTGTGCCGCAAGCCAGCGTCTCGCCTGTACCGCGTTCCCACACGCGCATGCGCAGATGTTCACGGTCCTCTACCTTCACAAATTCCACATTGATACGCTCCGGAAAATCCGTATGATGTTCCAGCACAGGGCCGTCTGTGGTGACCGGAGCATTATCCGGCTCCTCCACAAAGCACACAGCGTGGGGGTTGCCCATGTTGACCAACGTGAAAGCGTAGGTGCGTTCCCCTACCTTCACCTGATGGCCGATGACCGGGCATCCCACAACGGTGGAAGGAATTTTTGCCCCGTCCAGCTGCGGAGCGCCCATATCCACCCGTACGCTTTGGGTGGTTCCGTCAGGAGCCAGCGTCAACCGCAGCAACTTGACCTGTCCTCCTGCTTCCACGGTAAATTCGGTTTGATCGGTTAGTCCACGGTCATGGCAGTACTTGGCCACGCAACGGATGCCATTGCCGCACATGCCGCTTTCACTGCCATCGTTGTTAAACATGCGCATGCGAAAATCCGCAATGTCGCTGGGCAAAATCAGAATCAGCCCATCCGACCCGCAGCCAAAGTGCTGCTGGCTCATTTTCACGCTCAGAGCTGCCGGATCGTCCACCCGCTCTTCAAAGCCATTGATGTAGATATAATCATTTCCGGCGCCCTCCATTTTGGTAAAGCGCATGCCGTCACCGCCTTTCCTGTTTTCTCGCCTAGTATACCACATGCTCTACCATTTGACCACCAAAAAGCGCCCGGCGACAGAAAAGCCGCCGGGCGCAAAGTTTCTGGCTTCAGGGATGGGCTGTATAGCACACCTCCACCGTCGCAGTCACAGACAGATGCGGATGCACAGGCGTTTCAGCGCTGACGCTCGTAGCCATGACGGTAGATTCATCACTCTGCACCTCCGTTACGCTTACCAGCCGGTCCAGCTCAAGACCGGACGCTTCCGCCAGCAACATTGCCTGAGCCATGGCGTCGGCAGTGGCAGCACCCAGCGCCTCAAAGTAGGCATCTTTTGTTTCGGAGCTTTCATAGGCCAGGCTATAGCTGTTCTGCGCGCCAGTGCGAATGGCTGCGTCAATCACTTCGCCCACGCGTGCCGGATCATCCAGCCGCACCGACAGGTCGATGGATACAGTATAACCGGAAGCCGTTTCCTTTTCGCCCAACTTGGAATACTGATAGTTATAGACCGTTTCCACGCCATAATAGGCGGTCTGTGCATCATGTTCGGGAATACCCATCTCCGCAAGCAAAGCCTTCAGATTTTGCATCACCTGCTCTGCCTTGTCCTGCGCAGCGGTTACGTTGTCGCCCGCCCCCTGCACACACAGTGTAAGCACTACGATATCCGCCGGCAGCGACACGCTTTCCGTGCCTGTAGCACGGATGGTGGTTTCCAACGCTTCCGTGAGATCCGCTGCCGGCGTGGGGACAGGCTCAAGCGTTTCCGCCTGTGCGCCGGATACGATCATTAGCAGTACAACAAGCAGGATGGGCAGCCGTTTCATGGGTCATTCCTCCTTGGAATCATCCTTTGGGGCGCGCGATCGCCGGCTACGCACAATCAGCCATGCCACCACCGCGATTGCAGCCACAGGCACGGCAACCGGAAGAATCATTGTGATAAACACCAGCATATTGCGCAGGAAGCCGCCCAGCCACTTCAGCGAGGCGTTCAGCGCTGCGCTGAGACGTTCGCCAAGACTGATATCCTCTGCCTTTGCGCTTTGGGCGGAGCTTTCCTCCAGCAGCGTCACATTTACGGCGCTCATATCCACGCGGCGGTCGATGTCGCGCTGCGAGGTTTCATAGCGTTCAATCTCGTACTGGGTGTCGGCGATGGCGCTTTCCAGTTCGATCAGATCCGAAACCTCCTGCGCCTGCGCCAACAGCTCGTTGAGACGCTCCATCTTGGCATACAGGGTTTCCAGCCGCATTTGATTATCCGTGTACTGTACGGTCATATCCGTAACGCTTTCGGAACGGTCGGTCACCCGGCCTACGCCCTCTATTCCGCCGAGGAACGCATCCAGGTTTTCTGACGGCACACGCACACTGAGGCTGGCGGTACGCGTATCGCCGCTTTGGACATCGCCGTATTGATAAAGATTTTCTACATAGCCGCCCAGGCTGTCCAACAAGTCCTGAACACTCTGAAGATCAGTTTCAAAGGCTGTGGTGCGCAGAGTCAGGCTGGCGGTGCGCACGAGTTTCTGTTCACTTTCCTGTGCTGACGAGGCATCATTGACGCCATATTGCGCCGTACCGGAAGATGAGCCGTTTGCGCCGCCGAACGAAGCAGCGCCCTCATCTGCCACATACAGATCATAACTGGCCGTATCGGCAGACCGCGCCATCATGGCATTGGGTACTCCGGCCGAGGGAACGGCTCCGCCATCGGAATACTCCGTCTCCATCACCGCGTATTTTTCGGAAACTGTGGTGTCCTGGTCCAAGTCCAGCGTGCCCGCCCACAGGCTGCCTACTACCAGCACCAGCGCCGCGCACGCTGGAACGATAGCCCGCCAAAGGGGCCGACTTGTGCTTTTTTCTGCGTGTTTCATCATGCTCTCCTCCCGTCTGACGGCGGCGCGCCAACCGGTTTCAAACCCGGCGGACGGCTCCTCCGACTGATACAGGCGGCAGAGCGCCTGCTCCAAGGCGCTGTTTTGTTCCATGTCCCGGCGCATGCGCGTGCCTCCTTTCGCTTGGAATAAACGAGCGTGATGTGAAAAGGTTCCCTGTTTTAATCGCACGTTGTCAGCTTCTTTTCAAGCGCCGCCCTGGCGCGGCTCAGCCGGCTCTTGACCGTGCCTTCCCGCAAACCCGTTGCCTGCGCGATTTCAGCATAACCCATCTGTTGGCCGTAAAACAGGCCGATAAGCAACTGCTGCTCCTTTGGCAACGAGGCCACCGCGCTGCGCATCCGTCCGATATCCGCGTCGTGCAAGTAGGCTTCATCCGGGGTAGGTGACGGATCGGCAGGATCGGTACGTTCCGGATCATCCAGCGTGAGACTTTCGCGACGGACCCGTGCGCTCTTCAAAATGTCCAGGCATGTGTTATGTGCGATACGAAACAGCCAGGAGGCCACCGCATCGCCCCGGAAAGAATCAAAGGCGCGAAAGGCGCGCAGCATGCTTTCCTGGGCCGCATCCTCAGCCTCATGCGGATTGCCCAGCATGTGCAGGCAGTGCCGGTACACCATACCGGAATAGGGTGCGCAAAGGCGCTCGAAGGCTTCCGCCGTCGGGCGATGGGTTTGTTTCATGCGCGCATCTCCTTTCCGCCCCAGGTGATGGCATCATTATACGACGGTTTGTCCCTCTTCGCAATAGGGGAGGTCAGGGACGGCTGTGCCACGTACCCTCCACGGCAAAGCAAACGGTTTCTCCATGAAGGCCGCGCAGGACACTCATCTCTCCCGCCTCACAAATCTCCATGGTGAGCTTTTCCCCTGGGATGACCTCTGCATTGTAGTGCACCAACAGGTCGCTCAGCATCTGCCGCTGATGCTTTTCCATGGGGAACTGATTCATAAACCAGTCCACATAACGGGTGTTGTTCACATGCTGATTCATGTCCAAATCGGTATAGGCAGGCAGGTAATCATGGCGCGATACCGCCCCCTCCACAGTGCGCAGGTTTCCAGGAAACGGCAGCGGCGCCGGGATATCGTATTCGGGCATGGGCTTTCCAAGCCGCGTAGCCGGGGCAATTTTCCGCTCACTCAGGTCCATGAGCACAAACAGGGTGGATGCGCATCCGAGCATTTTCCCTTCGGCTTCAAAAGTAAAATAACGAGGAAAAAACATATGCTTTGTCTTTCCCGGCCAGGTGCGCACTGTTACACGCTGGCCCAGAGTGGGATAATCATCCATATGCAGATGCGCCCGGCTGAGCACCCAGGCTATCCCCAACTCACGCAGGCGCTCAAAGGTCAAATCCAACACATGGCAATGGCCGTCCGCCGCCTCCTGCATGGCGCGAAATACCGCGCCCGGCTGCCAGTGGCCCGTAAAATCCACCGAGCACATATCCAGCGTGATTTCATATACATAGGGTTCTTTCGGCATGAAACTACCTTCTTTCCAATAATAAAAAACACTACCCCCTTCGCAGTAGTATACCACAGCCGGACGGCTTTTCCCAGCACGGATTTCAGCGGCGGCCTGAAGTCCCCGCATTGACAAGCCCCGCCGCCGATGGTAAGATATCCACGTCCCGATAAGGGACCAGCAAAGCAATAAACCAAGGAGGATTTTCCATATGACCGTTACCAAGCAAATGTCCATCGGCGAAGTGCTCAATCTCAACCGCGGCACTGCGCATATCTTTATGGAATTTGGCATGCACTGCCTGGGCTGCCCGCACGCCACCGCCGAGTCCATCGCCGATGCATGCGCCGCCCATGGCTCTGATCCTGATGCCCTGGTGGAAAAGCTTAACGAATACCTTCAGCAGGCCTAAGCTCCGCTAAGCCCCTTCCCGCCGCCCGAAAGGAGTGAACGCAATGCAGGTCGCAACTGCGCAGGAAGCCCTTTTCATGGCATGTGAAATGGAATCCTCCGCTATACAGCTGTATACCCGTGCCCTCTCCCTGATGGAACAGTTGGGCCGTCAGCACGAGCCTCTCTACGGTCATTTAACGCTCATGCGCGCCGATGAGCAGGAGCATCTGGCCCAATTTCGCGCCTTAGGCGGCAAGGATGGCCTTACGGATGAGCGCCGTGTAGCACTGTCTGCTGCGGCAAGCAACATTCTTTTTGAGGGCGGGCTCATGGGTGCGGCGCGGGCCGGTCTGCTGCGTGATGTGGATAGTATGCTTCGGTTTGCGATGCTTGCGGAAGAGACATCCGCCCGCAAATACCGCGAGTTTGCGTCCATAGCACCCTCCCTTGATGCCCGGGAGGCGCTGGAGCGGATCGCCGCCGAGGAGGACCGTCACCTGACTGACTTACAGACTCAGGGGTAAACCTTTGTGGCGGAAAATGCACAAACCGTGTTTTCCAGACGAATGTTTTTCTGAACATTTGTAAATATCGGTTTACGATCTTTTTTATGCAAAGAGGGTTATGTTTTTATGCGCAAAAATCTAGACAATCAGGCGTTGGTGCTGGCTTTGGGCGGCATGATGGCTGCGCTGGTCTTTGTAGCCACCTACTTTTTCAAGCTGCCTGTATCCATCACTCAGGGATATATCCATCTGGGCGATGGTTTTATTCTGCTGGGCGCTTCACTTCTGGGGTGGGCCAGCATTCCCGCAGCCGCCATTGGCAGCGCTTTGGCGGATCTTCTGGGCGGCTATACGCTCTACATCCTGCCCACCTTTGTCATCAAAGGATTGGTTGCCGCCATGGCTGTATACGCCCTGCGTACAAAGCGTCCCTATTGGCTGACCGTAGTGCTGCTGGCGCTGGCTGAGCTGGTTATGGTAGCCGGTTATTTTGTAACGGAGTGGCTCTTTTTGGGGTATGGGCTGGCCGCTGCTGTGGGCGCTGTTGTGCCAAATCTGGTGCAGGCACTCAGCGGCGTTATTCTGGGCGGAGTGCTTATTCCGCTGTTGCGGCGTGTCCGGCTCAAAGAAATGCGGCTGTAATTCATAACTTTCGCATCCGTCTTTTCTCTGTATTGGAACCCTCCCGCAGCATTTGGCTGTTTTTGCATATCGCGTTCTTTTTTTGAAGTTTTTCCATACCATCTTGCTTTTGTTACATTCATCCGATATAATAAGCGTACATCAACGGCGATTTGATCGCGGCGTGCCGCGTGAAAATAAATTCAATACAGCAAAGGAGTTTGATTCCCATGAAAAAGATTCTTGCTCTGGTTCTGGCTCTGACCATGGTCCTGGGCATGGGCAGCGTCGCGCTGGCCGAAGGCAACGCGCAGGTCTTCTGGTACACCATGAGCGACACTTACCTTGCCAGCGTGCGTACCGCGCTGAACGCTAAGCTGGATGCCGCCGGCATCAGCTATGTGGATCAGGACGGCAATGCCACCCAGACCACTCAGACCGACCAGATTACCACTGCTATCGCTACCGGCACCGACCTGCTGGCTGTCAACATCGTTGAGACCGGCGCGGACGGCATCGCCCAGAACGTGGTGGATCAGGCCAAGGCCGCTGGTATCCCCCTGCTGTTCTTCAACCGCTCCGTGTCTGCGGACGTGGTCAAGAGCTATGACAAGTGCTGCTTCGTGGGCACCAACTACGAGCAGGCTGGCATCATGCAGGGCGACATGATCGGCGACTACCTGCTGGCCAACTACGACGCCTACGACCTCAATGGCGACGGCGAGATCAGCTATGTGATGTTCAAGGGTCAGGAAGACAACCAGGAAGCCATCGCGCGCACCAAGTACGGCCAGGAGAACGCCGATGCCAAGCTGGTTGCCGCTGGCAAGCCCGCCCTTAAGTTCTATGACGAGAGCAATGCTCAGAAGTACCTGGTTGACCAGGCTGGCACCTGGAGCCGTCAGGTGGCGCAGGACTACATGACCACCATCCTGGCTCAGTACAACATGGACGCTGGCAACATGGTTGAGCTTGTTATCGCCAACAACGACGAAATGGCTCTGGGCGCCATGCAGGCGCTGCAGCAGGCTGGCTACAACAACGGTGAAGGCACCACCACCATCCCCGTGTTCGGTGTGGACGCCACCGCTGATGCCGTGGCCGCTATCGATGCTGGCACCATGGCCGGTACCATCAAGCAGGATGCCGAGGGCATGGCTGAAGCTATCGCCACCATCGCCGCCAACATGATCGCCGGAAAGGACATGTACGAGGGCCTCAACGAGAACTTCACCGTGGAGGATGGCTGGAAAGTCGTTATCCCCTATGCTGTGTACACCGGCAAGTAAGAACACCATAGGTCGAATCATCGACGGAGGGGCGAAAGCCCCTCCGCTTCGGTATCACCAAACCCCAATCGTCCGGGACCGGCGCCTTTGCGTGCCGCTCCCGGCACATGTATGCACGGGAAAACTCAGCAAGGAAGGAGAGGGCGGAGATGGAACAGCAGGCGACTCGCACCACGGATGGCGCCCCCAAGCGCGAGCTTTTGCAGATGGAGCATATCTGCAAGAGCTTTCCGGGCGTGAAGGCGCTGGACAACGTATCCCTCACGGTTAAAGCGGGTACGGTTCATGCGCTGATGGGTGAAAACGGCGCCGGAAAATCCACCTTGATGAAGTGCCTCTTCGGTATTTACAACAAGGATGATGGAAAAATCTTTTTGGAGGGCAAGGAGGTCAACTTCCGCTCCTCGCGCGAAGCGCTGGATAACGGTGTCGCCATGGTGCACCAGGAGCTGAACCAGGCCCTTCGCCGCAATGTTATGGACAATATCTGGCTGGGACGCTACCCCAAAATCAAGGGCACCCCGGCCATTTCGGAAAAGCAGATGTATGCCGACACCATGAAGGTGTTTGAGGAACTGGGTATCAACGTCAATCCCAAGACCATCATGAGCACCATGCCCGTGTCCCAGCGGCAGATGGTGGAAATCGCCAAGGCGGTATCCTTCAACGCGAAGGTCATCGTATTTGACGAGCCCACCTCCTCTTTGACCGAGCAGGAGGTAGAACATCTTTTCCGGATCATCAACATGCTGCGCGACCGCGGCTGCGGCATCGTCTACATCTCTCACAAAATGGAGGAGATTCTGCGCATCTCCGACGAGGTCACCATCATGCGCGATGGCCAGTGGATCGCTACCCGTCCTGCGAAGGAACTCACCATGAACGAGATCATTCGCCTCATGGTGGGCCGCGAACTGACCAACCGCTTCCCCGAGAAGGATTATCAGGTGGGCAGCGAAGTGGTGCTCAAGGTGGATGGCCTCACCGCCATGTATTCCGGGCTCAAGGACGTATCTTTCGAGCTCAAGAAAGGCGAAATTCTGGGCGTGGCCGGTCTGGACGGCTCTGGTCGTACCGAGCTTTTGGAAAACCTCTTTGGCAGTGCTACCCGCAAAAGCGGCAAGCTGTGGATGAACGGACATCCCATTCAAAACCGCAGCCCGAAGGAATCCATCAAAAACGGCTTTGCTATGGTAACCGAGGAGCGGCGCGCCACTGGTATCTTCGCAATCATGTCCGTGCGGGATAACACGGTTATCTCCAGCCTGAAGAAGTACCTGAAAAATCACCTTTACCTTAGCAACAAAACCATGCAGGAGCGCACCAACTGGTCCATCAACGCCATGCACATCAAAACGCCGACCCAGCAGACGCAGATTCGCTCTCTGAGCGGCGGCAACCAGCAGAAGGTCATCTTTGGCCGCTGGATGCTTACCGAACCTGAGATCTTCCTGCTGGATGAGCCCACACGCGGTATTGACGTGGGTGCCAAGTATGAGATTTACCAGCTCATCATGGATATGGCCCGCGCGGGCAAATCCGTCATCATGGTTTCCTCCGAAATGCCGGAATTGCTGGGCGTGTGTGACCGCATACTGGTGATGTCCGGCGGGCGGCTTGCCGGCGAGGTACAGGCTGACGCCACCACTCAGGAAGAGATTATGACGCTGGCTGCGAAATACGTCTAAGGGAGGCCGAATAGCATGTCTGAAATCAAGCCCGGCGTAAACAAAAAAGTAAATGAACTGCGCCAGATGGATACCCGCGACCGCTGGCGCGTCATCGGCAACTGGCTTTTGGACCACGCGATGATTATTATCATCCTGCTGATGGTTATCTACATCCAGATTCAGCGCCCGGCCTTCCTGGCTACGGCGTCCATCGTCAACATTATCCAGCTTACAGCAACGCGTCTGCCCATTGCACTTGGTATTGCAGGTGCCATCATCCTGACCGGTACCGACTTGTCGGCCGGCCGCGTGGTAGGTCTGGGCGCGTTTGTGTCGGCCATTCTGCTGCAAAAAGCGGACCTGCCCAACCGCTTCCTGGCAGGCATGGGCCCCTGGCCGGTGGCCATCGTGCTGCTGGTGGTTATGCTGGTAGGCGGCATCGTAGGCCTGGTCAACGGCTTCTGCGTGGCCAAGTTCAAGCTGCATCCCTTCATCGTTACGCTGTCCACACAGCTGATCACCTACGGCGTTTACCTCACGCTGAGCAATGCGGCGCAGATCTCCAACCTGGATACGAGCTATACCTCTGACCTGGTTATCAAGCCGCTGTTCCGCCTGGGCAACACCCCTGTTATGAGCTATGTGGCCTTTGCCATCATCGTAACGGCCATCATGTGGTTCATCTGGAACAAGACCACCTTTGGCAAGAACATGTTCGCCGTCGGCTCCAACGAGGAAGCGGCTCGCGTGTCCGGTGTCAACGTGACCATGGTCATCATTGGCGTGTTTGCTCTGGCCGGCATCACCTACGGCTATACCGGCTTCATTGAAGCGGCCCGTATGGGTGCTTCTACTGGCACCATCGGCCTGAACTACGAGCTGGATGCCATCGCGGCCTGCGTTATCGGTGGCGTATCGTTCGTAGGCGGCATTGGTAAGATCAGCGGCGTGGTGCTGGGCGTGGTGCTGATGCAGCTCATCATGAGCGGCATGACCTTCCTTGGCATCAGCGGTAACACCACCTACATCATCAAGGGCCTGGTCATCCTGATTGCCTGCGCCATCGATATGCGCAAGTATCTGACCAAGAAGTAAGCCTTCCCTTTGGGAAAACCAAACGCCCGGCGGCCGGATAGGACTGCCGGGCGTTTTTGTATAAAAAAGAAAAAAACTCTTGTGCCGTGAACCGATGATATCCGGCCTTCGTCATAACAGACAGAGCAGGCAATGATGCACCTGATTGCCGAGGAGGTTTTGTTATATGAAAAAGCTCATGTACATCCTTGTTGCAGCCCTGCTGATGATGATACTGACAGACTTGAGGACATGTTCGCTGGCCGCAGCTGACTACGTTTCGATCAAAGAACTGCGGGAAACGCTGCCACAGCGCTGGACGGGAGAATACGTTGTCGAAAACGGGGCTTACAAGCAACTGGAAAAAGGCGATACGGTGTCTGTAGACGTGCCTATCGTGGTGCCGGAGGTGGATGCGGTGCCTGTGGTGCGCATCACGTGGGAACCGCCTGCCGAGGGATTGGATGAATCGCTGGAGGGGGTCAGGGATGACTGGACCGCAAAAGGGATCAACAGAAATTTCCCAATGGACGAGTTGGCTTTTCCTGTGCTGGAAGACCATATGACGTTTACCCCGGAACTTCCCTGGGAAGAGGCTCCGGCCATTGCCATGGCGGAATTTCAAAAATGGATGCCCTTTGTGAAAGACAAAGAACTTACTCCTTATTTCCACCGCTCTTATGGCGATTCAGATGGGAACGGCTTTCAGGGCATATACTTTTATACGACCTATTATGGCATACCTCATTTCATCGGCAACTATCCTTTTCGCCACGAATTGAAAAGTGAAAAGAGCGAAGTAGAAGGACGCGCAATCGCTCCACACTCAATGGTAGCCATGCGAATCAAACGCCCGGGTGAATTTTGTACGAATATCTACACTTCCAAAGAGGTGGGAGTCGATATAGATGACATTCCGCTGCTGTCATTTGATCGCATCATGGAGGTCCTGGAACAATGGGTGACAGACGGATATGTCTATTCGTTGAATGAAATCTCCTTCGGTTACATGTGTTTTATTGATCCTGAGAAAAAGGGGGAGGAGTTTGTGCTTCTGCCTGTTTGGGCTGCAAAGGGCAGGACACGGGAGGACCTTTCTCTGCCCTTTGACCTGAAAACCGATCAGGCGGTGAAGGATCGAGGAGGATATTTTTCGAGCGATATCGTCATCAACGCTCAAACTGGTCAACCCTATGATTTGCTCAACGACAAACGCCCGGACAGACTCCATGTTCCCCACATCATCACATGGGACGAGGTAAAATAAATATAGAGGGGGGGCCGGCTGCATAGCCGGTCCCCTCTTATCTGCTTACCAACTTTCAATCCGCTTTGGCCCCAATAACGGCCTTGATGCGCCGGACGCCCGCGGAGGAGCTTTCTTCCTTCTTGATCTTGAAGCTGACCAGATCGCCGGTGTTCTGGGCATGGGGGCCGCCGCAGATTTCCTTGCTGTACGGTCCCATGGTGTAGACCTTCACCTGCTCGCCGTACTTGGATTCGAACAGGCCGATGGCGCCCTGCTCCTTGGCCTCGGCCACGGTCATCTCCTCGCAGGTGATGGGGGTGTGGCTCTCGATGGCCTCATTGACCAGGCGCTCCACCTCGGCCAGTTCCTCCTTGGTCATCTTGCGGCCGAAGGAGAAGTCGAAGCGCAGGCGCTCGGCGGTGATGTTGGAACCCTTCTGCGCGACCTCCGGGCCCAGCACCTTACGCAGCGCCGCATGCATCAGGTGCGTGGCGGTGTGCAGGCGTGCGCTCTGCTCGCTGTGGTCAGCCAGACCGCCCTTGAAGCGCTGTTCCGCGCCCGCCTGGCTGGTGGCCTGATGCTTGCGGAAGCATTCATGGAAGCCATCCATATCCACCGTCAGGCCGCGCTCGCGGGCCAGCTCCTGCGTCATCTCCACGGGGAAGCCGTAGGTATCGTAGAGGTGGAAGGCGCTCACGCCGTCGATCTGACCGTTCTGGACCTTCTCCACCAGCTTGTCAAATTCGCGGTTGCCCTGCTTGAGCGTGCGGGCGAAGCGGCTTTCCTCCAGCGAGAGCTGCTCCAGCACAAAGGCCTCGTTGCGCTTGAGTTCGGGATACACATCCTTGTACTGCTCGATAATGACCTTAGCTACCTCACCGGTGAATCCCTCGGGCATGCCGATGCCCATACCATAGCGCACCGCGCGGCGAATGAGACGGCGCAGCACATAGCCCTGGTCCACGTTAGAGGGGCTCACACCGCAGTCATCACCCATGATGAAGGTCGAGGTGCGCATATGGTCGGCAATGATGCGGAAGGCGCGGGTGGTTTCATCGTCGCTGCCGTATTCCTTGCCGCTGAGCTCGCTGATCTTCTTGAGGATATCGGCGAAGAGATCGGTTTCATAGACGCTCTTTTTGCCGTTGAGCACACAGATGGTGCGCTCCAGGCCCATGCCGGTGTCCACGTTCTTCTGGGCCAGCGGCTCGAAGGTGCCGTCGGCCTTTTTGTTGTACTGCATGAACACGTCGTTCCAGATTTCCAGATACCGGCCGCAGGAGCAGGCGGGCGAGCAGTCCGGGCCGCAGGGCTCCTTGTCAGTGATGATGAACATTTCCGTATCCGGGCCGCAGGGGCCGGTGATGCCCGCCGGGCCCCACCAGTTGTTCTCCTTGGGCAGGAAGAAGATGTGATCATCCGCCACGCCGCACTTGCGCCACAGCTCGGCGCTTTCCTCGTCGCGGGGGCAGTCCTCGTCGCCCGCGAACACCGAGAAGGCCAGACGGTCCTTGGGCAGGCCCAGATATTCCGGGCTGGTGAGGAATTCCCAGCTCCAGGGAATCATCTGCTCCTTGAAATAATCGCCCAGCGACCAGTTGCCCAGCATCTCAAAGAAGGTGAGGTGGCTGAAGTCGCCCACGTCGTCAATATCGCCGGTGCGCACGCACTTCTGCACGTCCGTCAGGCGATTGCCCTCGGGGTGCTTCGCGCCCATCAGATAGGGCACCAGCGGATGCATGCCTGCGGTGGTGAACAGCACCGTCGGGTCATTTTCGGGAATCACCGACGCGCTGGAAATCACGGCATGGCCGTGGTCCTTGAAAAACTTCAGGAACATCGAGCGCAGCTCGGAAGAATGATAGGTCTTCATCAGTGGTCTCTCCTTCTTGCAAAATGCGGGTGGTGGCGCTTGTATCGCAAGGCCGCCAAAGCGGCACACACACAGGCTTTCCCAATTATAGAGGAAACGCCAGGTGGTGTCAATAAGCCGCGCGCGGGGATAAGGGATTTTCATGACAGCGGGATTTGACAAAAGCAGGGAGAACGTGATAAAGTGCTTGCTGGTCCGCCTTTCCACACCAGTCTTTTCCATTTCCGTCAAGGAGGATTTTTCTTATGTCCAGATGGTTTTTTTGCTTGCTGCTGGGGGTCTGTATATTGTTAGCAGCCTCACCCTCGCTGGCTGAAACCTTTTATCTTCCGGGTATTTATACAGCAACGGCCCAGGGCAGCGGCGGCAGTCTGACCGTGGAGGTGACGTTTGATGAAACGCAGATTGCTTCCGTAATCATTCTTGAGCACTCCGAAACCGCGGGAGTCTGCGAACCCGCTATCGAAAGCATTCCCGACCTGATCGTGGAAGGCCAGACCCTCGCCGTGGACGCCGTAACCGGCGCGACCATAACCAGCACAGCCATTCTGACCGCCGTAGCGGACTGCGTTACCCAGGCGGGTGGCGACGCGGAGGCGCTGTTGGCTTCGGATGACGGAGCGGAACTCCCGGGAGAAACGCTCTTCCCGGCTGCGGATGCGCCATGCTAATTCCCCAAAAGTTTTTTTGCCACGGGGATTGACGCCGGCAGCAAAAACCCATACAATAGCATTGACAATCAAACACCTTATAAAGAGCGGTCGAGGGACGGGCCCGATGACACCCGCCAACCGGCAGAGATGCATGGTGGCAAATCCCGCAGCGTGCATACGCTGGCAGATAAGGTAGAAAAAAGCCTCTTTCGCGCCTGCAATGCCCGCAGGCGCGTTTTTTACGGCCTGCCCGCCGCGTTCTTTGCCCCGCTCCCTCCGGCCCGCTCATATCAGGAAGGAGACATCCGGCATGCGAACTCTTTTTACCAGCGAATCCGTCACCGAAGGACATCCCGACAAGGTATGCGACCAGATCAGCGATGCGGTGCTCGACGCGCTGCTCGCGCGCGACCCCATGGCTCGCGTGGCATGTGAAACCTGCGCAACCACAGGGCTTGTGCAGGTCATGGGTGAAATCACTACCACCGCCTATGTAGCAATCGACGAAATTGCCCGCCAGGTCCTGCGCGATATCGGTTATGTGGACGCAAGCCTGGGTTTCAGCGCAGACAGCTGCGCGGTACTTACCGCCGTGCATGCGCAGAGCCCGGACATCGCCATGGGTGTGGACCGTGCTCTGGAAACCCGCGAAGCCGGCGAAACCAGCACCGGAGCGGGCGATCAGGGTATGATGTTCGGCTTTGCCTGCGACGAAACGCCGGAACTGATGCCTCTGCCCATTTCGCTGGCACACGGGCTAGCGCGCAGGCTGGCGCAGGTGCGCAAGGAGGGCGTGCTGCCCTGGCTGCGCCCGGACGGCAAGTGTCAGGTGACTGTCATCTATGAGGACGGTACGCCCGTAGCCGTGGATACGGTGGTGCTCTCCGCCCAGCACGATGAAAGCGTAGCGCGTGTACAGCTTGAAAAATCGCTCCTGGATGAGGTCATCCGTGAGGCGGTACCCGCCCGTCTGTGGACTCCGCGGACCAAGGTCTATATCAACCCCACCGGCCGCTTCGTGCTGGGCGGCCCGGCAGCGGATACGGGCCTAACCGGCCGCAAGATCATCGTGGATACCTATGGTGGCTACGCACGGCACGGCGGCGGAGCGTTCAGCGGCAAAGACCCCTCCAAGGTGGACCGTTCCGCCTGCTACGCCGCCCGGTATGTCGCCAAGCATCTGGTGGCCGAGGGGCTGGCCAAGCGCGCTGAGGTGGCGCTGGCCTATGCCATCGGCGTGGCCAAACCCGTCAGCGTCCAGGTGAACACCTTCGGCACGGGCGTGCGCACCGACGAGCAGCTCAGCCACGAGGTGATGGAGCGTTTCGACCTCAGCCCCGACGGCATCATCCGCATGCTGGACCTGCGCCGCCCCATCTACCGGCAGACAGCTGCATACGGCCACTTCGGTCGGCCAGACCTGAATCTGCCCTGGGAAACGTTGGACTGAAACATACAATAGTTTTGGGGGAAGCGGCTATGCCGCTTCCCCCATCGCTTTACTTTCGCCGGTGCCTTCCCCCGTCATTCCACACGTGCGCCAGAATATCCTTTAGCACCAGACAGGCATCCACATCGCTGTAGCCGTATTCCCTCTTCAGCCGGTCCAGGAGCTCACGGATGGGCCCGGCATAATCGCTGATCTTTACCTGCTGCTGATAGGTTGGTCAGGACCGGACAGCGCTTCCCCCATACCTTGGTCCAATCCACCTTTTTCTGCGTTTCTTCGCTGACGCTGTCGATCGCGCGCTCGATTTCCTCCACCTCTGCGTCAAAGGCAATCAGTTCGTCCAGCGTCAGGCGGTAGAGCCCTGCCAGCCGCTTGGCCTGACGAATATCAGGCAAGGTTTCGTCCGTCTCCCATTTTGAAATGGTCTGCCGGCTCACACCCAGCTTTTCTGCTACCTCCTCCTGCGACAGGCCGCTCTTTTTCCGCGCGTTATAGAGGTTGGTTCCTAGATTCATGCACATATCCCCCTTCGTACAAGGCTGATATCAGTATATCGAATGGCGCGACCAAACGCCAGCCCTTCCGGCTTGCAGTTTTGCCCGCTTTCTTAACACGCTCCGGCGCACACCTCTGCGCCGGGCCGCCGTATACTGATGATGCAGGCATCAGAAACGATGCCTTGGAGGAGGAACGATGATGGCTAACATCGAACCAGGCCTGCCATGCGCGATCATCGGCGAGGGTGCAGCCGTGCGCCTGGGCGCCGAGGCCGGGCAGGATGCCAGCGAAACGCATGTTTATTTTGAACCCTGTGATGAGAGAAAAGCAGTTACCGTGGCCGAAAACCAGCATAACGAGGATGGCGCAGGCCGCGTTCTGGATGCAAACATTGTGCTGAGAAACGTACACCCCAACAGGCGCGTTGCGGTAGGCATCGCGCTTCACGAGGTGGATGGCATGGGCGGGGAACACGCACGCGGCTTTCACGCCATGACTGTGCCTGCGCACTCCGATGATGGCCCGCGGGATGTGCCCCTGCCCAGAGTGCGCTTTGTTCTGCCGGACGATCTTCACATCGAGGGTGCGGATGGGGCATGCGGCGCCCGGCGTCACTTTGTGGTACGCACCAGCAGCCGTTATGTGGACAGCACCGTAAAACCGTGAGCCTGTCGGCAGTCCATATGCTCCTTGATCTTTGAAAGGCGGGGGCCGGGCAAATGCCCGACCCCCGTTTTCGCACCCAACAGCAGTGCGCCACATATCCTGTACCGTGCGCAGCCGCGCACGAAAGGAATGAATTGATATGATCCCAGTCAACAAGCTGGTGGAAGTATTCTATACCATGCTAGGCTGGCCCTATGCCTCACCCGGCACAAACGGACCGGAGGGTATCGACTGTTCAGGCGCGTTTGTTTATGCCTACAAGCAGTTCGGCGAGCGCATTTATCATGGTTCCAACCGTATCGTCCGGGTGTACTGCCACGACGTACGGCGTGTGACCAGCCCCAGTCAACTACGCATTGGCATGGCCATTTTCAAGGCGCGTGAAGATACCAGCCATATGAAGGCGGAATACAAGCCCGGCGGGCGCTATTATGACCCCAATCTCCCCTATGACTACTACCACATTGGACTGGTGGTAAGCGTACGGCCGCTGAAGATCATCAACGCCACGCCGCCCAGCGTTCGCATCGATACCGATCTGTCGCGCTGGCACTGCGCGGGAGAGCTCAACGCCGTGGACTACGATGCCGACGAGCCACCCAAACCCGCGCCGCCTCCTGACGCCGACCCTCGTCTGGCTGAGGTATGGGCCGAGAGGGGCTCGACCGTCAACCTGCGCAGCAGGCCCTCCCACGATGCCGTTATACGCGCCCGTGTGCCCATCGGCGAAGTGGTGGAGGTGCTGGAAGAAACCAACGAAACCTGGTGGCAGGTGCTCTACCAAAAAACAACAGGCTATATGATGCGAGAATTTCTACGCGAACAGGACGGATGAATCTTACCCCAGATCCCGCAGGAACGCCTCGAAGTTCAGGTGGAAAATCCGCTCGCGCTCCTCATCGGTCAGCGGCAGGCTCATGAAGCGCGCCACCTCATCCTCCGGATTCCACATGGGGTAATCAGTGCCAAAGAAGGCGCGATCCGTACCGTAATGGCGGATAATGCGCGCGGCCTCCTCCGGCTCAAGTGCGTACAGGCTGGAGGAGGTATCCACCCATACGTTTGGACGCCCGGCCAATACCCGCCACGCCTCGTTCCAAACCGACCAGCCCCCAAGATGGGCACAGATGACCTTCAGGTCTGGCACCTGATCCAACACGCGCGCCATGCGCTCGGGCTGGCTGTAAGCATAGCGGAAATCGCCTGTATGCACCAGTGCAGGAAGGCCCTGCTCCGCCATTGCGCGGAACATGGCTATCGAGCGCCGGTCATCCAGCAGGAAGGTCTGAATGTCCGGGTGCAGTTTCACGCCGTGCAGTCCGCCTGCCTTGATGCGGTCAAGCTCGCCGGGCACGTCCTCATAATCCGGATGCAGCGTACCAAACCCGATCAGTCGGTCCGGATGTTCAGCGGATACGCGCATCAGATAGTCGTTGATGGAATGCACGCGGCTGGGCGTAACGGCTACGCTGTGTACCAGAAAGCGGGAGATAACTGCAGCCTCTCCATGGGCTATCAGCTGGCCCAGCGTGCCGTCCAGGCACATGGGAATATCATAGAAGGTCCCGGTAGACTGCGCCGCCTTCTGCGCAATGGCGTCCGGATAGATATGGGCGTGAGTGTCGATGATGGTCATGCAATAAGCTCCTTTGTTCAGCCGCGATCCTCCCGGAAATAGGCCACACCCAGGCTCATAGGCGGCTGATCCTCACGCTTCTTGCGCAGGCTGGTGATTACCAGTACCACGATGGTTACCACATAGGGCAGGGCTTTAAAGATTTCCTGCATGCTGCGATCCAGACCAGGAATGTAGAGATAGAGGATGTACAGGCCACCGAAAAGAATACTGCCCCAGATGGCGTTGAGCGGCCGCCAGCGGGCGAAGATGACCAGTGCAATCGCCAGCCATCCGCGGTCGCCAAATCCGTTGTTAACCCAAGTGCCACCGGTGTACTCCATCACGAAGTACAAGCCGCCCAGACCCGCCAGCATGCCGCCCACCAGCGTAGCCAGATACTTGTAGGCGGTTACGTTTACACCCGCCGCATCGGCCGTTGCAGCGTTTTCACCCACGGCGCGCAGGTTCAGGCCCTTGCGCGTACGGTAGAGGAACCAACTCAACACCACCGTGAGCACAATGGACAGATATGTCAGAAAGCCATAGCTGAACAGCACCTCGCCCACCACCGGCAACGTGCTGAGCACCGGAATTTTGGCCCGAAACGCACTGGCTGTGGCCTGCGTGGAAATCTGGCCCACACCGCCCGCCAGCTTGGACAGCGAGCCACCGAAAAAGTTGCCAAAGCCCATGCCAAAAGTGGTCAGCGCAAGGCCGGTCACATTCTGATTGGCCCGAAGCGAGATGGTGAGCACGCTGTAGATCAGCGCCCCGAGTCCGGAGCACACCAACGCGCATACCAGAGCGATCATCATGCCCACGAAAGGCACCGGGGCTTCCACGCTGTTTTCATAAAGGAACGCCCCCATCAGTCCGGCTACGCCGCCCATGTACATCATGCCGGGCACGCCCAGGTTGAGGTTACCGCTTTTTTCAGTTATAATCTCGCCATTTGCGCCATACAGGATGGCAATGCCCTGCGCGATGGCCTTTTGCAAAAACACAACAATCAGGTTCATGCCTTGACCTCCTCGCGCGCATGCTTGCGCAGCTCCACACGATAGTTGATAAAGAACTCGCAGCCCAGAATAAAGAAGAGGATGACGCCGGTGAGGATATCGCTGGCGTTTTCATTAAGGTTGAACTGCGTGGCAATCTGGATGGCGCCCTTTTCCATGAATACCAGGAAAAATGCCACCAGCAGCATGGCAAAAGGATTGAGTTTGCCAAGCCATGCCACCACGATGGCCGTAAAGCCGCGGCCTCCAGCCAGTCCGGTAGAAATGGTATGGCCAACGCCCGTAGCCAGCAGATAGCCAGCCAGTCCGCCGATGCCGCCGGAGATAGCCATGGTGCGAATAATCACGCGGCCTACGTTGATGCCTGCATAGTGTGCGGTATTTTCACTTTCACCCACTACGGCGATCTCGTAGCCCTGCTTGGAAAACTGCATGTACACATACAGCCCAACCATGAGCACCAGCACAATCAGGATGGGAAGCAGGTAGCTATTGGTGCCAATGGACGGCAGCCATCCCTCCTTGTCCTGGCTGTTGATCAGGCCCACGTGGTTGGAGCCACGGGGATTTTCCCAAAACACAATCGCGAAGGACACCAGTTGCATGGCGATATAGTTGAGCATGAGGGTAAACAGGGTTTCATTGGTGTTCCAGTGTGCTTTAAAAAAAGCCGGAATTACGCCCCAAATCAGACCCGCGGCTACACCCGCTACGGGGCAGAGCGCATACATGGCCCAGGAGGGAAGGTTCTTTCCATAAATCATGACAGCGGCTGAGGCCATGGCGCCCACCAGCACCTGCCCCTCCGCACCCACATTCCAAAACCGCATACGGAAAGCAGGCAGTACCGCAAAGCCCACGCACAACAAAATGGCCGCGTCGCGGAAGGTAACCCACATACGGCGATTGGTGCCCACTGCGCCGTCCCAGATTCCCGCATAAACGCTGAGTGGGTTCATACCGGTTAAACCGTAGATGATGGCCGCACACACCAGTAAAGCGAACACCAGCGCAACCAGTCGCACCAGCATGGCCCGGCCCAGCGACACTCCGTCACGCTTGACGATATGCATCAGGGGTTCTTTTGCAGCGGTCATGACTTAGCCTCCTTTGCGTCGTGGTTGGTCATCATCAGGCCGATCTGCTCCTTGGTAGCGTTGCGTGCATCCACCGTACCACTGACATGGCCGTCAGCCAGCACCAGAATACGGTCACACAGAGCCAGAAGCACATCCAAATCCTCGCCCACGCAGATGACGGCGGAACCGTTCTTCTTCTGCTCGTTAAGCAGACGGTAGATGGTATGTGAGGAGTTGATGTCCAACCCGCGCACGGGATATGCCACCATCAGCACCTGCGGAGAGGAAGCTATCTCGCGCCCGACCAGCACCTTCTGCACGTTGCCGCCGCTCATGCGGCCCACGGGCCATTCCACACCGGGGGTGACCACGTCCAGCTCGCGCATGATGCGTTCTGCCAGTGTGCGCGGCTGCTTGCGCTCGGAGAAGAAGCCGCGGCCACGCTTGTAGCTTCGCAGCATCATATTGCCCGTCATGCCCATAGAGGCCACCAGGCCCATACCCAGACGATCCTCCGGAACAAAGGCCAGCCGGATGCCGATTTCGCGGATTTCTTCGGCGGTCATGCGGGTTAATTCCTTGATATGGCCCTTGCGGTTGGTGTATTCGATGGAGCCGCTTTTGAGCGGCTGCAATCCCGCTATAGCTTCCAGCAGTTCCTTCTGACCGCTGCCCGCGATGCCTGCAACGCCCAAAATTTCGCCGGTATAGGCCTCAAAGGCGGCATGAGAAAGCACCTCGCGCCCTTCGCCATTAACGACCGTCACATCGCGCACCTTAAGTTTCAAGCGAGGATTAACCGGCTGGGGGCGCTCGATGTTCAGGTCCACACGCCTGCCCACCATCATTTCGGTTAGACTCTTCTCTGTAGCTTCAGAGGTCTGAATGGAACCGACGCTATGTCCCTTGCGCAGCACGGCCACCCGGTCGCTCAGGCTCAAAACCTCGTTGAGCTTGTGGGTGATAATGATGATGGAATGGCCCTGAGCACGCATGTTGCGCAACACCTGGAAAAGCCGGTCCGTCTCCTGAGGAGTCAGCACAGCGGTGGGCTCGTCCAGAATCAAGATGTTCGCGCCGCGATAGAGCATTTTGACGATTTCCACCGTCTGCTTCTGCGACACGCTCATTTCATAAATTTTTTCGTGCAGGTCGATTTCAAAACCATACTTTTCAGTCAGGCGGCGGATATCGCGCTCCACCTCCCGTATATCAAGCCGCAGCTTTCCCGGAAGGCCCAAAATGATATTTTCAGCCGCGGTGAGCACATCCACCAGCTTGAAATGCTGATGAATCATGCCGATGCCCAGGGCAAAGGCATCTTTGGGCGAACGGATCACCACCTCGCGGCCTTCCACATAGATATGGCCCGCGTCTGGAAAGTAAATGCCGGCGAGCATGTTCATCAGCGACGTTTTGCCGCTGCCGTTCTCGCCCAGCACACTCAAAATTTCGCCGCGATGTACGGTCAAATCCACATTTTCATTGGCGACCACCGAGCCAAAATGCTTGGTGATGCCGCGCATCTCAATCATTGCATTGGATTGCAAAGCTGTTCCCTCCGGGCAGTTATGTAGAAAATGAAAGAACGCCCTGCCGCCCTGACGGGCGGCAGGGCAGAGCCGTGAACGTGTTGCTTACTGCTCAACGACCGCGTTGATGCCGTCGATGATGATATCGAAATAGGGAGCGCTGCGCACCTCAGACTCATGGAAGTAGCCGTCGGAAACCATCTCGTTGCCTTCCAGGCCATAAGCGGTGGTGTAGGTGGTCAGCTCTTCGCCACCCACCGTGAAGGCAGAGCAATCAAAGACATGCAGCGTGCCATCCTTGAGGGCAGCCTCAACCTCAGCCACCTTCTCGGCAGTTCCTTCGGGAACAGAGGCCTCATTGAGCTCGGTGATGTGCACCGCGCCATTGGAGTAGCCGTGGCACCAGTCCTTCGGAATCTCAGTGCCATCAATCACGCTCTGGATAGCAAAGGTCACATAGGCGCCCCAGTTGCAGGCAGCGGAGGTCAGAGCCTGGGTGGGAGCGGTGGGGATCATGGAGATGTTGTAGCCCACGATCGGCACGCCGGCAGCCTCACAGGCGGTGGCGGGGCCAACGGTGTCAGAGTGCTGAGAAATCAGCACACAGCCATCAGCGATCAGAGCCTCAGCGGTCTCTTTTTCAAGAGCCATATCGGACCAGCTGTTGGTGTAGCGCACCTCCATGGTGGCGGAGGGGCACACGCTACGGGCGCCCAGGAAGAAGCTGGTGTAGCCGGAGATTACCTCGGCAAAGGGGAAAGCGCCCACATAACCGATCTTGGCCGTTTCGGCGGTGATGGTGCCATCCTCAATCATCTGGTTGAGCTTCATGCCGGCCACCACGCCGCTGACATAGCGGGCTTCATAGATGGCGGTGAAGTAGTTGTGGACGTTGGTCAGTTCGCTGGAGCTGGCGGCGGTGCCGGTAGCATGGCAGAACTGAATTTCGGGATATTCGGCAGCGGCCTGGAACACATAGCTCTCCTGGCCGAAGCTGGTGGCGAAGATGATGTCGCAGCCGTTTTCGGCCAAGTCCACCGCGGCTTCGTAAGCGGCTTCGGTTTCGGGAATGTTGTACTTGATCATAACCTGATCGTCGCTGATGCCCAGGGCCTCCTGAGCAGCCTTGAGGCCATTGATGTGGTTGGCGGAATAGCCTTCGTTTTCGTCACCGATGCAGATGTAGCCAACCTTGATTTCCTCCGCGGAAACCGCGGCGCTCGCGGCGGTCACGCCCAGAACCAGGCACAACGCCAGCAGCATGCTTACGAGCTTCTTCATTGCGTTCCATCCTCCTGTAATCGACATAAACACCTAAGGGACCTGCTTATCATACACCAGGTTTAGCGCTTTGTAAAGAAAAAAGGCGAACATTTTTCGATAAAATTTTTAATGCGTTCGGAAAAAGACTCGTTATTATTGAAAATCTTTCTTCGAGAACCTCATTATCAAAACAAGCAAAAAAATTTTGCTATATCTATTGCAATTTCGGATTACGTCTGCTATAATAATTAAGCTGATTTGAGAGAGCAACGCGCTCTATCAATAAGGCATGTGGGCTCGTAGCTCAGCTGGATAGAGTGTTTGACTACGAATCAAAAGGTCGTGGGTTCGAATCCCGCCGGGCTCACCAGAGATAAAGCCTTAAACCATAACGGTTTGAGGCTTTTCTTTTTGCCCTGAAGCCCTTCGAAACAAGGGTGTTTTGATGAAATCGGCGGTTTTATCAACCAGCATGTCAGTTTTCATCTTGAAAACAGGGCGCAAAAGTCTTATTTTCATTGGGTTTCCGCGCGATATTGGATGTCAGTTTCGCTGTCAATTCACTGAATGCCACGCCCGCTGTCTGAATTCCTTCCAGGCGGCTATGTACATAGCGGTTCATGGTGGTCTGGATGTCCGCATGGTCCGCAATCGTTTGCAGAGTTTTGACATCCGTGCCCGCCGCCTCCATTATGGTGAGATAGGTATGTCGAAAGATATGCGGCGTTGCGCCATGAAGGTTAACGGTTTTTCCAATGCGCTGCCATGCCCGGTCAAAGGCGCTTTCCGTGATAGGCGTATCCCCATTGCCCACAACAAAAAGGTGATCCTCTTTTGGGTGCAGATAAGGGCGCAGTTCCTTCACCATCGGGATTGAGCGCTGCCCTGCCGCGCTTTTTGGTGTTCCAACGACGGGCTGATTGCCCTTGAAGGTTACATTGCGTTCAATGGAAATTAGTCCGGTATCAAAATCCAAATCGCCCCATTG
>JAEYCB010000052.1 GCA_023404345.1 Bacillota bacterium
CCGTGCAAAAGTCCCGGGGTGCAGTCGGCTTTTGCACTTTGCTTGGGGAAAGTCCTGGGGCGTGGTCGGCTTTGGGGCCCCAGGGGGGATCGAATCTCCGGGAGCGTTTTCTCCGGGACCGGGGCGCCCTCTCGCATGAATTTCCGACAAATAGGGGGCCCGGGGGCCCCACACCAAAAATCGCGTTCAGCCGTCTGATGGGGCGGCTGTTTTGCTGTGAAAAGTAATGCGCAGAAGCAGGAGGTTTTCCATGAATACCAGTATGAACATCCAGAAAATCAGCGTGGATCAGCTGAAACCGGCAAAATACAATCCCCGCAAAGACCTGAAGCCCGGCGATCCGGCATATGAAAAGATCAGGCGCAGCCTGCATGAGTTCGGCTATGTGGATCCTGTCATCTGGAACGAGGTCACGGGGAATATCGTAGGCGGCCACCAGCGCTATAAGGTGCTGGTGGCGGAAGGCGCGACCGAGATCGACTGCGTGGTCGTCCACATCGAAAACAGGCAGGAAGAAAAGGCGTTGAATATCGCCCTCAACAAGGCTGTCGGCGAATGGGAGCCCGTCGCACTGGCGGATCTGCTCAGCGACCTGAAGATCAGCGGCTACGACCTGGACATCACCGGCTTTGACGCGGCAGAAGTAGACGATCTGTTTTCCCAGGTGCACGATAAGGACGTTAAAGAAGATGATTTTGACGTTGGGGCGGAATTAAAACAGCCCTGTTTCAGCAGAATGGGCGACGTGTGGCATTTGGGCAGGCATACCGTCATCTGCGGCGATACGACCCTGCCGGAAACCTTCGAGCGACTGCTCGGCGATACGAAGGTCAATCTGGTCTGTACGGACGCGCCCTATTTTGTGGAGCTGAAAAACAAGTCCGGCACCATTGTCAACGACGACCTGAACGACAAACAGGCCTATGAATTTCTCATGAAATGCTTCACGAATTTCAAGAACGCCATGGCGAAGGGCGCATCCATCTATGAGTTTTATGCCACGATGAAGACTCGCGTTTTCTACGACGCCTTTGAGGACGCGGGCTTCAAGGTGGGCGCGGGGCTGGTCTGGAAAAAGCCGAGAGCGCCGCTGATGCGCACCGACTGGAAATTCAATATGGAGCCAATCATCTGGGGCTGGCGGAAGGACGGCAAGCATATCTGGTACGGCGATCAGAAACAGACCAGCGTGTTCGAGTTTGATGGGATCAAGGACTCTGAAAAAGAAGGCTTCGGCCACCCCTCCTCAAAGCCCGTGCAGCTGATCGCCTATCTGATCAAACAATGCACGCAGACTAACGGGCTGGTGCTGGACGGCTTTCTCGGCTCCGCTTCTACGCTCATTGCCTGCGAGGAGATCAGCCGCTCCTGTTTTGGTGTGGAAATCGAGCCTAAATTCGTAGACGTAGCGGTGAAACGGTATGTTCATTATCACGACGGTCAGACGGAAGATGTTTATCTGATGCGAGATGGTCAGCGGATGTCGTTTGAAGAAGCGATGGCTGAAATGCAGGAATCGGCGAATGGCGAGTAACAAAGACGACAGAAAAGCGCAGACGCCTTGCAGAACTAGCGCTTTGCAAGGCGTTTCGCTTATGCGGCAAATCGCAGAAGGGAGGCGGCTTACATGGCAATGGCAGGAAGAAAACCCAAGCCAACGGCGCTGAAGAAGCTGGAAGGCGACCGTGGAAAAGGACGGCGACCGCTCAACGAGCGTGAGCCAATTCCGCCCAAAGGCGGCGTGAAATGCCCGGCCTGGCTGCTGCCCGAAGCGAAAAAGGAATGGAAGCGGCTGGCGCCCGCGCTGGAAGCTATGGGCGTATTGACCATGGCGGACACGGCGGCCTTTGCCAGTTACTGTCAGGCGTATGCCCGCTGGCGCGAGGCTGAGGACGTCATCTCCCAGCACGGCCCGGTGTTTAGAACGCCTTCCGGATACCTTCAGCAGCTGCCCCAGGTCAGCATTTCTCAGCAGAGCCAGAAAACCATGCACGCCTTAGCCGCAGAATTTGGCCTGACGCCCGCCTGCCGTACCCGCATCATTGCAGGCGGAAACGCAGCGGATGCGGAGGATCCCATGGCGAAGCTGCTGAAGGGCGGGTGGCAGGACGATGTTTGACGAAAAGAAGGCGCGCCGCGTCGTGCGCTTTATCGAGTGCCTGAAGCATACCAAGGGCGAATTTCACGGGAAGCCCTTTAAACTGCTGCCCTGGCAGGAGAAGGTCATCAGGGATGTGTTCGGCACGGTGCGGGAAGAAGATCCCGATATCCGGCAATACAATCAGGTGTATATCGAGATTGGAAAGAAAAATGGAAAGAGCGAGCTGGGCGCGGCGCTGGCGCTGAACATGCTCATCAACGACGATGAGTGGAAGGCGGAGGTCTATTCCTGCGCCAGCGACCGTCAGCAGGCGGCCATTGTGTTTGATGTGGCGGTGGATATGGTTCGGCAGAACCCTACGCTGAGTCGGCTGATCAAGATCATTCCTTCCACCAAACGCATGGTATATCAGCCCACGGGAAGCATCTATCAGGTGCTGTCCAGTGAAGTGGCTACGAAGCATGGCCTGAATGTTTCCGCCTGCATCTTCGACGAGCTTCACACGCAGCCCACCCGCGCTCTCTACGACGTAATGACCCAGGGCAGCGGTGATGCGCGCAGGCAGCCGCTGTGGTTCTTTCTCACGACTGCCGGTACAGATCGCAATTCCGTCTGCTGGGAGGTACATCAGAAGGCGTTGGATATTCTGGAAGGATGCAAGCATGACCCGCGCTTTTATCCCATGGTCTATGGACTTCCGGACGATGCGGACTGGCAGGACGAGCAGAACTGGTACAGGTGCAATCCATCGCTGGGATATACCATTACCATCGACAAGGTGCGAGACGCCTACCGCAAGGCACTGGAAATGCCAGCGGATGAGAATATGTTCCGCCAGCCGCGCCTGAATCAGTGGGTGAAACAAAGCATTCGCTGGATGCCCATGGACAAATGGGACGAATGCGGCGCGCCGGTCATTCCGGGCGATCTTGATGGGCGCGTCTGTTATGCGGGGCTGGATCTTTCGTCCACCAGCGACCTGACCACGCTGGTGCTGGTCTTTCCGCCCAGCGATGAGAGCGAACCGTATGTCATTCTGCCCTTCTTCTGGCTGCCGGAGGAGACGCTGCCTTTGCGCGTTCGGCGCGACCACGTCATGTACGACGTATGGGAAAAGCAGGGATTTCTTCAGACCACCGAGGGCAACGTGGTACATTACGGGTTCATTGAAAAATTCATCTGCGAGCTGGGCGAAAACTACAACATCCGTGAGATTGCCTACGACCGCTGGAACGCCACACAGATGGTGCAGAATCTGGAGGACGACGGATTCACCATGATCCCCTTCGGACAAGGATTCCGGGACATGTCGCCGCCGACGAAGGAACTGATGCGGCTGGTGCTGGAACACAGGCTGGTGCACGGTGGACACCCGGTGCTGCGCTGGAACATGGACAACGCCTTCGTGCGCACCGACCCTGCGGGCAATCTGAAGATCGACAAGCAGAAGTCCACGGAAAAGGTGGACGGCGCGGTGGCATTGGTCATGGCGCTGGATCGAGCCATGAAGAACCAGAACAGCGGCGGTTCCGTGTACGACGAGCGGGAGATGATTTTTCTGTGACTGGCAAAACGAGAGCAATGCGGCCTATGTCCGGTGAAAAGGGTGCGAAACGCTGTGATTTGCTCTTTTTTGCGCCGTTACTGCTCCTAATCAGCTGATAATAAGCAGAAAAGCGCGCGAAATCATCACGAAAATCGGCGCTCATTGTCGGAACAGGAGGAAGATATGCCGTACACGCCCAAACGACCATGCCGCTATCCCGGCTGTCCCAACCTCTGCGACAGCGGCGTCTACTGCGAGGGGCATCGCAAGGAATGGAGCCACGACGCTATCCGCGGCGGCGCGGCGGCGCGGGGATATCACATGGCAAATCCCGCTGCTTCGCCTGTCGTAAGCTCTACGGTGGGCCTTAAAAACATGGTCATTGCGCCGCTGACGGCAGATACCGAGGGGAAGCTGACCTACGGCGAACTTCAACTGGTCGCCGGCGCAATCGAAGCGTCCATCACACCCCAGAACGCCGATCCGGACGTGCAATATTTTGACGATGTGCGCTCTGTTGCCTAACAATCTGCATAGAAATATGCAATAAAATAGGCCGATTTCTAATTTAGAAATTGAACTTTGCGCTGATTCGACAGGTGAAATTCCTGTCTGACCCCGCGTGAGGGGTGACAAGAACTCTGATACTCCGACATGCGTCTGACAGCGTTTGGTCAGTCGTATGAAATAATCCTACCGAGATTGATACAAGGAATAGGCAAAATTAAAAAGTATGCCTTTGCGGTGTAAAAACAGTCGTTGCGGTGTAAACCCCGAAACGACTGTAATTCATTCAGCTGTTATGCGGTTGAACGGTTTCATCCGTTGCTACCTATATGTTTGACGACCGATCGCTGTCTTGATACTTCACTTCACCTTGCGCTGCCGCCGCAGCTGATCGGCATCAGATGGAATTTGCGAAGGATGTGCCGATGAAAGCTGTTATTTTTCGAGATACTCCAGAATCTCGGCTGCGTTGGTATCCGGTTTGACCTTAGGCATTGCCTTTTCAATCATGCCGCTTTCATTGATGATATAGGTGCAACGTACCACGCCGAAGGCGGTTTTGCCATACAGCTTCTTTTCCTTCCATGCATCGTAGGCCTTAATGATCTCAAGCTCCGGGTCGGACAGGAGCGTAAACGGGAGGGAGTATTTCTCCGCAAATTTTACGTGCGACGCGACCGAGTCCTTGCTTACGCCGATCACGGCGACGTTTTTTTCACGAAATCCGGCATACGCCTCCGCAAAAGCGCACGCCTGACGGGTGCAGCCGGGCGTGTTGTCCTTCGGGTAGAAGTACAGAACGACCTTTCTTCCGGCAAAGTCGGAAAGAGATATCGGTGCGCCGCTCTGATCGTTCAGCGTGAAATCCGGCGCTTTTGTTCCTGCTTCAAGCATAGTTTTTCCCCCTTCGGATAATCAGCCGCTCATGTGTTTGGAAAGGACGTCAAGGATCTTTTCGTAACAGCCGCCGCAGCCGGTGGAGCAGTGCGTTACCTGCTGCACATGCTCGAATTCTTTTTCCACATCGGGAAAACGCGTCTTTTCATGCAGTGCGTTTTCGATATCCGCAAGGCTCACCTTTTTGCATTTGCATATGATTCCGTTCTCAACAAATTCTTTCATAATTACTGCTCCCCCTCCTCAGACGCTTCAAACAGTTCCTTTCCCACGCTGCAGAGCGGGCATTCGAAATCCTCCGGAACCTCCTCCCATTTCGTGACAGGAGCGATCCCCGCTTCGGGATATCCGACCTCCTCATCGTACTCAAATCCACAGACCGTGCAAATGTACTTCATAGCGCTTTTCCTCTCTTTCCCGCCGTGCAAACCGGCGTATTTTTACAGATCATCCACAAGGGCAGTGCTTTTCGCGTAGGCGGTGCTCCGCGCCTCGAAGAAATCCGTTTTGACCATATTGGCGTCGGCATACTGGCTGACCCAGCCCATGCTGTCCGGCTCGTTCTCGTATCCGGGATAAAGCGGCGCATAGCCGAGGCTTGTCCAGCGCAGATTGCCGAGATAGCGGATATAATCGGTAATCATATTGCGGTTCAGTCCCGGAACCTCGTCGCCGATGACGTAATGTCCCCACGCGATCTCCTGCCGCACGCCCTCCTCCATCATGCCGCAGAGAACGGCGATATTTTTGGCGGAGAAAAGCTCCGGGTTTTCCTTTTGCAGCTCGGTGATGATATTGCGGAACAGCCAGAGGTGAGTGTTCTCATCGCGGTTGATGTAGCGGATCTCCTGCGCTGAGCCGGGCATCTTGCCGTTACGGGACAGGTTATAGAAGAACATGAAGCCGCTGTAAAAGTAGATTCCCTCCAGGATAAAGTTCGCCATCATTACCCGAAGCAGCGTGAACGGATCCTTATTCTCCTGAAATTCGTTGTAGCAGTCGCCGATAAAGGTGTTGCGCCGCAGAAGATGCTCGTCCGTTTTCCACTGATACAGAATATCGTTTCGCTCCACGGGGGAGCAGATGGTGTCCAGCATATAGCTGTAGCTCTGGGAGTGGACGCACTCCTGAAAGGTCTGTATCGACAGGCAGAGATTGACCTCGTTGGCCGTCACATACTCGCCGATGTTGGGCAGATTGGCCGTCTGTATCGAATCGAGGAAAACCAGAAAGCTGAGGATCTTATCATACGCCGTGCGTTCCGCCGGGAGCAGCCTCGGGTAATCTTTCACATCCTGAGACAGATTGATTTCCTCCGGGATCCAGAAATTGTTCATCGCCTGCCGGTACCAGTCGCTGACCCACGGGTACTTCATATTGTTGAAATCGTTGAGATTGGTGGTATTGCCGCCGATCATACGGCGCAGGCGCACGTCAATATCACCGTTCGGATTGAAAAGCGGCTTTTTTCTCATCTGTTCCATCTGTCTCCCCCCCTTATGACGAGCAGCTGTCGCAGTCCTCGACCTCAAGCGATTTGCTGCGGACATAGTAGATTGTCTTGACCCCGGACTTCCATGCTTCGAGATAAAGCGCGAGCACCTGGCGCATGGTAAACTCGTTGGTGATATACAGGTTCATGCTCTGCGCCTGGTCGATGTGTCGCTGGCGTATGCCCGAAGCCCGCACCGACCACAGCTGATCGACCGTATGCGCCCCCTTGTAGTACCACCATGTCTGCATGGACAGTTCGGGCGCAACGCGCGGAAGCATACTGCCCTTCTTTTCTTCCAGGAAGAAGCGCTTCATCACCGGGTCGATGCCTGCCGTGGTGCCGGAGAGCACCGAGGTGCTGGAGGTTGGCGCGATTGCTAGCAGATACGCATTGCGCATTCCCTGCTCGGCGACGGTCTTGCGCAGTGCCGACCACTTCTCCGAGGTATATCCGCGCTTTTCAAAGTACGCACCGGTCTGCCAGTCGCTTCCCTCAAAGAGGCTGTAGCGGCCCTTTTCCTTTGCCAAGGCTGCGCTTGCCTTGACTGCCGCGTAGTTGATGCGCTCAAACACCGCGTCGGCAAGGGCAAGATGCTCCTTGCTCTCCCATTTGACGCGGCGCTTCGCCAGCATATGATGGTAGCCGCTGACGCCAAGGCCGATGCTGCGGTATTTGTGGTTGGTCACCTTCGCATATTCCAAGGGATAGAAATTCAGGTCGATCACATTGTCCAGCGCGCGGACTGCCGTCTCCACCGTTTTCTGCATATATTCCTCGTCCTCCACGGGCAGATTGCCGAGGGAGAGGCTCGCAAGGTTGCAGACCACGAAATCGCCCGGCCGCGTGCGCGTCACCACAATGGTATCGCCGTTTTCGGCGCATACCTCCGTGGAAATATGCTCGATGGGCGACATATTCTGCGCGATCTCCGTGCAGAGGTTGGAGCAGTAGACCATCCCCGCATGTCCGTTGGGGTTCATCCTGTTCACCGTGTCGCGGTTAAAGGCGAAGGGCGTGCCCGTTTCCACCGCCGAGCGCAGCACCAGCCGAACAATATCCTTGACCGTCACGGTGCGCTTGGTAATGCGCGGGTCGTTTACGCAGTCCGCATACCGCTTTTCCCATTCGTCCCCGTAATAGTCCTCCAGAGAATAGCCCTTGACGGTCAGAATCTCGTGTGGACACATCAGGTGCCACGGCGCGTCGATATTCTCATCCGCCAATTTCCAGAACAGGTCGGGATAGCAGACGGCGGGGAACACGTCGTGGGCCTTCATGCGGTCGTCGCCGTTGTTGGTGCGCAGCTGCAGAAACTCCGGCAGATCCCTGTGCCAGACGTCCAGATAGACTGCCACCGCACCCTGCCGCATCCCAAGCTGATCCACCGCCACGGCGGTATCGTTTACGAGCCTGATCCATCTGATCACGCCGCCTGCCGCGCCCTGAAAGCCGCGAATGGCGCTGCCGGTGGCGCGCACCTTTCCAAAGTACATCCCCATGCCGCCGCCGAGCTTGGAGACCTTGGCAAAGTTATCAATCGAGCGGTAAATGCCGTCCAGGCTGTCGGGCACAGTATCGATAAAGCAGCTGGAAAGCTGGTGATAGGGCTTGCGGGCGTTGGACAGGGTGGGCGTCGCCATCGTGACCTCCAGACGGCTGAGCATATCATAGATGCGCCTGACCCACTGCATTCTGTCCCGTTGTTCCTTCATGGAAAGGTGCAGAGCAATGCCGAGAAACATCTCCTGCGGCGTTTCCAGCGGCACACGGTGATGCGTCTGGATGACATACCGTTTGAGCAGCAGATCAAGACCTGAATAGGTAAACAGATCGTCGCGCTCCGGTGCGATAAAGCCCTCCGCTTCCTCGATCTCCGCGCGGGAATAGTGGGCGAGGATATAGTCGCCGTACAGCCCCTTGTCGGTCAGATAGCGGAGCTTGTCATAAAGACAGGCAATGCCCCGCGCGGACAATTCACAGGCCAGATTCCTTCGGAAGCAGTGATTCAGAAGCCGCGCGGCGATAAATTCCCATTTGGGCGCTTCCGGCGTCATCAGCTCGACCGCCGCCTTGACCAGCACGGCGCAGCGCTCCGTATCGCTCATCGACGGCTTGGCAAAGCTGTCGAATTTGGTCTGAAGTGCGGTCAGAGAATAGCTTTCCTCACCAAAATCCTTCTGTATGCGGCGGAGAAGCGCATCGAGGTCTTCATCCCCGCCCACGGCTTGAACAATTGAGGCGCGCACCCGGCGCAGGACGGATTGCTTCTCTCGATACAGGATGTACGCCTTTGCCACATCGTACCAGCCGGACTCCATCAGAACGCGTTCCACCTCGTCCTGCACCAGCTCCACCGTGAGCACGTCGTCCTGCGACAGTCTTGACAGCACGGCTTGAAGAAGCTTCGTCAGACCTTCGCCGTCGATCTCCTGCTTCTGCCCGGCAAACGCCTTTGCCATGGCGTTTTTTATCTTTTCTGGGGAAAATTCAACCATTTCTCCGTTTCGTTTTCTGATCCTCATACCCTGTCATCGTCTCCTGTCCTGTTTTTCTGAAAGGCTTTCGCGAATTTGGGGAAGGGGGAAAGCGCACGCTGCAGTATACCGTGCATCTGTGCGATGGCGATGCCGTAGTTAGTGAACGGCACGCCTGCGGCTCGTGCCTGGGCAATACGCGATTTCATCTCCCGTTCGTTCAGCATACAGCCGCCACAGTGAACAATGAGCGCATATTTTTCAAGTTCCGCAGGAAACTCTCCTCCCGATGTAAACTCATAACGCAGCTTTTTCCCCGTATATTTCTCTATCCAGCCGGGCAGTTTCACCGTGCCGATATCGTTGCACTGTCGATGATGGGTACAGCCCTCGGAGATGAGAACCCTATCGCCGTCGCACAGCCGGTCAAGAAAGGCCGCTCCAAGTACCGTTTCTTCAAGTTCGCCCTTGTATCGTGCGAAAAGGATGGAAAACGAGGTCAGCGGGATATCCTCCGGTACAATACGGCTGACTGTACCGAATACCTGGGAATCAGTGATAACCATTCGCGGCTTTTCTTTCAGTGCGGATAGCGCGTCAGCAATCTCAGTTTCCTTTGCTACAATATTGACAGCTCCGCCATCAAGCACATCGCGTATCATCTGCTGCTGCGGCAATATCATACGTCCCTTCGGAGCCGATTCATCGATCGGCGTGACAAGAACGACGATATCACCCGCTGAAAGCAAATCCCCCACAAGCTGTTTTTCCTCTCTGACGCCCCCGAGCCGCCCGATCATCTCTTTCAGCTCACGAATGTTTGTTTTGCGCTTTGCGCTTACATACAGGCTTTTTCCATCTGTCGTGGGGCATTCTTCAAGAAGATCACTTTTGTTGTAAACGGTGATATAAGGTATGCTGCGCTTTTCAAACTCTGCCATTAGCACACGGTCGTGTTCTCCCATACCGGCTGCAGCGTCAACAACCAGCACGGCGACGTCCGTCTTGTCAAGCATACGCAGGGCGCGTTTCACTCGCATTTCTCCGAGATCCCCCTCGTCGTCGATACCCGGAGTGTCAATGATTACGACAGGGCCTATCGGCAACAGCTCCATCGCCTTCTGCACGGGGTCTGTCGTTGTTCCCATATGCTCTGATACAAGAGAAAGCGCCTGCCCGGTCACGGCGTTGACAACGCTGGATTTTCCTGCGTTTCTCATTCCGAAAAAGGCAATATGAAGCCTCTCGCCTGACGGCTTATCGTTCAGCCCCATTGGTTGCACCCCCTAAAATCGAAAGTCACGGCAATCGGAGCGCCTGATTGCCTCAATGTTTTCTGCGGCAATCGCATGTGCTTTTACGTTCGGTATCTTTTCAAGCTCACGCCAGATCATTTCGAAGCCGATGCGCCGAGTTTCTTCCGAGGCGTAATCGACCAGATATTCGGTCAGAGTCATCAGCGCGTTGGGATGGCAGCAGTTGAGTATCTGCCCACTTTTGCAAAGACTCATAAAACGGTCGCCAGTTCTGCCCTCACGGTAGCAGGCGGTGCAGAAAGACGGAATATGCTCGTTCACCATCAGCCAGCGAACCACCTCATCCAGCGTTCTCTGATCCGACACATCGAACTGCTCGGAATCATGCGGCCGTTTCTCTTCGGTATAGCCGCCGACCGATGTGCGCGATGCGCCGCTGATTTGGGAAATGCCAAGGTGAAGAACCTTTCCGCGCACAGCTTCGCTCTCACGAGTAGAGATAATCATGCCGGTATATGGCACTGCGATGCGAATACAGGCAATGATTTTTGCAAAGAGGTCATCTGAGATTCCGTTATCAAACACGGCGGGGTCAATATCATCGGCGCGTTTGATACGTGGAACGCTAATCGTATGCGGTCCCACGCCGTGAACAGCCTCCAAATGCTCCTCGTGCATGAGCAATCCGGCAAACTCATACTGATAGCCTTCAAGCCCAAACAAAACGCCAAGACCTACGTCATCAATGCCTCCCTCCATGGCTCTGTCCATCGCTTCGGTGTGGTAGTCGTAGTCATGCTTCGGACCTGTCGGATGAAGCTCAAGATAGCTCTTTTTGTTGTATGTTTCCTGAAAGAGAATATAGGTTCCAATTCCCGCGTCCTTAAGCCTGCGGTAGTTTTCCACCGTCGTGGCAGCGATATTGACGTTCACCCTTCTGATATCGCCGTTTTTGTGGTGGACGGAGTAGATCGTTTCGATACATTCGAGGATATATTCTATTGGGCTCAGCAGGGGATGCTCACCGGCTTCGATCGCTAGGCGCTTGTGCCCCATATTCTGAAGCGCAATGACCTCTGCGCGGACTTCGTCCTGCGTCAACTTTTTACGGGCAATATGCGTATTCTTCAAGTGATACGGACAGTAGACGCAGCCGTTGATACAGTAGTTGGAGAGATACAGAGGTGCGAACATCACGATGCGATTGCCGTAGAAGGCCTGCTTGATCTCGTTTGCAAGGCGGTACATTTGCTCCACTTTTTCGGGAATGTCGCAGGCGAGCAGCACCGACGCCTCACGGTGTGAAAGTCCCGCGCAGGTCACGCCGTTTCCGCTTTTCTTCGGACGTGCTTTTTCAAGCAATGCGTCGATCAGTGCAGCATCGTGTTTGTGCTCCTCGGCGTAGGCTATGGTTTTTCTGATCTCGGCGTCGGATATAAATTCCTCCGCCTTCATCGATTTGGGGTCGTAGCTCATGATCGTCTCCTTTCTTTCCGGTTAGGCGAGCCTTTCCGTCAGACAGAATGATTATTTTATGATATCGCCGCGTGCGCAGACGATACGGTAGCCGATCCCGTTCATTTGTTTCTTCAGCAGTGCAAGGCTCTGCGCCGGTTCGATTCCACTCGACAGCTTGTTGTTGTATAGCGCATATTTCTCCCGCACGGAGAATGGAGAAAGGTTCGGCATGACAACGTTTGCGCCTGCCCTGATTCCGCGCTCTCTGCCGCCCTCTTCAACGCTTCCGAGCGCCGTCGTCGCGGGGAGCAGAATGTTTGGCTTGATCAGGCGCACAAGCGAGAGCAGAAAGACCGTTAGGTCGATGCGTCCCGCAGGATATGCGCCGAAGGGCGTATCTTCATGTGGGATAAACGGGCCTATGCCGCACATGTCAGGCTGAAATCCCTCAATGAATTTCAAATCCTCTGCAAGTGTTTCCGTCGTTTGATACGGACTGCCCACCATGAAACCGCAGCCGACCTGGAAGCCAATTTCCTTCAGATCGCGCAGGCAGCGCATTCGATTGTCAAAGGACATGGACGCAGGGTGGAGCTTTTCATAATGCTGTTTATTCGCCGTTTCATGGCGCAGCAGATAACGATTTGCACCCGCCGCATACATATTTTTATAGTCCCGGCGCGGATATTCCCCGAAAGAGAGCGTAATGGCGCAGTCGAGGTACTTTTTTCTGATTTCCGATACGATCCCGCATAGCTTTTCAGCCGGCATAACGCCCTCGCCGCCCTGCAAAACGAAGGTTCGGAAGCCGAGTTCGTAGCCATCTATGCAGCAGGAGAGGATTTCCTCTTTTGTCAGGACATAGCGCTGACAACTTTTATTTGAGCGCCGTATGCCGCAGTAAAGGCAATCGTTGCGGCAGACATTCCCAACTTCAATTAGTCCCCGGATATACACATCGTTGCCGTAATACTGACGGCGTGCTGCGTTGGCGAGAGAAGCTGCATAAACTGCATCAGCGAGGGTATATGTGCCTGCAAGCTCTGCATAATCCTCTGCAGCCAGGGAATGGGTATTATGAAGTCTGTCAATGCGCTCTTTATTATTCATCGCTCACGACGTTGGAATATGCCGTCTTTACGCTCAGTCCCGGAATATTCCCAAGCCTTCCCGCCAATGATGAAATTGTGTCCTGCGGCGCATCGAGGGCGATTGAAATAATGTGTATGCCTCTCTGACGGTACGGGATACCCATCCTGCCGATGATATGATCTCCAAACTCATGCAGAACTGCGTTCAAAACCTCTACAGAATCCTTTTCGTCAACAATAATCGACATCACGGCAACTCTTGTCTTCATCCTTTCCTCCCACTGTTTAATTCGAGGTGTTCTTCCTCCGGTTCGTTTTTCGCGTTTTGCCGGGACTGCGAATCGTCCGATCATTCGCCGATTCTCAGCTCCTCGCCATTTTTGAGCAGACGGCGGTCGATATCCGCAATGGTGACTGCGGCGAGACTGTGGATGCACTGTTCGTTGAGCTGCGCATAGAGACTTTCCATCACGCCCGCCATGCCGGAGCAGATGAGACATTCCTCGTCCAAGTCGCCGCTGTGCCACGGCGCATCTACGAAACGAACGTTCAAAGCCTGCGCGATCTTCTCCAGCGTCAGCGTCTCGGCGTCAGCGGCGAAAAGATAGCCGCCTGCGTTTCCACCCTTTGTTTCCACAATGCCCGCCTTTTTCAGCTTCGACATCACTCTGCGCACCAGTACAGGATTGGTGCAGACATTCTTCGCAAGCTCCTCACTGCTGAGCACTCGCTCCATGTGGTTCAGATACACCAGTGAATGAACCGCCACCGTTAAATTACTGTTCGTACATAATCCTTCCTCTCATTGCGTGACCGTTTCATACGGCCAGTCGTTGATACCGCCGAAATCGTAGACATTTTCATACCCGAGGGCAATCAGCTTCTCCGCCGCATCGCGGCTGCGCCGTCCGCTGCGGCAGTAGATAAGAAGCGTCGCCGTCTTGTCCGGCAGCTCCGGCGGGGACGTATCGGATATCGTTTCATTGGGAACGAGCACAGCATCCGCAATATGCCCTCCATCGTATTCGGCTTTCGTCCGCACATCCACCACCGTGATGCCGCCCGCCTGCATCATATCATATGCTTCCTTCGGCGTCAGCTTATGGTAAACGCCCTTCGGTTCTATTTCTGATTCAATCGTCTCCGGTGCGCTTCCGGACGTTTCGAGCGGCTCCTTCCGGCAGCCGGTCAGACAGAAAGAAAGCAGCAGAACGCAGAGCAGCAGCGCGGGGATGAAGATTGCTTTCACAGGAAACACCTCCGGATCTATCTGTAATCGCATTTATAACAGTTTCCGCTGTAATTGTACGGGTTACAGCAGTGCGTGTCAAGACGACTCTTCATTTTTTACAAGCAGGCTATACGCTGTCAATCCGGCGGAGCCGCTTACACCTTCAGCACAAAATGGCTTTTATGGAATTCCAGCAGTCCCGCATCACGCATTTTGCAAAGTTCAACGGACAGTCCGCTGCGCTCGACGGCGAGATAGTCGGCGAGCTGTTGACGGGAAAAAGGAATATCAAATTCATAGGCTCCGTGCGCTTGCGCCTGGGCAGAAAGATAGGACATGAGCTTTGCTCTCGTTGTCCGCTGGCCCATATGGGAAACCTTTTCACTCAGCATCAGATTTTTGCCTGCCAGCTCACCTAAAAGATTGCGGATGATCCGGCTGTGACAGGAGCAGGCTGCGGTACACATGGTCAGAATACGCTTTACATTCAGAAACATCACCGTGACAGGCGTTTCCGCAACAACGCTGACGTTCAGTACGGCACCCGGCGCACAGGCAAACGCGGCGGCAAAGGTCTGCCCCGGCCCGGCTTTGGACAGAATCTGTCGATTTCCCCAAATGTCTTCTTGCACGATCAGCACGCTTCCAGACAGCACAAGACCTATGGCTTCCGCCGTGTCTCCGATATGCATCAGATAGGCTTCCTTTGGGAAGTTCGTTTTTTCAGCGTTAAGACAGGCGAGAACCGAGGCGAGCTCTGTCTCCGTAACGCCGGAAAACAGCGGAGAGGAACGGATAACGGATAAAAAATCTTTCATAAAAAACCTCTTTCGTTGAAATATCAACTGATTTGTTGATTTCATTATACTATAATAGAGTCAGGAAAGCAAGGGAGGAGCTGTCATGAAAAGACGAATCATTGAAATCAATAGAGATAAATGCAACGGCTGCAGCGCCTGCGCCGAGGCCTGCCACGAGGGAGCCATCGCCATGGTGGACGGGAAAGCGAAACTGATGCGGGACGACTACTGTGACGGTCTGGGCGACTACCTTCCTGCCTGTCCCACCGGTGCCATCACCTTTGTGGAGCGCGAGGCGGCGGTCTATGACGAACAGGCGGTACTGGCGAATAAGCAGCAGAGGATGCAGAAACAGGGCATGAAGCTGCCCTGCGGCTGTCCAGGGAGCCATTCGAGGAAGATCGAGCACACGGAATGCGCTTGCAAAGAAACGCCGCACACAGAGCAGCTAAGCAGGCTTTCGCAATGGCCTGTCCAGATCAAGCTGGTGCCGGTTAACGCGCCCTATTTTGCAGACGCAAAGCTGCTGATCGCCGCTGACTGCACGGCTTACGCCTACGCCGCCTTCCATGAGCGTTTTATCAAGGGACATAGCCTTACTTCAAAGCCCGATAACTCAGTGTTTGATGGAAGCAGGTCAACGCCCTCGCTATGGGATAAAATCCCTTGCGAAACGTCAAAAGATTTATCGTCTATGATGTTCTGCATGATTGTGGAGAGCGTAATGGGTAAATCGTCTGGTCGGCTGTAACCCAGAGCCATTGTGAGATTTGCCTGTGCATCGGCGTCAATCAACAGCACTCTTTTTCCTTGCTTCGCCAGACCCACACCCAGATTGACCGCCGTTGTGGTCTTGCCAACACCGCCTTTCTGGTTGGTCAGAGCAATCACTTTGCAATTTGACATAGCTGCGTCCTCCTTTCGCATAGATTTAGCCGCTTTGTCAAGGCGGCTATGTAAATCGTACAGAGAACGCAAAAAAGCCGCTTACTCTTATGAAAAAGAATAAGCAGCTCACTCTTGAATTGCCTTAGATATATTCGATTTTCATTTTCTTGACGGGTGCATTGGCTACCTTAAAAATGAGTTCGTCAATGCAGTCCGTATATCTGCCTTGCCGTATGAGAGCGTTTTTCAGCTCCACAAGGCTATGTAATATCAGCGTCCTTTCGTGACTGTCTACATATAGATGGGCAGTTTTGTCTTTCATATGCTCGACCTCCTTCCGTCTGTCAAACCAAAATTCAAATCAATTGGTCTATACTCGTCTTCAAAATCAAGCGTTAATGAGAGTCGATTCATATTGCCTGACAAAAAGCTCTCAGCCTTTGACATCTTCTTATCAACATCAAACCCTTTGATTTTTTCTTCAAGTCTGGCTATTTTTTCTTTGAGTTCCTCAATATCGCCATCAACTGTTTCAAATATACCAGAGTTGCTCATTTCAGCATATAAGGCTATCCTTGCTTTTGCATATTTATCTATTATGTGCTTGTCGTAATCAGCTATTGGGCCGTCATTGTGAATGCCTTTTTTAAGCTCAAAACAAATATGAAGGTAGTCAATGCCAATATTGACTTCAAAAGCGAAAGCCTGGGCAGGATTTCCATTCTGGTTCCTGCATACAATGAAGCGGATACAATCCTTAACAGTGTCCAATCTCTATTGCAGCAGGAATATGGGGAGTACGAAATAATCGTAATCAACGATGGTTCCCAGGATGATACATTGGACAATTTGATCCGGCATTTTGATTTGAAGATGATTCCCATCCATTATCAGCATCAGCTGGAGTGCAAAACGATAAAGGGCGTTTACATGGATTTGAAACGTCCGGGTAAGCTGATTGTGGTCGATAAGGAAAACGGAGGCAAAGCCGATTCCTTGAACGCCGGCATCAATTTCAGCAGAAATGAATATATTTGCTGTATTGATGCTGACTGCATATTGGAACCACAGGCGTTGAAGAAAATCGTGCGCGTTTTTGCCCGTAAAAAGGAAACCATTGCCGTGGGGGGCATGGTAAAAGCGGTGAATGGATGTCACATAAAGGATGGAAAGGTAGTCCAAATAGATCTGCCCAAAACATTCATCGAACGTATGCAGGTAGTAGAATATCTGCGGGCATTTTTAAGCAGCCGGTTTACTTGGAACAAAAACAACGGCAGCTTGATCATTTCAGGCGCCTTTGGTATGTTCGACAAAAAGGCTGTATTATCAGTAGGCGGGTATAAAACTGGCTTGGGCGAAGACATGGAGTTGGTTGTGCGTCTGCAGGAATACTATCGAAAAAACCGGATCCCGTACAGTATTTCGTTGGCATCGGATGCGGTTTGCTGGACGCAGGTGCCCACGCGCTATAAGGATTTGCAGACGCAAAGGATACGCTGGCATAAAGGGCTTATTGAGTCTCTATTGCAGCATAAAACCATGTTGCTCAATCCCCGTTACGGCTTTGTGGGAATGGCGGCGTTTCCATTGCAGTTTTTTGTAGAAATGCTGGGCCCGATAATCGAAGTAGTGGGATACGTGCTGCTGTTTGTCATAGCATATTATTATGGTATAACATCGGCGGCACTGTGGATATTTGCAATGGCATATCTGTACGGCGTGTTTCAGACAATTATTTCCGTTGTTTTTGAACATAGATCTTACAATATTTATCGAACCAAAACAAATGCATTGCAGCTGATTGTTGCATGCTTTATAGAACCGCTTTTCTACCGTCCCATTACAGTACTCTGGAGAGTGCGGGCTTTTCTGACTTTTAAAAGCAGAAATAGATGGGGACAAATCCAGCGTCAAAAGTTCTGAGAATATAGAGGACGGCGAAATAAGCATCATGAGATAGAAGAATCAATTGCGTTACATTAAGTCTGGTTTTCATCAAATGCTACTAGCGCAATAAGGACTGACCAAGAGGTCTGTGTCGCCGAACTCATGCGTCGCTATCAGGAATTGACGTGCTGAGGTCTTCCGCCTATAATAAAGATGCGGAGCGTCATCCTATCCCGGATGACGCTCCATCAGTATGTCGAAAAAGCTCGCCTGCGGCGATCTTTTCCGCCAGGTTTGCGCCGTCCGCCTACTCCGCCTTCGGCTGAGCCGGGCGGCGGACGGCGTAAGGAAACCTTGCTACGCAAGGCATCCGAATCCACCGCACATGTCGCTGGATTCGGAATGCAGCTCGGAGGGCTGCGGCCCTCCGAACCTCCCAAAAAGGTTTTTTAACAGTCTGTGCGGCCTGTGTGAAATCACACAGGCCGCTTTCTATTGTCACCTTGCCCAAAATGTCGTATACTGTTTTCTGACACTACAGACACGTACAACAGCACACGGAGGATTTTCATGAGTGAGGCATCTCAAAAGCGCTATCTGGCCTGCATCAGCGAACAGTTTCCCACTGTTCAATCGCTTTACACGGAAATTATCAATCTAAAGGCCATTTTGAATCTGCCAAAGGGCACGGAACACTTCATGAGCGATATTCACGGCGAATATGAAGCATTTTTGCATATTCTGAACAACTGTTCGGGCGTCATACGGGAAAAAGCGCTGATGCTGTTTTCCGACACCCACAGCGCCACAGACATTTCCGATTTGCTTACGCTGATCTATTATCCACAGGAAAAGCTCAGAATGCTTGGAGCGGCAGGCCGGCTAAACAAGGATTGGTACAATGCCACGCTGCATGATTTAATTGACCTGAGCCGCCTGCTTTCCTCCAAATATACACGCTCCAAAGTACGCAGGGCTACGCCTTCGGCCTATGCCTATATCCTGGATGAGCTGCTTCATGCCCTCCCGGACGAGGATGACAACCAGCTCGTTTACCACCAAAAGATCATCGACACGCTGATTGATATCGGCAGCGGAGACGAGTTCATCGTGGCGCTGTCTGATCTGATCAAACGCCTGGCGGTGGACCGTCTGCACATTGTAGGCGATATTTACGACCGCGGACCTCGTGCCGACTGCATCATGGACCTGCTGGTGAATCACCATGCCGTGGACATCGAATGGGGCAACCATGATATCCTGTGGATGGGCGCGGCATCCGGCAATCCCGTATGCATGGCCGCTGTTGTGCGCGGTTGCCTGCAATACGACAACATGGAACTGCTGGAAACAGGCTACGGCATCAGCTTGCGGTCACTTGCGTTGTTTGCCAGTCAGACTTATCCGGCGCAAGCGCAGGCTGCGCTCCAGGCTGTGACCATCCTTCTATTTAAGCTGGAGGGGCAGCTCATTGCGCGGCATCCCGAATACGGCATGGAGGGGCGTCGGCTGCTGCACCGGCTGGTGGAAAACCCCAAAACCATTTTTCTGAACGGGCATACCTACCCCCTAAAAAGCGTTGATCTGCCCACCATCGATCCCACCGATCCCTACCGGCTGACCTCAGAGGAAGAAGCTGTGGTCTTCGATCTTGCCGCCGCATTCACAAAGAGTGAACGGCTGCGCCGGCATGTACGCTTTCTGTACGAAAATGGCAGGCTCTACCGGTGCTGCAACGGCAACCTGCTCTTTCATGGCTGCATCCCCATGACCGAGACAGGCGGCTTTGCCCAAGTGACCTTCGACGGCGAATGCTACCAGGGGCAGGCGCTGATGGACCATCACGAGCGCATGGCCCGCAGAGCCTATTTTGAACGTGATCCCGAAGCGGTGGATTTCATGTGGTATCTCTGGTGCGGCGAGCGTTCGCCCCTGTGCGGACGCAGCGTCAAGACCTTTGAACGCGCGTTTATCGACTGTCCCGATGCCTGGGTTGAGCCGATGAATCCCTACTACCGCCACATCAACGACGAGGACGTCTGCCGCCGTATTTTGAGCACCTTTGGCTTGGATTCTCCCGAGGCGCATATCATCAACGGCCATACGCCCATCCATGTCAGCAGCGGCGAAAGTCCCGTCAAAGCCAACGGGCGGCTAATCGTCATCGATGGCGGATTTTGCAAGGCCTATCAGAAGGCGACAGGCATCGCGGGTTACACGCTGATTTCCAATTCACACGGATTGCGTATCGTAGCCCATCAGCCCTTTTCGTCCTTGACGCGTGTGCTTGACGCCAACGACGACATCCATTCCCAGTCGCAAATTCTCTGGCACAATCGCAAGCGCTGCCTGGTGGCCGATACGGACAACGGGCGGCAGATTCAGCAGCGCATCCGTACTTTGGAAGAACTGCTGGATGCTTACCGCAGCGGCCTGTTGACGCCGCGGAGAGAATAGGGTTCCTGAAATACAAGGAGGAATGCCGCATGACGATGGAACGTCCACATGAAAATGCCTGTATTTTTGGGCCGAAGCAGCATGCAGTCATGTTTGGACTGCTGGCCAGACAGATTTGCATGCATTTCGGTCCGGACGCGGATGCGCTGTTGCTTACAGCTGTGGAAACCTATGGCTGGGAGCGCGGCAGGCGTATGGCGGCGCGCTGCCTGAAAAACGGCGATTCGCTGAATGATATGGCTTCCTATTTCGCCTATTGCGAATGGTCATGGCCCGGTGAATCCGTGCGGACCGAAAACGATCCCGATTGCCCCCCATATCAGCTTTCGGATGCTGGCGTGCCCCTGGCATACCGCCTGGCGTGAAAACGGTCTGGAGGACTATGGCTTTTATTACTGCCGCTGCGTAGACCGGGCGATTTTGAGAGGCTTCAATCCGGCATTCCGCCTGAGCCTTCCCTCCTGTCTGCCCAAAAATCCGGATGAGGGCTGCGCCTTTCATTGGGAAAGCGCAGAAAACACCCCTGCCCTCACAGAGCGGCAAAAGCGCATCCAGCAGCGTCTGCACGGCACTCAGGTGAAGGATTTTCTGTACCATACAGCGCATCTTTACAGCACGTTGTTGCGCTGCGCAGCGGAAAAAAATTCGCAGGCCGCCGCCCTGATTGAAGCAGAGGCAGGGTGGGAGTTTGCTCAGCGCTTCGGCACCGATGCACTCCGGCAGGTGCAAGAGGCTGCCAAAGGCGATTTCTCAGACATATAAAAATATCAAGGCAGTTACAGCAACCAAGATGGAAATGACCGCTTTTGCTTGATTCAGGAGACATTGTCCTATGCGGTCAACAGTTCATTTTCGTCTGTCAAGCTTGTAAGCGTGACGCAACAGGCGTGTTGTTTTATGCTTTCCCGGTCATGTCAGGGCAAGGTAATCTTCCGATACACAATCCGCAAAAATTCTACAGATAGAATGTTACAAAAAGCAGTGTAACTCCGTCTTATTAAAAGAAGGGTATTCCTGGAAAAACGTTTGTTACCCAAAAGGCAAGAAACGAACGAAAGGAAAATGAACCATGAAAAGACGGATATTGTTGCTTTTTGCGTTTCTTCTGATCTGCATTCCGGGCCCGGTCGCTCTGTCGGAAGGCTTTACTGTTTCGGAAATTCAAAGTCCTGAAGGAGGCCGGGAAATATTCTGTTCAATCGTGGCAGATGACACGGCATATTTGCTCTCCACTGCCAAAAGCCTGTACGAGCTCGATCTGGAAACCCGCCAGGCCACGCCCATCCTCCTTCGCAACGCCAACCCGGAATATGAATTCATCCCCGCAGAGGTTTTGCGCTTTCACGGAGTATCCAAGGATGATCCCGTTCCGGAGTGGCTGCAAAAGGACGCTTCTCTCGTCAACCTGCTTTTCAGCGACGGAGAAGCGCTCTATGGCCTCAATGAGCTAAACGTTTCGCTCTACCGCGTGGACATTGCGCAGGATGGCGCGACGCTCCATGGCCTTTCTCAGCTGGATTTCTTTTCCGATGAAGGGCAGGCCGGCCTTCCCTTCGTGCGCTCCGGCGCGGTTTGCGGCGAATCGCTATATCTGCTCACAGGTCTGACGGACGGCGGTTCGCAGGCTTCCCTCTGCCGCTTTGACATGGTCACCGGAGCGCACAGCCCGGTCTATCCGCAGAGTGAGGTGTCCGAGATTGCCTGCTACCGGGATGGGCATCTGCTTCTTCTGGAGGACCTTCCCAACGAGCAGTGGCGAATCACGGACTTTGACCCTGTCGCGGAGAACTTCGTCCCGCTGTATGACAGCAAGGAGCTGAATGTGGCACGTGTCCATGGACTGTTGTACGACCCATGGCGCGACCGCATACTGGTCGAGTCCGGGGAGGGGTACTCGCCCTTTCCGCAGGCAACGCCTGCGAGGTAATGACCTATCTTCCCCTCCTGTCATTTGGCGGCAGGGCGCTTGCGCAGGATGGACGCCTGCTGCTTTTGCAGGACCAGACTATATATGCCCTGTCCACCTTGCTGCAGGCGCAGCTCAAGCCCCTCATGATCTCCTGCGACTATCCGGAGAACTGGATAGAGCGGGAATTTGCCCAGGCCCACCCGCAGATCGCCGTGAAATACCGACAAATGAGTTCTTATGATGCCTTGGCCCTGTTTGCCCAGCACATGACGCTACAGTCAGACGAAATTGATATCTTTGAACTGCCCGTAGGGCATGATACCCGGCGGGCCCTTGAAAAAGGCTACTATACCCCGCTTAACGGCTCCCCGTTGCTCCGGGAGCGGGCCGATGCCTGCCGGCCGTTTTTCCATGAAACGGTGATGCACGGTGACGAGATCGCCGCCGTGATGAGGAATGTCACCCAATTCACCCTGGGATACAGCCAATACGCGCTCAGCCATCTGGGGCTGACATCGGAGGACGTCCCTTCCACTTATATGGAGTTTCTGGATTTTCTGATCGAATGGGACGAGCGCGTGGGCGAAGCGGCGCTGCGGGCGGGCATAACGCCCTTCGGCGACGGGTTGGCCATTGACGGCTTCAAAGTTACGCTGTTCAGCTGGCTCATGGAGCAGTATTATACGCTGATGGCGCAGGATGCGTCGGCCATTCCCCGCTATGAAGCGGACCTGGCGCAGCTTTTGGACAAGCTGACCCTCGCCTGCGCCTCCATTCCCGAAAGCAGCCCCCAAGTGCCCTATGGCGACATGAACGAGCGCTTCGCCACCACCCGCCTCAACAGCGAGCCCTCCTACCTCTTCTCCATACATGCTTCCTTCCATCCCGGTCGGCGCCTCTATTCCAACAGCGAACCCGTTTCCGATTTCGTGCCCATGGCGCTCACTTTGCCCTCGCAGGACCGCCCGCGGCTCCTGTGCGACGGGACGCTGTTTGTGGTCAATCCCTATTCCACGCAAAAGAAACTGGCCATCGAGTGGCTTGCCTTTTACGCAAGCCATCAGCCTGAGAGGGATGCCGCCATGTTTTATGAGGGTGCGTCGCCTGCGGAGTACAACACCTACCTGCTGATGAAAGAGCACTATACCGCCGGAATCGAGCGGCTCAGGCCGCGCATCGAGGCGGCAGACGGCGCGGAAAAGCGCGAGCTTGAGGAGCAGGAGCGGCTCAGGCAGGAAAAGCTGCGCGATATCGAAAGCATCCGCTGGGACGTAAGCGAACAGTCGCTTGCCGACTATGAGCGGAGCCTTGAGCAATGCACTTTTCTATGGAACGACGCTGTATTTTCGGACGCTTTTAGCCCCACATGGAGAGCCTATATGTACGAAGGGATGCCGGGAGCCGAAGTGGCGCGCGACTTTTTCGCCACGCATCGTATGACGCTGCTGGAAGCGGAGTGAAGAAAGAGGCTTGCCTTTAACACAGCGGCCTGAAAGCGCTGGTTTTCAGGCCGCTTTTTCCTCAGATGGGATCGATAAGACTTGCAACCATGCAGTGAATCACTGGTTTGTACGCAGCCAAAAAACATGTCTATCCGAAATATCACGAGTACGCCGCGGTATATGGGCGGCATTTCATATATCCTGCGAAACGCTCCAAGCCGTCTTATTCGTATTTCCCGTATGCGTTTTTCCAGTGATCCGCCGCATTCATAAATGCGGTATAGCCATTGGCGCGTATAAATGCCAATGCCTGCTTGTATTTGGAATACTTGTAGCCAGGATGCTGGATAAAGCTCTGTATGGTTTCACAGCTGTCAAATATATCGCAGTCCGCGCAGGTGATATACCCCTTGGTCAGGCAACAGATCTTTATGCTGCATTTTGCCCGGCGCAAATCCCGCAGTCCATTCAGATACCCCAGCTTACACCCCTTGCAGGTTTTCAGAAATTCTCGGCATGTTTTGCAGTACGCACCGCAACAGCCAATTTTTTCGGTATCGCACATGGAACCGGCCTCCTTTTGTTGATGGGGCTCTCTTATGTGATGAATATGAAAGAGAAAACGGCGAGTCCTTTTTTCTGATCAAAAACATGCACGGACCGTAAACTCAATTGGATAATATCACAACAAGAGGCACAAAAGCAAAGCAGCATTTAAGCGTCCATACAGCCATCCCTGTAAGAGAGAGTTATTGTCAGCAAAAAGAAAAATTCCGTGAAATCAAATGATTCCACGGAATTCTGGTGCGATCGACGGGACTTGAACCCGTACCCTCATCGGACACGCCCCTCAAACGTGCGCGTATGCCAATTCCGCCACGATCGCGCGTTGCAGTTTCACAACGATAGATATTATATAGGATTCAAGGGGCATTTGTCAAGATGATTTTCTGTTTTTTCTCAAATGAATGGAAAAAGCTTTTTCCACCCCCATCAACAGCTCTGAATGGGCGGCTGAGCAAGCCTTTCCGGCTCCAAATCACTCTTCCGCCGAATGCCCGGCGGGGAAAGAAGCGGACAGATCATAGGGCGTGGTCTGGTACACAAAATAATTCAGCCAGTTGGAATAGAGCAAACTGGCGCAGGAGCGCCACCGCACCATGGGTTCTTTTTCAGGGTCGTCATCGGGGAAATAATGCTGCGGAAGCCGAATGTCCACGCCCGCGGCCACATCCCGCAGATACTCCTTTTTCAGGGTATCGCGGTCATACTCGGCGTGACCCATCAGGTAGACTTGACGGCCACCCTCGGTTTTTACGGCGTACACGCCCGCTTCCGGCGAGGCGGCCAGCACCTTGAGGCCCGGCACCGACTCGATATCCGCGCGGTCCACAGTGGTATTCCGGGAATGAGGCACCCAGAAACGGTCGTCAAAGCTGCGGAACAGGATAAAGTTGGGGTCCTCCACCGTGTGTTCAAACACGCCGAACAGCTTACGGGACAGCTGTCGCTTGGGAATGCCGTAATGATAGTACAGCCCCGCCTGCGCGCCCCAGCAGATGTGCAAAGTGGAATGAACGTGCGTCTTGCTCCATTCCATGATTTCGCACAGCTCCGGCCAGTAGTCCACCTGCTCAAAGGGCAGGTGCTCCACCGGCGCGCCGGTGATGAGCAGGCCGTCAAACTTCTGGTCCTTCACGTCAGAAAAGCGCTTGTAAAACGCCAGCATGTGCTCCTGCGGCGTATTCTTGGCCACGCGGCCCGAAGGCGCGATCAACTCCAGCTCGATTTGCAGCGGTGTGTTGCCCAGCACACGGGCGAACTGCGTTTCGGTATCCACCTTGGTGGGCATCAGGTTGAGCAGCAGAATGCGCAGAGGACGGATATCCTGCGTCAGAGCGCGGGTTTCCGTCATCACAAAGATGTTTTCACGCGTCAGGGTTTCAGTCGCCGGAAGCTGATTGGGAATTTTGATAGGCACAGGGTTCGCCTCGCTTTACGTGATGATGGCGGCCGCCGGTCAGATGGCGTCCAACGCCTGAGAGATATCGGCGATCAGGTCTTCACGGCTCTCCAGGCCGCAGCTCATACGCACCAGGCCGGCGGGTACGCCGGCGGCACGCAGCTGCTCGTCGGTCATCTGGCGGTGAGTCGAGCTGGCGGGGTTGAGGCAGCAGGTGCGGGCGTCGGCCACATGGGTCTCGATGGCCGCCAGCTTGAGCGCCTTCATAAAGGCGCTGGCCGCCGCGCGTCCGCCCTTGAGCTCGAAGGACACCACGCCGCAGGAGCCGTTGGGCAGGTATTTCTGCGCCAGCGCATGATAGGGATCGCCGGGCAGGCCGCAGTAGACGACCCGTTCCACCTTGGGATGGGCCGACAGGTATTCAGCCACCGCCTGAACGTTTTCGCAGTGGCGGGCCATGCGCACATGCAGGCTTTCCAGTCCCAGATTCAGGTAAAACGCGTGCTGAGGCGACTGGATGGAACCCAGATCGCGCATCAGCTGCGCGGTGCATTTGGTGATAAAGGCGCCTTCCCTGCCAAACCGCTCGGCATAGGTGATACCGTGACAGCTGTCATCCGGGGTGCACAGGCCGGGGAACTTATCCGCGTGGGCCATCCAGTCGAACCGGCCCCCATCCACGATGGCTCCCCCCACCGCCGCGCCGTGCCCGTCCATATACTTGGTGGTAGAGTGGGTCACGATGTCCGCACCCCATTCGAAGGGCCGGCAGTTGACGGGCGTAGCAAAGGTGTTGTCCACAATCAGGGGTACGCCGTGCGCGTGTGCGGCGGCGGCAAACTTCTCAATATCCAGCACGGTCAGCGCGGGGTTGGCGATGGTCTCGCCAAAGACGGCCTTGGTGTTGGGACGGAACGCCGCGTCCAGCTCCTCCGCGGTGCAGTCGGGCGCGACGAATGTGCAGGTGATGCCCATCTTGGCCATGGTGACGGAAATCAGGTTGAATGTGCCTCCTTAGATGCTGGAGGACGCCACAAGATGGTCCCCGCAGGTGGCGATATTGAACAGGGCGAAGAAATTTGCCGCCTGACCCGACGAGGTCAGCATGGCCGCCGTACCACCCTCCAATGCCGCGATCTTGGCCGCCACATAATCGTTGGTAGGATTTTGCAGGCGGGTATAAAAATAGCCCGAAGCCTCCAGGTCAAACAGCTTGCCCATATCCTCGCTGGTGGCATATTTGAACGTGGTGGACTGGACGATGGGAATTTGCCGGGGTTCGCCGTTGCCGGGGGTGTATCCTCCCTGAACGCAGACGGTTTCGATGCGCTGCTGGCTCATGATGGGGTGCCTCCTTTCCTGCCTGTAATTGTAAAAAGCGCCGGACGTGGCGCGAAGCATGCCGGTGCAATCGCGGCGGCTGCCAGAAAAACCCGTTTGTCACCGTATTGGCATCATAACGCGGGCAGGGGGCGTATGTCAAGAGCAGAAGCCCGAGCCGTATTTCCAAGGCGTATTCATCCCTTCTCCGCCTCCCTCTCCACAAACCAGTACGGCTCGTCGTGGAACAGCACGGAGATGCTGCCCTCCACCTCGCACACATAGCGGATTCCCTGCCCGCCCGCCTTGCGCGACGCGGCCTGACGCACATCCAGCACCCGGTCGATGCGAAAGGCCGGTCCATCCTCCTCCCGGAACAGCAGCGGACGGATGCTTCCATCCAGCTCAAAATCGGCCCGGACCTTCACATAGCGCTTGCACGGGTTTTCCGGCCTTCGACCCTTTGCTTCCATGACGCCTTCTCCTCCTTACCCCGCGTAAAACGGCACGGGATGCACCGTATGCTCTTCCTTGGGGTTGATTTGCGCATATTGTCCGTCGGTAAGCACCACCGCCCGGCGCACGATCTGATGCCCGAAGCGGCGGCGCAGCCCGTCGATGGCGCTTTCCAGCCGCTCGGTTTTGATGCGCTGCGCCTCGTCGCCCAGAAAGTCGAGCTGCACAGGCGCGTCGTCCGGCGTCAGCGCCGAGCAGCTTAGCCCCACGCTTCGGTAGGGAAAATTCAGCGCGAATCGTCTGTCAAAAAGCCGCATGGCTGCCTGCGCAATTTCTCCGGTCAGGCTGGTGGCCCGCGGCAGCGTCTGCTGGCAGGAACGGGTCACAAGCTCGGCGTTTCGCGCGCTGATGCTGACGCACCGGGCCTGCAGCCCTTTCTGCCGCAGCCGCGCCGCCACGGACTCGGCCAGCAGATAGTAAAGGCAGCGCGCGTCGGCCATGGTTTCAAGGTCGTGCGGCGGAGTGGTGCTGTTGCCTATGGACTGGATGGCCATTCGCTCATCTGACGGCATCACGGGCGAGCGGTCCAGCCCCGCGGCATACGCCTTGAGCATCAGCCCCGGCTTTCCAAGCCGGCTGCGCAGGCATTCCGCTTCAAACTGCGCCAGATCGCCGATGGTGCGCACGTTCATATCCGCCAGCCTGCGTCGCGTAGCAGGTCCGACGAACAGCAGATCGCCCACGGGCAAAGGCCAGACCATATCCCGGAAGGAATCCTGCGAAATGACCGTGACCGCGTCCGGCTTTTTCATGTCGCTGCCCAGCTTGGCAAAGATCTTGTTGAACGATACCCCCACCGACACCGTAATACCCAGCTCGCGCTTTACCCGCAGCCGGATCTCATGGGCGATCCGCTCCCCGTCCCGAATCGTCAGGCCGGGGGTGCTAAGATCAATCCACGCCTCGTCCAGCCCGAAGGATTCCACACGGTCGGAGTATTCCTCATAGAGCCTGCGCATACGCCTGCTGAAACGGATGTAGAGCGCATAATCCGGCGGCACACAGATCAGGTCCGGACACTTCTGCCGCGCCTGCCAGATGGCTTCCCCTGTCTGCACGCCGAACTGCTTTGCGATCTGGTTTTTGGTCAGCACAATGCCATGACGTGCCTCTACGCTGCCGCACACCGCCACGGGGCTATGACGGATGGACGGCGTGTACAGGCATTCGACGCTGGCGTAGAACGCATTGGCGTCACAATGCAGAATGACCCGTTCCATGACCGTCCCTCCCACCTCAGGATGCAATTCCATTTTACGAACATACGTTCCTGTGTCAAGCGCCAATATCTGCCACCACCTGCACGTTGGGTTCACGCTTTCGCTGGCGCACAATGCGCAGATATGGTAAAATGGCCTCGTATCATTTTTTGTGGAGGAATGTGCCATGAAACAACATACCTGCATCCGCAGAGCGGTCTGCGCAGGTCTGGCTGTCATCTGGCTGCTGCTTGCGCCTCTGTGGGCCGCATGTGCAGAAGCAGCGGGTGTTCCCGACTACGCGGAGGCGGAGAACTGGGCATACTTTGCCGACGGTGAGGATCGGGCGGCGGATGTCTTTTTCGTTTGCCCCACGGTGTACGGCGGGGCGGATCAGGCGTTCAACATGCCGATGGATGATCAGAAAGCCCGCCCCAGTTTTCTGGGCGCTACCAACATGGAAAAGGGCATCTATGACGAATCCTGCCGCTTCTACGCCCCCTATTACCGGCAGGCCGGTCTGAACGTCTACGCCCTTCCGGAGGAGGAACGCGAGCCGTGGCTCGCGCTGGCCTATGAGGATGTCAAGGCAGCGTTCATGTATTATCTGGAAAACTGCAACAATGGCCGCCCGCTGGTACTGGCAGGCTTTTCACAGGGAGCCGACATGTGCCTCCGTCTGATGAAAGATTGTTTTGGCGACGAGACCACAAGCGGCCTGCTGGTGGCCTGCTACGCCATCGGCTGGCGGATTACGGAAGAGGAATTGCGGCAGTATCCCCATTTGCGCATGGCGTCGGGCGAGGAGGACACAGGCGTGATCATCTCCTTCAACAGCGAGGCGGAAAGCGTGCAGGATTCCTTGCTGATTCCGGCGGGCACGCAGTCGCTGGCCATCAACCCGCTCAACTGGCGCACCGACGCAACCCCCGCCTCCAGAGAGGAAAATCCGGGCGCGTGCTTTACCGACTACAGCGGACAGATCGTTACGGAAATCCTCCATCTGACCGGCGCGTACCTCGACCCTGTGCGCGGCAGCCTGAAGGTGCCCGACGTATCCCCCGAGGACTATCCCCCGGTGCTGTCCCTGTTCTGCGAGTGGGTATACCACCTGTACGATTATCAGTTCTTTTACCGGAGCCTTCAGGAAAACGTAGCTGTACGGCTAAACGCCTACCTGCGGGCGCATCAGGCACAGTAAACGCGGCGGCGGACATGCCGCAAAGGGAGGAACGCATCATGTTTCAGGATGCTGTGGTAGTCGTCACAGGCGGCGCGAAGGGCATCGGCAGGGTCATCGCGCAGGAATTTGAAAAGGCCGTCGCGCACGTATGCGTGATCGACCTGCTGCCAAATGATTATTTCGTGGGCAACGTGGGCGACAAGGAGACGCTGGAAGCCTTTGCGGCGAAGGTGATCGCGGATTACGGGCGGGTGAACGTGCTTGTCAACAACGCCCTGCCCCTCACCCGCGGGCTGGATACCTGCACCTACGAGGAATTCAACGACGCGCTGCGCGTGGGCGTGACGGCGCCGTTCTACCTGAGCAAGCTGTTTTTGCCCTGTTTTGCGCCTGGTGCGTCCATCATCAACATTTCCTCCTCGCGCGACCGCATGAGCCAGCCGCAGACGGAGAGCTATACAGCAGCCAAAGGCGGCATCGCGGCGCTGACGCACGCTCTGGCCGTGAGCCTGGCCGGACGGGTGCGGGTCAATTCCATCTCGCCCGGCTGGATTGACACGGCCTTCACCCGCTATGAGGGCCCGGACGCGGACCAGCATCCGGCGGGGCGCGTGGGACATCCGCTGGACATCGCCAACATGGCGCTGTACCTCGCGTCGGACAAGGCGGGATTCATCACGGGCGAAAACATCTGCATTGACGGCGGCATGACCCGTCAGATGATCTATCACAATGATTTCGGCTGGACACTGGAGGCAAAGCAATGAAAACCGTTATCTGCTATTATTCCTGCCATCACGGAAATACCCGGAAGGTGGCGCAGGCTATGGCCGAAGAATGCGGCGTTACGCTGCTGGACCTTTCCGCCGGGACGGAAGCGCAGCTGGAAGAATACGATCTCATCGGCTTTGCCTCCGGCATCTATGGTTTTTCGTTCCATCCATCGGTGGTGCAGTTTGCCCGCGAGAGGCTGCCCCGTGGAAAGCGGATCTTCTGCATCTATACCTATGGCGGGGCAAAGGGCATGGGCGCAAAGGAAATCGCCCGCATCGCGGAGGAGAAGGGGTGCAGCATGATGGGCGAGTTTGGCTGCCGGGGTTATAACACGTTCGGTCCCTTCAAGCTGTTTGGCGGCACTGGTAAGGGAAAGCCCGACGAAGACGATCTGCAGCGGGCCAGAGCGTTCATCCGCGGCATCATAGACCGGATCTAGTCCACGGTCTATCTTGTTTGCAGCATCTCTTTTTGCATATGAAAAGCGGGACGGTTTTCCGTCCCGCTTTCTGTACTTTCAGGATACGCTGCTTTCATCTGAGGCAGGCTTGGGCGGCTTCTTTTCCGAGGCAGGACGGCGCAGCTTTTTGGGCTGTGCGCCATCTGCCAGCACCAGCTTGGGCTTTTCCTTGCCCAGGGCGCATTTCTCGGTGATGATGCACTGCTTCACGTCCTCGCGTGAGGGCAGATCGAACATCGCGTCCATCAGCAGTCCTTCCACGATGGCCCGCAGGCCGCGCGCACCGCTCTTGCGCTCGATGGCCTGCTTGGCAATGTGCGTAAGCGCAGCAGGCTCAAACTTGAGCTCCACGCCGTCCAGATCCATCAGATAGCTGTACTGGCGCACCAGCGCGTTTTTCGGCTCGGTCAAAATGCGTACCAGCTGTTCTTCATCCAGCTGATCCAGCGTGACCACGATGGGCAGGCGGCCCACAAACTCCGGAATCAGGCCAAACTTGATCAGATCCTCGGGACGAAGCTGCTTGAGGGTAGCATTGATATTCTCTTCCTGCTTGCTCTTGAGTTCGCTGCCGAAGCCCAGCGCCTTTTTGCCGATGCGGTTTTCAATGATGGGCGCCAGCCCGTCAAACGCACCGCCGCAGATGAAGAGGATGTTGGTGGTGTCGATCTGAATGAACTCCTGATGCGGATGCTTGCGTCCGCCCTGAGGCGGCACGCTGGCAATGGTGCCCTCCAGAATTTTCAGCAGCGTCTGCTGCACGCCCTCGCCGCTCACGTCGCGGGTAATGGAGGGGTTTTCGCTCTTGCGGGCGATCTTGTCGATCTCATCGATGTAAATGATGCCGCGCTGGGCCAGCGGGATGTCGTAATCCGCGTTCTGAATCAGGCGCAGGAGGATGTTTTCGACGTCCTCGCCCACATAGCCCGCCTCGGTGAGGCTGGTGGCATCGGCGATGGCAAAGGGCACGCGCAGCAACTTTGCCAGCGTCTGCGCCAGAAACGTTTTGCCGCAACCGGTGGGGCCGACCATGAGGATGTTGCTCTTTTGCAGCTCCACATCACCGGTAGCGGGCGCCGCATCGATGCGCTTATAGTGGTTATACACAGCCACGCTCAGGGCGCGCTTGGCGTCGTCCTGACCGATGACGTACTGGTCCAGCACCTCCTTGATTTCACGGGGGCGCGGAATCTCGGCGCTGCTGATGGAAACACCTGCGTTGAAATCATCGCTGATGATTTCCTGACACAGCAAAATACATTCGCTGCAAATCTGCACGTTGGGGCCGGCCACCATGCGGCGCACCTGCTCGCTGGTTTTGCCGCAGAAGCTGCAGCGCTTGAGCTTGGGGATGCGGGGGTTGAAATCGTCACCCGGCATGCTGTCACCTCATTGTTGAAATCGGGGAAATTACTTGGCGTTGCGCGGACGGTAGATTTCGTCGATGATGCCGTATTTCAGGCCTTCCTCGGCGCTCATGAAATAGTCGCGCTCCACGTCCTGCTTCACGCGTTCGATGGGCTGGCCGGTCATTTCGGACATGAGGCGGGTCATCTTTTCCTTGGTTTTGACCAGCCATTCGGCGCGGATGGCCACATCGGTGGCCTGACCGCTGGCCCCGCCCAGAGGCTGATGGATCATGATTTCGCTGTTGGGCAGCGCCAGGCGCTTGCCCTTCTGACCGGCCATGAGCAAAAACGCGCCCATGCTGGCCGCCATACCGATGCACACCGTGCGCACATCGCACTTAATGTAATTCATGGTATCGAAGATGGCCATGCCGGCAGTCACGCTGCCGCCGGGGCTGTTGATGTAGAGGGAAATATCCGAATCGGGATTTTCCATTTCCAGAAACAGCAGCTGGGCCACCACGAGGTTTGCCACGTCGTCGTCGATTTCGCCGCCCAGAAAAACGATACGGTCTTTCAGCAGGCGGGAGTAGATATCAAACGAGCGTTCGCCGCGGTTGGTCTGTTCGATAACCATGGGTATCAGGCTCATATCGTTCACTCCTTCGTGCGCTTTTGTTTTGAAAAGCGCGCGCATCGCAAGCTATACCTTCAAAGCATATGCATACGATGCGCGCATTATTCGTTAGGCTTGCGCGGGGGCGGCGGCTTCGCCGTCATCCGCGGCTTTGGCTTCGGACTTGGCGTCGGCGTCCTCATCGGTCACCTTGGCGTTGTCCCACAGAAGATCAAGAGCTTTGTTCATGCAGGCGCGGTGCTTGAAGAAGTCCAGCTGCTCGGCGCTGAAGCTCTCGCGCAGCTGCTCCACCGTCTGGTTCATGGCGGCAGTGTAGCCCTCCAGCAGCTTGTTGACGTCCTCGTCGGCGGCCTCGATGTTTTCGGCCTTGATGATCTCGTCAATCACCAGCTCGGTCTTGACGTTGTTGAGGGCCTCAGAGCGGTACATATCGCGCATCTGCTGCTCGGTCTGGCCGATCAGCTTGAGGTACTGCTCCATGCTGAAGCCCTGCTGCTGCATGCGCCAGCCCATCTGCTGCATCATGTCGTCCAGCTTTTCCTCCACCATGGGAGCGGGCACGTCGCACTCGGCAGCGCGCACCACGCTGTCCACCAGCGTCTGACGGGCGGCTTCCTCGGCCTGGGCGTCGGCGGCCTCCTGCAGCTTCTTCTCCAGGTCGGCGCGGTACTCGGCCAGGGTGTCGAAGTCGCTTACCTCAGCGGCAAACTCGTCATCCAGCTCGGGCAGCTCCTCGCGGGTGATGGCGTGCAGCTTCACATGGAACACCGCGTCCTTGCCCTTGAGGTCCTCCGCGTGGTACTGCTCAGGGAAGGTGACGTGCAGGTCGCGCTCCTCGCCGATGGCCATGCCCACCATCTGCTCCTCAAAGCCGGGAATAAAGTTGCCGGAGCCGATCACCAGCGTCTGATGCTCGGCGGTGCCGCCGGCAAACGCCACGCCATCCACCGTGCCGGCATAGTCCAGCTCGGCCTTGTCGCCGTTTTCCAGCGCGCGGTCGGTCACATCCACGCTGCGGGCCACGCGCTTGCGCTCCTGCTCAATACGGGCGTCCACCTCATCGGCGGTCACCTTGTGCACGCGGCGGGCCACTTCCACGCCCTTGTACTCACCCAGCTTGACTTCGGGGAACACAAACACCTCGCAGGAGAAGGCAAGATCCTTGCCGGCCTCCATTTCCTGCACATCCAGCTCAGGACGGCCCACGGGCTTGAGGTCGTTTTCCTTTACAGCAGCCATGTACGCATCGGGGAAGAGGATTTCCAGCGCATCCTCATAGAAAACGCCGGCACCGTACATCCGCTCGATCAGCTTGCGCGGGGCCTTGCCCTTGCGGAAGCCTGGCACGCTGATCTGACCGCGCATCTTCAGATAGGCCTTCTCAACGGCCTCTTCAAAATCGGCAGCAGGCGCCTTGAACGATATCTTGACTTTGTTGCTGGACAGTTTTTCCACCGTATGTTCCATGCGTTTTCCTCCTGGGGCATGCACGAGATGCCGTCGTAGCATAGCCATATTTCTCAAAGGGCACCATTAGACAGTATACCATTGTTTTGGTACAGGCGCAAGTGGGAAGGGGCTTTTTCTTTGGAAGTCCGACTGTATTTGTTGTTGTAACAGTAACAAAAAGAGGCACAAAGCTGCAAAAGGAATGGCACCCATATCCATTTTTAGCACGCGTGCCGGCACCATTTCCCTACCAAATTATAAAGACAAAAGAAGAAAAATTTTTCCATTAATATCCTTTTTCTTCTTAATATTGTAAGTTTTTTCTGTTATACTATTTACAATTGATGAAAGGAAGTGTATCTTCTTGAAACAGAAAATCAGTCTGTTCCTGCTTCTTGTTTGTGTTCTCCTATGCTGCACAAGTGTGCTCGCCGACGGGTTCCTGTCTCCAGGCAGCAGTGAAGTCACAGCCGCGTTTGACGCGGCAGGCCTGAAATACTCACAGCTCGATAGTTCCGATTCCCGAGATATCTTCCGCATCAACTATGCACCAGCTGTGTCCACGCAACTGGAGGCGATTCCCGTAACGATCAATGTCTATGAGGATAGCGCGGCTATTCTGTGCCCAACCATCGAAGACGTTGATAATTCGGACATGCTCCATCTCTACCAATCCATCGAAAGCATCAACGACTCCATCTCCTTTATCCGCTTCGTATACGATTCAGCGAACAACCGCATCTATTCCCGCGTGGAGATTCCCTATGTGGAGAATGGGGATTTCGGTCAGATGGTAGAGCGCTACGCTTACATCACCGCTCTGGTGGTGGATCAGCATTATAGTGAATTTGCCTCGCTGAAAAAGTAAGCGGTCTGTGAAGGAGGAAATAACGTTATGAAGAAACTGTTTTGCATACTTTGCTGCGCAATGCTGATGCTTCCGTCGATGAGCTGCGTACTGGCAGAAGAAGCCGGCGAGTTGTCCACCGCCTCGTCTCTTAAGGCATACCTTCCTACCGTTGGATGGGATGACTATACGGCAACCGACGCTGACGGCGACGGCTTTGACGACGAAATCATGATTTCCTACAATGCCAACGGCCACACCGATTCGGATACCATCGACATCTATTGCCAATGCCTTGATGGTGCGGCGCGGGTGGTCAGCCGCCTGTGCAGCGTGCCTGAGGATGCCGGCCTGTTGAAGGTCTATGAACAGATCAACGAGTTCAATTTCAACCTTGCCAGCGGACGTTGGCTGTATAACGAGGAAGACGGCAACGTTTACTATACGCAGGATGTCTATATGGTAGACGCTGACTCATTTGGGGCATATGCCTTCAGCTACATGGACATCGCAGCTTCCTACATTTATTCCTTCTATGATCGTTTCACTTCGGCTATCGAATAAAGTGAAAACCGCCGTACCCCCCTCTTTATTGACAGGAAACAGGCGGGCGGTGCTTGTCGAAAACTCCCGGATGCGCCGGTCTTTTCCTCCGGAACACGTTTTCCCTGCTGCTTGGGCGCGGCTGGGAAAACGCGTCTGGCTTCGGATTTCATTTGGAGGGCTACGCCTCTCCAAATCGCCTAAAACAAGTTTTTTAACAGTCCGTCAGACCGCTGCTCAGGCGGTCTGTTTTTTCTATCATCGCTTCTATGCATTCCTGCCAAAAAAGCGCAACAAAAACCGCCGGAAGGGAAAACCAACCTTTCCGGCGGCAGATGGGTCAATTTTGCAAAACGCGGCTCAAAAATTCCCTGGTGCGAGCCTGACGGGGGTTGACGAAAATCTCCTGCGGCGCGCCGTCCTCGGCAATCACGCCCGCATCCATGAAAATAACGCGGCGGCTCACATCACGGGCAAAGGCCATTTCGTGCGTAACCACCAGCATGGTCAGGCCCGACGCCGCCAGGTCACGCATCACGCCCAGCACTTCACCCACCATTTCGGGGTCAAGGGCGCTGGTAGGTTCGTCAAAGAGCAATACCTCCGGATCCATGGCCAGGGCGCGGGCGATGGCCACGCGCTGCTTCTGCCCACCGGACAGCTGGGCCGGGCGCGCGTCGCGGTAGGGAGCCATGCCCACCTTTTCCAGATACATAAGGGCCTTTTCCTCAGCCTCCTGGCGGGCACGGCCCAGCACCTTCACCTGTCCCACCACGCAGTTCTTGAGCACGCTCATGTTGCCGAACAGGTTGAAGCTCTGAAACACCATGCCCACCTTGGCGTGGTACTGCGCGCGGCTCCACTGGGTTTCGGCGTTTTTGCCCTGAAAGAGGATGCTGCCGGCGGTGGGCTGCTCCAGAAAATTAATGCACCGAAGCAGCGTACTCTTGCCACTGCCACTGGCGCCGATGATGCTGACCACGTCGCCCTGCTGTACATCAAAGGAAATGTCGCGCAGCACCTCGTGCTCGCCGAAGCTCTTTTTGAGGTGGCTTACGCTCAAAATGGGCACATCAGTCATTGGGCACGCCTCCTTCTTTGGGTACCACGATGGACGCCTTGGAATCGCTCTGGGAACCGTAGATGATGTAATTGGTCTTGCCATCCATTTTGCGTTCCAGCACGCGGAGCAGACGCGTCACCGTGAAGGTAAGCACCAGATAGATGCACGCGGTAATGAAGAACACTTCAAAATAGCGCAGATATGTACCCGCGGCGGATTTGCTCATGAAGAACAGCTCATTGACGGAAATCACGTTGAGCACGCTGGAATCCTTGATATTGACTACGAACTCATTGCCGATGGAGGGCATGATGTTTCTCACGGCCTGGGGCAGCACCACATGCACCATGCTCTGCCAGTGCGTCATACCGATAGCGCAGGCGGCCTCCTTCTGGCCCTTGTCCACGCTGATGATGCCGCCGCGCACGATTTCAGCCATATACGCGCCGGTATTGACCGACACGATCAGCACCGCTGCCACCAGCACGGGCATGCGCAGGCCCATCTGCATGCTGCCATAGTAGATGACCATGGCCTGCACGATCATGGGCGTGCCGCGGAACACTTCGATATAAACATTCAGCAGTGCGGAAAGCACCTTGAGGGGCACGCGCCTGTACCACGGGTCGCGCGGGGAGACGGGAATGGTGCGCAAAACGGCCACAAGCAGGCCGATAACAAAACCGATGACCGTGCCGGTGATGGCCACCAGCAGCGTAACGCCCACGCCGCTTAAAAACAGCGTGCCGTATTTGTCCAGAATAAAGCTGACCCAGCCGAAAAAGGTGGTTGGTAATGCTGACATGCGGGCAACTCCTTTGGTGATAGCAAAAAACAGACAAGCCAAGGGGAACGCACCGGTTATGGCGCGTTCCCCCACGCGGTTTACTGGTTGAGGGGCTGGCGCTCCTTGGCGCCGGTCATAAGCTCATCACGGGTGGCATCATCGATGCCGGCCAGGATCTCGTTGATGGGAGCCAGCAGGTCGCTGCCCTTTGCCAGACCGACGGCGATGGAGGTATCGGCCTCGGAGGCCACAAAGCCCTTGCCCTCGTCAAACTTGACGTAGATCAGATCCGGGTTGGCGGCGGTATCCGCCTGCGCACCGTCTTCCTCGGCCACGTAGCCGTCCACCGCGCCGCTCTGCACGGCCACGATCATGGCAGGGAAGGTTTCCATGGCCATAGCCTTGTTCACATTGGGAATCTGGTCGATAACGGTGTAGTGGAAGGTGTTGAGCTGGCCGGTGATAGTAGCGCTGCTCAAATCCTCCAGGCTGGTGGCCGAGGCGAAGGGGCTATCCTTCTTCATGACCACAACCAGCTTGTTGGTACGGTAGGGTTCGCTGAAATCCAGGGTGGCCTTGCGCTCCTCAGTGGGGCTCATGCCGGCAATGATGGCGTCAAAAGCGCCGCTCATCACGCCCATGGGCAGGCCGTCCCATTCGGTTTTGACGATAACAAGCTCCTTGCCCAGAGCCTCGGCGATGCGCTTTGCAATCCGCACGTCGTAGCCGTCGGCGTATCCGCCGCCACCCTCAATGGCTACGGCGTACTCGCTGGGCTCGGCCTGGGTCCAGTTATAGGGCGCATAGTTGCACTCCATGCCCACGCGGAAGGTACCCTCCGCCAGAGCGGAAGCGCAGGACAAGAGCATAAGGGCCGCAAGAATGACCGCAAGAACCTTTTTCATAGTGATCCGTTCCTCCTTGTTGATAATGAAAAAAGCGGCAATGGTACGCGCCATTGCCGCTTTGATCCATAAGATAACAATATGGAAACAAACCTGCGAATAGCGCTCCACGGCATAAGCCGTGACAGTCGGCGGGATCTTTTCCCGACGCCCAGCGCCCAGCCCCTTCACCCGGTCCGGCGCTTCGGCGGCCTCCCCTTTTTCGCGCGGTCACTGCCCGGTGAAGGGCTCCCGCGCGGTACTAATGTCGGCCGCGCCTCTATTCCTCCGGCGCGGAAACCCGCGCCAAATTCTTCTTTATTGTACACCGCTTTTGCCCCCTGTCAAGGGGCATAGGGACAAAATGCAGGTGAAATACATCATTTTTTAGCGGGCGGCAACATGCTAAGCCCGATGCGCTGCTTATTGATGTCTACATCCACCACCCATACGGTGATCACATCGCCCACCTTGACCACCTCGGACGGATGGCGGATGAAGCGGTTGCTCATGCGGCTGATGTGCACCAGCCCGTCCTGATGCACGCCGATATCCACAAAGGCTCCGAAGTCGATCACGTTGCGCACGGTGCCCTTGAGCTCCATGCCTGGGGCCAGGTCCTTAATATCGAGCACATCCGTGCGCAAAATAGGGCTTGGCAGGTCGTCGCGGGGGTCGCGGCCGGGCTTTTGCAGCTCTCGTACGATATCACGCAGCGTGGGTTCACCCACACCCAGCTCCTGCGCCAGCGCGGAAAGGCCCCGTTCTTCCACGCGGGCGGGAAGGTCGGCAAGTCCGCCGGATCGGATATCCTCCAGCCTGTATCCCAACGTATCCAGCAGGGCCTTGGCCGCCTCGTAGCTTTCGGGGTGCACGGCGGTAGCGTCCAGCGCGTTTTTGCTGTCGCGCACGCGCAGGAAGCCAGCGCACTGTTCAAACGCCTTCGGTCCGAGCTTGGGCACTTTCTTGAGCTGGGCACGGCTCTGGATGCCGTTTTCCTCGCGGTAAGCCACAATGTTTTTGGCCAGTGCCGGACCGATGCCAGCTACATGGGAAAGCAGCGGCGCCGAGGCGGTGCTCACCTCCACGCCCACGCTGTTGACGCAGCCCTCCACCACGCCGTCCAGCGCCTCTTCCAGCTGACTTTCCTTCAAATCATGCTGATACTGCCCCACGCCGATGGCCTTGGGATCGATCTTCACCAGCTCGGCCAGGGGGTCCTGCATGCGGCGAGCGATGCTGACCGCGCTGCGAAGCGACACGTCGAACTGCGGAAACTCCTCCGCCGCCAGTTTGCTGGCCGAATAGACGGACGCGCCCGCCTCGCTGACGATCATGTAGGCCGCGCCCTCCGGCAATTCCGGCAGAAGCGAAGCGATGAACTGCTCCGCCTCGCGCGAGGCGGTGCCATTGCCGATGGCGATGGCCGTAACCCCAAAGCGGCGGCACAGATCGATGATATCCTTGCGGGCACGCGCCTTGGCGGCCTCCTGCCCCGGCAGGGTAAAGTGACCTACCCCCGTGGCAAGCACCTTGCCGTTTTCATCCACCACGGCCAGCTTGCAGCCCGTGCGGAAGCCGGGGTCCACGCCCAGCGTGACGCGTCCCTTGACCGGCGGGGCCATGAGCAGCTGGTGCAGGTTTTTTCCAAACACCTGAATGGCGCTGGTGCTGGCCCGGTCGGTGAGATCGGCGCGAATCTCCCGTTCAATGCTGGGCTGAAGCAGGCGGTCCCATGCGTCCTGTGCAGCCAAAGTCACCTGTTCGGTGGTCACGCTGCCGGGCCTTACGAACGCCTTTTCCAAAACGCCCACGCAGTCGTCATCGTTCAGGCGCAGCGAAACTTTAAGAAATCCCTCGCGCTCGCCCCGGTTCATGGCCAGCACACGGTGTGCGGGCAGGTTGCGCACCTCCTGGGAAAAATCATAGTACGTGGCGTAGACGCTGTCCTCCTCACCGGCGTTTTTGCTTTCCAGCACGCCGGTGCGCATGGCCAGCGCACGCAAGGACTTGCGAACGTCGGCATCGTCGCTCATCTGTTCGGCCAGAATGTCGCGTGCGCCCTGCAGCGCATCCTCCGCCGTCTCCACTCCCTTTTCGGTGTCGACAAAGGGCTGGACCAGCTCCTGCGCCGTGCCTTTGGTCTGGTTCTGCATCAGCAGGGCCAGTGCCAGCGGTTCCAGTCCCTTTTCCCGCGCAACGGTGGCCCGGGTGCGGCGCTTGGGACGGAAGGGGCGGTAGAGATCCTCCAGCTCGGTCAGGGTGGCGGCCTTTTGTAGCTTGTCTGAAAGCTCGTCGGTCAGGTTGCCCTGTTCTTCCAGGGCGGCGGCAATTTCCCCGCGACGCTTGTCCAGCCCGCGCAGATATTGCAGGCGTTCGTAAATCTCACGGAGCAGCTGGTCGTCCAGCGATCCGGTCTGCTCCTTGCGGTAGCGCGCGATAAAGGGAATGGTATTGCCGTCGTCAATCAGACGCAGCACATTTTCGCACTGCTGGGTTTTCAGCTGAAACTCCTGACAAAGGGTTTGAACAATGTTCATCGGATGCATCCTTTCTGCATTCAATCAAAAAAGCACATCCGATTATAGCACGCCCCGACGGTTTGCGCTATACAAACGTCTGCATTTGCGGTATGATAGGGCTACTACGGCTGTTTACGGAGTGAACGGTGATGACGGATCTACTTTCCACTCGGCGCGAAGTGCTTACCCTTCTGGATGACAATGGCATTCCCTACGAGCTTTACGAGCATGAGCGCGCCTTTACCATTGACGACTGCCTGCGCATGCCCTTTATCGGGCCGGATGTGACCATCTGCAAAAACATATTGCTGTGCAACCGCCAACGCACGCAGTTTTATCTGATGCTGCTAAAGCCTCTCACGCCATTTCGCACGGCGGTGGTGAGCAAGGCGCTGGGCGTATCACGGCTGAGTTTTGCTCCGGAGGAGGCTCTGGAGGGCCGGCTGCACCTGACCAGCGGAAGCGTGAGCCCCCTGGGCCTGTGGTTTGACAAGGCGCATGAAATCACCCTGTGCTATGAACCCGGCGTGCGGGATACGCCGCGCATCGCCTTCCATCCCTGCGACAATGCCGCGACCGTGATTTTTACGCAACAGGTGTTTTGGGAAAAGGTATTGCCGCTTTTGGGCGTAACACCGGTGCCCGTTTTGCTGGAGACTGCGCCGTAAGCGGCGCTTTCTCCCCTATTTGTGCTTGACTTCGCGGCCCTTTTGCGGGATAATACCATATGCAGTTGCTGAAATGGCGGAATGGCAGACGCCGGAGACTTAAAATCTCCTGTCCTATGGGCGTGCGGGTTCGAGTCCCGCTTTCAGCACCACAATCCGTCTCAACAGAGGCGGATTTTCTTAAATCACGGCACCACAACGCGTGCCTTTACAAAACTGCAAAAATGATCTCCCTGCATCTAGCAGCCCGAAATGGCGCTGCGGCTTGCGTTTGGTTTTGGAATCAGGTTTTCCCCTTCGTACTGCCCTGCGCTTTCATCCTGGAGGCGCACCATGATTGTGCTTTCTTCGCGGATTTTGCCAGCGGAGAAGGGGTACAGAAAGGAAGCACCCGAACATGAAAAAACGCGTACTGCTCAATTTTATTCCCTTTTTATCGGCCCTGCCAGGCATAGTAGCCGGAAGTCTGGTCATGCATCTTCATCAGCTTCCTGCTTCTGTTTATCTGCAAAACATCGCAGCATGGCTGGTAGGTGGAATATGCTCCACCTGCACCGGCATGTTTCCCGTTCCCACCATCGGCAGCGGCGTATCTCCCATCATAGGCTACCTGATTTCTGCCACCTGTGCCATGCAACGTCTGAAAGCCTGCGAACGCTGACCTTTCTGCACGCCTGGCGGCGGCTTGTCCGGCAAGGTTGGTTTTCGCATTGTGCCGGCACTCCCCTGCGTCCACAGCATATGCCCCACGGCTTCGGCCAGCGTATCAGGGCAATGGTCTACTACCGTTTTCGCAGAGCCTGTGCTGCTATGATCTCTGTGATGCCGTTTTTCCTGTATTCTTTTCTACGATTCAGTATCTATTGAGGTTTCCGAGCGATGAAACAGGACGAGGGTATATCCATGTACCATACTGCGCCCAGCTGCTGTACTTCCAGCCCAAAAAACGCCGTTCCCTCCCCTGGCGGAGAAGTGACCGGCCGCTTCGCGCCTACGCCCAGTGGGCGGCTTCATCTGGGAAACCTGCTGTGTGCAATGCTTGCCTATCTATCCGCGCGTCATGCAGGCGGGCGGTTTTTGCTGCGCATTGAGGATCTGGATGCGCCGCGCTGTCCGCGCCGCCTTGCCCAGCAGGCAGTGGAAGACCTTGCATGGTTTGGCCTGCGGTGGGACGGTCCGCCGCTGTATCAAAGAGACCGCACGGCTATCTATCAATCCCATCTGGAACAGCTACGTGCCAAAGGACTGATCTATCCCTGTTTCTGCACGCGGGCGCAGCTGCAGCGTCAGGCCTCCGCCGCACCCAATCTGGGCGATACCCAAAGGGTGTATAATGGCACCTGCGCGCACCTGACGCAGGAGGAGGCCGCGTGGCTGTCACTTTCACGCCCTGCCGCCCTGCGCTTGCGCGTGCCGGATGAGGAAATCTGTTTTGTGGACGGCCTGCAGGGGCCGCAATGCGAAAACCTTGCACGGGACTGCGGCGATTTCATCATTCGCCGGTCAGACGGGCTGTTTGGCTACCAACTGGCCGTGGTAGTGGATGACGCGCTCACCGGCGTCAACGAAGTAGTGCGGGGTCGAGACATTCTCTCTGCCACCCCCCGGCAGATCTACCTGCTGCGCGAGCTGGGTTACCCCGTGCCGCGCTATTATCACATTCCATTGCTCACCGATGCGCAGGGACGGCGGCTGGCCAAACGGGACCGGGACCTGGACCTGAGCACGCTGTCCAAGCGCTATTCTCCGCAACGGCTGCTGGGCATGCTTGCACATGCGGCGGGCCTGCTGGAAGAGGACCGTCCCGTAGATCTGGAAGAGCTGACCGCTTTGTTTGACTGGTCCAAAGTGCAGCGCGACGACCTGCGCCTGCCTTCCTGGCTATAGTTGCTCACACGCCCTGGGGCCCGCTCCTGCGCCGCTCCAAAATACGGCGAATCGCCAGCAGATACACCGCGATTGATACCGCCGGGCCCAAAATATCCGATACAGGTTCGGCAAAGAACGCCGCCCGCGCGCCAAAGGCAGCCGGCAGTGCAAACAGCGCCACAAAATAGACCAGCTTACGCCAGAAGGACAGTGGCAGCGAATAGCGCACCTGTCCCAGTGCGGTAAAGCCATCCACAATTTCATATTGAATACCCAGCGGCAACAGCGACAAACTGCATACGCGAATGGCCCAGACCGCCTGATCCGCAATGCCGCTGTCGGCAGTGAACAGGCGCGCAAAGGCCCCTCCACATACCCAGGCGACCAGCATCATCAGGCCGGTATAGACGGCGCACAGCGCAAAGACGCGCTTTTGCGCCTCCCGCACACGGTCGGTCCTGCGCGCGCCGTAGTTGAAGCTCAGAATGGTCTGTGTGCTGCCGCTGATGCCGCCAAGCGGCATGGTCACCACCAGCATGAAGCTTTGCGCAATGGTGGCGCAGGTCAGCAGCATATCGCCCTGTGCAGCACCGCCATAGCGTTTGAGCACGGCATTCATGGCAATGATCATCATATTATCCACAGCGATAATGACGAAGGGAGTAAGGCCAATGAGCAGCACCCTTCGCATCACGCGGAAATCATACCCTGAAAAGGTGATCCTGACGGGCGGCTTTTTGCCCAGCAGGAAGGCCAGTACAAAGGCGCAGCTGCCCACCTGGGAAATGACCGTAGCCACGGCAGCGCCTGTGACGCCCATATCCAATACATAGATGAACACCGGGTCCAGCGCGATGTTCATCACCGCTCCCAGCACCACCGACAGCATGGCCTGCGCAGCAAAGCCCTGACAGATGATAAACTGGCACATGCCCGTGGCAAGCAGCGCAAAGGGCGTTCCGCAAAGGTAAGCGGAAAAATAGGCTCCCGCGAAAGGGATGGTGGCTTCGCTCGCACCAAAAAGCATCAGCATCGGCTCACGGATGGGCGCAAGCAGCACCATCAGCGCCAACGACAGCACACAAAGCATCAGAAAGCAGTTGGCCAGAATCCGCCGGGCCTGCTCCTTTTCTCCTTCACCCATGCGCATGCTCATAAGCGGCGCTCCGCCCACCCCAACGAGCGAAGCGACTGAGCCGACCATCGTCACCACCGGCCCACATACGCCCACGCCAGCAAGCGCCAGGTCGCCAACCTGGGGAATGTGACCAATATACATGCGGTCTACTATGCTATACAGCACGCTGACAAACTGCGCCAGCATGCTGGGAAGGGCAATTTTCAAAACAAGCTGTCCAATGGGGTCCTTGCCAAGATCATTTTCTCGCCGCATAAAGCGCGTTCCTCTTTCTGTACATGGATGCCGTGGCCGCATGCGCGGGCCTGTTATCATACCACATTTCCGGGCCTAAGTGCAAGCCGTCGTCAGTTCCTGCCGCGAACGCCCAGAATATGCAAAAACCTGCGTGCAGGCTGGCGGTAGCTGGACAGGGGGCGTAGCCATGCATCCAGCGTATGGGCGGCCACATAGTATTCTCCCTCCCGCACGTCTACAATCAGGGCGGTATGGCTGTAACCGTTTTGGTCGCCCAGCTGCACCACATCGCCGGAGGCTGCCTGTTCCGGGCCTACCTCCCGTGCGTAGGGGCCCGGGCCTTTGTTGGCCGTTAAAAAGCGGTACAGGTATTCCACACCCGTCCAGGAGGCTGTGCGGTCGTTGCCCGTGCGGTAGTACCAGCCATATACGGGTGTGCGGTTCATCACTCCCGCACCCGCATACAGGCATTGCGATACGAAATTGGTACAGTCCCCTCCCAGCCCATGAAAATCCAGATAAGCCGGGTTGCGCGCCAGGGCCCAGCGCTTTGCATAGGCTACAGCCGCGGCTTCATCGTATCCATTTCTCATTTTGTCACCCCCTGACCATGGTATGCGGTCAAAGCAAAAGGCGTCCCATTTGCCGTTGTCTGTCATGGGCGGCAGGTTGACAAGGAGATTGTCATCTGGCATAATGACTGTAAATGGAATCCATTTCCTTTTTGTGGTACAATTGCTGCCCAGTATGGAAATACAAAGCAGCGCTTAGCACCGTATCTGCCGCCACCGTACGAAGACGCTCCTTTGCTCCGCCAAAGCTGCGCCGGTGTTCAACTGCCCCCGCTGCGTTCCCGCCTCTGTGCGTTTCATCGGCGACGGCAGCAGAGTCCATACCGATACAGGCAACCACAAGACCGTTCCATTTTCAGACGCCTTCTTCCGCATTTTCAAGAACACTGCGCCATACTTCACATTTACAGAAGGGAGCGGCCCGCCCATCGTGCGGGAAAACATCATGAGCTTCGACCCTACGTATCTGAAAGACCCTGCTTGCTTTGCACAAAACCGTCTGGCTGCGCATTCCGACCATATCGCCTATGCCAGCATGGAGGAACTTGCGCGCGGGGAAACCAGCCTGTGCTGGCCGCTTGACGGCCTGTGGAAGTTTTTTTATGCCAGAAACGAAGAACAGGTCATTCCCGGCTTTGAGCTAGGCGACTATGACTGCCATCCCTGGGCGGATATTCCCGTACCCGCTCATATTCAGCTGGAGGGCTACGGCGCGCCCCAATACGTTAATGTGCAGTATCCCTGGGACGGCATAGAGGAGGTGCCCCTGGGGGATGCACCGCACAAGCACAACCCAGTGGCCTGCTATGTCAGGTATTTTTTCCTGCCCGATCACATGCGCGGCCAGCGTGTGCTGGTGCGCTTTGAGGGGGCGGAAAGCTGCGTGGCGGTGTGGCTGAACGGGCATTACGTAGGCTTTGCCGCGGATTCCTTCTCGCCTGCTGAATTTGAGCTTACGCCCTATTTGGCCGATGGCGAAAACAAACTGGCCTGCCGCGTGTACCGCTGGAATGTGGGCAGCTGGCTGGAGGATCAGGATTTTTTCCGTTTTTCCGGCCTGTTCCGCAGCGTTTCCCTGCTTTGCATTCCTAAGGCTCATGTATGGGATATGCGTGTTCGGACGCTGCTGGACGATACGTATACCGATGCCACCCTTGCACTGGACGTGTCGCTGGTGCTCGGTGAGGGTGGGCAGGGGGCCTCCCTGCATGCGGCGCTATTAGATGGCAAATCCGTGCTGGACATGGCGCAGGCCAACGGAGAAACGCAACACTTCGAGCTTTCCGTTCATAAACCGCAGCTTTGGAGCAGCGAAGCACCCCGGCTGTACGATCTTCTGCTGACCGTGCGCGATGCGCAGGGGGACGTGGTGGAGGTGGTGCGTGAGCGCGTGGGCTTCCGCCGCTTTGAAATGAAAGGCGGCGTGATGTGCCTAAACGGCCAGCGCATTGTCTTCAAGGGCGTGAACCGGCACGATTTCTGTGCCGAGACAGGCCGTGCCGTGCGCAGGGAAACCATCCGCCGCGACCTGCTCACCATGAAGCGCAACAACATCAACGCCGTGCGTACCAGCCACTATCCCAACCAGCCCGCCCTCTATGCCCTGTGCGACGAGTTGGGCCTGTATGTGATTGACGAAACCAACCTGGAAACCCACGGCGTATGGGAAACGATCGTACAGGGGCGGCGGCCTGTGTCCTATGCCCTTCCGGGCGACCGAATGGAATATCTTCCCCGGCTGAAAGACCGCGTCAATTCCATGTATGAGCGGGATAAAAACCATCCCTGCGTGCTGATTTGGAGCTGTGGAAACGAGGCTTTCGGCGGAAAGGTGATCTACGAGCTGAGCCGCCACCTGCGCGTGCTCGATCCCACCCGGCTGGTGCATTACGAAGGCATTGCCAACGATCCGCGCTATCCTGAAACCAGCGATATGGTCAGCCGGATGTACACACCCGTTTCTCAAATTCGTGCTTATCTGGCGCAGCACCGCGACAAGCCGTTCATCATGTGCGAATACTCGCATGCGATGGGCAATTCCAACGGGGCCATGCACAAATACACCGAATACGCCTATGAGGAGCCTCTCTATCAGGGCGGCTTCATCTGGGATTTCATCGACCAGAGCCTGCTGCACAAGACCCGCTACGGTCAGGCGGCCTATGGCTACGGCGGTGACTTTGACGACCACCCGTGCGATTACAACTTTTCCGGCAATGGCATCGTTTACGGGGATGGAACCGAAAGTCCCAAGATGCAGGAGGTCAAATACAACTATCAGAACATCGTGGCCTCTGTGGGCGCAACACGGGCGTTGATCAGCAACCGCAATCTGTTCACCCCAACCTCGGCCTTTGCCTGCGTAGCGACACTAGCGCGGAACGGCATTGTGATCGACACGGCAGAAATGCGCGTAAACGTGCCTCCCATGAAGAGCCGGAGCTGCCGTCTGCCCTTCAAAAAGCAAACAGTGCCCGGAGAATACGCCGTCACTCTGTCCTTCCGGCTCAGGCAGGACACTTCCTGGGCGCGCAGCGGGCACGAGGTGGCCTTTGCGCAGGGCGTATACAAAGTGAAGGGAAGTGAAGCAAAGCCCTCTTGCCCGCCCCTACGCATCACTCGCGGCGATTTCAACACCGGAGTGGAAGGCGACGGTTTCCGCGTTTTGTTCAGCGACCTCTCCGGTGGGCTGGTTTCCTATGTCTATGGGGGCAAAGAGATGCTCAAATCCATTCCACGCCCCAACTTCTGGCGTGCGCCCACCGACAACGACCGAGGAAACGGCATGCCCCAGCGCTATGCGCAGTGGAAAATCGCCTCGCTGTATGCTTCGGTGAAGGGTACGCCCGAACTGGCCCGCAAAAACGCGCATCCCGTGGCCACCGAAAACGGGGATGGTTCCGTTTCCATCGCCTATACCTATGCGCTGGCAACCACACCCGCCGCGCAGTGCGCGTTGCGCTACACGGTGTATCCCTGCGGGACCGTGCGCGTCACCCTAAGCTATACCCCTGTGGCCGGCCTTAACGACATGCCCGAATTCGGTGTGCTGATGAAGCTGGATGCGGATGTTCACCGCGTGCGCTACTATGGCCTTGGCCCGGAGGAAAACTACATCGACCGCTGCCGTGGCGCGCGGCTGGGCATTTTTGAAACAACAGCGGAGAAAAACCTGGCCCGCTATCTCATGCCGCAGGAATGCGGCGCACGCACCGGCGTGCGCTGGGCCGAGGTGACGGACGCGCGCGGCCGCGGCCTGCGCTTCACGGCGGATGGGGATATGACCTTCTCCGCGCTCCCCTACACCCCGCACGAGCTGGAAAACGCTGCACACGGTTATGAACTTCCTCCGGTTCATTACACGGTGGTGCGCTGCGCTATGCAGCAGATGGGCGTTGGCGGAGACGACAGCTGGGGTGCCCGGACGCACGAGGAATATCTGATCGACGTATCCCACAGGCGATCCTTTACCTTCTGTTTCAGGGGCATTGTGTAGGGTGGATATCTCTGAACAGGGAATGCCGGCAAATGAAAAAAGCGCAGAGAGGCGGCTTTCCTTCCCCTGCGCCGGTCATCTGAAAAAAATCGTCCTGCCCGGCAGAGTGCCGGACAGGACTTGATTTTGGAAATGCCGTCCGCCCGTCGAAACGGGCGGACGGCCCGGGTTTGGTGTGGTCGAGGTTATTGG
>JAEYCB010000038.1 GCA_023404345.1 Bacillota bacterium
GCGACCTTTTCTGCTTTTCTGCTTTTCTACCTTCACCTACTACAAGAAGCCACTTTGTGCCGAAGCAAAGTGGCTTCTTTGACTGGCTGAAAGGCCGCCTGCGGCGGCCTTTTTCGACACGCTGAAACCCGGCTTAGCCGGGTTTTTTTGATGCTTATCAGAACGTGAGATTTTCGGAGATCCAGGCGGGCAGGTCATCCACCTTGAGGCGCACCTGGGTCATCGCGTCGCGGTCGCGTACAGTGACGGTACCGTCCTCCACAGTGTCGAAATCGACCGTGACACAGAAGGGCGTGCCGATCTCGTCCTGGCGGCGATAGCGCTTGCCGATGGAGCCGGTCTCGTCGTAATCGACCATGAAGTGCTTGGACAGCTTTTCATAAATCTCAGTAGCCAGGCCGCCCAGCTTGTTCTTCTGCAGGGGCAGCACCGCGCACTTGTAGGGCGCCAGCGCCGGGTGCAGGTGAAGCACCGTGCGCACGTCGCCGCCCTCAAGGGTTTCCTCGTCATAAGCATTGCACAGGAAAGCCAGAAGCATGCGGTCCACGCCCAACGACGGCTCAATGCAGTAGGGCACGTATTTTTCGTTGGTGACGGGATCAAGGTACTCCATGCTCTTGCCGGAGTGCTCCTGATGACGAGTAAGGTCGTAATCCGTGCGGTCGGCCACGCCCCACAGCTCACCCCAGCCGAAGGGGAAGAGGAACTCAAAGTCCGTGGTGGCCTTGGAGTAGAAGGCGAGCTTTTCGGGTTCATGGTCACGCAGACGCAGGCTTTCTTCCTTGATGCCAAGGCTCAAAAGCCAGTCGCGGCAGAAGGAGCGCCAGTACTGGAACCATTCCAGATCCTCGCCTGGCTTACAGAAGAACTCCAGCTCCATCTGCTCGAACTCACGCACACGGAAGATAAAGTTGCCGGGGGTGATTTCGTTGCGGAAGGACTTGCCGATCTGCGCGATGCCGGCGGGGAGCTTCTTGCGCGTGGCGCGCATGACGGCGGGGAAGTTCACAAAGATGCCCTGAGCCGTCTCGGGGCGAAGGTAAATCTCGTTAGTGGCGTTCTCGGTCACGCCCGCGTGGGTTTTGAACATGAGGTTGAACTGCCGGATGCCGGTGAAGTCCTTCTTGCCGCACACCGGGCAGACGATGTCATGCTCCGCGATGTACTTCTCCAGCTCCTCATTGGTCCAGCCGTCGCCCGTTTCTGCACCCTGGGTAAAGTCCTCGATCAGTTTATCCGCCCGGAAGCGCGCCTTGCACGCGCGGCAGTCCATCAGCGGGTCGTTGAAGCCGCCCACGTGACCGCTGGCCACCCAGACTTCGCGGTTCATGAGGATAGCTGCGTCCAGACCTACATTATATTTGTTTTCCTGCACAAACTTTTGCCACCAGGCGCGCTTTACGTTGTTTTTAAGCTCCACGCCCAGGGGGCCGTAGTCCCAGCTGTTGGCCAGGCCGCCGTAGAGCTCGCTGCCGGGATAGATGAAGCCGCGTCCCTTGCACAGGGCCACCAGCTTGTCCATGGTGAGAGCCGACATGGTAAAAAATCTCCCCTCATTCATTGGTTGGAATCGGTTGGAATCGTTCTTTATCATAGCCGCGGGGACCGCGTTTGTCAAGACGGGAAAGGGTGTCTGTCATAGCCATATACCAGCAGACAAGGGGACTTGCAGACGATCCGGCTGTGCCAGAGAGAGGGCGCCCGTTGCCCAAGTGATAGCGGCTTTTGAACCAACACGCGTATGACAGCTCCTTTTTTGGAATGGTAACTGCCCTTGGTCGCGAAAATAGAGAAGAGACCACAATGATGTAGAAGGATTTTCTTTCCATATGCAGCATGAAATTTCCAAGAATGCGTGAAAGGCGCTGCCGCAACAGCCACCGTGATTTTATACAAACGTGCGCGGAGGAAAAGGGGCGGCGCACTTCCCAGGGGAAGGAAACTGTGCTATAATAAACTGTTGTAACCTATCCCAACGCAGGGTAAAGACGCGGAAGGAGCCGGAAATGATGAACGTGCCGGACAGGACGGAACAGGAGGAAGCCATGCGGCCGGGCAAGGACGAAAAAATCATCCTGGCGTCGGCTTCGCCCAGACGAAAGGCCATGCTGGAGCTATTCGGCGTGCCGTTCGAGGTGATTCCATCGGAACTCAGCGAATTTTTTGCCGAGGGAGAAGGGCAGTGGCGGGCACTGGATCTGGCCAGAAAAAAAGCCTTCATGCTCAGCCGAAAGCACCCGGGCCGTTATATTCTGGCGGCGGATACGATGGTGCAAGTAGGCAAAACCTATCTGGGCAAGCCTAAAGACCGGGCGGACGCCGTGCGCATGCTCAAGATGCTTAGCGGACGCGCCCATCATGTCTATACGGGTGTATGCCTGCGCCGCCCCGATGGGTCGGAGCTGTATGACGCATCTATCACGCGGGTGGCATTTATCACGTTGCCGGAAGAGCTGATTGAACGCTATGTAGACACGGGCGAGCCCATGGACAAGGCAGGCGGCTATGCTCTGCAAGGTATAGCGGGTGCGTTCATTAGCCGCATCGAGGGTAGTCCCACAGGTGTGGTCGGCCTGCCGCTGGCGATGGTGACGCAGCTGCTCTGGCGCGCAGGATTTGACATTCCTTTGCGCAGCGAGGGCGAAATCAAGGACTGGTACGACCCCAAATACGACGCCGATGCGGCGGGACGGGACGGAGATTGACCGATGGGCTTTGTGGCGCATGACCTGGGCGTGGACCTGGGCACCAGCAATACGCTGGTTTACGTAAAGCACAAGGGCATCATGATCAGCGAACCCACCATCGTGGTGGTGGATGCCGGAAACGAGCGCAAGGTGCGCGCCGTGGGCGATGATGCCAAGATCATGCTGGGCCGCACTACCGAGGGTGTGATGGCCGTGCGCCCCATGCGCGAGGGCGTGATTACCGACTTTGACATGACGGAAATCATGATTCAATACTTTATGCGCAAGGCCATTGGTTCGAGCTATCTGGTCAAGCCGCGCCTGTTTTTGAGCTATCCTTGCTCAATCTCAGCCATTGAGCGGCGTGCCGTGGGCGAGGCAGCCAAGTATGCCGGCAGCCGCAAGGTGCTGCTTGTTGAAAAGCCTTTTGCCGCCGCCTTGGGTAGCGGTCTTCCAGTGTTCGATCCTAACGGCTGCATGGTGGTTGATATCGGCGGCGGCACCACCGACGCCGCAGTGATTTCCCTGGGCGGCGTGGTGATCAGCCATTCCGTGCGCGTGGGCGGCGTCAAGATGGACGAAGCCATCATTGACTTTATCAAGCGCGAATTTAACATTTTGATTGGCGACCGTACCGCTGAGGAGGTCAAGCTGGACCTTGGCTCTGCACTGCCGCTGCGCGACGAACGCCGCGCACGCATCCGCGGCCGCGACATGGTCACCAACCTGCCTCAGACCACAGAAATTACCTCAACCCAGATCTATGAGGCCTTGCACGAGCCGTGCATGGCAATCCTCAGCGCGATCAAATGGGTGCTGGAACGCACTCCCCCGGAGCTGGCTGCCGATATCATGCATAACGGCGTGTACCTCACCGGAGGCGGGTCACTGCTTTACGGCATGGACCAGCTTATCGCAAGCGAGCTGGGCATCCCTGTGCTGCTTTCCAAGGAGCCCATGGACTGCGCTGCCCTGGGGCTGGGCAACATTATCGAAAACTACGAGCTGCTCGAGCACCTGGGCCGCACCAGTTTCCTCAAGCCATTCTAATTCCGGGAGGATGGGCATGAAGCTAAAAGTACCCAAAACCGAACGCAAGCGCCCACAGGACAGCCGCGTAAAGCGCATCCTGCGCCGGGTGCTGATCATCGCGCTGGTGGTGGGACTGATGGGGCTGGCGGCAACGCACCTGCTGGCCCTTATCACGGGTTACGACGTGCTGGCCGTGCCCGAAGAGGGTGTAACCGCGGTGATGACCCCCATCCAGAGCGGCTTTTCCGCAGTGGTAGACTGGGTGGTGGACTACCTGTATACCCTAAAGCTGCGCGCGCGTATCGAGCTGGAGTATAACCAGCTCAAAACCGAAAACGAACAGCTCGTCTATGATGCTATGCTGGCCGAGGAGCTGCAGCATAAGCTGTCCGTATACGAAAACCTCTACGATGAAATTTCCGTGAATGAAAGCCTCAATCCGTTGGTGGCCACCGTTATTGGCCGTGAAAGCGGCAACTATTTCTCCGTCTTTACCATCAACAAGGGGTCAAACGACGGAGTGGAGGACTACATGGCCGTCACCATGGACGGCGCCATGGTGGGATACACCTACAACGTAACCCCTACCAAGTCCACCGTGCGTACCATCATCGACAGCGAGGCTTCCATCGCCGCACTGATTCAGTCTTCGCGCGATCAGGGTACGGTGCGCGGTACCCTTGGTGTAGACGGCACCCCTCTGTGCCGCATGTATTATTTGCCGGAAGACAATCTGCCCCGGCCTGGTGACGTAGTGGTAACCAGCGGTGTGGGCGACCTCAACGACGGCCGCTCTTTCCCCAAGGGCATCCCCATCGGCACCGTTCGCGAGAGTACCCGCGGCATGGAGAGCAATAAGCAATTTGTTGTAGTGGAGCCGCAGGCTGATTTTCAGCACATCGAATATGTGATCGTTTTGCGCTATCAGCCGGTGGCGCAGGCTGTGGAGGAGCGGGCTTCGTCCGATGTTGGCATGAGCTTCACACCGCTGGATTCGCCCATACCGGTGCCCACAGTGCAGATCGGCAGCGACTTCTACCAGCTGGCACCCACGCCGACCCCGAGTCCCACGCCTGGTCCCACTGTGACCGTGGGAGAGGACGGACAGGAACTGCTGGTGACCCCTGCGCCCGCCGAGCCTACCCCCGAACCCGGTGAAAGTTACGAGTATCAGGTGCCCGACGCGGCGGCGACGGATATGAGCTACGGTTTTATCCTGCCGCCTACGGCCACGCCCAGCCCCACGCCGCCGCCTCTGGACCTGTCGGTGGAGGAGGACTAAGCGGTGCTGACAAAGCTACTGAAGGTATCCTTGCTGACGCTTCTGGCTTATCTTTTGCAGGCCACGACGGCGGAGTATCTCTCCATATGGGACATCGCGCCCAGCCTGGCACTGGCAGTCATTGCCGTGGCCACGGTGGGACTGGGGCGCAAATACACGTTCATGATGTCCCTGACGGTGGGATATCTGCTGGAAATCATGCTGCCGATGCTGGACTACCTGGCCTTGATTCTTTATCCGGTGTGCTGCATGCTTGGGGCGCTGGCCTTCTCCGACAAGAGTGAGCGAAAGCTGGAGGAAGAACGCGCCTCCGGCCGCCGTGCCCGCCAGTGGAATCCCCATCTGCGCACCCCCCTGTGCGCTGCCTTAAGCACCGCAGTGTTTGAAGGCGTAAACCTTATCTATGTTTATCTGAGCGGTGTTTCTCTTGATGGGGGACACGTGGGTCGGGCGCTGGTGTGTGTGCTGTATACTGCGGCGGTGGCGGCTGTGATTCAGTTTCCCATCCGATGGTGGCTGGGAGTGTACAAACTGGCGAAAGCACGCTAGGGTGTGCGCAGCGAAAAAGATCGTCTCAAACGAGCTTTTTCATGGTTTCCCTGTGCCTGACAGATTCGGAATTCGCTTTGCAGGACTGCGTTCCTGCAAAACTCCGACGGCTGGTGCAGGGAGAAAGGCCCGGCGGAGATCGGGGCCGATTGCGGTGAGCAGCGTTTCCTGTGTCCTTCTGCCACTCGAAACGTTTGCAGCGGGTATGATGCCCGCGACCCCTGCCAGCGTGCCAATGGCGCATTTGTGCGGGCAGGGGAGGAACTCTATGAACTGCGGGCATGGCCCGTAACGACCGACGCCCACCTCTTTTTGGGTGGCTTGGAGGGACCGCAGGCCCTCCAAATGCAATCCGAATCCAGCGACATGTGCGGTGGATTCGCAAGCCTTGTGAAGCAAGGTTTCCTTACGCCGTTTCACGGTCGAAGTTTCCGAAGGAAGCCGCGGGGAAACGGTGCAACCCTCGCCGGAAAAGACCGGTGCAAGCCGGGCTATTCCGACGCGACCGTAAGGGAGGTGATTCTGTGCGCAGGCGCACGAAGGACCCTAAAGACCGTCAGGGATATAACCTGGGGGCCAGGTATCTGGTATTTTTGATTATCACGTTGGGAATGTTCGCCTATCTGCTCACGGGCGTGTTTCGCCTGCAGGTGGTGGAGAGCGAGGAATATGTGAACAGCGCCGAAAGCCGCCGCACCACCACTATCACGCTGCGCGGAAGCCGCGGGATGATCACCGATGCCGACGCGGTGATCCTGGCCCGCGATGCGGATATCTACAACGTCACCTTTTATCGTGACGCCAGCCAGAACTCCGCTGCGCAGTACCGTGAATTGACCCAGAGCATCGTGGAAACGGTAGAGATCATCGAACGCAACGGCAACGAGCTGGATGTGAGCTTCGTGATCGAGCGTGATCCGGAAACGAATGAATGGGTGTTCAACTTTGGCAGCGGTGTGAGTGACTCAGTGCTGCAAACCCGAGAAAACCAGTGGCGCAGCAATCACTACATGACCAACATGAGCGCCAATGGCTATCCTACGCCGGAGAGCTGCCTCAATCAGCTCAAGAAACGCTATAAGATCGCCAACACCCAGGAGGAGGCAGACGCGCGCAAGGCCGCCAGTTCCGACCCTGCAGGCTATGTCGAGGACATGGTGCTGGATGAGGCAACCATGCTTAAGGTCATGGCTGTCTACAGCGAAATGCAGATGAACCTGTTCAACAGCCAGCCCATCGTAATCGCTGAGGACGTGCCCTATGAAACCGTCATCGAGATCGAAACCCGGTCTATGACGCTGCCGGGCATGGAGATTGCTATGGGTACCAAGCGCGTCTACCCGCGCGGCACGCTGGCTTCGCAGGTGATCGGCTACATGGGCGCTATTCCCTCCACCGAAAAGTGGCTGGAGCTCAAGGAAAAGGGCTACAAGTACTCCGACACCATCGGCGTGGACGGCATCGAGGCCTCCATGGAGGACTGGCTGACGCAAAATAGCGACCTGCGCCAGGGATACCGCGAGGTGGAGCGCAACAGCGTGGGCAAGATCACCCGCGAACTGAGCTACACCGAGCCTGAAGACGGCAACAACGTAAAGCTGACCATCGTGGCCAGTTACCAGCAGCAGGCCGAGCGTGCGCTGGCCAAAAACGTGGCCTCCACCCGCGCTGTGCAGGAAGCCAAGCTCATGGACGCGACCTGGCTGGGAAAAAACCGCGATGACATCCTGAGCCGCTCCTGGGAGCAATATCCGCTGTCGCTGGCCGAGCGCGCAGCTATGATGGTGATTGACATGGAGGGCCGGGTGCTGGCCATGGCCAACTATCCCACCTTCGATTTGAACGCGCTGACAGCCGCCGGTCCGGAGAGCCGTGCCATCCTTTCCGACAGCCGCAACGTCCTGATGAATTATAACATCCACGCCCGCGGCACCCCCGGCTCCATCTTCAAGATGGTATCGGCCCTGGGCGCGATGCTCGAGGGCGAACTGTACGTAAACGAAACCATTTCCGACGAAGGCCGCTTCATGCTGGTCACAAACGTCGAAAGTCAGGCGCCTAAGTGCTGGATCAGCGAAAGCCAGCGCTATCAGCACCAGAGCCAGACCATCATCGAGGGCCTGTCCCACAGCTGCAACTACTTCTTCTACACGCTGGGTTATCGCCTGGGCGAAACGCGCCTGTATCAGTATGCCAGCGAATTCGGCCTGACCAGCAAGACCGGCGTGGACCTACCCGGCGAGCAGCGCAGCGTCGTCGGCTGCCAGACCAGCCTTTACGACCCTGACAAGGCCATGGGCGAGGCCGATCAGGATACAGCCGTGCCCATCATTGTGTTCAACTCCATCAAGCGCCACCTGCGCAATCAGGGCGCCAGCCGCAACATCACCTACGATGACGAGCGTTTGGACCGCTGCGTCAAGCGCCTGATGGACATGGCCGTGAATACCTCCCAGAATGACTGGTTGCTTTACATGCGCCCCATCCTGATGGAGGAACTCAACATGACGCGCGAGATGGTCTACACCCAGAGCATCATCGGCGATACCTACAACTACCTTAACGATATTAAGTGGGGTCCCTCTCAGACGGTACAGGTCGCCATCGGACAGTCCATTACGGTGGTTACGCCCGCCGCGGTCAGCCGCTACGTGGCCGCACTGGGCAACGGCGGCAAAGTGTACAATCTGATGATCGTCGATTCCATCACCTCACCGGAAGGCGAAATCGTGAGCCAGCGCACCCCCAGCCTCTTCAACGAGTTCGAGGGCGCTGAGGAATATCTGCCCTACATCCTGGAAGGCATGAAAGGCGTTGTTGACGAGAGCGGTACTGCTGCCAAGTATTTCCGCAGCTGGCCCTATCAGAATCTGGTGTGTGCGAAAACGGGAACCGCCGAGGTTACCACCATCGACCTTGAAAACAACGCCTGGTTCGTTATGCTCGCACCCTATGAAAGCGAGATGGTGAACGGCGTGCCCACCACAGTGACGGAGCCGGAAATTGCGGTGGTGGTGTTCATCCCCAGTGGATTCAGCGGGGGCGAAGCCAGCATGGCGGCCCGCGAGTTCGTGGGCTGGTATATGGACCAGAAAACTCTGCGCAACAATCAAAACAGCGTGTTCCCGGGCGGCAACCAGCTGGCTCCGTGACGCGCGTGGGAGAGATGTTCAAGTGAGTCAGGCATGGACGGTACTTTCGGGTAAAGGCGGCGTGGGAAAAAGCACGGTGAGCACGGCACTGGGCATGGTATTGGCGCGGCGAAAGCTGCAATGTTGCCTGGTGGATGCGGACCTGGGCCTGCGCAGTCTGGACATGCTGATGAACCTGCATAGCCGCGTAGTGTATGACGTGATGGACGTGGCGCGCAAGGATTGCAAGCTCAAGTATGCACTGATCCGCCATACGGCGGACGGGGCATTGTGGCTGCTGCCTGCCGCGCAGGAGGGTCAGGGCGGTGATGCGGGACGCGAGGACATGGAACGCATCGTCAAAAAGCTCAAAAAGCGCATGGCCTATGTGCTGCTGGATGCACCGGCAGGCCTGGGGCCCGGAGTTCAGGTCCTTTTGCCTGCCTGCGACCATGCTTTGATAGTGACAACGCCGGACGATGTGGCCATGCGTGACGCTGAACGTGCCATCGCTCTGACGGAGGCCGCGGGCCTGCCAAGGCCGATGCTGGTGGTCAACCGTGTGCGGCCCGATATGGTGGCGCGCGGCGAAATGTATAGCCCCCAGGCAGTGGCTTCGGCGCTGGATGTGCCATTGCTTGGCTATGTGCCGGAGGATCGGGCCGTGCTTGCCGCCGCTGCGCGGCATGAGAGTTTCATGGATAGTGAAGGCCCTGCCCGGCAGGCCATGGAGCGGATTGCTCAGCGGTTTTTGGGTGAATTTGTGCCCATGCCCACGTTGGAACGAAAGCGCCGCTGGTGGCGCAGGGACCGGGGGATTGGGCTGGGAACCTGAATCCTCCGTATGGTATCGAGGTGAGTAAACGGGATGATGGTAAATGAATCGCGCCGGTCCAGAGCGCATTTTGACCTGCCCCTGGCGCTGATGGTATTTGGACTGGCAGCTTTTGGAGTGCTGTCTGTGGCCGTGGCAACGTTCAGCACGTCTTCGGAGACGGAGGGCACGCTGCTCAACTACATTGTGGCCTCCTACTACGGGATGCGTCAGGCGATCTTTTTTCTGATTTCTCCGGTGGTAGTAGGCGTGATCACCTATTTCCCCTATGAGTTTATTCGCAGACGCAGTACGCTGTTTTATTATGTGGCGTGCGGCCTGCTATTGGTAGCCCTGGGCGGCCAGGCTGCGGGCGTGAAGGCGTGGATCGATATTCTATGGGGATATACGATTCAGCCCTCCGAATTTGTGAAGCTGGCCTGTATCATTGTTATTGCGAAATATCTGGAAACCGAAACCGACCCCATGGGCAATCTGCGCGGCGCGGTGAAGCTGGCGGTGCTGATGGGCATTCCCTGGGCTCTTACGTTGGCCCAGGGCGAGATGGGCAGCGTATTGGTAATGGTTTTCCTGTTTGGGGTGATGATGTACTTCGGCGGAATGCGCCTCAAGCTCATGGGTGGCGCTATCGCGATGGGCGTTGTTGTGCTCGCCCTGCTCTATGGATATCTGATGGCCACCGGATCGGACAGCTATCGTTTGGAACGCATCCTTAGCTTTATTGACCCCTCGCTGGTGGATGAAAGCGCAGTTTATCAGGTGACCAACTCCAAAATTGCCATCGGTTCGGGAGGGCTCAGCGGACGCGGTATGTTCGTGCAGGGCGCTTTCAGCCAGCTGGACTATGTGCCGGAGGACTGGACGGACTTCATCTTTTCTACCATTGGAGAGGCATTCGGGTTCGTGGGCTGTGCGATGGTGATTCTGGTCTACCTGCTGATCATTCTGCGCATGCTCTATCTGGCGCGTTACACCATGGACCGCTTCGGACAGATGGTGATTATCGGCGTAATGGCAATGCTGCTGTTCCATGTATTTGAAAATGTGGGCATGACAACCGGGCTGATGCCGGTTACGGGCATTCCTCTGCCGTTCCTCAGCTACGGAGGGAGCAACCTGGTTACCAACATGGCCGGTATCGGGCTGGTACTCAATGTAATCAAGAACCGTAGCGTGACCATGATGCCCGGCATTGCGCCGCAGACAGTCAGCGCACGCAAATGGATGAAGTGATAAAAGGACTTCGGGAGGCCTGATGATGAAAAAATGGAGCTGGATGCGCGCTGGCGCGCTGATGTTGACGCTGGTTTGGATGCTGGCGGGAGTGGCGGTGGCTTCAGAGGGGGCCTCTGTTGAGGAAGCGGGCAGCGCGGAGGCCGGACCGCAGGAGACATTCATGCAGGCGGCGCTTGAGGAGGCGTACGCGGGGATCGAGGCCGGAGATGGCGGGCCGTTCGGTACAGTGATTGTCAAGAACGGCGAGATCGTGGGGCGTGGACACAACCGCGTGGTGGTCAACCAGGACCCCACCTGTCATGGCGAGATGGAGGCCATCCGTGACGCGTGTAAAAACCTGGGTACCTTTGATCTGGCCGGATGTGAATTGTATACTACTGCCGAGCCTTGTCCCATGTGCCTGGGAGCCACGCTTTGGGCTAACATTGGCACGGTATACTATGGTTGCACGCGCGAAGATTCAGATGAGATCGGCTTTCGGGACGAGGTGTTCTACGAGTACCTGGCGGGTGAGGCTGATTTGCTTACCGTGAGCGAATTTGAGCGGGAAAGCTGCCTTGAGCTGTTTGAGGCGTATACGGAGATTGAGGAAAAAACCGCGTACTGATACGGGATAGATATTAGGAAATCAAACCGCTGGGCATCGGGAGGCCCGGCGGTTTTTCAGCTTGTCGAAAAAGTTCGGTGCTGCCAGCCTTTTCCGTCAGGTTGAGGTCGTCTTCTTTTCGTCCCTGTGGAGCTCCCGGGTTGTAAATAATGTAAGGAGTCTCGCAAAGAAGATTTTACTGGTGCGCTTTCCCAGACGGCCCCCAAAAGAGGACTACAGGGAACCCCTCATTCCGTCGATAAGCACCGCACAAAACGGGGTGTCAAGAGAGCGCCAAGAAAGCGGTTTTGAAGCAGAGGTGCTTTGACTTTGCAGACCTGCAATGATATAATGAAATCTGATTCGCGGGTGCGCAAGCAATGAAAGAAGATCAACAAAAGGGGAGGAACCGCCTTGGATATCGGGCTGATTCTGGGTGAGCTGTTTTCGGGCGTGACGTATCTGTTTTCCGTGGAGGGACTGAAAACGCTGGTGATGTTTGTCATCGCCGGAGTGCTGATCTATCTTGCAATCAAAAAGGACTATGAGCCGACGTTGCTGCTGCCGATTGGCTTTGGTGCGATCCTGGCCAACCTGCCGCCCGTGATCGACGCCGTGAGCGGGCAAGCCGCGGCCAGCGTGCTGGGCGAAAGCGGCTTCTTGAGTGTACTGTTTAACGCGGGCATCGCTAACGAGCTGTTCCCGATTCTGATTTTTATTGCCGTGGGCGCGATGATCGACTTCTCGCCGCTGTTGAAGGACCCGTCAATGATCTTCTTCGGTGCAGCGGCGCAGTTCGGCATCTTCGCTACGTTTTTGCTGTCGTTGGCGCTGATCCCCGTGGTGCTGCCGGAAACCGCCGGCAACGAAAGCCTGATCCTGCGCCTGGCCAGTGCTATCGGCATCATTGGTGCGGCCGACGGACCTACCACACTGTATGTGGCGAACCATTTTGACCTCAAGGACTACATGGCGCCCATCAGCGTGGCTGCGTACAGCTACATGTCGCTGGTGCCGGTGATTCAGCCGCCGGTCATCCGTGCACTGACCACCAAAAAGGAACGCATGATCCGCATGGATTACAACGAGGAGCGGGCCAGCAAGCTGGCGCTGATCCTGTTCCCCATCATTGTGACGGCTGTTGCGGGCATCATCGTGCCCATGAGCGCCCCGCTGGTAGGCAGCCTTATGTTTGGCAACCTCATCCGTGAGTGCGGCGTTCTGGATCGCCTGAGCAAGACTGCCCAGAACGAGCTGGCCAACCTGGTGACCATTTTGCTTGGCATCACCATCGGCGGCACGATGGTGGCCGACAAGTTCCTCCGCGTGGATACGCTGCTGATTCTGGCTCTGGGCTTGTTCGCCTTCGTGTTTGACACGGCGGGCGGTGTGCTGTTTGCCAAGGCGCTCAACGTATTTCGCAAGAAGAAAATCAATCCCATGGTGGGCGCGGCAGGTATCTCCGCTTTCCCCATGAGTGCGAGGGTTATCCAGAAGATGGCCAAGGAGGAGGACCCCTACAACTTTATCCTGATGCAGTCCATCAGCGCCAACGTGTCCGGCCAGCTGGGTTCCATCGTAGCGGGCGGCATGGTGATTTCGCTGGTGAGCATGCTGCTGGGCGGTATCTGGTAAGAAGGAGGGCATGACGATGACGAATGCAGGTCTGGCAGGCATGAGCCTGATGGCAAAGGGCCTGGTGACGACGGTAGCGGGCCTTGCGGGTGTGTTTGTGGTGCTGACGCTGTTTTACGTGACAATCAAACTGATGCAGCACATCCACACCAAGGATGAAAAGTGAGGCGGAATGATGTATACGCGTGAGGACGAGGTGCAGGCGCGCTGTCTGTGGCAAAAGCGGCTGCGCCTGACGTTGCTGCCGCTGGTGCTGGGGTTGGCAGTGGGAATTGCGCTGTTTGTGCTGGGCCGCATGCAGCGCAGCGACACGCTATGGATGGCTACGGCAGCGCTGACCATCCTGGGCGGCGGGGTGTTTCTGTTCCTTTATGGCGTATGGGCCAAGCCCGCGCACGACTATCTGCGCCATGTAGAGCTGATGCTGCACGGCCGCAAGCGCGAAACGGTGGGTGTGCTGACCAGCTTTTCCCCGGAACTGTGCGAGCGCGACGGCTTGTGGTGTCACGCGATGATGGTCAACCTAGGCTCCGGCGAGGAGGAGGATGACCGACTGTTTTACTATGACGACGAGAAGCCCGCACCGGAGATGCCCATTGGAAGCCGTGTGCGGGTGGAAAGCAACGACAAGATGGTCAGCGGCATCTGGAGAGCGTGAAGCGGCGCACAGGGAGCATACGGAAGGAAAGGAGGCGGGCGGTTTGGAAAAGGAGCCGGTTCTGGTGCTGGTGACGCTCCAGCATGCGTGCGCGCGGCTCATCCGCGAGGGGGTAGACATGGCCCTGCGCGAAGGACGGCCGGTGAAGGTGCTGCATGTGGTCAACCCTGATGCGGCACCTATTGGTGAGCCCGCCATCAATGCACAGGCGCTGGATTACCTTTACGCTCTCTCCGGTGAGGCAGGCGCGGAAATGTGTGTGCTGACCTCCAATGTGCCGGTAACTGCCATTGCCAACTACGCCGCTGATTGTGGCGCGCGCCAGGTGGTACTGGGCGGTGGCGGGCAAGCCCGCGGCATCGCCGAAACACTGAGTCAGCTCTTGCCCGGTGTGCGGGTGATGATCATGGAACGGGAGTAACCCGTCTGTACAGTAAAAAAATAGTAGATTGGCTTGCGCTGGGAAAAGTTTTCACGTATAATAATTGTACACAAAATGCGCGATCATCTTCTTCCACAAGAGGTGCATGCCAATGAAGCCGTATTATGAAAAATTGCGTGAACTGCGTGAGGGACAAGATTTGAAGCAATCCGATGTAGCGCTGGTGCTTGGCACCACGCAGCAGGTCTATTCCCGGTATGAAAATGGGATTAATGAGCTGCCGCTGCGCCATCTGATCACGCTTTGCGGATTCTACCGTGTGAGCGCAGATGTAATTCTGGGCCTGATGGATGACGAGGGATAGCGCCCGCGTATCCGGAAGGCCAAAACAAAAGAAAAACAAAATTTCATAAACGGAACAGGCAAAAAAGCCCCTGCAAGGCAGGAGGGGCTTTTTGGGCGTTTTTAAGGGGTAGACGCCTATTGGAACAATCGCTCACGAGGGAAGCCATCCACTCAATGAAGCAGCCTTTGAACGGAGAAACGGCGCAAACTGTGCATAGTTCAGGAAAGCCCAGAATCTCATCATCAGAGGCGGCTGAGCTCGTCGGGTGTTAAACTAAAGGAGGGGACAAATTCGCGCATGAATTCATGCACCTCTGGCAGAGAATTCTGATTGATACTGTCATAAATGGTCAGTTTGGCATGCGCAAAGTCCATGTTGCCCATCTTTTCTTCCTCAATGCACTTGAGGTAAGCGCTGATGCGGTCCGCCGCTTTTACCAGCCGCCATTCATAGGTCGTCTGATTGGGATCGACAAAGGGCTTGAAAGCAGGACGCATATCTTCCGGGAGCATGTCCATCAGCTGTGAGCGCGCATCTGCCTCCACCGCCGCATATGCGTCCTGGATGCCGGGCGTTTTGTACTTGACGGGCGTGGGCAGATCGCCGGTAATCACCTCTCCCACGTCATGATAGAGGGCCATTACAGCTACATGCGCAGGGTCGATATCCCGCTGATGCCGCGTCTTGCCCAGCACTGCCAGCCCGTGTGCGATCAGCGCCGTTTGCATGCTGTGCTCCATGTCATTTTCGGGCACGGTGTTGCGCATCAGTCCCCAGCGCCGGATAAGCTTAAGGCGGTCCAGATAGGCAAAAAAATGGTTCATGGGCGCTCCCTACAGCACGTTGGAGCTGGTGCACTCCACGTACACGCTGCCATCCTTGCGGCGGGTGAGCTTAGCCTTGTTGCCTTCACCGTCGTCAATGGTCATCTTCTCAATGTCATTGAGCTGGAGAAAATTGACCACGTCGCTTTCGACAAAGGCCACCCAGTTCTTGCGGTCGCGCTTTTCACGCTCCGGCGTGTCGGAGGTCATTTCTTGAAGAGTTTTGCGTTCATCAGTCATGGGTGATATACCGTCCTTTCCTAATAAAGAAATTCGGGGGAGCCTCTATGATACCGCATCCAGCAGGGAATGGCAAGGGGGATCAAGTGCCTTGGAGAATCAGCAGCGTGCCGCAGCGGACCGAGACCGTCGCGATTTGACCGTCCAGACGGCGGTTGCTTACCCCAAGAGGAAAATCACAGGTGAGCGCGGCATCGGATAACGGATAGCTAAGGCCCGTAAGCGTGACGCCTTCGGCCTGCTCGCCGTGGCAGAACACGCTGACCAGCGTGCCGTCCGGCCGATTTGGCAGGGTAAGCGTGCCGTCCGTCAGGGCCCAGGCATCGTATTCGGGAGCGGCCAGACGCACCGCTGCTCCCATACGGCTGACGCGCGCCATACTTTGCAGATTGGCAAGAAGGTGATCCACCCGCCCACCGGCGCAGCCGTAGAGTGCAAAGGTTCGAAAACCGCGCTCCAGTCCATGGTGCAGCGCCAGACCGGTGTCAGTATCATCCTTGCGGGAAGGAAAACGCAGAATTGGCAGATCGTCGGGGAGGGGGACATCGCCCAAAGAGTCGAAATCGCCCAGAAGGAGATCAGGAATATAGCCTAGGGAATGAAGCGCGCGATAGCCGCCGTCGGCGGCGATGACAAGATCGCCGGCGGCAGGTACAAAGCCGCGTGGGGTAAAATCGCCTGCACCGACGATATAACAGGTGGGCATGAAAATCGCCTCCGATGGAAAGATGGGACCATTGTATCACCAAAAACGCCTATTGACAAACACGGCAACGGGCGGTATGATACCCGTAACCGCATAACCGCTGGGGGCGCAGAAATGCTGAGATGGCCTTTGGGCCGGTCCCTTTGAACCTGATGTAGGTAATTCTACCGTAGGGAAGCGCAGAGAAACGAAAGCAGCTACGCCGTTCCCTTTTGGGGCGGCGTTTTTTGATGACCTGGGGCGGCGTGCGGCAAAAAAAGGAGGTTGGTTTTCCATGAGTTTCGAGTTTGCCGACGTAAGCCTGACCGGGTGGATCCTGGCAGGTGCACTGGCCGCGCTGGCCGTGGTGCTGCTGATCATCGCGCGCGGACGCGTCCGCTGGACTGCCCGCATGCTGGCCAATGCCGCGCTGTGCTTGGCGCTGGCCTTCGTGCTGAGCTACATCAAGCTGTTTGACCTGCCGCAGGGCGGCGCGGTCACGGCGGCCTCGCTGCTGCCGATCATTGCGTTTGCCTACAGCTACGGTCTTGCGCCGGGCCTGGTGGTGGGTGTGGCCTATGGTCTGCTTCAGATGATTCAGGACCCGTGGATTGTCACGCCCGTGCAGGCGATTCTCGACTATCCGCTGGCGTTCGCGTGCATCGCGCTGGCCGCAGTCGCCCGCAAGCTACCCGACAGCTGGGGATGGCTCGCCGGTATGGCGCTGGCCGCTGTGGGACGCTTCGTGTGCCACACGTTTACGGGCGTGGTATTCTTTGCAGAGTATGCCGCGGGAAGCGGGCTGTCGCCGTTTGTGTACTCGGTGTCGTATAATTCATTTGTGTTCGTGGATATGGCGATCTGCGCAGTGGTAATGGCATTCCCGCAGGTTCGCAGAGCCCTCAGGCGGATGACGGAAAGGTAAGCATGGGGGCAGAGACCACGGTCTCGGAACGCTGAATAATCTCAGAAATAATGAACTGGGAGGGCATTTGCCCTCCCAGTCAGTGTGTCGAAAAAGCTCGCCTGCGGCGATCTTTTCCGCCAGGCTTGCGCCGTCCGCCTACTCCGCCTTCGGCTGCGCCGGGCGGCGGACGTCGTAAGGAAACCTTGCTACGCAAGGCATCCGAATCCACCGCACATGTCGCTGGATTCGGAATGCAGCTCGGAGGGCTGCGGCCCTCCGAACCTCCCAAAAGGGTTTTTGAC